>NZ_JAENIO010000002.1 GCF_016595415.1 Roseibacillus ishigakijimensis
CCTGGGTTTTGAATTCCTTGGTATAACGCTTACGGCCTTTCATGGCTTCAGTCTTCATTTGGTTAAGGCGTGGTCCAAGAAATTACCGCACCTCATATGAATTGATTGTAGCTTGTGGCTCGAAGTCTCAAGAAGGTTTGCGCGTAGCGTCGAGTCATTCGGCAGGTCATGTGATCCTCGTTCATCCTAAAGGGAAGCCGGTTGTTGTTGAGGGGGTGGAGAGCCGGGTGACCCTTTTTCTGCCATTTGTGGATACTGATGGAGCAGGAAAAACTTGGCGTCGCGAAGGGCGGAAGCAGGGTTGGGAAGTGAAGGTGAATGCGGGTGTCGGGCAGGATGTTCGACTGATTTGGCCGCAGGTTCTTAAAAATTTGGTGCGATGAATGGCTTTCTTTTTCAGGTGCCGATTGGCCGCGGGGTGCTGGACGGCGGGCAGCGGGGCTACCCGCCCTATAGCCCTGGCAAGTTGAACCAGCTTGACCGTCCCTCCCTTCCTTGAGAGCCTTGCTGAGCATCAATAAAACTCCGAGTTTGCCGGCAACGGTAAGGGGACCACTGCAGACAATGACCCGACCCCAGAGTTTGGACAGCTCTTATGGGCCTGGGTGATGGCCTTGCCTCTCATCGTTCCCGGTGGGGACTGCTTGAGGTGTTATTCTTTTTGACGCGGTGGGGCATCCACAAACTTGACGAAAGCGGGTGGGCAGGGGATCCTTCCGCTCTTATGAGCTGCAACTCGGACAAACGGAAATACTCGTCACAAGTTTTGGATGGAGCGGACCGCGCGCCCTCGCGGGCGATGCTTTATCCAGTGGGTTTCAAAAAAGAGGATTTTTCCAAGCCGGTAGTCGGGGTCGCTTCCACTTGGAGTCAGGTGACTCCCTGCAATTATCACATCGATCGCCTCGCCAAGGAGAGCGCCAAGGGTGCGGATGCCGCGGGAGGCAAGGCGGTTATTTTCAACACTATCACCATTTCCGACGGCATTTCCATGGGCACCGAGGGGATGAAGTATTCTCTCGTCAGCCGGGAGGTAATTGCCGATTCCATCGAGACCGTGGTGGGGTGTGAGGGCATGGACGGCTACGTCGCCATCGGTGGTTGTGACAAGAATATGCCGGCCTGCGTGATGGCGATGGCGCGCATGAACCGTCCCGCCGTTTTTGTCTACGGCGGCACCATTTTGCCCGGTTGCGCGACGGTGAAGGGCGAGGAGAAGTCGCTCGACGTGGTTTCCGTTTTTGAGGCGGTGGGCAAGCACGCCAGCGGTGAGTATTCCGACGCGGAGCTGCAGGCGGTGGAGGAGAACGCCATCCCCGGGCCGGGTTCCTGCGGAGGCATGTATACTGCCAACACCATGGCCAGCGCCATTGAGGCCCTCGGCATGTCTTTGCCCAATAGCTCCGCGCAGGCGGCGGTGAGCGATGACAAGATGCGCGACTGTTTCGACTCGGGGGCGGCCGTGTTGCATCTTCTGGAAAAAGGGATCAAACCCCGCGACATCATGACCCGCAAGGCCTTCGAGAACGCCATCACGGTGGTCATCGCCCTGGGTGGCTCCACCAATGCCGTCCTGCACCTCCTCGCCATTGCTCATGCGGCGGAGGTCGAGCTCTCCATCGATGACTTTACTGAGATTGGCAAGCGTGTGCCCGTGGTGGCCGATCTGAAGCCCAGCGGCAAGTATGTGATGGCTGAGCTGGTCAAAATTGGCGGCACGGTGCCCTTGATGAAGATGCTACTCCAGGGCGGCCTCCTGCACGGTGATTGTCTGACCGTCACGGGCAAGACCCTGGCGGAAAATCTTGCCAATTCGCCCCTGGAGTATCCCGCCGATCAGGACGTGATTTATCCGCTCGACAAGCCCATCAAGAAGGACAGCCACTTGCGCATTCTCTACGGCAATCTCGCCCCCGGAGGCGCGGTGGCCAAGATTTCTGGCAAAGAGGGCGAAGCCTTCACCGGGCGGGCCCGGGTTTTTGACCGCGAGGAGGATGCCATGGACGCGATTCTCGATGGCTCCATCGTGGCGGGCGACGTGATCGTAATCCGTATGGAAGGCCCCAAGGGGGGGCCCGGCATGCGCGAAATGCTCGGACCCACCGCTGCGGTCATGGGCCGGGGTTTGGGCGAGAGCGTGGCTCTCATCACCGACGGACGCTTCTCCGGGGGCAGTCATGGCTTTGTGGCCGGGCACATCACTCCCGAGGCCTTTGAAGGCGGTCCCATCGGGCTCTTGCAGGATGGCGATGAGATCACGATCAACGCGCTGGATAACCGCATCGATGTTGCTCTGAGCGAAGAGGAATTGGCCGCCCGCAAGGCGAATTGGGTGCAGCCCGAGCCGCGCTACAAGCGGGGAGTTTTGGCGAAATTTGGCAAATTGGTGGCCTCCGCCAGTGAAGGAGCGGTCACCGATGGGGGCCTGTGATCGCTCTCCAACGTCATTCTGAAAAAAGCCCGGCGTCCCTGGACGACCGGGCTTTTTGTAAAAGTCCACTAGCGGAGACCCAAGGCCTCAGCCGATGGCTGAACGGCGCTTCGGCTGCATAGCTTTCCTCTAGTCCCGTAGAGCCCGCACCAATTTGGTGAGGCCCTCCTGCACCCGGTGGGTGGGGCAGCCGTAGTTGAAGCGGACGGCCTTGGGGAAACCGAAGAAGGCTCCGTCGGAGAGGAAGAGCTGCTCCTTCTCCTCGGCCACCTGGGCCGGGTTTTGGTGGGAGAGGGCCTGGCAATCGATCCAGGCGAGATAGGTGGCCTCGATCTCGGGCACCACCACGGCGGGCAGTTCGTTGGCCAGAGTAGAGGTCAACAGGTTGCGGTTCTTGCGCAGCACGGAAAGCAGCTCCTGGCGCCAGGGTTCGCCGTGGTTGTAGGCGGCTTCTGCGGCGTGGTAGGATAGGGCATTGATCTCCGAGAGAGTGTGGCCCTTGGCCGCTTGGAAGCGGCGTCGCACGCTGTCATCGGGAATGACCGCGTAGGCATAGCCGAGACCGGCGATGTTGTAGGTCTTGGAGGGGGAAAGGAGGGTGATGGTGTTTTTGCGCAAGTCCTCCGGGAGATTGAGTGCGGAGAAGTGTGGGGTTTCCTCTTCGTCGAGAATGAGGTCGCAGTGGATTTCGTCCGAGACGAGGAGGATGCCTAGCTTTTGGCAGAAAGTGGCCAGCTTGACCATCTCGCGCTCGGTGAGTACCCGTCCGAGGGGGTTCTGCGGGTTGGAGAGGATGAAAACGCGGGTGTCTTGCTTGACGGCAGCCACCATTTTTTCCCAATCGAAGGTCCACACTCCCTCCACCTGCACGTGCTCCACTGTGATCAGCTCGGTGCCGCCATCGCGATGCACCCCGAGGAAGGGGGGGTAGACCGGGGTGCAGGTCATGAGGCTTTCCCCCGGCTTGGCGAAGGCCCGGCCCGCCATGGAGAGAGCGGGAACGAGACCTCCCAGGTGGACGATTTCCTCTTCCTTCGCTTCATAGCCGATGCGCCGCGCGAGATAGCTCTGCACGGTTTCCACCAGCGAGGGGTGGGGCAAGGCGTAGCCGAAGACCCCGTGGTCGACTCGCTGACGCAGAGCTTCCATCACCTCGGGCGGGCTTTGGAAGTCCATGTCGGCGACCCAGAAGGGATCGAGGTCGGGGCGGCGGTCCCACTTGAGGGAACCCGTATCGCGGCGGTTGGCTACCGGAGTGAGCATGTCCCAGTGATGGCCTCGCCGGGGGAAACGCGAAAGGAAAAATTGGCCCCGAGGGGTGTCATTTTCCCAAGACTTCCAGCTCGTGGATGGACCAGAAGTAGTGCGCGTCCTTCCCGATTTGCGAAATTCTCACAAAGCGGCCACGGGTGCCGAAGGGGAGGTGGATGCGGGTGAGGGCCGCGGTGCCGCGCCCCTCCACCAGCGGTGTCCCCCAGTCCTTGCCATCTGAAGAAACCTCCACGCGGTACTGGCGGGGGGCGTCTTTGGGCGAGGAGCGGCTGTCGAGCACCAGAGTGCTGAGGGAGAGCTCGCGCGGAAATTCGATCTGCAGCCACATGTCGGGTCGTTGCTGGGTGCCGGTGGTGTAGCGGGTCTTGGGATTGCCATCCACGGCGGCAGCGAGGTCTTTCGCGCCATGGCTGGCAGTGAGTTTCCAATTCTGGCGATCGGGCAGGGGCTGGGGCTGGAGGGCCTCCAATTCCGCTTGCGTCCAGGGCTCGCTGCGATCGTGGTGGAACTGGCGCAGTTGGGCCACATGTTCGGCGGTGACAGCCGGGGCTTCGTTGCCAAAGCTATTGCGAATGTAGTTGCTGGCGTCCGCAATCCATTGGTCGTCATTGTTGGCCATGGCGACCATGAGACCCTCGTAATGGCGTCCATCGAGCGGGCCGGTGAGTCCATGGAGAAGGGTGCGGATGGCGTTTTCTCCCCGGTCTTGCAAGATGCGGGCGGAGTCAACGAAAGAGGGGGCGAGCTTCTCTCCCTCCTGCCCCGGCATGGGTGTGCCGGTGCCGTCACTGGCGTGGCAGGAGAAGCAGAGTTGCTGGTAGATCACTTGTCCGCGTTCGAGGCTGGCGGCCAGATAGGCGTTTTTCGCTTTTTGCGCGGCGATCATAGCCAGTTCCTTGCGCCGTGTTTTTTGCAGCTCGACGAGTTCGGCCACCACTTCATGGTCGTGGTAGTTTTCCTCGATATGAGAGCTCAGCGCCAGCAAGCCCTCATGGGTGGTGCCACTGACGAGAATGGAGTTATAAGCTTGCAAGACCATCTCGAGATCGGCCTGTTCTTCGAGGTGGGGCGAGCCCAGGAGAGCGGAGATCACACTTTCTTCTCCGGTTGCGAAGAAGGGTTCGGCGGTGCGGATGGCCGAGGTGCGCACCAGCGAGGCGGGGTCTGCGAGCGCGGTCGCGACTTGTTCCGCAGCGAGGGCATCCATTCCCTCCAGGGTCCAGAGGGCGTGCAGGCGGCCCAGCTCGCTCTCGCCATTTTGCAGGAGGTTTTGCAAGGCGGGGATCACGGATTCGCGGTCCTCGCGCAGGAGGATGAGCTTTTGCGCGGTATCGCGCCACCAGCCATTGGGGTGGGAGAGATGGGCCACGAGCTCGGCTGTGCTTTCCTCCAGCATCCGGGGTTGTCGGTCGGGGGTGTAGCTGTCGTGCACGAGGCGGTAGAGGCGTCCTCGTCCGATGTTCTTGGCCATGCCCCACTTGTCGATCACTTCCCGGAGGTAACTGCCCGGGCGGGTCCAGTTTCCTTGCTGGATGATGCCCCGGTGCATGTCGAGGATCATCATGGCTCCATCGGGCGAGGTCGCGGTCCAGACCGGGCGGAAGTTGAGGTCGCGGGTGCGCAGGAACTCCGAGCCGGGATGGACATTGCGCAGCACGGTCTTGCCATTTTGGCGGTCGACTTCCACTTGCCGGATCAGGCGTCCCACGGGCTCGGGGATGAGGAGGTCGCCTTTCAGGTCGGCCGGCAAGCGATCGCCGCGATAGATTCCTTGTCCGGCAACTCCCGTGAAGGCATTGAGTCCGCCATTTTCGCCCACTCGGCGCAGGCCTCCCTGCACATCGGGAACGGGGGCGATGGGATACACCGTGCGGAATCCTTCCTCTTCTTGTCCGGAGAGTTGCAAGCCTCCGTAGGCCATGGGTTGCTGGAAAAACATCGCTGGCTTTTCCCCGCCGGCCGTCGAGTAGTAGAGGCGTCCGGCATCATCCCGGGTGAGGCCCCATTGCCCCCCGCCACGCGGCAGATTTTCCACCTCCAGCTCGCCATCCGTGAAGCGGTAGCGCTTGGCTTCGTAGGTGAGGTAGATCCAGTTGTCGAGGTTCCAGAGCAGGCCGCTGGGCTGGTGCTCCATGTTGCCACCGCGCGGCCCTCCTTCATAAATTTTCACTTTCTCGTCGGCCACGCCGTCGCCATCGCCATCGCGGTAGGTCCAGAGGTCCAGCGTGTTGGTCACTCCGACCATAATCCGGTCATCGAGGGGCAAAATCATGCGCGGGAGGAGGAGATTGTCCACGAAGACGCTGTGTTTGTCATAAACGCCATCGCCATCGGTGTCCTCATGGCGGGAGATTCGGCTCAGGGGCTTCTGCTCTCCAGTGGCATCGGCGTCCTGCATGTAGGTGCGCATCTCGGCCACGTAGAGCACGCCATTGCCATCCCAGGCCATGGTCACGGGCTCGTGGATATGCGGATCGCTCAGCACGAGTTCCAGCCGATAGCCGTCTTGCAGTTCGATGGATTCCAGCGCTTCTTGCGGAGAAAGGAATCCTTTTTGGTAAATCGTCTCGCCGGGTTCGGCCGCGAGCGAGCTCGTCACTACAAGGCTGGTGGTGAGGAGAGGCAGAGGGTTGAATCGAATCACGGCCGCTTTATACCAGAAAATCGACGCTTTTTTTCAGGGCTCGGCGAGTAATCGCAGTTTCCTTGGTGACCTTGCGGGCGGGAAGAGGGGCGGAGAGAGGGTTTCCGGGCTCTTTGAACGCTCCGGCCAGGGGGCGGGCTACCCATTTGGCAGGCCGGGGAGGGGCGGCGGCGCTTTTTTCCGTCTTGCGGGAGGAAAATTGCTGACAGCCGGGACGGTTTGCGGCGTTCTGTTTCCTACAAAGGAGCGATGATCAATTTGTTGTTGGAACCGGCCCGCGAGACCGGATGTGAGGACTTGACTGCGGTGGAGGAAGTTTTGGGCGCGGCGCGGCAACGGCAACGGTCTCCCATCGATGATGTCCTCGATACCGGGGCGGTCGATGAGGAACCCTACATGCAGCAATTGGCTCACAATCTGGGGATGGAGTGGCTGGCCGAAATTCCGGCTCCCGAGAAGGCGGCCGACTTGCGGGAGGTCTGCGGTCCCCGGGTGGCGCTGGGCCATCAGGTCCTGCCTGTTGCGGTGGTGGGCGAAGAGGGCGACGAGAGCCTGGTGATGGCGACCTATGACCCCTTCAATCTGCTGGCCAAGCAAGCCGCCGTGCAGGCCATTGATTATCCTCTTATTTGGAAAATGGCCTCCCGCCGCCGGGTGCACGAAGGTCTCCGCCGCCTCTACGGGGTGGGGGCGGACACCTTTGAGCAAATTCTCGAAGGGCGCGATATGGACCTTGAGAATCTGGAGGTCCAGGATGAGGCCAATGTCATCGATGATGACGACACCGAGGCGAGCGTGGTGAAGTTCGTGAACCAGATTTTACGCGAAGCGCTGGACCAGGGGGCCACCGACGTGCACGTCGAGCCCCTTGCCAACAATCTCCGCATTCGTTACCGCGTCGACGGCCGCCTCATCGAGGTCGCGGTGCCGGACCAGATCAAGACTTTGCAGAGTTCGGTCATTGCCCGTCTCAAGATTATGTCGCGGCTCGATATCGCGGAGAAGCGGCTGCCGCAGGATGGCCGCATCAACCTCTCTCTCGAAGGCCAGTCCATCGACGTGCGGGTGGCCACGGTCCCGACGGTGGAGGGGGAAAGCGTCAGTCTGCGTTTGCTCAACCAGCAGAAATTCAATGTCGAGAAGTTGGGCATGGAGCCCTTTGTGCTCGATCCCATCCGGCAGCTGCTCAGTCTTTCCAATGGCATTATTCTCATTACCGGACCGACCGGTTCGGGTAAGTCGACCAGCCTTTACTCCTTTCTCAGCGAGCTGAACACGCCCGACACCCGCATCGTGACGGTGGAGGACCCGGTGGAGAACAAGCTCGATGGCGTGATGCAGATCGCGGTGAAGTCCGACATCGGCCTCACCTTCGCCAGCGGTCTGCGCTCCATTTTGCGGGCCGACCCCAATATCGTGATGCTGGGGGAGATCCGGGACCTTGAAACGGCCGAGATTGCCATTCGCGCCTCCCTGACCGGTCACCTCGTTTTCAGTACCCTGCACACCAACGATTCGCTCGGCGGCATCAGCCGTCTGGTGGACATGGGGGTGGAGCCCTTCCTGGTCAGTGCGGCGGTGCGAGCCTTTCTGGCCCAGCGCTTGGTGCGCAAACTCTGCCTACACTGCCGCGTGCCGGTGGAAATCACCGACGACCAGCGCCGCCGACTGAAGATTCCCCATCTGGAAGGGCAGGCTTACGAACCCGGCGGCTGCGACAAGTGCCGCAACACTGGATTCGCCGGACGTCTCGCCATTTACGAAGTGGCTATCCTCACCGAGAAAATGCAGGACCTCATCATCAAGGGGGCCAATGGCAATGAACTTAAGGAACAGGCGGTCAAAGACGGTTACGTACCCATGCGGGACTATGGCTGGTATAAGGTGATGACCGGGATGACCACGGTGGAGGAAGTGGTCTCCGCGACTGCGGTTGACCTCGGAGGCGATGTTTGATGAACGCAAGCGAAGGGTATCGAAATGGCAGTTTTTAACTACAAGGCGCTGGGGGCTGGAGGAGCGGTGGTCACCGGAGAATTGACCGCTGGCGACCGTGGGGAAGCCCTGCGCCAGCTGGACAAAAAAGGGCTCCAGCCGGTCAAGGTGTCCGAGGCCAAAGTGGTGGCCAAGCCCAGCAAGGTGGACAAGACCAGTGCCCGGCGCAAACCCTCGGTGAAGGCCAGGCCCGAGGGCTTGGTGAAAGCTTCTCCCAAGGCGAAGGCCAAGGACAAGAACACCGAGGTGCCGGAAGGCCCCATCAAGATGAAGTCCAAGGAAGTCGTGTATTTCACGGAAGAACTCAGCGACATGTTGGCGGCCGGTCTCCAGCTCGAGCCCGCGCTCCGGGCGATGGAGGATAGGGAGGAGGACGGCACCATCAAGGTGGTCTCCGAGCGCATCCGCACCCTGGTGCGCGATGGCACGAGCTTTTCCCAAGCCCTCAAGCGCGTCAGCCCCAGCTTCGGCCCTCTCTATTGCTCCTTGGCCGCTGCCGGGGAGGCCAGTGGCGCCCTCGATACCATTTTGCGCCGACAGGCCCATTACCTGAAGACCATTCAAGAACTCAAAGGCCGCATCACCCTGGCCCTTATTTACCCCAGTTTCCTCATTCTTTCTGGCATCGGAGTCTCGGTGATTTTTGTGACCAAACTGATCCCGCAGCTCACTGGATTGCTCAAGGGCACTCCGGGCTCGGAGATGCCCATCGGGGTGCGGGTGATGATCGGGGCCAGTGACTTCGCCCGGCAATGGTGGCTGGTCGCCTTGCTCGTGCTAGTGGCGGCGGCCATCTTCTTCAAGGCGTGGAAGGATGCCGAGCGCAATCGCCCGGCCTGGGATCGCATCAAGCTCAAGCTGCCCCTCTACGGCAATGTCGTTCGAGGCCGCTTCTATGTGCAGTTTCTCGAAACCATGGCCAATCTGGTGGCCAATGGCCTGCCGTTGCTGCGTTCTCTGGAGCTGACCCGCGATGCCGCGCAGAATATCCATCTGCGCAGCAGCATGGACGAAATGATCGAGATGGTGGGGGATGGTCGTTCCCTCTCCTCTGCCATGATTCGTTCTCAGATTTTTCCCCCATTGCTCATCGACATGGTGGCGGTGGGGGAGCAAACCGGAAAGATTGATCTCGCTCTCCGGCGGGCGGCGGAACGCTTTGACAAAGAACTGGATGCCGCTCTGCAGAAGGTAATGGCGATGGTCATGCCAGCCGTTTTGCTGCTGATGGCTTCGCTGGTGGGCACGATGGCCTACGCCATGATTTCAGCTATTTTCCAGACGATTAATAACTTGGGCGGCGTTTGATTCTTAGCGTTCCAAGCCATGAGAGTAAAAGTTCCGCTTCGTCCCGGTGTCCTCCTTCCCTTGGGAGGGTCTTTTGCTTTGGTCGTTCTCGTTGCCTTTTCCCTATTTTCGCGAGAATGGGGAAAGCGGAAAAATGACGACGAATCCGCTCAATTTCAGACTGTTGAATCTTTTCGGGAACGCGAAGGGGAGGGGTTGTCTCAGGCGACCAGTCAGTTGGTTCCGCGTGGGGTTTCCGCCTCCTCTCTTCTGCGCTTGGAGGAGGACGAACTGGGCTTTTTTCTGCTCTCCAAAGAGATGTTTGCGGGACATCGCGACTGGTTGGGCGGGACGGATATGGAGACGGCATTGTTCAATCAGCTTTCTCATCAGGAAGCAGCGGCCGTGTTTCAGAACACCCTCGATTTGAAGGCGCCCTTACGCGCTTGTTTCTCCAGGTGGGCAGAGGGGGAGGAGGGCGGTCCTGACGATTTGTCAGGAGAAGTTGCCGTTCGCTATTCAGTGGAGCCTTCCAAGGACCGCATTTATTACGACATCTCGCTCGATGTAAGAAATGTATGGGAGGAAGGAGCCCACGAGCATCTTTTTCGCTTGGAGAGTCTCTTCGTAGTGGCCGCGGGGCGGGTTCTGGCTCTTCCTTTGGGTGAGAGTGGGCAGGTGTTGTTAGTAGCGGTTCCGGAAGCCCCTCATCCGCTGGCGAGGCGGTAGCCGGGAAGGGAGGTGGGAAAAGAACCGATGGCAGGCGGCTATCCGGGCGATGTCGCGTTTTTTGCCAATTTTGTGGCCATTCTCGCGCTCGGAAGGACATTACCTCTGCGCATGAAGACGCGACTAGTCACCTTTTCACTCTCACTTGCCGCCTCCTTTTTTCCTGCCGTCGCCGAGACGGAAGAGAAGCTTGAGCGGCCGAATATTCTCTTTGTGATGTCCGACGACCACACCACCCAGGCGGTGGGAGCGTATGCGACTTTGCTCAAGGAGCTGAATCCCACGCCCACTCTCGATCAATTGGCAGCCGAGGGTGTGGTCTTTGACAATGCTTTCTGCACCAATGCGATTTGCACCCCCAGCCGGGCCTGTATCATCACTGGACAATACCCTCACGTGAATGGCGTGACTGATCTGAACGGCAAGATCGATCCGGACAAGCAGATGCTGCCCATCCAAATGCGGGAGGCCGGATACCAAACGGCAATCGTGGGCAAGTGGCACCTCAAAGTGGAGCCCAACTTCGACTACTACAAGGTTTTGCCCGGGCAAGGGCATTATCACGACACCGTCTTTCGGGTGCAGGGTGAGAAGCCCTTTGGGGAGAATACCGTCCAGCACAAGGGCGAGCATTCCTCCGATGCCATCACCGACTCCATGCTGGAATGGTTTGAGGAAAAGCGGGATCCGGACAAGCCCTTCTTCGTCTGCTACCAATTCAAGGCTCCCCACGACATGTTCGACAACGCCGAACGGTATCAGGACTATCTGGCGGACGTCACCATCCCCGAGCCTCCCACTCTTTATGACGTTCCCGCCACGTTCGGTTCCCTCGCTACCCGGGGTCATGAGGATGAGCTTTTCCCGCATATCGGGACGTCCATCGGCACACGCAATCCCCGCCGTTCCTATGCCGTCGACTTGTTCCAGCTCTATCCTGAGGAATTTCCCAAGGACTACGATCCGGTGACTTTCAGCGAAGAGGAGACCACACGCTTTGCTTATCAGGTTTATCTGAAAAAATACCTGCGCTGTGTCAAGGGAGTGGACGACAACCTCAAACGCGTCCTCGACTATCTCGAGAAGGAAGGGCTCGCGGAAAACACCCTCGTTATTTACACTGGCGACCAGGGCTTCTGGCTGGGCGAGAATGATTACCAGGACAAGCGCTGGGCCTACGATCCCTCCATGCGGATGCCGCTAATCATCCGTTACCCCAAAGCCATGCCGGCGGGAGAGCGTCGCGAGGCCCTCATCGAGAATGTCGACTTCCCGGCTCTCATGCTGGACTACGCGGGAATTGAGATTCCGGAGTCGGTGCAAGGAAAGTCCTTCCGGCAAATTTGTGAAAGCGGCGCAGAGCCCGCCGACTGGCGGCAGGCAGCCTACTATCGCTACTGGATGCATATGGCCCACCATGACAATCCTGGAGAAATGGCCATCCGGACCAAGACCCACAAGCTGATCTTTCACTACGGGGTTGATTATGAAGGCGAATACCCCACCCCGCCGGCATGGGAACTCTACGACCTCACGAAGGATCCGCAGGAGTTGAATAATCTTTATGACGACCCCGCTTACGCTGAGACCCGAGAGGCCTTGAAAAAGCAATTTGCCGAATTGCGGCAGCGAGTGGGCGATGATGGCAGCCATTTCCCAAAGGCCGAGGCCGTGGTGCAGGAGTTCTGGGACTACAGCGAGGAGGATAGGCAAAAGGCCATTCAGATTTCTCACGATTACAAGGAGCGGCGGGAGAAAGAACTTTCCAATCGCCGACAGATTCCCTGAGCAAGGTCTGTCGTCCTGAGAGCAAGCTCGGGTTTCCTTTGCTCAATTGAGGTCGTCCTCTGATAAGTTGGAGACCTATTTCATCCGCCTGTTCCGTCCGGGAGCAGCGCGGATTTTTTTTTGCTTTTCGGGAGAGGGCGGTCGTCCATTGCCATGGACAAAAGCGCGCGACATCCCGTAGGGTGCGGCCATGCGCGCCCAATTGACGAAAGAGTTCCGCTTCGAAGCGGCTCACACCCTGCCCAGTTTGCCGGAAGGCCACAAGTGTCGGCAGATGCACGGTCATTCCTTCAAGGTGGACATTTCCGTGGCTGGTGAAGTGGACGAAGAGATTGGTTGGGTTTACGACCACAAGCGCATCTCCGACGCCATGAACCCCTTGTTGGAAGTGCTCGACCACGGCTATCTCAACGACATCGAGGGATTGGAGAGCCCCACCATTGAGCGGTTGGCGGCCTGGTTTTGGCGCAAATTGGCGCCCGACCTTCCGGGATTGTGCGAGATTGTGATTTACGAAACGCCCACCGCACGCTGTGTCTTCCGGGGGGAGTTCTGAGCATTTGTCAGGCTTATCCCCACGCCAGGTTCTCCCTCTGATCGGGATCAGCTCTCGGGATGCAGGGCCCGGAATTCCCCGTCGACGGGAGTGCGTTTGCTCACCACCACAATGGCCAGCCAAGCGAGGAGAAAGCCGGGAACGATCTCGTAGATCCCGGTGGTCTCATTCAACCCGGTGGCGATCCAGATGATGACGGTAGCGGCCCCGGTGACCATTCCGGCCAGAGCTCCGCTCCCGGACATTTTCTCCCAAGTCAGCGCCAGGATAATCATGGGGCCAAAGGCAGCTCCGAAGCCGGCCCAAGCGTTGGAGACTAGACTGAGAACCTGGGAATCCGGATCTCCCGAAATGAGGGCGGCGATGATGCCTACGGCCAGCACGCTGAGGCGGCCGGTGGTGACCAGTTGCTTGTCACTGGCCTTCTTGTTGACGAAAAGGCGGTAGAAATCCTCGGTGAGGGAAGAGGAGGAAACCAGCAATTGACTGGAGATGGTCGACATGATGGCGGCAAGAAGGGCGGCGTAGAGGAAGCCTGTGACCAGAGGGTGGAAAAGGAGGCCGGAGAGGACTACGAAAATGGTCTCGGGGTCTTCAATCGCGATGCCATTGCGCTCGATGTAGGCGCGGCCAAAAATGCCCAATCCGATGGCTCCGAGGAGGGCAATGGCCATCCAGCTCATCCCGATGTTGCGGGCTTTGGCCACATCCGCGACGGAGCGCACGGCCATGAAGCGGACAATGATGTGGGGTTGTCCAAAATAGCCCAAACCCCAAGCCAAGGCCGAGACGAGCCCGACGAAGGTGAGGCCGCTGAACAGGGAGAGGAAGTTGGGGTCGAGTTCGGTGAGGCGTCCAGCGGCTTGTCCGAAGCCATCGCCTTTTCCCGTGGTGAGGATGACCAGAGGCATGATGACCAAGGCCAGCATCATGATGCAGCCTTGCACGAAATCAGTGAGGCTGACCGCCAGAAAGCCACCTATGACGGTGTAGGTCAGGACGATGGCGAGGGTGAACCAGACTCCGAACAGGTAGTCGCTTATGAATCCGAGGTTGATCAGTTCCCCGAAGGCACTGGCGAAGAGTTTGCCTCCCGCTACCAGACCGGAGGCGGTGTAGACGACGAAAAAGATGACCACGATGATGGCCGAGACCATACGCAGGGGGAGGGCTCGGGAGGGAAAGCGATTGGCGAGAAATTGGGGCACGGTGAGCGCATTGTCGTAGCGCTCGGTCTGCTCGCGTAGCCGCGGAGCGACGATGAGCCAATTGGCCAGGGCCCCGAGAAACAGACCGATCCCAATCCAAGCCTCGATGAGGCCAGCCGCGTAGAGCGCACCGGGGAGGCCCATCAGGAGCCAACCGGACATGTCGGAGGCCCCTGCAGAAAGGGCGGCCACCGCAGGGTGGAGATTGCGCCCGCCCAGCATGTATTCCTCGGAGTTGGCGGTGGATTTTTTCGCCGCATAAAAGCCGATGGCGATCATGAGGGCGAAGTAGAGAAAGAGGCTGATCCAGATTTCGAGGTCCATAGTCGATGAAGGTTGCGTGTGAGGTGGGTGAAGAGAGAGCTGGCCGCAGGGAGGCACCAGGGCACCCCCGCAGCAGGTTCGCGGCGACCCTCACACAGCGCTGACCTGCCGTCAAGGGAAGGGCAGGAATCAAGGGAGTGACCCTTTACTCGTTGGCAATCTCCATATCTTTGCGCAGGGCTTCGACCATCTTGATGAAACGCAAGTCCGCTTCCGGATTGGATTCGTTGTCGAAATTCAGCCCGTAGGGCCAGAAGTGCATGCGGTCGGCGCTCAGCACGGCCTCGGGGCCATCGAACTCGCGCAGCTGGGCATTGGCGTGTTCGCCTGTCCATTTGCCGTCTTTGACGAACTTGCGCCAGTTGTGGTGAGTGCCCACGCCGAGGGTGTGACTGATTTCATGCAGCGCCACCCGGCGGTTGATGGTGCCGCCCCAGTTGATCCACCCTTCGTAATTGGCGTCGGCGGTGGGGGTGCCGGGACTGTTGTTGGCCCAGACATGTTTCTTGAAGTTGGCGTTTTTGTTGAGAAAGGTGATGGCTGACTCCATGGCCTCCACGATGAGTTGGCGGCGGTCGTCCGGCCAATTTTCCGAACCTCCGGAAAGTTCGTAGGTGAGGGGACCGGCCAGTAGATCGGCGTGTTCTTTCTCTTTGCGCGCTTCTTCGTCCTGCAAACGGGCTTCCTCCGCCAGCTCCCGGGCGTAGGCCCAGTCCTCCTCATGCAAGAGCGCGCCCGGGATTTCCACCGAGCTGCCATTGCGCTTGCGAATGGTCACGCTGTCTTCGTCGGCGGAGAGAAAAACTCCGCTGATGCTGCGTCCGTCCTGAGAGCGCCAGGGACGCTGTTGCTGGGGGTTGCCAAAAACGGTCGCGCTCAAAAGAACGAAGGCGAAAAGAGATTTCATGGACATGATCACTTCTCTTGCTAACGAAAAGGAGGATCATTTTCTTGGCAAAACGCGGCAAAAATGTGTGCTCGTCTACTCCCCCTGGAGGTCGTAATCGGCGCCATTCAGACTGTCGATCACGGAACTCATCCAGTGATGCAGTCCCTTTTTCATCTTCTCTAACTGGTCTTGGGAAGAGGGCTCCCCCGAGCGGTCTTGTCTTTCCCCGGGGTCCTGCCCGAGGTGATAGAGCTCGTAGCGGTCGCCATCGATGCGGTGCAGTTTCCAAGGCCAGTCCAACCAGGCGGCGTGACCCCGGGCCTCCTCGCGAGAAAAGAGGGGAAATTCGTCGACATCTTTGCGCAGCCGGGCCTGGTTGTGCGGACGGGGTGCTCCGGCCTCTTGTTTTTCCAGTAGGTCTTGTAAGATGGCATCGCTGTGAGTGGATTGCCCCTCTTGGAAGTGATGCCAAAAGCCGAGCGGAGGTCTTGGCCCCGGGCTGTCTTCTGCCAGCAGGGGAGTGATGTCGATTCCGTCGAGAGGGTGAGGAGGCGGGGTGCTGATTCCCGCCCAGGCGAGCAGGGTGGGATAGAGATCACTGGTGGAAACGGGGTGGGCACAGCGGCCGGAGAGGGAGCGGGAGGGCCACTCCACGATGGCGGGCACCCGGAGCCCTCCTTCGTAAACGCTCCCTTTTTTATTCCGCCCGCCACTGGTCGCGGAGACCAAGCCGCCATTGTCGCTGCAGAACCACAAAATGGTGTTCTCGGCGATCGGGGATTTCTGCAAAGTGGAGCGGAGACGGCCCACCTGTTGATCCAAGAGAGTGATTTCGCGGTAGTAGGCGGCGTGTTCGTGCTCCTGGTAAAGCTCTTCGTTCGCCGTGCTTTCGGCATGGGGCAGGTGGGGCGAGGGGAACCAGATCACCGCAAAGAGAGGTTTTTCGCCCTTCTGATGGCGGGCGAGAAAGTCCAGGGCGTGGTCCATGAGCAGAACCGAGCCCCGGCCTTGGTGTTGCTCGATGTGTCCTTGTCGACTCAGATAGGGGTCGTTGTCGAAAAAGTTGAGGCCGATGACCCACTCCTCAAAGCCCATGCCTCCGGGGTTGCAGGGGGTGTCGGGTTGGGCGGCCCCGAGGTGGTATTTGCCAAAGAGGCCGGTGACATAGCCCGCGTCGCGGAGGGCTTCGGCGAGAGTGTATTCGTGGGGACGGAGGTAGCGGCCATGGTTGGGAACCTTTCCGCGCAGAGGGTGGCGCCCGGTCAAGACGCTGGCCCGGGTGGGAGAGCAGACCGGGGCGGCCGCGTAGAAGCGATCGAAAACCAGTCCTTTCCGGGCCATTTCATCGAGGGCCGGGGTTTGCACAAAGGGGTGGCCATTGTAGCCGGTATCACCCCAACCCTGATCATCGGCCATGACCAGGATGATGCTGGGACGTTGCAGAGTCTCGTCATTCTCTTGGGCCAGCAAGGCGCCCCCGCAGCAGAGCAGAAAGAATAGTGTGCGCAGCATGGCCTCTCCCTAGCGCAAGGTTCGCAGATAGGCGAGGAGATGCTCCAAATCTTGCGGCGGGATGACGCCCTCAAAGGACGGCATGCTGGGCTCGTAACCGGCGGCTATCTCGGCCGTGGGGTCGAGAATCGCTTGTCGCAACTGGTCTCCCCCAAGCCGTTGGGCTACGCCATTGAGCGGGGGTCCGGTGAGCTTCTGGCCTTCCAAGGAATGACAGCCAATACAGGCATACTGCGTGAAGAGGGTTTCTCCGGTCTTCGCGTCACCGGGGTCGAGTTTTTCGTCCTTATCGGCCTCGGCAAGGCTGCGCAGGTCGCGGCTGGTGGCCTCCGGCAACTCGCTGGGGCGGGTGTAGAGGTGGAGGGGAAAGGTGCGATCACCAGCCGTTACGGCGAGCTGGAGGTCGAAGAGATCGGAGCGGCGCAGCAGCGGGAAGGTGAGCTGGAACCGGTTCTCCTGCTGAGCGAAGCTTGTCGCCGCGAGGACATGTTCGCCCGGTTGGTCGTCCCAGCGGTAGTGACCGGACCCGTATTTCGCGGTGCGGTGGATATTGAAGAGACGCAGCGCGGGATTGCCTGGAATGAGGGTTTCCTCCCCGTTGAAAGGGCGGTTGAAAGTCACTTGCACCGCTTCGTCACGAAGAGCCAGGCCGGTGGGGGCTGGGAAGCGGCGGCTTTGCTCAACGGAGGCTAGCCCAACCAGGCGGGGGGTGGTGGGCTGGTAACCGGAAATGCCCAAACCCGCCACGTAGAGTCGACCCGATTGGGGATGGGTGGCACCATGCAGCACGGGAAAGTCGAATTGCAGAGGAAGTTTCCAAGAAAAGGGCGAACCTTGTTGCGGCGTGGCGATAGCGAAAAGGCGACCGTTCCACGAAAGATGAAGAAAGGCGTGGGGGAGGTCGGGGAACGCTTTTTCCGAGGTTTCGCAAAAACCGGCTCCCGAGCGATTGATTTGATAGGGATACCAGAGGAGGGGTTCGGTGACTTCTTTGCGGTTGCGGAAATTTGTTGGCTCGAATCCGTAGTATGGTTTTCCTCCATCAATGAGATAGAGCGGAGTGCTTGGGACATGGTGGCCCTGTTGGTCGGAGGCAAAGACGGAGCCGTCGGAACGGACTCCCACGTAGGGCAGGCGAAGGCCGTCGGCCAACACTTGAGAGCGTTTGCCGTCGGGAGAAATCTTCAAAATCACGCCCCGGTGAGCGGACATCTCCGCCGTTTGGCCTTTGCCCATGCTGATGATTCCGCCTTTGCCCAAGTAGAAATTGCCCTCCTGGTCGATAGCCAGCGAGGTGGCGTAGTCCCGGGTATGGAGGGTCTGTTGAAAGAGGTCGGAGGCATTGCGGAAGATGTCGATATGACCATCGCCATTGGTATCGATGAGCTCCGTGATCTGGTCGCGACCGAGGACGAAGACTTTCCCTTCTTTGCTGGTCTCAATGGACATGGGCTCGAAAATTCCGGTGGCGACGCGCAACCAGGTGGGAGCTTCGCTTTCGATGTCGGTTATTTGCCAGACATCGCCATCCAGGGTGAGGAGCAGGCCGGTGCCATCGGGGCGGAAGGCGATGTCCACCGCGCGCACGGCCCGGTCGCTTTCGGGGAAGGCCTGGTTGCGGATGGTGAAGGGGCCGTCTTCTTTGGGAGCGGGATTGCTAGTTTGGAAGGCCTTGGGGAAAGCGGGCGAGGCCGGCTTGGGGTGGCTGATGCGGGGCCAGTTGGCCGGCTCTGATCCACGGGGAAAAATGACGAAGGTGCGGGTCTCGTTGGCTGGGGCCAGGGAGAGGACTCCTCCTTGCAGACGGGCGCCCACTCCGCGCACCTCTTCATTCTGGTCCCAGTGAAGGAGATTGAGGGTGCGGCGCGGGTGGGCCGCCACTTCCAGCACGCGCTGGAGCTTGCCCTGGTCATCGACGAGCAATCGTTCGGCAATGTCTGTTGCGGCAGCTTGATAATGAATCACGACCTCGTCCCCACGCAGGGAAATGCCTTGAAAGTGCCCCTTGTCTGCCGGAAGTGGGCCGACGGGACCCTGGGGGGAGATGAGCCGGGCCTCCCGGGGATCGTCCCGGGGAGGGCCGGCTGCGGAAACGCCTGCAAGGCCAGGATTCCAAGCCAGCACTTCTCCCCGCAACTGGGGGGCTCGGTGGGCTTTGGCCTTGGCTGCCGGGTAGGAGATGGCGGCCATGGAATCGTAGGTCAAGGGGGCTTGGCCCTGGGGAGCCCGCCACAAGACGGCCCAGCGCAAGAGGTCGGGATCGAAGCAGGCCCAGAGACCGGCACCAGCCGGCACGAGGATTCCCCGGCGCACGCTCGCCTGCTGGTCTCCCTGGCGGTATTCCAAGGCCGATCTCAGAAAGGGAGTCTCGTTCTCAAGGAATTCACCCCGGGGGAGAGGGGTGGGCAAGCGGGCCGAGGGGCTATCCTTGACCACTTCGAACCAGTTGAGCCGAATGCAGTCCTTGCTCCGGTTGGGCTTGCGGGGAGCGGCAAAGCCGATGGCCTCGATGGCATCAAGCTGCGGGCGCGCCCGCTTAGCGGAGAGAGTAACCCTCTTCTCGTCGAGCTCCACCCAATCGGAGCGGTGGAAGGAGAGAACCTGCTCATTCCAGTTCTCAGCCGGGGCCACGGAGTGCCGTTGGGCGAACCAGCGGCCTTGGCTGCGAACGGCCAGGTGTAGGGTCGAAGAACCGAAGTTCTTGGTATTGAGGCGGCATTGCCAGTCCGGATCACTGAGGTCGGTGGTTTGGCGTAGCGGGAAGGCGATGAGAACGGGACCGTTGCATTCTCCATTCCACAAATAATGCGGATCATTGGGAATGGGCGGATGATGGGAGAGCTTCAGCCGATCGGCCCCGGGGCCCAGTCGCTCCAGGGTCAGGTAGTCCGAAGTGAGGTCGGCGGAGCTGGCGGGAATGTGGGCTTCGACCTCGCGAAAATCTTCCCGGAACAAGCGAACGGCTTCCTCCCCGGAAACCAGGGCGGCGAGGGCAAACAAGGAGAGGATAAAGAGGCGGAGAATCATGAAGGGGCTTCCGGGGTGGAGGATTGCGGGATAGTAAACAGCAGAAACTGGTCTTGGGATTGTAAAATTACGACTTTAATCGCTTTCCTTGTCAAATAGATGGTAGAATCGCGCCGAGCGATGAGTGGGATTGAAAACGAATTGGGACCCTTGGGCGCGGTTCTGCATCAGGCGGAGGGCCTTCGGCTGGTGATTAAGGATCGGGAACACCGCTACCTGCATGTCAATGAGGGATGGATGGAATCGGTGGGGCGGAGCGAGCCAGCGGAGGTCCTTGGCAAGACGGTCTTCGATCTGTTCCCCCTCTGGCGGGCCCGTCGTTATTATGAGGAGGAAGTCACTGTCATGGAAGAAGAAAGAACCATTGATACCTTCGAGGAGCTCAATCTGGTGGAAGGGGGGCGCAAACAGATGTGGCGGAGCCTGAAAGCGCCTCGTCGCGACTCCTCTGGTCAGGTCACCGGTATGATCATTGTGGGGATGCTCATCGACCCCGATTTGCTGCGGCAGCGCTTGACGGATCGGCGCCCGAGTCTCGTCGAGTGGATGGAGCGCCATGCCTGTGATACTCTGACGATGGAGGAGATGGCCGCAGAGCTGAAAATGTCGCGGCGAAAATTGGAACGGTATTTTCGCGACAATACTGGGATGTCCCCGGGGCAATACCGCTTGCGTTGCCGTCTCATGCGGGCCAAAGAGCTGCTTCGTCATTCGGAGAAATCGCTCATCACCATCGCCAACGACTGTGGTTTTCACGACCAGAGCCATTTTACGAAAGTCTTCAAGGAGCAGGTTGGCGAACCTCCCGGGCAGTGGCGGGGCGCAAAAAAAAGCGGTCCGGAGACCGCTTTCGGGAAAAGCTGATGGTGATGGGGTAGGGCTCAGCCCACTTTCACCCAGCGTTCTTCGGCGTGACTCTGCAGGGAGAGCTCGGCCAGTTGCACGCCCTTGGCTCCCTCGCGCAGAGTCCAGCGGAAGGGCTCGTCGCAGACCACGTGCTTGAGGAAGAGCTCCCACTGGGCCTTGAAGGCATTGTCGCATTCGCCGGGCGAGATTTCCTCCCAGTTTTCGTAGAAATTGATGGGATTATCGATGTCGGGATTCCAAACCGGCACCGGGGTGTCGGCCATGGACTGGGCCCAGCACTTGCGCAAGCCCACGATGGCGGAGCCTTTGGTGCCGTCCACTTGCATTACGAGGAGATCGTCGCGGCGGACGCGCACATTCCAAGAGCTGTTGAACTGGCAGAAGACGCCGGTGTCGGTCTTGAACATCGCGTAGGCGCTGTCATCTGCGGTGCAGGGGTAGGGCTGGCCTTCCTCGTTGACCCGTTCGGGGATGTGGGTCGCGGCGTGGGTCATCACGCTGGTGATTTCGCCAAAGAGGTTGGCAATGACGTATTGCCAGTGGCAGTGCATGTCGATGATCATGCCGCCGCCGTCTTCCTTGCGGTAGTTCCAGGAAGGACGCTGGGGCGGGCGGTTGTCGTCGTGACCAGTGAAGACCCAGTAGCCGAATTCACCCCGCACACTCAGGATCTCGCCGAAGAAGCCTTCCTCTTTGAGCTTCTGGAATGCCACCAATCCGGGGAGCCAGAGCTTGTCCTGCACGGTGCCGTTCTTGACGCCCGCAGCCTCGGCGACCTCGGCGATGCGAAGGGCTTCCGCATATTCGGTGGCGGTGGGCTTTTCGCAATAGACATGCTTTCCGGCGGCAATGGCTTTTTCCAGAAAGGCCACCCGGTAGGGCGTGCCCGAGGCGTCGAAGAAGATCTCGTTGTAGTCGTCCGCCAGCGCGGCATCGAGGTCGTCGGTGTAGCGTTCGACTCCGTATTTTTCGGCAAGGGCTTTGACCTTGGCCAAATTGCGACCCGTCAGGATGGGGTCGGGCATGATGGTTTCTTCACCACACCGCACCCCGCCCTGCTCGCGAATAGCGAGGATGGAGCGCACGAGGTGCTGATTGGTGCCCATGCGTCCGGTGACGCCGTTCATGATGATTCCGATGGTTTTCATAAAGAGTTTCTTAGGGGTTCTTTCTTTCGAGTCTGCAAAGAAGGGAGAGGGAGGGATTGGCTTGGAAAATTTTCCTGCCGTGGTAGTTTTTACGCAAATGAAGTCGGCTCTTGAGGAAATCCGCCAGTCGCCCCGCTTGCCTGAAATCGTGCGCACTCTGACGGCGGAGTTGCGCGAGGAGGAGGAGCGGCGCCGTCGCTTTTTGCAGGAATTGACTCCGGAGATGAAGGCCGAGTTCATTAATGGGGAAGTGATTATGCATTCTCCGGCTCGAGAAAAACACTTGCGGGTGACGGGCAACTTGTTCTACGAACTGATGACCTATTGCAAGCAGGCTGGGCGAGGTCGGGTTTTCGTTGAGAAATGCCTGATTTCCCTGTCCCGGAACGACTTTGAGCCCGATGTGGTTTGGTTTTCGGAGGAAAAGGCGCGGGAGTTTACCGGAGAGCAGATGCGCTTTCCCGCCCCCGATCTGGTGGTGGAAGTCCTGAGCCCGTCGACCGAGGAACGTGACCGGGGGGTGAAGTTTGTCGACTACGCGGAACATGGGGTGGGCGAGTATTGGCTCATCGATGCCGAGGCCGGGGTGGTGGAGCAATATCTTCTCAATCCGGCGCAGGGAGAGTTCACCCTCCACGAGAAACTGACCCATGGGACGGTTTGCTCGCGGATGGCGGCCGGGCTGGAAGTGAGCTTGCAGGAACTCTTTGCAGAATAAGGAAGGTTCGTCAGGCTGGATTGGAGTAAATCGCGTCGTAGGCTTTGAGAATCTCATCGAGAAACTCGTTCTGGTCGCGTTGCCACCACTTGGAGGAAAAAATCTCGATTTCGCGGAGGCCGGAGAAGCCGTTGTCTTGGGTCACCCAGCGGTCGATCTCGGCCAGATTGCAGGCTCCTTCTCCCATGATGCCGCGGTCGAGCAGCATGTCCGCGGGCTCCGATTTGTAGTCGCAGATGTGGTAGCTGCCCAGCCAGCCGTGGTCCGCGCAACGCTTCAGCTCGGGCTCCAGCTCGTGGTCCCACCAGACGTGGTAGACATCGACCGCGACCTTGAGGTGGGGGAGAGCGAGCTCGGCGCAGAGGTCGTTGGCGGCCTTCAGGGTGGGGATGGCGCTACGGTTTCCACAGTAGACGGGATGGAGAGGCTCGATGAGGAGCTCGAGTCCCAGCTGGGCTGCTTCCTCCGCGAGGGCCGCGATGCCATCCCGGATTTGCGCACGGTTGGTGAGAGGCGATTGGCCCTCGGCCGCACCACAGACCAGCACCACACTGGGCATCCCCAGTTCGGCCGCATCGCGCAGCCATTGGCGATTGGTGGCAATCTGAGCCTCCCGTTCCGCCTGGTCGAGGGCGGGAAAAAAACCGCCGCGCACGTAGGAGACCGGGGTCAAGCCAGCGTCCTCGTATTGCTGGCGCACTTGTTTGAGATTGGCGTTTTCCACCGTCTCGCGCCAGATGGAGATGCCGCCAATGCCCCGCCGGGCATAGTTCTCGATACACTCGGAGATGCTCCAAGGCTTGGTGGTGAAGGTGTGCAGGGCAACGTTGGGATACACGGTGTGCTCAAATTTACGGTTTTTTTAGTAGCCCAGGCGCTGGGCGCAATCCGCGATGATGCCGGCCTCCCACTCGGGGCGGGGAGGGCACTGCGGGTGGGCGTTGGGAGTGGGGATGCGACCGAGGTGGTGTTGGAAAACCGCGCAGGAGTGCTTGTAAGCGGGCACGGGAGCCCGGAAGCCCACGTTGCCGAGGTATTGCAAGGCGTCGGCCAATTCGTAGTAGGCGGGGTCGTTGTTTTCCCAATAGCGGTCGCGCTCGGCGAATTTCTCGGGGCAAAAGGCGGCGAGACCGAGGAGGTAGTCACTGCCGTATTCGATCATGTCGATGCCGAGATCGTTGCCGGTGTAGATTTTGAAGTCGGGGCGCACTTCGTCGCGAATGCGAAGGCGTTCGATTTCTTCCAGACGGGAGAGGGAGGAGTGCTTGATGCCTTTCAAGGCGGGAATGGTCATCAGGCCGCGGATGGTTTCCTCGTTGTAAATCATTCCATTGGGAGCGAACATCTTGCCCAGCTCGAAGCCCACCACGGCCTCAAAGGGCTCGCAGATGGTGGCGTAGAGGTCAACGATTTGCTGGGGGCTCCAGTCGTGGAAGCGGGTGGTCTGGAAGAGAATGGGGGTGCCGCCATGTTCAGCAATCTGGTGCATCTGCTCGAGGTAGAGGTCGCTCAGTTCGCCCTCCAATCCTTCCACAAAGACCCCTGCGATGAAGCCATTGGGCAAGGTCTCCTGCGCCCAGCCCAGCATGGTGGCACGCTCTTCGGCGGTCAGGTAATTGGCATAGCCGGTATCCATATTGACCGCGCAACCGAGACCGGCTTCGTCCGTGCGGAGGAGGGCTTCCTTGTAAGCTTTTTCAGCGATGGAGCCATCGGCCTCGAAGGGAAGGAGAATGGCGGCGTGGCCTTCGATCTTGCGGCCGGGTTTGCGGAGGGATTGCAGTTCTTGAATGGTCATCTTTCACCACAAGACTAAGTTGTTACCGGTTCTCAGGATTGTTCTTATGCGTCAAAATTCGCAAAAATGCGTCCTTTTTTGGTAGATTTGCGAATTAGGCGCTAGTGTTGGCCTCTGGCAGAGAGGCCAAGGAGGGAAGGTCATGACAATGGACCCCGGGCAGCGCCTGAGTAGCGACCGAGTGCAAATGGCGGTGGTGGGTGAAGATGAGCACCTGCGTCTTGCGGGCAAGGGGGGCCAGGGCCCGCAAAAGGGCCGCCGTGCGGGAGTCGTCAAAGGTCATTAGGACGTCATCGAGGATGAGCGGCATGGCAGGATGATGTTCGAGGTGATGCTCGATGGCTGCGAGACGGAGGGCCAAAAACAGCTGATCGCGAGTGCCCTCGGAAAGTGCGCGGGTGGCCACTTCCTCCGGGGGGTGCTCTTCATTTCCATCAGTGCGGAGAGCGACCAGATGCAGGGTGCCATCTTCTTGCGGGCGGGCAGCCACTCCTTGGAAAGAGTGATTGGTCAGGGTGGCGAAATAGCGGGAAGTCAATGCGACCAGCGGTCCCTGTGACTGCTCCCGAAAGGCTTCAATCTGGGCCCGGAGGAAATCAATGGCATGATGAAGGCGCAGGAAGCGTTCACTATGGGTGATGATTTCTGCCAAGGCATTCTGAGCGTCCTGGCGGGCCTCGGCAGCCGCACTACTGGCAATTTCCAGCCCCGCCTTGCGTCGTTGCAAGTCTTGCAAGGCCGCCAGACTTTGGTCCCGGAGGTCTTGCCGCTCTTGCAAGCTCTGCTCAATGGCCGCCCGCTCCTGCTCCAATTGGGCGGGATTCTCCTCTACGCAGCGGGCGAGAAAATCCTCCAAACCGGCTCCTTGGGCCAGGCGAAGAAGCTGCTCTTCCAGGGCTTCCTTTTTCTCTCGCTGGCGTTCCCTTTCCTGATGTTGCTGCAGACAATCGTCCAGCTGGTCGGGATGCTCTACGGCAGCGCGCCGCGCGAGGTTGTGCTGTTCCTCCTCTGCTTGGGACAGGTGGGCCTCCAGCTCATGGAGCTTTCGCCGGGTGGTGGAGAGGGATTTTTCCAAGGAGGCGCGCTGGGTCTGGCGCTCGCGGGCCTCTTTGAGTCCTGTCCAGAGCAGACTCATCTGTCGGCTCGCGGGCAGGTCGCTCTCGCTGGCAAAGTGGCGGGCAAAGCAACTCGCGAGTTCGTTGCTAAACGCTTGTTCCTGCTCGCGGAGTGATTGTAGGCGAGCTTCCCGAGTGGTGAGTTCTTCCACTTGGCGACGCAATTGGGAAAGGCTGCGCAAGCGGGTGAGGGTTTCCCGTGGATTCCCCTCCGCGGGCAGTTGCTGGTCCGCGAGCAAGCTTGCCCAATGTTCCTGGCAGTGGCTCAACCTTTCGCTAAGCTGCTCTTTTTGTTGCCAGAGGCTTTCCTTGAGCTGGGCAAGCTTTTCCAATTCTTTGGTTAGGGCCCGCAGGGCTCCCTCGCTGCGCTCGGCTCGACTTTTCCGTTCTTCCAGCAAGATGAGAAGGGTGTCCAGATCGCCTTCGAGGTGGGTGAGACTGGTGATCTTTTGTGTGAGCGCTTGTTCACTTTCGTCTCGCCGGGCCAGCTCCTCCCCGAGTTGCCTGAGGGTGAGCTCGTTTTCTTGCCAAGCCTGCAGGCGATCCAACCAAGTGAGAATGTCTTCGGGCTGGAAGGTATGGCTGCGCTGGAAGGAGAGGAGTGCCGACCACTTACGCTGCCAGGACGCCCGTTTTTCCTCCCATTCCTGCCTATTGTCGCTCAATTGTTTGCGCTGCATGAGCTTGCGTTCGCGATCCCGTTCCTTCTGCGCGGCGAGGGCCATTTCTTCCGCATTTTCGATGAGCCGATCCGCGATGCGATCCGCCTTGGTGACCAGATTTTGATAGCGCTCCTGTTGCATTGGGTCGCTTGCTTCCCTGGCAGATAGAGACCGGAGAGCTTGCCAGAACTCGTCCCTCTCGCTCCGGGCCTGGGCCAAGTTTTCCGCCGTTGCCAGTTCCCGCTCCTCGCCCAGCAAGTGGCTCAATTCCAGCTCCAGCAAGGCCAGCTCCTCGCGGGTTTCCCGCTCGGCCGTGGTCAGGCTCTCGTCCTCCCGCCGCCAATCGCGATGATCTTCGAGCAGTGCTGTGACCGCTTCCCGAGCAGGTGGAACCAGGTCGGCTGGGTTTTCCCCGGCTGTGAGGCCGAGCTGGTGATGCAGAGTCTCGCCCTTGAGGGTGAGGACGCGCCGTTGATTTTCCTTCTCTTCCCAGTCATGGCGGCGCGCGAGATGGCGCTGGCCCTCACTGAGCAAGGCCGCCCACGAGGCGGGAAAATCACTTCGGGAGAGATTGTCCAGTTCGCGCTGCCGCTGCTCCTCTTCCCGCTCGATCTCGCCCACTCGCTCGGCTGTTTTCTCCCACTGAGTTCTCGCCGTTTCCAAATGCTCGCGAGCTTCTTCAAGTAAAATCAGCTGGGCTTCGGTGGGGTCGGGTAGATCGGCGGGTTCTCCGGTGGGGTCCACCCCATGGCGGCGGGCTTCACTATGCAAAAGAGCCTGATCGTGTTGCCGGGCTTGCTCCAATTGGAGAATCTCCTGTTGCTGCTTCTGGTAGATGGTGAACTCCCGGTTGAGAGACTCGATGGTGGCCTGATCGGCGAGAATCTCCTGGTTCGCTGGCAGGGAGGCGAGTTCGTCCTCCTCGCTCTGCAAGCGCTGCCGGAGGGCCTGCAGGCTGGCGGAGGCATCGGAAGCCTGGTTCTGCCAGTGGCGAACCTGTTGGGGAAAATCGGCCGGGAGCGGAGGCAGAGTGATCCCGGTGAGGATGGCTTGCACCTCTTGCCGCTGTTGCATCAGCGGAAGAGCATTGAGCACCGCATCGAGAAAGCGGGCCCGGAGCCGGGTTGCGTGCAGGTCGCTGTCCTGCCGGGCAAATTCTTCTTGCGCCCCGCTGAGTTCTTTGGCCAGCGAACGCCATTCGCGAGCGGTGATGGTCTGTTCCTTCTCCGCTTTGAGTGCCTCCTTATAGCGCTTCACCGCCTCGGGAATCCGCACGTTTTTGAAAGCCCGGCCCTTGGCGAGTCCGTCTGCCTCCTGCTGCAACTTTTCGATGGCCAGATCGATGCGGTTTCCCCCGAGACTCGCGGAAAAGAGGAGAGTGCCCAGGTCCCCCTCGCCAGCGAGCAATTGCGCGGCTCCGGAGCGGAGCTGGGCGGTGTCGAGGCCGAACATGTGCTGGAAAAACGACTCACTGACCTGACCAATCAATTGGGAAAGTCGACGGTCGGGAATGACTTGGGCCTGCTCGTCGACCAGGGTATTCTTGTTTCCTTTCCGGCGATAGATGCTGAGGGTTTCGCCACCTTGCCGGAGGACGCCGCCAATTTGCAGCTGCTTGTTGGGGTGGAGGAAATTGTCTTCGGTGCGGGCCGGGATGCCGTAGAGGAGATGATGGAGCGCGCGCAGGAGGCTGCTTTTTCCGGCTTCATTCGGACCATGGATAAGGTGAATGTCGGGAGAACCGGCAGGGAGAGG
Source organism: Roseibacillus ishigakijimensis (assembly GCF_016595415.1). GTDB lineage: Bacteria > Verrucomicrobiota > Verrucomicrobiia > Verrucomicrobiales > Akkermansiaceae > Roseibacillus > Roseibacillus ishigakijimensis. Next base: position 27,726 of record NZ_JAENIO010000002.1, read on the forward strand.
CAGACGGAGATCGGTGAAGGGGCCAAAGGCGGGGATGTGGAGGGAGTCGAAGCGCATGAAAGCAAGGGGTGGCGGGAAAGGGCTAGTTGGAATCGGCGGTGGCCAGGGCCTGAAGGACCAGCGCGGCCACTTCGGAGCGAATTTCTTCCGCTTCCGATTGCTCCGCCTGCCATTGCGGGGCGAGGGCTTCCCGGGCCGCTGGGGGGAGTTTCTCTTTGAGTTCGAGCACTGCCGCCGGGAGCTCCCCGGGCTGGAAATCTTCCAGGGCCGCGAGGACCATGGCGGTGAGGTCATCTTGCTGCGCCAATTGGGCGGGGTCGAGGAGGGACTGGGTGCGCAGTTTGACCTGTTCCAGCCAAAGGGATTCCCCGCTGATATCCTCGGCCAGAGAGAGGCATTCCGCTTGCAGACGGCCCGGGTCGGCGTGCCATTTTTCCTGCAGGGCACATGGTCCGGTCAGAGTCACGCGCACGCACAGCAAGCGGTCCTCATGAAGAGTGAGACTATCCTGGAACTCCTCGCGCAAGGCAGCCAGAAAGTCGCCCTCGTTGTGAAAGGGGCTGCAATCGATAGTCAGCTCCGCCCAACGCACGCGGTCCAAGGGCTCGAATTGACAAGATTCCACGGTGAGATGGTCGGAGACCGTGACCCGGTAGCAACCTTTGGCCCCAGTTTCGCGAATGTGGCGGCCCTGGGTGTTGCCGGGATAGACCACGTGGGGATGCTCGTGGTGGATCTGCCGTTGGTGGATGTGGCCCAAAGCCCAATAGTCATACCCATGGGAGACCAGCTGGCCCAAGGTGCTGGGAGCATAGTTGCCGTGGCCCTCGGCATCGCCCAAATTGGTGTGCAAGAGGCCGATATTGAAGTGCCCGTCCACTGGGGGGGGATAGGCAGCGGCCAGGTTCTCGCGCACCGAGGGCGTGGCAAAGCTCTGCCCATGAATGGAAACGGGGAGAGCCGGATGCGGGCGGGAGGTAGCTTTGCGGCTGCCAAAGTGATGGACATTTTCCGGCAAAGTGAGGTTGCTGGTCAGCTGGGATTCGGCATCATGGTTGCCTGAGATGAGGTAGACGGGAATGTCCGCCTCGCGAAGCCGGCGCATTTCCTTGATGAAAAAAAGTCCCGTGCTGAAGTCCCGCCAAGAGCCGTCATAGAGGTCGCCGGCCAAGAGTAAAAAAGCGACCTGCTGTTCAAGAGCGAGATCCACCAGATTCTTGAGAGCGTCGCGAGTGGCTTGTTTGAGAGCGTCCACCGGAGCCTCCGCGTGTTTGGACAGTCCGACCAAAGGGCTGTCGAGATGCAAGTCAGCAGCGTGCAGAAAGGTGAACATCACCACGAGCTAAGCTCCCTTAGAGGCGTTCGTCGAAACGAAAATCCCGGAATGGGGCAATCTCGAGCTTCGCAAAATCGGGGTGCTGGGGATTGAGCAAGTAATTGCTTTCCTCGGGCACGATTGCGGAAGGCACTTCCAAGGCGAGAGAGGAGGCCGCGTCAAACCACTGGTCACCCATGCGCATGGTGCTGGCAACGGGCGGTTCCTGTTGCCAGTCAGCGGGCAGGGAGTCGGGGAGCGGGGCAATGGCTTCTTCCGGAAGGTCAATTGCGAACGAGGCGTATTGCTTGCGTCGACTGCCGGGAGTAGTCAGGTGGACGAGCATCTCGAGCGCGCAGAGAGAGCGCGCCGAGCTGAGATAGACCAGGGGACGGCCCGGAGAATTCCAGCGTCCGCCATAGAGCCGGGCCCCTTCGCCGGAAAAGGCGCTGCTCGCCCATCGCCGAGCGACCAAGCGGTAGGCGGGACGCTCTTTAGTAGATGCCATGGTCGAGCCGGCCGAGGAGGGTTTCCACTTCGCGAGCCCCAAACTCGGTATCCGCATAGGCGAGGGGGCGCTCTCCGGCTGTGCCGGGATTCTCCGTCTTCAGCCAGTCCCGGGCGGTCTCTTCCTCATTGTCGAAGACTTCCATGGCCAAGCCGAAGAGCCGTGCAAAGCGCACCACCCGCTCGCTTTCCGCCATCGTCAGGCGAGGGGCCTTCTTGCGACGGCCCAGGGTGGCGGCAGACATTCCCAGCAGTCGCCCCAGTTCTTCTTCGGGAATGGCGAGGAGCGCTTGCAGGGCCCGGAACTCTTGGAAAGGAAGCCCCTCCCGCAGGAGCTCCACCAAGGGGAGCGTGTGCCCCAGTGGCTGTTCGGCCACTATCCCACTGGGCTGGATTTCGGGCAGAAATCCTTTAACGACGTTTGTTTCAAAGTAGTTCATACTCTCACTCTAAGAATTTTTCCTTATCTGTCAATCATTTGGTTGATTTTATTCTTTCAAGTGAGAGGTGGTGGGAGGCGGTTTCCGGTCTGTTCAGAGGAATCAGATGGTCATCGCCTGGAAGCCGCCGTCCACGATGATCTCGGTGCCGGTGAGGAAGCTGGCCGCGTTGTTGGAGGCCAGCAGCAGGGTGGCTCCGATGAGCTCCTGGGGATTGCCGAAGCGCGAGGCGGGGGTGTGACGCAGGATCTCCGCCACCCGCGACTCATCGAGAACCGCCTTGTTTTGCTCGGCAGGGAAGAAGCCGGGGACGAGGGTATTGACGCGGATGTCGCGGTCGGCCCACTCGCGGGCCAGATTGCGGGTCAGGTTGTGCACCGCCGCCTTGGAGGCCGAGTAGGTGAAGACGCGGGAGAGGGGATTGAGGCCGGAGATAGAGCCCATGTTGATGATGGAGCCCGGCACGTCGCGGGAAAGGAAGTAGTTGCCGAAGACCTGGCAAGCGCGCATCACCCCGACCAGGTTGATGTCGAGGATGCGCATGAATTCCTCGTCGGTGATTTCGATGAAGGGAGTGGGGGAATTGACACCCGCTCCGTTGATGAGAATGTCGGCACGGCCCGACTGGGCAATCACGGAGTCCAGCAGGTCGTTGAGTGATTCCCGTTTGCCCACTTCGGCTTGGGCAAAATAGCCTTTGCCGCCCTTGGTACGGATGTCCTTCAGCCGGGCCTCGGCCTTGGCTTCATCGCGGCCCACGAGGACCACTTCCGCTCCGGCTTCCGCCAGACCCGAGGCCATCGTTCCGCAAAGTTCGCCCGTGCCGCCAATGACCACGGCCACCTTGCCCTCCAAACCAAACAGATTGTTCACAAAATCACTCATATCGCGGCGGAAGTGTGGATCACTTTTCCCCTCCGGGCGAAGCAAAATCCCTCCTTAGCGGCGCCGCCGTGTCAGCAAAATCACGGGAGCAAGGCTTGCGAGAAGAGTGCTGGAAGGCTCCGGAACCGTGGTCAAGGTGAGGGACCAGGAGTCAATGGTGTGCAGCCCGCCGGTGGAGAAGTCCGCCGCATACAGGCTGAAGGTGCGGTCGGCGGAGAAGCCCACAAAATCACTGAGAGTGCTCTCCCGCGGGTCGCTGGTGAGCACGCTGCCGGGATCGCTCAGGCGCCCGTCGGGGGTGAAAGTGCCCGTCAGGGTTCCCGGCAAAGGGGTGGCCGCGTCTCCGGTGACCGTTTCCCGATAGGTGTGGATATCACTTCCCAGCCCCACTTGGAAGGTGACGTCCAGCCCTTGCTCGTCGCCATAGCCGAAGGGACGGCTGCCATCCCGCCCCGGGCGATTGAGCAAGGTGACGAGGTGGGTGCCATCGGTGAGGTAGACATAAAGATCGCCAAGAAAGGTGCTTTCTCCATCCGGGGCCGAGAGAGCGAGGTCGACGGAAATTCCGGTGATAATTTGCTCCGGAGCCGTGAAAGTCAGGCTGCGCAAAACCCCGGTGGGAGTGCCATCGGGGATGCTGACCCCCGCTGGATCGCTCAATACCAGGGTGCTGGCGGCAGGGAGACTGACGGTGGAGAGGAGAAGAAGAGCGTGGATTCTCATAGTGGTGAAAATGGGGCGAAAAGGCCAGCTAGCCGGTGGCTTAAGGAGCCTCCGGGGCCTCGATCAGGCGGTAAAAAACGAAGTCCTCCTGCGGGGGAGGGTCGGTAAAGGTCATGATCCCTCCTACGGGACAGGTCACGACTTCGCCGATATTTTCCCAGAATTGCAGGCTACTGCTTGCCTGCAAGCGATAGCGGCGACCCGGGATACCCGCTCCGCGCACAACGGTACCCGCCTCCGTCACCTCGGGCGGAAAGAGGTTGGAGGTCCGTCCCAACTCCAGATTGCCGGGGAAGAAGGAGACCGTGTTCGAGAATTCCTGATAACCGTCACTCACGGTGTAAGTGAAGGAATTGCCGTTATGTGGATTCCCGGGGGTGAAGATGAGCCAGCCCTCACTTTCTATCAGGCTGCTCCCGTCGTCGCTCGTGGCCAGTTCGCTGTATCCCACTAGCGAAAATTCACGTCCTTCCTCGCCACCGCTGACACCGGCCAGCAAGTCGGCCAGGCGAATTTTGGCGCTGAGTCCATCCACGAAACCCAGGGAGCGGGGCGGCACGTTGAAGGCCGGGTCGTCGTCCAAGATGAGCAAAGTCCGCGCCAGGGTGCCGGCCAGCAGGGCTCTTTCCTTTGTATCAACAGCGGCGATGGTGAGGGGGATGCTTTCATTGCCTTCAGTGAGATGATCGCTGTAGATCGTCACCTGGAAGCTCGTGCTGGTGGTCCCGGCTGCCAAGAACAGGTTGCTTGCAGGCCAGGCGGCGTAATCTTCCCCGGCAGTGGCCGTTGCCCCGTCACCCAAGGAGCGCGAAATCTCCAAATCAACATCGAGGGGAGCGGTCACCGAGACCGTGAAGGTTGCCGTGGACGTGCCCGTGTCGCGCTCGATGACGGAGGAAGGAGCGACCGTCAGTTCGAGGCTGGCACTGTCGTCATTGCGAATGGTGCCCGTGGCCTGGACATCGGTCAGCGTGCCCGCACTGGCATTGGCCAGGGTCAGGGTGAAGGTTTCATCCCGCTCAACCATAGAATCATCGAGAAGGGGAATGGCAACCGTAGTGGTCAGCTCGCCAGCCGCGAAAGTGGCTTCTCCCTCCGTCACTGCCGTGAAGTCATCACCCGCCAAGGCCGTCCCTGCCGCTGTGGAGTAGTCGACCGTGATTTCGCCTCCCGGCCCACTGCGGGTCAGGGTGAAAATCAGGGAGTCCTCATTCTCGTCCGCGCTCGCATCGGCAATGGAAATCTCCACCGGTTCCGCAGTCACCCGCAGGTGATCCACGAGGAGGCGCTCGTGGTTGGCGTTGCTCTGCAGGACGAGACGGAGGTGAAAGACTCCCGCCTCGGGCAGGGCGAACTGGAAGTTCTGAAAACTCGCGCCGAGCACGGTTCCATCCACATCGCCCGAGCCGTTCAGATCGAGATCCTCGGCCAGCACGGTCCCGCCGACCGGGTTCCCCTTCGCGGACCGGGCATGAAAGGCCCCCACCGTGGTCCAGTTCTCGCCATCTTCGCTCACCCGGGCTTCGATGAAATCACCGCTGTCGTAGTTTGTGCCATCGGGGGCGGCGACCAGCAGATCGAGGGTCAGGTTGCTCTGTCCGCTGCCATCAAGAAGAAAGTCGATATGCTCCAGGGGTTCGGCCAGGCTGATATCTTCTCCCGCGAAAGCAAAGGAGCCATCAAGGCCGGGCAAATTGGGCTCGACGCGTCCGAAAATGTCGTCGTCAGTGGGATCGCCTAGCAATCCCGCGGCCAAATAGCGCACGCCTTGCCCCTCGCTCTCGAAGCTTTCCTCAAAGGGCAGGGAATGGATTTGGTAGGGATTGACCAAGGTGAGAGGGCGGAACCGGGTCAGGGAGCGATTGCCCTGGTCATCGGTCACCTCCAGGGCCAGGCGCCGGTGAGGCAGGGCGGGATTGGTGCTCTCGCTGTTTTCGTAAGTGAGAGTGCGAAGAAGTGCCTGAAAGTCGGCCAAAGGAGCGGGGCCGGCGATGGTCAGCTCGCCGCTGTCGACGGAGAAAACGATGTCCTCTTCGCCCAGTGCTCCGGTGGAGGTGGCTGCCAGAATGTCTTCCGTCTCTTGGAATCCTGTCTCGAACCAGATGCGGGCCTGCTGCAAAGTGGGAGAGTCCGCATCGCTCAGACTCACCGCCGGGGCCAGCAGGACGGGACCGTCACCCTCGGTGTAAACGAGTTCGCTGTCATCGAAACCGGCAATCCCGGGCCGGGCCATGACGGCGGGATCCCCTTGCACAGCGATGCTGTCGAGAGCGAAGAATTCGCCCGAACTATTGGAAAAAAAGGAGACCCGCACGGTGGCCGCCGGGCCTGGCGTTACCGGGAAGGAAAGGAGGGAAAAGTCGCTCCCTCCCAGGTCGGCGGAGAGTTGCACTCCGGGGAAGGTGTCGCTGCGGGTGAGCAACCCATTGTGAGACTCGCCGTGGAAGCGGACCACCTCGCTGAAGGTGACCCCGTCGGCGGAGTATTCCACGATCAGCCGGTCGGTAAACTGTTCGTTTCCGGCACCGCCAAAATCATATTCCGTGGGGTTATCAAAGGCGGTGAACGCTCCCGCCACGCCCGCCGAGTCCCCGGGAGCGGCCAAGCGAATCTCGACCCAGGTGTTGGTTGACGAGTTGAGGTCGAATCCACTGGTCTGCACCCAAGCCAGCGTTCCGGCCGGGGTCACGGTGGCGTCGAGGTCTTCGACTGCGAAAACGAAGTTGTCCTCGCTCTCTCCCAGCACGGCAAAGCGCGAGCCGTCATTGGGCAGGACGGTGAAAAAGTCGTAGAGCCCGTCGTCGAACTCGGGCTCCGGGCCCACCGTGTAGCCCCAGTTGTCCCCCGGGGTGTCGTCGAAGGATTCGCGGGCGAGCTCGGCTCCGCGCGAAGGGGAGACCCCGAAAGCGAGAACGAGAAGGCCGAGGCCGAAAGAGAGAGAGTGCGGAATCATGAGCCTGGAATTGCTTCAGCTGGGGCTTGGAAAGATGCCTTGCAAAGCAATGATATAGTTCATGGCGAGGAAAGGTTGCATGTTGTCGACTGCTTGTCCGCCGCCCGTCACGCCGATGGTGCCGGAAACGGGCGCCGCATCGGCGGCCATGGTGCTGTCTGCCGCGGCCGCGAAATCTTCGTCCGTGCTATTGGCGGCAGGGTAGTTCCCCGTGGGGGTGTCCTCATCACCCAGGGTCGAGGACGCTTTCAAGGAGGCCGAGCCGGAGAAGGAATGGGAATGAGGGGGCAGATTGTTGGCGGTGAGAATGGTTGTTTCGCTTCCTCCTTTTTGCCCGATTCGCCGGGGAGTGAGACCCGGTCCCGAACCGACATGGATGGGGGCGCGACCCCGCAGATCGGGAAGACCGAAAGTGGTTTCGCCATCGCCTCCATAAGTGGTGCCCAGCAAGGAGAAGAGAGCTTGATGTTGTGAGATGAGAAGGAGTTGTCCGTCGCAAAGGGCCCAGCCGCGAGGGGGGAAATTGAAGCCGATCAACATGATTTGTCCGATAAATGGTTCCATAGCAGTGTTGTTAAAATTCAGATAGTGAGAGAAGGAAGCCCTCTGGAAAGGGGGGCTGGGGTGTCAGACGAGATGGAGCTCAATGTCGTGTCCGGAGTTTCTGAACCGGAGGACGCAGCCCTGTGCCTGGATGGCGCCCTCGGCGGTGATTTGTCCTCCGCTTTGGATAAATTGCCCAAATTCCCGGGTGTCTACGCGGGCGCTGAGTGACGACCCATCTTTTCCGGTGATGCGGAAGCTTGCCAGATGCTGGAGCCCGCATGAAACGGCTGGGAGAGGGCCCTTCGCGAGAAGAGGAAGAGGGGCAAAGAGCGCAGTCGTAGCTGTCGCTCCCAGGCTCATGGTGAGAAAAGCGCGCCGGGAATTCATGAGGATGTGTGTAGTTGAGAAACGACTAGCTGAGTGGCTAGATATCAATCCTGAGTAAATGGTTGGTTACAGTCAATCAAATCATTTTTCCGAAGGGTAAAGCCTGCGGGATTGCATTTCGCCTCGTTCCCGTCTTGTTTGGCCGCGTGCGCGAATTTGTCATGACCGCCCTGAAGGGCTTTGCGATGGGAGCAGCGAATGTCATTCCCGGTGTCTCGGGAGGAACGATTGCTTTCATCACCGGGATTTACGAGCGGCTCATTTCGGCCCTCAAGAACTTCGACGTCGCGACCGTGCGGCTGCTGTTGCAAGGAAAGCTGGCGGAGGCCGCGGCGAAAGTGGACCTGCTTTTTCTCCTCGCTCTGGGAGTGGGGGCGGTGGTGAGCATCGTGACCTTGGCCAAGGTGCTGGGTTGGGGCTTTGCCAATCATCCCGTCTTGGTCTGGGCCTTTTTCTTCGGTCTTATCGCGGCCTCCATTCCCCTGGTGGGCAAGATGGTGACGCGCTGGAGCCCGCTGGTGATCGTGCTCGGGGTGGTGGGCTGCGCGCTCGCGGTTTCCCTTGTTTTTTTAACTCCCGCGCAAGAGAGCACTCATCCCGTTTACCTCGGGCTCTGCGGAGTGGTAGCCATGTGCAGCATGATTATCCCCGGTCTCAGTGGCTCCTTTGTGCTCGTGCTGATGGGCAATTACAAACTCATCATGCTCGATTCGGTGAGCGCGCTTTCCGGTCTGCAACTGGGGGAAGCCTTGCCCATTCTCATCCCCGTGGGTATCGGGGCGGTGGTAGGGCTCATCGTCCTCTCGCGGGTGCTCAACTGGTTGTTTAAGAATTATCACAATGAAGCAGTGGGCTTGATCACGGGCTTCGTGCTGGGTTCGCTGGCCGTTATCTGGCCGTGGAAGGAGGAACTGCCCAAGCGTGACCTGGAGGGTTTGGTGGTGGTCAAAACCGCAGAGCGGACCTTGGAGAGTCGCCCCGGCACGCTTGCGCAGGTGAAGGAGAATCTCTCTGAAGACGAGGAGATTATCGTGGCTGGTTATGGCAATTGGTCTCTTCCCCAGCTCGATCGGGCGGCGGATTGGGCTGCCTTTGCGGCCATGGTGGCCGGGGCTCTGCTTATCGTGGGGGTGGAATGGTCCGCGCGCCGGGGAGGACAATTGCCGCTGCCCGATCCTCCACAATGATTGCCTTGCATAAAGGGGCGCGGCAGTGTCCCTTTCCCCACCGAAACGAATGTCAGCCGAACACGACGACCATCCCAAGACCAGTTTTGCCAAACGAGTTTTCAGCCTATTGCTAGCCGGGCTTGCTACCGTGATTCCTATTGTGGGCACGGTGTTTCTTCTCTCTTGGATCTATCAGGCCCTGCTAGCGGTCGGCCGCACTCTCATTCTGGGCATTGCCCGGGCCCTCGACTGGTTCCGGGGCATCGAGTATGAAGGAGATTCACTCGGGAGTCTTGAGCAAATCAGTGGCTTGGCAGATGATGGCTGGCTCTCCAGCCTTCAGGAATTGCCCCAGTTCATCTGGTTTTTTGTGCCCTTGATTCTTCTGGGTGCCGTCGGATTGGCGGTGACCAATCGCCCGGGACAGGCCGTCGTCAATTGGATGGATGGTGCCCTCACCCGCGTTCCCTTCATGGGCTTTTTCTACTCCACCATCAAACAGGGGGTCGATGCCTTCCGCGACATGGGGGGAGCCCGCAAGTTCAAGGGGGTGGCTTGGGTGGAGTATCCCAGTCCGGGCTGCCGCCTGCTGGGCTTTGTCACCGGCACCTTCCAAAATGCCAAAACCGGCCGCGAGGTGACCTCCATCTTCATTCCCACCAGCCCGAACCCTCTAACTGGATTCGTCATCGTGGTGGAAGAAGACAAATTGGAAGAGAGTGAACTGACCGTGGAGGAAGCCACCAAGCTCCTTCTCTCCGCAGGATTGGTCGCCCCCGACCGCTTGGCCAAGGATATGCCGGTCAGCGAGCCGAATAACCAATAGGGGTTGACTTTCTCCCTTTTTTCAGGAAATTCTGAAAAAGATGAGTGGCAGCGCGGAGAAGTTCAAGCAAACGAGGGAAAATTTCGTTTCTCAGTGGGGGGTGATGGGCTCGCAGTGGGGAATCAACCGCACCATGGCTCAGATTCATGCCCTGCTGATGACGGCGGTGGAGCCCCTGAGCACCGACGAAGTCATGGCTGAGCTCGACATCAGCCGGGGCAATGCCCACACCAATCTCAAGGAACTGGTTAATTGGGGTCTACTTCGTATCGTGACGAAAAAAGGCGAGCGGCGGGAGTTTTTCGAAGCGGAAAAGGACGTCTGGGAGATGTTTCGTCTTATTCTCCGCGAGCGCAAACGGCGGGAACTCGATCCCGCGCTCGCGGTGCTCACCCGTTGCAAGGAAGAGAGCGAAGGCCTCGAGTGCGAGGAAGCGAAGGCCTTTCACCAGCAGATGGCGGACTTGGAAGAGTTTCTCTCCTTTGCCTCCAAGATGAGCGATCGGGCTTCTAGTTTGCCCCAAAACAAGGCGATGCAAACCGCGTTGAAAATTCTGGGGTGAGGATGCGGGCCGGCACCGGGGAAGAGCACGGAGCCAGCGTTTTTCCGCACCCGCAGGGCTGGGGTCGGGTTAGATCATGCCCAGCTTCATTTTGCCTTCCTCGGAGATCATGTCTTGGTTCCAGGCGGGCTCCCAGACCACTTCCACTTCGGCATTTTCCACTTCTTCGAGGGTCATGATGCGGGCCTGGGCGTCGGCGGCAATGACGGGGCCCATGCCACAACCGGGGGCGGTGAGGGTCATTTTGACGTGCACCTTGACCGCAGTGGGATCGCTGTCATCGATGGCGCAATCGTAGACAAGGCCGAGGTTGACAATGTCGACGGGGATCTCGGGGTCGTAGACTTGTTTCATCTGGTGCCAGATGCGGTCTTCCAAGGGGGCATCGGCCAGGGCGGCGTCTTCTTCCGCCTTTTTTTCCTTATCGGCGAGGTCGATTCCGAGAGCATCGGTGTCATCGGAGGAGATGCGGGCGAGCCCGGCGGAAGTCGCGACAGTGTAAGTTCCGCCCAGGGTCTGGGTGATCACCACCGGGGTGCCGGCGGGCAGGGTGATGGTGTCGCCAGAAGGGATTTGGATGGCGTTGACTTCGCGAGTGAGGGCGATTTCTTCGTTCATGGCGATTAGCGTGGAGCGGCTCGGGCCGAAGGGCAACTGTTTAGATTGCCCTTCTCCCAGGCAAAGTCTTCTTATCCTTGTGCGAGAGGGGAGAGAAGATGGGAGAGGGTCTCGCTATCGATTTGCAAGCGGGTGGTTTCCTTGGAGAGGAGGGATTTCACCAGTTTGGCTTTTTGCTTTTGCAGGTCGACAATGCGCTCTTCGATGGAGCCTTGGCAGATGAGCTTGTGGACGAAGACCGCTTTGTGCTGTCCGATGCGGTGAGCGCGGTCGGTGGCTTGATTTTCGGCTGCCGGGTTCCACCAGGGATCGTAGTGGATGACGGTGTCGGCGGCGGTGAGGTTGAGTCCGGTGCCACCGGCTTTGAGAGAAATCAAGAAAATGGGGATGTTTTCATTTTGAAAAGTGGCAACCAGTTCCGCCCGCTTTTTGCTCTGTCCGGTTAGCTTGAGAAAGGGGATTTTTTCTTTCTGCAGCTCTTTCTCGAGAAGGGTGAGGATGGAGGTGAACTGGGAAAAAAGGAGGATGCGTCGGCCTTCGGCAAAAAGTTCGGGGAGGAGGTCTTGGGTGAGGTAGGTCATCTTGCTCCCGGTGGCAATTTTCTGCGCCCCGGGAGTCTTGAGCAACCTGGGATGACAACAAATCTGACGCAATTTGAGAAGTGCATCGAGAATGATGATGTGGGATTTGGCCAGTCCTTTGGCGGCGAGTGCCTCGCGGACCCTTTTGTCCATGGAGGCGCGCACGGATTCGTAGAGATCGCGCTCCTTTTTCGAGAGTTCGATGTGATGAAGGATTTCGGTTTTTTCGGGAAGGTCGAGGGCGACCTCGTCTTTGGTGCGGCGAAGAATGAGGGGGGCGACCCGGCGATTGAGAGTCGCCTGCACCATGCTGTCGGATTCCTGCTCGATGGGTTTGCGAATGGTGCTTTGGAAGGTCTTACTATTGCCCAGATAGCCGGGCATGGCAAAGTTCATAAGCGACCAAAGTTCCCCGAGGTGGTTCTCCATCGGAGTGCCTGAGAGGCAGAAGCGGTGCTTGCTCTGCAGTTGACAAGCGACTTGGGCGGCGTGGGTTTTCGCATTTTTGATGGCCTGCGCTTCGTCGAGAATGACGGCATTCCATTGCTGCCCCAAAAAGATGGTCCGGTCGCGATGGAGGAGAGGATAAGAGGTGAGGACGAGATGAGCCTTGGGAATATCAGGAAATTTCTCTTTCCGCTCCTGACCTTGGAGCAGGAGGGTTTGCAAGCCTGGGGTAAAGCGTTTTGCTTCGGCCAGCCAATTGGTGATCACACTGGTCGGGGCGACGATGAGGGAGGGAGGAGTATCTGGGCCGGTGGGCAGACTGGCCAGGAAGGCGAGAGTCTGCACCGTTTTCCCCAAACCCATGTCGTCGGCGAGGATGCCATTGAGCTTGTTTTCGGCGAGAAAGCGGAGCCAACGGTAGCCTTCGAGCTGATAGGGACGGAGTTCCGCCTGGAGCATTTTTGGCGGTGCCTTTTTGGGCAGGGAAGTGATTCCGGCCAGTTTTTGACCAAAGGCAGCCAGATCTTTCATGATCTGATCGGCATTGAGGTTCAGCTCATGGGCCAGTGAGGCAGCGGCAATGCGGTCGATTGTGAGCGGCTGGTTGCCATCGACTTCACGGCCTATAAAGAGATGTGCGACCGATTGGCAGATATCGAGGAAGCGATCCCGGGGAAAGGCCAGATAGCCTTCTTCCTCCTCGGGGTGGGGGAGGGGCAAGGGATCGGGGAGAGCTTCCCGTCCCTCCTCCTCAAAGAGGTCGGTCTCGATGGCGTAAGCGATGTAGGGAATGAGCGAAAGGGGCTCTCCTTCCACGTCTGCGCTGAAGTCGAACTGAAACCAGTCGATCCCGTGGGCGGGATCCTCCTGCAAGGCTGGCGTGAAGTCTGAAATGGCCCGAACCTTCAAACCACATTCGGGAGCCACTTCTATCGTCCATCCCGCTTGCTCCAGTTCGGGGCGTTGGCGGGAGAGAAATTGCAGCCAATCCATCTTGGGGCTTAAGGAATCATCAGGCTCGTAGAAATAAGCCGAGCGATAAGTGGGGTCGAGATCGCTTTCTCTAATGGCGTTGGTGATGGCCTCCAGTCCGTAGGATGCGAGTTCTTTGAGACGCTTTTTTTCTTCTTTGCGATTTCGCGGGGTGGAGAAGTTCGTGTCGTCGGCGATCCAATCGAGGCTCAGGGATTGCCGAGAGGTCAAGGGCGTTTGGAGTGGACTGTGGTGGTAACGGAAGGTCGGGCTTGCGAGGATATTTTCGCTGCGGAACCAGCGATGGGGCTCGCCAAGGTGAATGTGCAGATGTGGTCGGGGGGAGGTGGCGGGAAGTTTTTCCTTTTTCAACTCGCGGGGAGTGGGAATTTCTTTCGCGTCCTGTCGGTTGGCCAATTGCCGGGAAAGGGCTTGGGCTTCGGTTGGCTGGAAGGCTGGTCCTGATTGCCAGGTTTCGAGAAAGGAGACCGAAAAGGGGGACTCGACCGGGTGAAGACTGAAGTCGGTGAAATTGAGTGCAAGGGGTGGTTGGCAGAAGAACAGGTGGTGATTCTCTGGAATTTCCAGAATGGGTTGGGAGAGCCCTTCCGCTGTCATGTGCCAGTTCGGTTTGACAGAGATTGGGGCACCGCTTGTGACCACTTCCCAATGTTTTTCGAGAGCATCTGGACGAATCAGAAGACGGTTGCGCTCCAAGGCCTGCAGGATGATCTCGGCCCACCCCTCCCCCTGGATGGCGGGCTTGGCATAAAGGCCACTTTCATTGATCAAAGCCAAGTATTGCAGAGAGGGAACCTTGTCTTCCTTGTCGAAATACTTGGGGATACGAGTGGGCGTGTAATGCGATTCGTTGTTTTTTGGCTTTATCTGACCCGTTTTGGTGAGAGTCGCGGGACGGAGCAGAAGGGACCAATAAGGCGAGTGAGCGTAGGGCTCGCACTCCAAACAATAGCTCAATATTGAGGTTTTCGGCCTGTTCTTGTTTCCGCCAGATGAGTCGTTCGGCCCGTCTGCGGACAAGCTTTCCAACCAAAGCAGGGACGCGGGCGAGAGCTCGTCCCCCGTTCCTTGCTGGCCTCTTTTCAGATGGTGGTCCAGTTCTTTCATTAAATATTGGAGTAAGGCCGCCGAATGCTTGCATGCGAGTCCTACGGGGCAGTTGCAGTCGGGATCGATTTTCAAGCGACTGTTCGAATATTTCAGATAAATCGAAGTGAAGTAGGTCTTTGTGCCCCTGACTTCAGCGACTAACAGATAGTTTGTCGGGGCCTTGAAGATCGGTAGTTCCAGGTTGGAGATGCGGCTCAGGTAGTCTTTTGAGCGGGTCAGGGTGATCGACGAGTATAGCCGCTCCCATCTGCTTTGAAGAATTGCAGAGGTGAGTTGTTCGTTCTTCGCTAGTTCAACAATGGGTGATGCTTCCTGCAAGGCTGGGGAGGTGGAGGATTCAAGAAGGAGAAGGCAATGATTGATTGAGGGAACCGGAGACGTAGCCGCCGAGGTCGAGGGTAATGTAGAGGAAGCCCAGGGGCTTGAGGGCCTCCACCAGCTCGGCGTGCTGGGCAATGGCCTTATTGAATTGATCAGCGGAGAGCTCCAGGCGGGCGATGGTGTCGTGGTGCCGCACGCGATGCCCGACAAAGCCGAGGGTCTTGAGGATGAGTTCCGCTTTTTCGACCTGGGAGAGTTTTTCGGGAGTCACGGTGGAGCCGTAGGGGATGCGGGAGGAAAGGCAGGCGTTGGCCGGTTTGTCCCAATTGCTCAGTCCCAGCTCCCTGGCGTAGGTGCGGATGGCCTCTTTGCCCAAGCCGCATTCCTGCAGGGGGGAGCGCACCCCATGCTCGCGGGCGGCGCGCAGGCCAGGGCGGTGGTCGCCGAGGTCATCGCAGTTGGTGCCATCGAGAATCCAGCGATAGCCTTCTTCGCCGGCATGGTCGATGAGGGTGTCGTAGACGTTGGTTTTGCAAAAATAGCAGCGGTCGGGGTTGTTGACCTGATAGCGCGGATCTTCAGTTTCGGTAGAGGAGAGCTCGATCAGCTGGCAGCCGATCTCTTGCGCCACCCGTCGCGCGTCAGCGAGGTCGTGTCCCGCCAAGGAGGGGGAGACGGCAATGGCGGCGGCGGCGTTTTCACCTAGATAATCGTGTGCCAGCTTGAGGACGAGGGTGGAATCAATCCCGCCCGAATAGGCGACGAGGACGCGATCGAGTCCTTTGATGAGCGACTTCAGGCGGGCACGTTGTTCGGGAGTGGGCACGGGCGAAGAATGGTCCCGAAGACGGGCTGGCTCCAAGTGGGAAATGAGTCCTTTTAGTGGAAAGTGCGGGCCAAAAGCGGGCATGCCGTTACCTTGGGGCAAGTGCGGATGATGAAAGATGGCTTTTGGCTGGCCCTCCTTTTCTGCGAAGGGGCCCTATTTGGGGAGGAGATCCGGGAGTATGAACCGGCGCGGCACGACCGCTTCGTCGACTTTCCCGCGGATCTAGCTGCCAACGAGGAATTCTTTTTGGCGGCAGAGGACTGGTCGGGCTTTGGTTGGAGTGTGGAAGATCCTCGTAAGCACTTCACCTTGATTTCGCCCCGGCACTTCGTGGGAGCGCAGCATTTCCGACCGTCCCCGGGGCAAGAAGTCCGCTTTGTCGGCCGTGATGGAGTCCCCCGAACCTTCACCATCGGGACCTTGGCGGCCATTCCGCATGATTCCGGGACGAGCCCTAGCGATCTGTTTGTAGGCGAACTCACCGAGGCTGTCGCTCCTCTGGACTCGATCTCGGTGGTGCCCATTCTCAATCTAGCCGGGGAAAGGGACTACGAGGGCCGCGAGCTGATTGTCAGCGGCAAGGATTCGCGGGCTGGAAAAGGGATCCTTGCCGAGATTGGGGACTTCAGTGATTTCTTTGGTGAGGGGGCGCTGGAGACGCGGGGATTTACTTTCCTCTATCGCGACAGCAACGGGGCTAGAGACGATGTCCGGTTGGTTTCAGGAGATTCGGGGGGACCGAGCGTGGTCGCGACCGAGGTTGGATTCGCCTTGGTGGGCACTCATTCGGCGATCGAAACCGTCACCGTGGGCAGTCATTCTCGTCAAACGAATTTCGACACCTTCGTGCCCCATTACCTGGAGGCGATAGACGCGGTGCTCGCCGGGCAGGGTTATGCGGCCAAGCGCGTTTATCCGGGGGCCCCGGCCCTCACCTGGCAGCTCACTCTGGAAGCGGAAATGGTTTTCACCGAACGCGAACTCCGGGTCAGCTGCGAGGTCCGCAACGATTCTGCCGTGGAGGCTCGCAATGTGCGGCTGGTTCTCACTCCGGGAAGGGGGGAAGGGGCGCACCTGGTTCAGGGGGAAGGCTGGTTTCTCGGTGAGGGTGGTGCGCGCCGGGCTCGCTTGCAGGCCGGGGAGAGCAGTGTGGTGACGGTGGCCTTCCTGACTGGAGGGCCGGATTCTTATCTCTTCGAGTTGGCCGCCAGTCTCCAGGCGGACGGTAGCGCGCCGAAGGACTCTCTTCACTCCGCCGAGGTGGTGCAGAGCTACGAGACTTGGAGGGCCGCGAATTTTCCCTTTGGCTTGCCGGGTCGGGGGGAGGATTCAGACGGTGACGGCTTGGTGAACGAGCTGGAATATCTGCTGGGCCGGCGGGGCAATGAGGCGGAAACGGACCCGGTGATTCGTCTCCGCCTCGGAGAAGAGCGGGTGGAGATGGCTTACTCGCGGCCGGTTTTTGCGGAATTTTTGGGTCAGCAAGTCGTGCTGCAGAAGTCGGTGGATTTGCAGACTTGGCAAGACCTGGACGTGGCTACTGGCGCAGTTGGGCAAAGGGACAAGGGCTTGGAGGAGATCGTGCTGAGTGAGGAGCTGGCCAGCCCGCAATTTTTCCGCCTCCAAGTCCGGGAGTGGGAGTGAGCGGTAAAAAAACTTCGTCACCACTCGAAAAGAGGGGCGATTCAGAGTTGGCGAGGGCGGGGGGCTGCGGTATGAGGAGCGCGATGAGAATACTTTCCCTGTCTGCTGCCGCTGCCGCCTTGTTTCTGAGCGCTTGTGATCGCCACGAGTGGGAATCGACCGATGGCAATATGGGCACCAAGGAGCTTTACGTTCACCACGGTGATGACCATGGTGGTCATGGCGAGCATGGAGACCACGGCAAAGGCCACGATGACCATGGCAAAGGCCACGACGATCACGGGCAGAAGGAAGAGGAATCCCACTAATTCCAACGCGTGGCCGCGGGATTTGATATTCGGCAGCTCAATACTGCCCAGCGAAGAGCTGTCGAGACGCTGGATGGACCCGTTTTGATCCTGGCGGGCGCTGGCACGGGCAAGACCCGCACGGTGACTTGCCGGATGGCCAATCTCCTCGATCAGGGGGTGCGGCCGGAGCAGATTTTGGCTGTCACCTTCACCAATAAAGCGGCCCGTGAGATGCAGGAGCGGGTGGCTGGAATGGTGAGTGCAAAAGCGGCGAACAAACTGACCGTTTGCACCTTTCACTCGCTCTGCGTGCGCTTGTTGCGTAGTGGAATCGAAAAGCTGGGATACAAGAAGAATTTTTCCATCTGCACCCCGGGGGATCAGCAGGCCCTCATCAAGCAATTCATCGTCAAACGGGGCGGACTCAAGGAAAAGATCAAGCCGGCGGAAGTGCTCTCCGCAGTCTCCAAGGCCAAAAATAGTCCGGTGGGATTTGATTCCATCGAGGATGAACTCATCAAAGCCATTGCCATTGACTATCAAAACGAATTGCGGGCCCGCAATTGCGTGGATTTCGATGATTTGCTTTTGCTGGGCGAACAACTTCTCCGGGAACATGGTGACGAGCGGGCCAAGTGGCAGGAGCATTACCGCTACGTCACGGTTGATGAATTTCAGGACACCAATGCCCTGCAGATGAATCTCCTGCGCAATCTGGTGGGGACTCCTTACAACGTCTGCGTTGTTGGCGACGATGACCAGAGCATCTACGGTTGGCGGGGGGCCGAGGTGGCTAACATTCTGCAATTCGAACGCTTTTTCCCCGATCCGGAGATCATTCTGCTGGAAGAAAACTACCGCAGCACCCAGGCCGTTCTCTCGGTGGCCAACAAGCTCATCAAGGGCAATGCCGGTCGCCGTGAGAAGGAGCTGAAGGCCACCATCCCGGGGGGTGACCTCATCCAGCTGGTCTCCTTTGCAGGCGAGGAAGAAGAGGCCGAGTGGGTGGCCGATGAAATGAAGCGGCTGCGCCGTCTCGGTAAAAAGGGCAAGGGAGGCAAGAAGGCCGAACCCAAAATGGATGCTGCCGTGCAGCGCATGTTGGGAGGGGGCTCGGGCTCCCTCATGGAGGCCACTGCCGAGGATCCCAACTGGCGGCCGTGGGAAGATTTTGCCGTTCTCTTTCGCACCAATACCCAGATTCGCAAAATGGAGCAGATCCTGCGCGAGAAGGATATTCCCTATCGCTTGGTGGGTGCGCAGAGCTTTTACGACCGGCGCGAGGTGCGCGATGTCCTCGCCTTTCTCCAAGTCATTGCCGATCCCCATGCCGATGTGCCCCTCTTGCGCATTCTCAATACCCCGCCCCGAGGCATTAGCAATTCGACCGCTCTGGTGGCCAATGACTGGAGCCGGGAACGGGGCACGAGCATCTGGACGGCGCTGCACGACGAGGATTTCCTCGCTCAGCTCGGCACTCGGGCTCGCAATGCCATCGCGGAGTTCGAGTCCCTCGTCGAGCTGGCCCACGTGCGCCTGATGGACGGTGAGACTCCACGCGAGGTGCTGGAGTCGGTGCTGGAAAGTTGCGATTATGTCGATTGGCTGATGCGCAACAGCAAGACTGACAAGGAGAAGGACCAGCGGCGGATGGGATTGGACAGCTTTTTTGAAAGCATGGACCGCGCTGCCGCCAAGGGCAAATCGGTGCAGACCTTTCTGGAAGAGACCCTGCTCGACCCGCAGAAGGACGACGAGCTTTCCGACAAAAAAGGGGTCACCCTCATCACCCTTCACGCCGCCAAAGGGTTGGAATATCCCGTGGTTTTCCTCGTGGGCTTGGAGGAAGGCATCTTGCCTCACAAGCGGTCACTGGAAGAACGCACTGTCGATGAGGAGCGCCGTTTGCTCTACGTCGGCATCACCCGTGCGCAAGAGCGTCTGGCGCTGACCTATTGTTCGTCCCGCGTGAAATGGGGAGAGGAGGTGCTCTGCGAGCCCAGCAGCTTCATCAGCGAACTGGATTTCGATTGGATTGAAGAGATCGATCACGCCGCCCTCATGCAGGAGGAGGCCAGCGAAGATGATGTCGCGGACTTCCTCGGCGGATTGCGTGCCAAGTTGCAGTGAGGCCTCAGCTCTCGATTTTTTCGATGCGCTGCTGATGACGGCCGCCCTCGAACACGCTGTCGAGCCAAAGATCCACGATTTCGCGGGCATCTTGCTCACTGACGACGCGCCCGCCCAGGGCGATGGCATTGGCGTTGTTGTGCTCCTTGGTCATGCGCGCGCTCCAGGCATTCCAGCAAAGGCCACAGCGGATGCCGGGAACTTTGTTGGCCACAATGGCTTCTCCATTCCCGCTGCCGCCGAAGACGATGGCCAGGTCTGCTTTTCCAGCCGGAACAGCCTCTGCCGCCGGTCGCACGAAATCCGGGTAATCAACCGACTGGTCAGAGTCGGTGCCAAAATCCAGCACCTCTATGCGGCGGGTTTGAAGGTGGGCCTTGACCACTTCTTTGAGGGCAAAGCCAGCATGATCGGAACCGAGGGCAATTGTCATTGGCGCCAGCTTAGCGGGCCCCGGCGCCAGCTGCCAGAAAGAAGGCCGTCAGGTCGGCATAGATTTCCTGGCCTTTGGCGAGGACGTCGCTATGTCCGGCTCCCGGGATGAGGCGGAGCGTCTTTTCCTTGCTGGCGAGATTGGCAAAGATCCGTTCGCTGTCCTGGGGAGGAATGAAGTGGTCGTCTGCCCCGTGGGCCAGGAAGCAGGGTTGCGTGATGGTGGTGGCACTCGACTGGGGCGAAATGGCGCTCAGGGTAAAGCGATGGCGCCGTTTCATCTGCCAGGAAACGAGAGGGAGCAATCCACCCAGCAGGGGGGACTGGCGGCGGGCCGCGCGCTGCAGCGTCTCGGGCAGATAGGCGAAGGTGGAAACTGCCGCGACTGCCTGAATGTGCTCAGTTTCGGCCGCAGCCAGCTGCAGGGCGATGGCGCCACCTTGGGAAAGGCCGAATACACTCACTGGTTGCGGCAGGTTTTCCTCGCGCAAAAGCTGTTGCAGCAAGGGAACCTCCCGCACCCCGAAGGTGGCCACCGGGCCGGGGTGGTCCCCATGGGCCGGCAGATCGGGGATGAGGCAGGTGAACCCTGCGGCACAGAAGCGTTCCGCAATGGCGAGATGGTTTTCTTTGCGGCCCCCGTGCCCGTGCAAGAGCAGAAGCGTGCCACTGTCCGCCGGGTAGCGGATCCCTCGAGTTTGCAGCTGTTCCTGTAGAATCCGGCCCTTTTCACCGCTGCCCGGCAGGCCCCGGCAGAGCAAATAGGGAGTACCATCCCGGGCCACCCGCGCAGTGAGGGAGAGGCCGTGGCGCGCCGGATCCCGCAGCATTTCCTGATGCCGGTCCTCTAGCTGAGCACGGGCGGGAGAAGTGAGTCGCAGGCCGGCCACTTGTATCATGACCCCGAGAGTAAGAAGGCCGACCAGGAAGAAAAATGCCAAAATACGCCGTTTCATTCCTCCAGATTGCTTCCCGAAAATGAAAAGACGGTGAAGGGGGAATGAAAAAGGGATGACCCGGTCAATTTGGACCCAGAGAGGAGTCGGGTGCGGAAACTTTCCGCGCGCGAGACTTTCTCTTGCTTCTTCCCGAAGCTCGCTATCTTAGCGGGAGCTAACAACTATTGATGATGAAGACTTTTCCACGCACATTTTCCCACATCGGCTTGTCGGTGCCCAATCTTGATGAAGCGGTGGCCTTTTATGAGAACGTCATGGGGTGGTATACCATCATGAAGCCGACTGAGGTGGTGGAGGAGGGGGAAAGCGCCATTGGTCAGATGTGTCTCGATGTTTTTGGCCGGGGTTGGGAATCCTTCCGCATCGCGCATCTCTCGACAGGAGATAAAATCGGCATCGAATTGTTTGAGTTTCGCAACAATGAAAAGCCCGACCGCTTCGATTACTGGCGCACGGGCACCTTTCACTTTTGCGTGCAAGACCCCGAAATTGAGAAACTGGTGGAAAAAATTGTCGCCCATGGAGGCAAGCAGCGCATGCCCATTCGAGAATACTATCCCGGAGAAAAGCCCTACCGGATGGTCTACGTCGAGGATCCCTTCGGCATCGTTTTTGAAATCTACACCCACAGCTACGAGCTGACCTACTCGCAAGGAGCCTACTGAACTCCCGCCAGGCAAAGGCCCAGCCACCCTCGTCGGGGTGGCTCGGGTGCGCTTCGCCCCTTAGCGGGCGATGACCTCTCCGCCAAAGTAAGGGCGCAGGGGTTCGGGCAAGGTGATGCTGCCGTCGGGATTCTGATACTGCTCCAGGAGGGCGACCATGAGGCGGGGTAGGGCGGTGCCGGAGCCGTTGAGGGTGTGGCAGAACTGGTTTTTTCCTTCTCCGTCCTTGTAGCGCAAGCGCATGCGGCGGGCCTGGTAGTCACCAAAGTTCGAGCAGCTGGAGACTTCCAGATACTTGCCCTGACCGGGGGCCCAAACCTCAAGGTCGTAGGTCTTGGCCGCCGAGAAACCGACATCGCCCGTGCACAGCTCAATGACGCGGTAGTGGAGACCGAGGCTCTGCAGGACGCTTTCAGCATGCCCGGTCAGTTCTTCCAAAATGGCCATCGACTGCTCGGGGTGGGCGATTTGCACTAGCTCGATTTTGTCAAACTGGTGCATGCGGATGATGCCCTTGTTATCGCGGCCAGCGGAACCCGCTTCGCGGCGGAAGCAGGGGGTGTGCGCGGTCATCTTGATGGGAAGATCGCTCTCCGCAAGCAGGGTTTCGCGATAGAGATTGGTCACCGGCACCTCGGCGGTGGGGGCGAGAAAAGTCTGCCCGTCGTTGAGGCCATACATATCGTCCTCGAACTTGGGCAACTGACCGGTGCCAAACATGCACTCGCGATTGATGAGGTGAGGCACATTGACCTCCTCATAGCCATTGGTTCCGGTCTGGAGGTCGAGCAGATATTGGATGAGGGCGCGCTGCAGCCGGGCTCCCGCGCCCCGATAGACGGCGTAGCCACTGCCTGCGATGCGCACCGCGTCCTCAAAGGAGATGAGGCCGAGGGCTTCCGCGAGTTGGACATGGTCCTTGGCCTCGGGGAGCTCTTTCTTTTCGCCCCACTCGCGGACCACGGGGTTGGCGCTCTCGTCTTCGCCCACCGGACAAGCCTCGTGGGGAAGATTGGGGATGGAAAGAAGCAGGGCGGTCTGCTGTTCGTCGGCCTCGTTGGATTGGGCTTCCAGAGCGGAGATTTTTTCCCCAATCACGCGGACTTGTTCTTTGATGCCCTCCGCTTCGTCCGTTTTTCCCTGACCCATGAGAGCTCCGATTTGCTTGGAAAGGGATTTGCGCTCGGATTGATAGGCCTGCTTCTCGGTTTCGGCCTTGCGACGGGTTTCGTCGAAAGCGAGGACTTGATCCACAAGGGTGTAGGCATCGCCGCCGCGAAGGCGAACACGGTCTTTCACTAGGTCGGGATTCTCGCGAAGAAGCTTGATGTCGAGCATGGCGGCGCGGTTTAAGCACGAAATGAAGCTGGGTTCACGAAATTGTTTCAGTGGGGACGGGGTTTTTGTGGTGATGTTTGGAAAGGAGGGGACAGGATTTTTTGGGGATGGGATTTTTGGCCAGAATGAACAGGATGGGACCGGATTTTTTTCGGGATGGGATTTTTGGACAGAATGAACCGAATGGAACAGAATTTCTTATTTTGAACTCTGGACTCCGAATTTTACACTCCACAGGGGATCCAGCGGGCTGTTAGCCTGCGGACCGATGAACGCAAGGGGGCTCAGGTATTTTCTGGCAGTGATGGCCGCAGTCGCTCCCCTGGCGGGCGTTCTTCTGTGGGGGTGGAGCGCGCGCGAAATCGTCCTGCTCTATTGGTGGGAGAATGTTCTCATCGGCTTCTGGCAATTGCTCAAGATGCTCACTGTGGGAGCTTGGCAAGCCCGCGAAGGCGGTTGTGCGGTTTGGCCCGCCACTCTTTTTGTGATGGCGTTTTTTGCGGTTCACTACGGAGGCTTTTGCGGAGGTCATGGCCTCTTTGTGCTAGAGCTGACCGGTCGGGGCGAGGGGGGGAGTGTGCTGTCGACCTTCCAACCCAATATGATGCTGGGGCCGCTGGTCTTCGTGCAACTATTCGCACTCGTTCTGCAAAACGCTTGGCTGGCCCTCCCGGCGGCCAGCTTTTGGTCGGTGGCCTCTCTTTTTGCCATGCGTGGACTGGCCTTCGTGCAGGATTTCGTGCTGACGGGGGAATTCAAGAAGGTGGAGGTCCAGAAGCTCATGATGGAGCCCTACAAAAACGTTATCGCCCTGCACGTCGCCATTATCTTCGGAGCAGGGCTCACCATGGCTTTCGAGGGAGCTTGGCCTCTGTTGGCCCTCATTGTTCTCGGCAAATTGGTGATGGATGTGGGCCAAATTCGCAAAGAAGGGTTGGCGCAGGATCATGAGCCGGGCGAGTCCTCGCGATCCTGAATCCGCGCGATGGCCCAGTCCGCGTGCTCGGCAATGAGAGGATCGGGGTCTTGGGCAGCCTGTCGCAAGGCCGGCAGGTCCTCCGCCGTGCCGGTATTGCCCAGAGCGACACAGACATTGCGGAGAAAGCGAGGGCGCTTGGAGCGCTTGATGGGGGATTTGCTGAAGAGGCTGCGAAACTCCGGGTCGCTGAGGGCGAGAAAATCCCGCAAGCGGTGTTGAAAGATGCTCTCGCGGGCATGGAGGCGGCTTTCCTGCGAAATTTGCGCAAATTTATTCCAAGGACAGATGGCCAGGCAGTCGTCGCAACCATAGATTCGATCCCCCAGCAGCGGACGCAGCTCCAGAGGGATGGGGCCTTTGTGCTCGATGGTGAGGTAGGAGATGCAGCGCCGCGCATCCATGGAGTGGGGCGAAGTGATGGCCCCGGTGGGACAAGCATTCATGCAGGCCGTGCACTTGCCGCAATAATCGCGGCCTTTTTCATCGACGGGCAGGGCCAGGGTGGTGAGGAGGTCGGCGA
The DNA here is from genome assembly GCF_016595415.1 of Roseibacillus ishigakijimensis. Lineage (GTDB taxonomy): Bacteria > Verrucomicrobiota > Verrucomicrobiia > Verrucomicrobiales > Akkermansiaceae > Roseibacillus > Roseibacillus ishigakijimensis. Next base: position 51,895 of record NZ_JAENIO010000002.1, read on the forward strand.
GGAAAAACCAAGTTCCCAGGCGACGATGAATCTGCACTGTCGACTTGCCATTCCAGCCCATGCCGGCCTCGTTGGCGAAGTCGCGCTCCAGCACGGGCCCGGTATCGGTGTAGTAGCGCTGGCGGCCGCCATGCTCTTCCATGAAGGCGTTCAGCTCCTTGAGCCGGGGCGTGATGAGGTCGTGGTAATCGCGGTTCCAGGAATAGCTGGCGATGCGGTAGTTGGCCGGGGGCTGGGGGCCGGTGTGATAGTTGAAGGCGAGAACGACCACCGACTGGCACTCGGGCAGGACGTGGCGGGGATCGCTGCGACGTTCGGGGTCGCGCTCCAGCCAGCCCATGTCGCCGTGCTTGCCCTCCGCGATCCAGTCCTGAAAAGCCTCCGCGTGCGGGGCCCGGATGGCGGGGGCTACGCGCAGCTCGGCAAAGCCCAAGGCGAGGGCTTTTTCGGTGAGGAGGGACTTGAGAACGGCGGGTTCGATAGCGGGGAGTCTACTTTCTTTGCTCCGCCTGTCGATGGCAGGTTGGAGAGGAATCCGATTTTCCGCCCCTGCTCCGAGTTCTTCAGAAGGGGCGCGGTGGGGTCAAGGCATCAACAGGTCGGGCTCGAAGAGGGCGCTCCATCCCACGGCGGCGAGACCCACGAAGAGAAAGAGGGCGAGGGCCAGCCAAAGGATAAAGCGGGGCTTCATGATGGTGGAGTAGAGAAAGAGCAGTTTGACATCCATCATGGGGCCGAAGACGAGGAAGCCCAGTCGCGCGGCGGTGCGGGGAGCGTCGGCCGCGAGGGTGGCCGCGATGAAGGCGTCGGAGGTGCTGCAGAGACTGAGAAGAAAGGCGAGGACCATGAAGGCGGCGGTTTGACCGAAGGGTGAGCCTTCCATGGATTCCAGCCACTCGGCTCCGGGGGCGATGCCGACGTTGAAGAGCGCGGTGATGATGACCCCGATGGTGAAGTAGACTCCCACGTCGGTAAAGTCCTTGAGCGCGGCTCGCATGGCGAGAACCACGCGATTCTGCCCACCTTCATGGTGATGGTGGTCGTGTTCGTGGTGATGATGGTGCCCGGAAGAAGCTTCGTTTTGGGCCAGGACGCGGGATTTCAGGATGCTTTGCAGGGGAAGGCGGAGGACTGCCAATCCCACCAAAATGGCTGCGAGGTAGCCGAGGAAAACCCGCGAGAAAGTGAAAAATTCGCTGCGCTGGGGCCAAAGTTCGAGGTCGGGGAAGGCGTTCCAGGTGGAGAGAATGGTGATGGGATTGACGATGGGCGCGGCCAGCATGTAGGCAAAGGCGCAGCTGACCGGCAGTCCTTTGGCGACCAGGCGGCGGATGACGGGCACAACAGCGCACTCGCAGACCGGAAGGAGAAGCCCCAGCAAACCGGAGACAAAAATGGCGGCGAATTTGTTTTTGGGCAGCAATTTTTCCATCGCTCCGGCGGGGAGGTAGACCCCGAGAAAGCCGGAGAGGAGGGTTCCGAGCAGAATGAAAGGAGCCCCTTCAAAGAGGATGGATTTGAAGGCAATGGCAAAGTTGGCGAAATCGTCAGGCGACACGCGGAAAAGAAATCAGAAGGACAAGGGGGGAGGCCAGCCAAATCCCCACCCCCCGCGATGGTGGCGGCCCGCCTAATTTTCAAAAGTGGCCGGTTCGTTGTATTCCTTCTGTCTTTCCAGGTCGTAGCCTTCGCGGGGTTGATGCAAGGCCAGGTTGCGAAAGCCGAGGGAGGAGCCGTTTTTGACGATTAACAAAAGCTTTTGGCTCCGGGGTTCGGGTTTGATGAGGTGGGACTTGGCGGGCTTCCAGCGCTCGCCTTCCTTGCGGGCAAGAATGAAGCGCAGAGCGTCGGCAGAGCGGTTGTTGGCTTTGTAAACCATGCGTTCGCCATTGCGGATGATGCGCCGTTGCCCTTCACAGCGGAAAGCCAGGTCTTCATTGGCGATATTGAGAAAACAATGGGCGTCCTCCGGGATTTCCTCGGCGGAAATGTTGTAGGCTCTCATCTGCAGCGATTGTTTGCCGGTGGGTGCGACGAAGAGCAATTGGTTGCTCGCGGCATCAGTGAGCTGAGCTGAGGCGAGAGGAAGGTAGGCGGGCTCTTCCCCCGTGCTCTTGGGATCGAGGCGGAAGAGATTCACCGCAGTGGCCTCCGCCGCGAGGGGGATCTGGTAGGAGATGGTGTTGGGATAGAGTTCGATCTTTTCCATCGCTTGCGCGCCCTGCACGTAGAACTCGATCTTGGCGCGACTGCTGGCCTTGGCATCCTGACTGAGCGCCTCGGGGGCGGTGTAGAAAAAGATCGCTGAGCGCTCGGACTGGGCCGGGAGCAGGCTGAGGAGGAGAAGTTGAAACAGGGTGGTGAAAGAGAGGTATGGGTTTTTCATCTTAAATTTCGTTTTCATTGAGCCAGCGGAAACTGACGAGGGCAAAGCGGCGACCAAATTTTCGATTGGTAACAGACAAGGTATCCGGATCGTCGTGGGAGGGCAAATTACTCTCATCCACATACTCGATTTCCCGCTGCACCACGGCTTCGCAGTAGGCTTTGGCGCGCACGGTGCCATCGGCCGCTCGGGAATCACCGTAGGCGCGGATTTTGAAGGTGTCGCCGCGGGCGGTGAGCACGGAGCCGATGCGCGCGAGGATGTCCGACTGCATGAGATAGCCGGGGATGCCGGTGCTGAGCTTGCGGTTGGCGATGGCTTCCATGGCCCCTTCCGAAACGAGGGTGTGGTTGTTGAGGATGAAGCCGGCGTTGGTGTCGTCGAAGGCGTCATTGATCGGGAATCCCGAGTTGTCGTCGTGATCGAGCGCTTGCTGTATCACGCCGTAGCTGCCGAACTCGTGATTGCCCTGTCCTTCGCCTTCCAGGGAACGGTTGATGAATTCCGCAAGGGAGAGAGCGGGGCGGCCACGGCTGGAGGACCGCTCGGCGCTGAAGCGAACGATCTGATTGGCCAGGGTCTCGATTTGCTCATCGGTCAACGCCCGGTAGCCTTCGTAAGCGGCTGGATCATCGGTGGTGGGGGACTCTGCCATGGGAGGGCCGAGAGGATCGTCAAACCGAATCATGGGGTCGGTGCCACTGTTTTTCTGTCCCGCCACTTCCTGATCGCGGAAGGCGGCGAGAATGGCTTTCCAGGCATTGGGGGAAGCGGAATTGACATTGAAACCGCCCTCGATAGCCATGTGCGCGGCAATGGTTTGGGGTTCGATGGGGTCCCGGCCATTGTTTTCGAAGTGCAAGCGGTGGTTCTCGGGCTCTTCTCGCTGGGGCCCCTTGTCGTAGGTGGAGAAGAAGTAGCGGTCCCAGAGGTGCTTGTTCAGCACATAGGAGTAGTCGTAGGTATAGCCCGTGTCTTGCGGGCCTGCGGCATGATTGGGGCCGTGGTCATAGGCCTCCCGGTCCAAAGGCACGATGGTGGGTGAGTAGGAGTTGCCAATGGGGAAAGTGGGGTAAAAGGCGTTGGGAGTGATGTTCTGACCCCACTCGTTGAGAGTATTGGTGATGTGAAAGAGGTTGGCCTGGGCCAGTTCTCCGATGGAGCGGAAAACCTTTTCCTCCTTGGGATACTCAAAGAGAGAATATTTGGAAACTCCGAGCCCGAAGTCGATGGTGTTGCCGAGATTCACTCCCGTGGAGCCGGAGGGAATCCAGGATTGCAGGGGAAAGCCAAGACCGTTGTTGACCGCTCCCGCGATATAAATCGGAGAAGAGGAGAAGGGGCGGGCCACATTCTGTCCATTGTCGCCATTGACCGCCATTCGGTTGAAGAAGGGGCTGCGCACATTGCCCGCACTGAGGATGTCCATTTGGAAGGACTTGCCCCCTTCGTTGCGCCAATTGACGAAGCTCTGCGGATTGGCCACCTGTTCGCTCTGGGGGAAGGGGATGAAATATTGGAAGCCCAGGAGTAACTCGTGCTTGGACTGATGGTAGTCGGGATTGGTGAGGTCGTTGACCGGAGGGTTGATTTCGCCATAGCTCAAGCGGGCATTGGGATTGCCCAGACCCGGAAGATCGGAGCGGCCCATGAGAAAAAGGTCGATCTTGAAATTTTCGTTGATGAGGTTGGCCCAGGAGCCTCCGTGATTGACGGAGACCAGTTTGGTTTCGACATCGAAATCGGGAGACTCGTTGAGAGAGCTGTGGGCGTTCCAGAAGTTGTCGGTGAAGCCGACGAGGGCGGTGGAGAGGCTGCGGATGTCCCAGGAGGCATCGGGTTTTTCGTAGTAGAATCCTCCCACGGTCAAGAGGTCGGAGACCTCGGTGAGGCGGTTGTTCTGCGGATCATCGCTGTAGCGGCGGTAGCCCTCCGCGCCGAAGCGTTTGGTGCTTCCCGCCGGGATGATGCCGGGATTGAGGGAATACTTCACCACCGGCGCGCCCTCGTTCTGGGAGGGCTGTCGCCCGGCATTGGGAAAAATCTCGATGGATTTGCTGCCATTGGACAAGTAGGCGCGGATGCCGCGGAAGGTGTGTTGGTAGAATATCTCGCCGATGGCCATGTCAACATCGTAGGGATTCCAGAGGACCAGCGAGGGGCAAAAGTAGGCGTAGAAGGTGGCTCCGCCATTGTAGCTGCGGGCGTCGTCAATCGAAATGGTCTCCACCGGAGTCCCGTTGGCGTGGGGAACGGCGAAAACCTTGAAGGTCCACTGCATGAGCGCAATGACGGGAGCTACGCCGGCATCGTCGTTGCTGGGGGGCTGGGCATTGACCACCGCGTTGCGGCTCGCGACCCGCTGGTTGAGGAAGTTGCGGAGCTGTTCCCAGCGGGGGCCACCGGGATCGCCCGACTGTTCCGAGGAAGGGAAAATGAGCTCGTTGTGGGGAGCGGCCGCGAGAAATTTTCCAAAATTGGTTTCTGAGCTTTCGAGGCCCAGGGTGAGGTCGGTCTTTAGCCCGCCCTCTGCCACGTCCACCAACAGGCTGCGGCTGAAGGCGGTGAGGTCGTTCTCGAGGTGGACCTCGGGGCGCCGGGCGGTCGTGCTGTTGGCACCGAGAGTGGCGAGAGAGGCGTAAGCCTTGGCCTTGTCGTCATCGAACCAGCTCAGGTCTCGCAGGGGTTGCCCTCCTTCCAGAGCGCTGAGCTGGGGATTGACCGCGCTGGCGTAGAGCGCCCGCACCTGTTCCTCGGCCTCGGAGGGGAGGTTGATGGCGGCTTTCAGGTTTTCATCGGAGACCGCATAGCCGAAGGCGCCCGTGATCTCGTTTTCCGCCGATTGGATTCTCTCCAGTGCTACGGTGAGGGCCTGATGTTCAGACACGCCACCCGCACCACTTCCATTGGCCACCGATTGGGCGGTGGACCCGGGCCGGGCGGGGGAGAAGAGAGCGACTTCGCGGGGACCGTCCCCGCTGCCCACGGTTGAAAAGCTTGCCGGAGCCTGGTCGGGAGTGGGGCCCGCGCGGCCAGCGGTGCGGCCACTGACCAACCACACCGGCTGCCCATTGCCCAGTTCGGGAGCTCCTGCGAGGTGGTCGTCATTACTGGACCACACCCCGGTCCAGCGCAGGGCGTTGGCATTCATTTGGGTCGCTCCGCCCGCGTTGAGTAGCTCGGCTTTGGCGGTCACCCGGGTGTCCGGCCCCGCGTATTTCTGCAGCTGCCCGATGGCAACTTGGAGTGCCAGCCGCGCGTTGGCCCGGGCTTCGAATTCCATTTGCTGGCTCCGCGTGGAGCGCAGTTGATTGGAAGAAAGCCCCAGTAGTCCCACGCTGAGCATGGACAACAGAATGAGCAGGGTGACCGTGACGATGAGGGAAAAGCCCGCCTTTTCAAAGCATCGGGGCTTTGAAGGAGCGTAAACAGGGTTTGAGGGTTTCATAGAGATGGGTTTTGGGGATGATGCGCCCATCTTTCACTTTTGTGCAAAAAAGAGCCTCGAAACGAGAGGTTTGCGGAATCCGGAGAAGAAAGTTGTGGAAAGTGTTAAAAAGTGTCCAAATTCCTGCACAATTGGCCGTGAGATGACATTACCCGTGCAGCTCTTCCGCCTCCCGAGCGCGCGCACCATGTCCACACCCATGCCCAATCACGACGATTCCAGCCCAACCGACACCAGTCGGGGTGAACTCTTTTCGCAGCTGCTGGTCGGCAATCGCCACCGCATCTACGGCTTCATCTACAGTCTCCTCCACGACCACCAGCAATCGGAAGATCTGATGCAGGAGGTGTCGACCATTCTCTGGCGCAAGTTCGACCAGTTCGAGGAAGGCACCGACTTCGCGGCTTGGGCCATGAGTGTGGCCCGCTTTTGTGCCCTCAACTGGCGGCGCAAACAGGCCCGTGTGCCCTTGGCCCTGGAGGAAGACGACCTGATGAGATTGGCGGATGACGCCGCGGCTTTGGGATGTTCTCTTGATGATCGGCGGGATGACCTCGAAGTCTGCTTGGGTCGCTTGCCCAACCGCTGTCGGCAAGCGGTGTGGTTTCGTTATCAGGAAGATTTACCGGTCAAGGATATTGCTAAAAAGCAACGAGTTAGCATTCGTTCCATCTATCTTCTCCTCGAGAAGGCCCATGGAATGCTGCTCGATTGCATGAATCGTCGTCAGACGGAGTCGGCGCAAGCCAATCAATAAGGAGGAATTTTTCCATGAAATACGAATCTGTCATTCCCAAAAAAGAAATCGACCACTTGGCCGAAGCTTTGCGGAATCAAACTCTGACTGACGAGGAGGCTGATCGTCTGCGCACAATCATCCGCAAGCACCCCCGCGCCCGTCGGCGTCTCGTGGAGCATCTCTATCTGAGCGGGATTCTTCGCGATGAGCGCTACCGCTGGGAGCATGTCGGTCTGGAAGAAAAGATTGTTCCCATCCGTGAGGAGGTGGAAAAATTCCGTCCCCGCCAGTCCTGGGTGCCGGCCTTGGCGGCCTGTTTTGTGGGAGCACTCGGTCTTCTTTTCTACGTGATCTTTTCTAAGCAGGAGGTCGCCCCAACCATCGTGCGGCAAGGACCTCCGGCTGCCAGTCGCGACAATATCGCAGTCGTTTCCCGCCTCAGCCAGGTGCGTTGGGCGGAGGGAAGCGAGCAGCGGGCGCAAAAGCGGGGGCAGGCCCTCACTGCCGGGGTGGTGGAACTCGAGTCCGGCCTCCTCCAAATCGATTTTTACTCGGGAGCCACCGTCACTCTGGAAGGCCCCGCCCGCCTGGAGTTGGTCAATGCCGAGCTGGCTCGCCTGGAGCACGGCAATCTCTGGGCCAATGTGCCTCCGCCGGCCCAAGGATTCCGGGTCGAGAGTCGCTCCTTTGACGTTCTTGATTTGGGCACGGAATTCGGCATGTCCGTCACTCCCCAGGGAGATGGCGAGGTCCATGTTCTCGACGGCGAAGTGGAAGTTTATCAGCCCGGGCAAAAGGTGAAGGGCGAGGAAAAATTGCTCACCACCGGGCAGGCTCTGCGGGTGGGTGCGGATGGCCGGAGGGAGGCCATGGCTTCGGCGCCCAAGCGCTTCCAGGGCACCCGACGGCTGGATGAAGAAGCGGATCGGCGCCGCAAGATGTGGACCTCTTATCGCGACGGACTCAAGCAAGACCCTGATGTCGTGCTCTATTACGATTTCGAAGAAAACAGCCGCTGGGCCCGCCGACTACCCAACGTGGCCAAGAAGGCCGAAGCGAATACCGATGGGGCGATCGTGGGGAGCGAATGGGGGGAAGGTCGCTGGTTTGGCAAGCAAGCCTTGCAATACCGCAATCCCTCCGACCGCGTGCGCCTGCACTTGGATGGCCGCTTTTCCTCCCTGACCCTTGTGGCTTGGGTGCGGGTCGACTCACTGAAGAATTCCGAGATTTCCCTTCTCCATCCCGAGACTCGCCAGGATCGTTTCATCCACTGGACACTGGTCAACGTGAATGACCAAGGTGAGAAGATGCACGCTCACTTCGCCGAATCCATCAAGACCGGGGGAACCAACGAGGGGCGGAATCACTACCACTTTGCCACCGATCTGCTGCGACCAGCCGGGAGCTCGCTGGGAGAGTGGATGCAGCTCGCGCTGGTCTACAATCCGGCGGGCAATATCGTGAAACAATTCCAGAACGGGCAATTGGTGGGAGCTCTTCCTCTCAAGGAAAAGCGGGTGCTGGAAATTGGCACAGCCGATTTGGGCAACTGGCCCTACAAGGAATGGGCGAAGGACACGCCCTTTGAGGTGCGGAACCTCAATGGTGCCATTGATGAATTCATCGTCATTCGGCGGGCCTGGACCGAGGAAGAAGTGCTCAGCCACTATCAAGTCGGCAAGCCCTGAGCCCGGCTTGTCGCGATTCTTTTTTTCATTTTTTTGCAAGGATTTCAAGGGAGGAACATCTCCACTCATGGCACTCTCGGCCTCAACGGGTCATCGCGGAAAGGGGTGCCGGAGCATTAAAGAAATCCATGAAATTGACATCAAATTTGTGGCGACTCTCGTCGCTGGCGGCCTTTGCAGTGAGTTTTTCCAGTTGGGCTTCGGCCCAGATTGTGAGCGATGATTTTGAATCCTATGCCGATGGCTCGACGATTCCCAATCAGACTTTTAATCCCGATTTTGAGGAAGACGGAGAGACTCCCCATCCGAAAGCCTATCTGAAGAACCTCATCACCGCGGCCACCGGAGTCGGCTTGGACGCTTCGCAAGGCGCGAGCATCGATACCCAGACCGTGGAGGGAAATTACCGGGTCGCTTGGAACGAAGGGGTGGCGGGATCCTTTTACCAGTTCAAGGCCAGCTTCCAGATGACCATCAACCACTTGGTTCCGGAGGCTAACAATCACACCGTGGCCAGTGTCGGTTTCAGCAATAAACCCGAGTGGTGGAATGGCTCGAATATCACCGTCAACCTCGTGCGCCGGAATAGCGGCTTGAATTTCGCGCTTAGTGGCATCGGGAAAGACACCACGGAACAAGAGCCGTGGCAGGTGGTCGGCTGGGAGCCCCACACCAAATTAGGCCTTCCTGCTGAATTGCCCGCAGAGGGAGAGACGGCCACCAGTGACTGGTTCACCATGGTTTTGACTCTTCATGATACTGGCAATGAGGATGCCGGACGCACTTTGTGGAATGTCATTGCGGAGATATTGGATGAAACGGGTGCGGTCGTGCTCTCGCACACCGTCAACGATCGCCTGTTTACGGAGGTCAATAACGTGCCTCAGAACGGCGAGAATGATCTTTTTTCTCCTGGCGACCCGCTCTATCCGGTCGTGGTCGTGCCGTGGGTCGACCCGGACGGAGGAACCGGTCCCATCAGCGGCAATGGCTACCAAACTTTGGTGGGAGGGGGTCTCTCGGCATTGGTTTTCGACAACCTACAGGCCGGGGGAGCGAGCGAGGACAGCGAAGATCCCGATGGCGATGGCTTTTCCAATGCCTTGGAGCTCGCCAATGGCAGCGACCCTTTTGATGCCGCCAGCGACCCGGCCTCCCTCTTTTCCATTGGTTTCACCGCAGACGAGGGCTACGTGGACTCCACGATCACGATAGTTGATAGTGGCGGCACGCCCGAAGATCCCAGCGATGACTTTCCCCAGGCAAGTGCCGATGGCTTGGGCACCCAACAGGCGTGGCTCGGACAAAATATCATCGTGCAGGATACTGCCGGGACCGGGCAGGCCTGTGCCGAGACTGGCTATCTGCGGGCGACTTGGGGCAATGGCGTGATGGGAGGAACGGGTGGCGTCGCCCAGACTGATGAGGTCATCGCCGTGGGGGACTCCTTCCAAATGGAGGTGCTGCATTCCTTCACCCTTGATGCCGCAGGGCCGAATGCGCCCCTCGGGATTTTCGGCTATCTCCCTGAGCGCACGGGTAACGATGCCCCTGCGGAAGGATTCTCAGTGAAGTATTCGGCCTTCAACCAATCAGTGAATGGCGGGGGCGTGAAATTCATCGTCGACAAGAATCAGGAAGGGGCAGAGGAGAATGCCAGCGCCCTCATCATTCCCGGTCACGAACTGGGTCTCGATCCCGCTGATGTGTTGGGAAATGGGGCTGACTTCGAGTCCGATCCCGTGCGCATCACCTACACCATTCTCGCTGAGAATGGCGATGACCTGGGCTGGGATGGCAACTTCACGGTGCAGGAGTTTTCTATCGAGAATCTGGCAACCGGGATGACCTACGACTACGATTTGGAGACCTCACCAGTGAGCTTCGCCTGGACTGGGGGTGGCTTCGCCCTGCCCAATACCGATGCCTTCCTCACCATGCAACTGGGGCGCACGAATGCGAGCAATCACACGACCGAGTGTGTCGATGCGGTCACAGTGAAGCGAGCCATCGAGCCGGATGTGGTGGTGGATCCGCCAAGCGGAGGACTGGCCATCACCGACAGCGGATTTGTCGATGAGAACACCTTTTTCATCGAGTTCAGCCCCGGTGGTCTCGGCTATAAGGTCACCACCGCCGCCGGACTGGATTTCGTCAACAGCGCCAGTGAGGTCACGACTTCTCTCGAGCCCACTGCGGAGGGAGAGAACCGATTCGAGTTCGCGGTCAGTGGGCCCACGGGCTTCTTCCGGGTCGAGGAAGAGTGATCGCAGCCGGAGCCTCTGCCTCTCATCGGGCTGGACTGCTTCCATTTGTTTATTTTGCTAAGAAAAAAACCGCCCGGGGGAAACTCTGGCCGGTTTTTTGCGTTTAGCTCGCGTTCTCTTTCCGCTTGGGTAGGGCTATGGAAATTCGTTCCGTTGCCATCGTGGGGGCTGGGGCCGTCGGGAGCTATTACGGCTGTCGCATTGCGCAAACTGGCCGGGAAGTCCGTTTTCTACTGCGATCGGACTATGAGACCGTGTGCCAGGAAGGATTTCGGATCAGCAGCTGTGAGGGCGACTTTGATTTCCCTCAGCCGCAAGTTTTTCGTTCTCCGCAAGAATTGGGGCCCGTTGACCTCGTGATTGTGGCCTGGAAGGCTACGGCCAATGGCGCAGCCCGCGAGGTGATCTCCCCGCTTCTGCATGAGGAGACCCGTATTCTCACCTTGCAAAACGGGCTCGGAAACATCGAGTTCCTGGAAGATTGCTTCGGCGTCGGGCGGGTGCTGGGCGGAATCTGTTTCGTGTGCATCAATCGCCTGGCGGCGGGAGTCATCTCCCATACGGCCGGGGGGCAAATCACCCTGGGAGAACGGGAGGCCTCGGGAGTCCTGGCTCAAGTAGCCACTCTATTCGGGCCTCACGTCAAGACCCAGGTGGTCGCGGACCTCCCCCTGGCCCAGTGGAAGAAGCTGGTGTGGAATATTCCCTTCAACGGCTTGTGCGTGCGGGAGGGCGGCATCGATACTGCCGAGCTGCTGGCGCGTCCGGGCAAGGAAGAGGAGGTGCGAGCCCTCATGGCCGAGGTGCAAGCAGCGGCGGCAGCCTTGGGGCATCACATTCGGGATGATTTTGCGGATGAACAAATCAGCAAGACCCGTGCGATGGGTGCCTACAAGCCCTCCAGCATGCTGGACTACGTAAATGGCTATCCCCTCGAGGTGGAGGCAATCTGGGGCGAGCCCCTCCGGCGGGCGCAGGCGGCGGGAGTGACCGTGCCCCGGCTGGCCAGGCTCTACCGCGACCTCTGCCAGCTTGATGGCGCATCCTGAGTCCCTCTTCTTTTGCCACCGTTTACCATTGCGACCGCGCGAAAGACTGAAAGAATCCCGCCGTGGAAATTCTCAGCAACAGTGTGTGGGTCGTTTTCGGCTTGGTTCTGCTCTATTACGGCGCGGAGTGGTTGGTTAAAGGAAGCAGTGAATTGGCCCTGCGGGTGGGAATCTCGCCCCTCGTGGTCGGATTGACGGTGGTGGCCTTTGGCACGAGCGCTCCGGAATTGCTCGTCAGCGTCAGTGCCAATATGAAGACCCCTCCGGAAGGGGATATCGCCTTGGGCAACGTCGTTGGCTCCAATATTTGTAATCTTGCCCTTGTTCTCGGCATCGCCGCGCTTATCCGGCCGTTTTCGATTCACCGGCAAGTTCTCAAGCGCGAGATGCCGATTTTGCTAGTTGCGACCGGGCTCTTCGTGGTCATGCTGATGGATGGCCGCATCAGTCGCCTCGAAGGGGGAGCCCTGGCCCTGGGGGTGGTGCTCTACACCGTGAGCAGCATCCGACGGGGAAAAAAAGGCGAGGAAATCGATATCGAATTGGACCTTAGTGAAGAGGAAATCCGCAAGCTGCGCAAAGCAGGCCCGGCGCAGATGATTAAGGACGTGGCCCTCATCATTCTTGGCCTGGTCGCTCTCGTGGCCGGGGCGGATCGACTCGTCTTCGGAGGGAGCAATATCGCGACCGTGCTCGGGGTGCCGACCGCAGTCATTGCTCTCACCCTGGTGGCCTTTGGCACCTCTTTACCCGAGATCGCCACCGTGGTGGTGGCGTCCCTCAAGGGCGAGGGAGACCTGATCACCGGGAATGCGGTCGGCTCTTGCATCTTCAATCTTCTCGCGGTCATCGGCATCACCGCTGCGGTGGCCCCTCTTTCCGCTCAATCCCTGCAATTCGCCGATCTGATCGTGATGAGCACGGTCACGGTCTTGTTGCTGCCCTTCATGTGGACCCGGGGGGCCTTGTCGCGCTTGGAAGGGACCGTTCTCGTTGGTGGTTACCTCGTTTACGTCGTTTGGCTTTTCTTGCGGCAGGGTTGACAGATGGCCTGGATCGCGCTTCGTATAGGCTCTTCGATGATGAAAAAATTCTTCTTCACAGCGCTTGTCACCTCTCTTCTATTCAGCGGGTCTTCTCTAGCGGACGATGAAACGCCATTGGCCAAAAAAATGGACGAGGCCAGCACTTCGCTGAAGCTTCTCCGCCGGGCCGGGGACGATTACGCCAAAGCCATTGCCTTGGTGCAAGAGGCCCAGGGGCACCTCCTCGAGTGCTTCCAATACGTTCCGGTCAAAGTGGAAAAAATGGCCGATGGGAAAGAGAAGCAGGAGGCCATTGCCAACTACAAGAAAATGCTCGCCCAGTCCTATCAGGCTCTCTGCGACCTCGAGATTGCCTATCTCTCCGAGGACCTCGACAAAATTGACGACGCCATGGATGTGGTCAAAGAATCCCGCGGCGATGGGCACGATGTCTTTGTTGAAGAGAACTAAAAGCATTGGTCGGTAGAAATTTTTCCAGCCCGTCGGGAAGCCTCCCGCCGGGCTTTTTCGTGCAAGGATGGACGAGACTGCCTGATTTTGGCGCGTATTTGGCCAAATCGGGCCAGCGAAGTGACATTTTTCGTCTTTTTGGTGGGCAATTCTTGTCGGAACGGCAGTGAAGAGGTGAAAAGCAAGCTATGGACGACGACCACGACAGGAATGCCTCGCCAAACAAGCCCGACCGGGATTTGTTTATTCCACTTTTCATGGCCAGCGAACGTCGCTTGCGGGCCTTTGTGCACGGATTGGTGCCCAGTCAGCAGGACGTCGACGAAGTGATGCAGGAGGTTTCCATTGTCCTCTGGAAAAAATTCGACCAATTCGAGCCTGGCACCGAGTTTATTCGCTGGGCCTATGCGGTGGCGCGCTTCGAGGTGCTCTCCTACCGGCGCAAGAAAGCCCGCGACCGGCTGTGCTTCAGCGAGAACCTTCTCGAGATTCTCGCCAATGAATACGAAGAAGAGCACGAGGTGCTGGAAGATGAGCGCGAAGCACTGGCCTATTGCCTGGAGCGCGTTCCCAAGCGGGAACGGGAAATGCTCCTCACGGCCTACAGCAAAGACCTGAGAATCAACGAAATTGCGGATGAAGCAGGAATCACCGCGACTAGCCTTTACAAACGATTGAATCGCCTACGCAAGCGCCTGTTGGATTGCGTGACCATGAGAGTAAAAACGGCATGAAAGATAAGACAACTAGTGTGAGCGGCTGGCAGCCTTCCCCCGAATTGGAAGAGCTCGTCAATGCCTGGTGCAACGGAACGATCCAAGCCGGGGAAGTTGCCGAGCTGGAGGAAATCCTCGTCGGCAGCCTGCGGGCCCGGCGTTATTATCGCCGGGTTCTCAATCTCCATGCCGGCCTGCATGCTCATTGCGAAGCCCAGGGGGAAGAAGGTTCACTCATCGATTTTCCCCTCCCCAAGAAGAAGGGTTCTTGGTTCGGGTGGGCCGGTTGGGCTGCGGCAGCGGCTTTCGCTCTCACCGCTCTCAGCTTGCAATTGAGAAGACCGGAGGTGATCACTGTTCCGGGTGATTCCGTGGCCGCCCTCCCAGCCGCCAATCAAGTGGTGGGACTGATGGTCAACCAGTCGGGGGCCAAGTTTATCGGGGGGCAGAGTGAAATGCCCATTCGCTTCTCAGCGGGGGATTACGAGCTCGAGTCTGGCATCGTTCATTTGCGCATGACCAATGGTGTCGATGTCGTGATGCGCGGGCCTGCCCGCTTTGCGTTGCACGATGCCAAGTTGATGACTCTCGATCATGGCGCATTGCGAGCTATTGTCCCTAATAGTGGCAAGGGCTTCATGGTGCGCTCGCCCGAAATCGTCTATGAGGACTTGGGAACCGAATTCGGGGTCTTTGTGGAAGACGGCAATAGTGAGATGCACGTCTTTAACGGCCAGGTCGACGTGCATCAAATCAGCTCTAATCAGAAAGTCGCCTCCGTCTACAATGGGGAATCGCTGGTGCAGAAAGGGGATGAAATCTCAGTCGGTTATGCCGCGCCCAGCGTCGACTTTCCTCTCCCCGAGGATGTTGGCTTCGGGGGATGGCAAGCCCGCCAGCCTTCCGTCATTGCCAGTGAAGGTCTTATCGGGTATTTTCCCTTTGAATATCAAACCGACTATCCGGACCGCCTGGAGAATGTGGCAACCGGGGTTCCCTCCGAGCGGCGCATCGAAGATGGCCGGGTGGTGGGAGCGCGCTGGGTCTCCGGCCGCTGGTCGGAGAAAGACGGCCTACTTTTCAATCGACAAGGGGAGCGGGTGGAGTTGGAACTGCCCGGCGAGTATGACGAGTTGACCTTTTCCGTCTGGGCAAAAGTTGATCACCTGGAGAACTCCCTGAACGCCATTTTGACCAGCACCGGTTGGAACGAGGGCGATGTTCACTGGCAGATTCTTCGTTCGCATGACCCCATTCTGGCGGTCCATCGTATCAAGGAATCCGGCTGTCGATTGGTGAAGCCTATTGAACCGGGACGTTGGCAGCACCTTGTGGCGGTCGTGAGCAAGACGGACCGGCGCACTCGCTTCTATGTCGATGGCTATCTCGCGCAAGAGAACGAGTTGCCAGCCGAAACTCTCGTTGCACCCGGCACCATGTGGCTGGGGGATTGGCGCCAGGAAGCCGCCGACCGCTTTATCCAACGGAATTTCCGCGGCATTATCGATGAGCTGGCCATTTGGGATCGCGCGCTCAGCGAAGAGGAAATTCGCGAGATCACCCGCACGGGCTCACCTTCCATTCTGCTCCTCGGCAAAGCCCCCACCGTGATTTCCTCTCCCCGCGATGCCGCTGGCTTCCCGCCACCGGACGTCAATATCAGTGTCGACGACTATTAAGCGAAAGCCGCAAGGGAGGAGGGAGTCCCGCCAATGGGACAGGCTTTCCCCTTGCTGGTCGAGGCGAGTGTGTCACACTCAGGCAGCTTCGCCCTTGTCTTCGTTCTCCCCGAACGGGATTCGGGCGGGCAACGCTGCAAATTCATCCGCATGGGCGCTCCTACAATGATCGAACAACAACTGCCATTTGTCGAAGTGGGCGGTTCTCCTGATTGGCGGGAAACCGAGAACCGGATTCGGGAAGCCGAAAGCAACAAGGACCTTCAGTTTGCCCGCAAAATTGCGAACTCCGCAGTGGAGGATGCTCGCTCGGCACAGAATGGGACGACTTCTGATGCCGAGCAACTGCTGTTCTGTCTAGAGGCGCGCGCGGACCTTTTCAACCGTCTGGGGGAGCAGGATGCCGCCAAGGATGACTACTTCGAGGCCATCTCTCTCGTGGCGGGCAAAGCGGGCCAGGAACAAACGGTGGGTCGCCTCTACGGCAGCCTGGGCTACCTCTTCGAGTCGATTGGTAAAAGCGATGAAGCCATCGACGCCTATGAGCGCGGGCTGGAGCAGCTGGGCCGCCTGCGCAAGCCGGTGATTCTCGACGAAATCCGCCTCTCCAATAATCTGGCCTTCCTCTACTCCCAGCGCGACGAATTCGACCAAGCGGAGACCCTTTTCCTGAAAGCGCTCAAGCTGGCCCACGAGGAACTGGGCAAAACCAATCCCGACACCACGGGGGTGGCCAACAATGTGGGCGCTCTGTATCAGAAGGCCGGCCACTACGAGCAAGCGATGGAGATGCACCAAATCGCCTTGGAAGGACGCAAATCCGATGGCTCCAGTCGTGCGGACATCGCGCAATCCTACGGTAATCTGGCGGTAGTTTTTGCCGAGCAAGGCAATCAGGGTGAGGCTCTTTCCCACTTCGAATCCGCTCTTTCCGCTTACAAAAAGGCGGGCCCGGAGTGGAGCGATGACTTTGAGGCGGTGTGCGAAAATTACCTCCAGTTTCTCAAGCAAACCGGCGATGAGGACCGCCAACGCCGGGTGCAGACCCTGCTTGAGGAAGGCTTGTCGGAGTAAAAAAGGCCGGGGCTACTCCCCGCCTGGGGGGAGAGGGGGAAGCAGCTCCGCCAGCATCTCCCAGACCACTGCCTGTGTGATGGCGAGGGATTCTGCCGAGATGAGATCGAGATTGTCCCGGCGGGTGTGCCACCAGTCGCTGCGGGCAAAGTCACCAATCAGATCGAGGGTGGGGATGCCAGCTTGATTGAGGGGCACGTGGTCGTCCAGGATGGATCCCGCTGCGATGCCGAAGCGCTCGCGCTGCCCGGCTTTCTCGGCAGCGCGGTTCATGACCGCGACCAGTTCCCGGGGGGAATCGGCAGGCACGCGGATGCGGAGATCGCGATGTCCCACCATGTCGAGCAGCAAGCCGAAGCGTGGCTTGTCGCTCGCCGCCCGCCAGCGTTGGGCGTAGGCCCGGGAGCCGTAGATGCCATCAAAGATGCCTCCGCGGGTGGGACCCATGTCTTTGCCGAAGGCCTCTTCTCCGTCGAAAAAGATCAGCTCCAGTCGGGAGGCCCTCTCGGGTTCGGCCGCCAGCTCGCGCGCCAGGGTCAGAATCAGACCGCAGGCGGAAGCCGCGTCGTCGGCTCCCAGAAACTTGTTGTCGGGGTCGAATTTCGAGTCCAGATGAGCGCACAGCAGTCCCTCCATGCGGGCCTTCCAAACGTCCGCCCCCGCTTTAGCGGGAAAGCGCGCGAGCAGGTTGGTGAAGCTTTTGCGGCCGAGAGGGGTTTCAGCTTCAAAGGTCTGGGTGCCCACCACCCAGCCGGCCTCCTGCAAGGTTTTGGTCACGTAGGCGCGGACTTCGCGCGCGGCCGCCGAGCCCGGGGGGCGCGGCCCAAAGCTGAGGATGCGGGCGGTGTGGGCCCGGGGGCTTCCGACCGGATCGGTGGAGGGGGCGCCAGCCGGAGTTTGGGCCGCGGGATCCTCGGGTTGGCAGGCGGAGAGAAATCCGATGAGCAGGAAGATGGGGCAGAAACGAATCACTGCGGCAGCCTAGAGCGAAAACGGGGCTCTAGTCGATAGAGATGCCGAGAATTTCCAGGATGCGGCTGAGATCATCATCGCCGTAATATTCGATCTCAATGCGACCTTTTTTCGCTCCAGGGGAAATGCCCACTTGAGTGGACAGCTTGGACCGTAAACGGCTTTGAATCTGGCGATAGAGGGCTGCCGTCTCGGGGCTGATTTCGTTCTTGGCGCGGGATTTGCGCTGCTCGCCCTTGGTGTCGCGGTGAAAATCCTGGATGAGTTTTTCCGTTGCTCGCACGGTCAACTTGCGGCGCATGATTTCTTGCGCGGCCACCTTCTGCGCCTTGCCATCTTTGATGGACAAGATGGCTTTGGCGTGGCCGACTGAAATTGCGCCTTGGGCGACGAGAGGTTGCACGTCTTTGTGCAGATCAAGCAGGCGCATGGAATTGGCCACCGAGGCCCGCGACTTGCCCACCGTTTTGGCGATTTCTTCCTGTTTGAGTCCGAATTCGCGTGCCAGCCGCACGTAGCCAGTGGCTTCTTCGATGGGATTGAGGTCGGCGCGCTGCAGGTTCTCGATGAGGGCCATCTCCAGCACCTCGCGGTCGCTGGCTTCGCGCTCGATGATGGGAACAACTTTGAGACCGACTTTTTTGGAAGCCCGCCAACGCCGTTCCCCGGCAATGAGCTCCAGCTCGCCATCGACCGGGCGGACGATAAGGGGCTGGATCACGCCGTGGTGACGGATGGACTCCATGAGCTCATCGAGTTCACCTTCAACGAAGTGGGTCCGGGGCTGCAGGGGAGAAGGACGCACCTTCTCAATGGGGACTTCACGCACCGAGGCTTTGGTCTCTCCAGACAGGGCAGACGCATTTCCCGAAGAATCCGGGTCCGTCAATTTTCTGCCAGAATTGTTAATGAGGGCTCCCAGTCCCTTGCCCAAAGCTTGTTTCGCCATCCGGCAATCTTAGTGACAAAAGGAGGGCAATTGGCAAAGCGGAAAGTTACGAAAAAAGCGCCTGACGCGAAAAATCCCCATTTTCCTGACGGTAAACACGGATGCGCTTTCGTCAAATGACCAGGGGTTCATCCGGAGAGAGTAGCCCGCACTCGACCATAAAGTGGTCGAGGGCATTGAGGGAAAGCTCGTAGAACTGTTCGTGGGTGTTGTAGTTGAAGAAGGTGTGCCCGGTGCCTTCGTAGTCGATGAGCTGGCAGCGGTTGCCCTTTTTGCGGTAGTTTTTGGCGAACTTTTCCACTTGGGCAAAAGGAGAGACCCGATCCTGGCGCGCATGCATCAGGAGGCTGGGTGGTAGTCCTTTGAGGGGGAGGCGGTGAAGGGGACTCATCAGCTTTGCTTCCGCCGGGCTGGGGAACAGGTGACTGCCGAGGCCGGTCTTGGGCGAGGTGTCCACAATGGCGGAAAAGGCCGCTACTGCCGCCGGACGATATTCAGGGGCGGGGGTGTTCTTCGAGACGGCGCTATCCAGCGCGCAGGAAAGGGCGAGATGCCCTCCCGACCCAGCGCCCACCACGATGATTTGCGTGGGGTCGATGCCGAGTTCGGCCGCATTTTGTTTGAGAAAAGCCACCGCTACCCGCACGTCCTCCATGGCTTCCAAGGGATTGGTGCGGTGCTTGTTGAAGACCCGGTATTCCACGGTCACGGCCACCGCTCCCCGGGTGGTGAAGTGGTGGCAATGGGGCACAAATTGGGTCGGCATGGAGCTATCCCATTGGCCGCCATGGAGAAAAAGAACACAGGTCCGGTGCGCCCCAGCCGGGTCGTGCCCCGGGGGGAGGTAAAAGTGGGCGGCCAATGGGCCCTCGGCGGGCTCGTAATAGGCAAAGGAATGAGCTCCCTTCAGCAACTCGCGGTCGCGGGCTTCGCCGATGGCCGGGGCCACATTAAGCTGGGGGAAAGACGACATGAGAATAAAAAGATGGCCGGAGGGTGGGGTGTTTGTCCATAGTTTCCCTCATCATGAACGCGCTTTTTCGACACCCCCCGCTCGCTTTGCTCCTTTTCGTTGCGCTGGCCTCCCCCCTGGCGGCCCAGAATCCGATGCAGCAGACCTTGGAACAAGTTTATGCCCAATGGCGGCAAGCCATGGTGAAGAAAGATGCGAGGCGGTGGAGCCAAACGACCTCAACCCGGCGGCAGGTCGAGATCCGCAACCGCATTTTTTCGGAAAGAAAGCCTTTTCCCGCTGCAGTGTTCGCCTTGCCTGCTGCTCCGCCGGATCTGCGTGGCCTCACCCCGGCGCGCTTCAAGGTGCGGGGACCCACGGCGAAAGCGGTTTACTTTGGACGAATCGACTTCGGGGTGGGTGGTGCGCCTACCGACAACCTTCTCGTACTCTCCTTTGTGCAGGAGGATGGCTGGAAATATGATGGAGCCGACTTCATCAACCTGATGGTCCTCCCCGAGGTGAGGGCTGCTTTGGCCAAGGGCGATTACTCGGTGGTGGATAAAGCGGAATTCGACCCCTCGGGGGCCCCTCCCACCCGCCCGGCCATCCAGCTTACCGGCCCGGTGCCCTATATCGCCAAAGTTTACTGCTATTGCCCGGGGCGCGAGGTCACCGTGCAAGTCAATCGTCGCAGCCGCCACACCGTGGCCAACACCAAAACGGCGGAAGTGGTCATCGGCGGGGCCAATCCCGGAGAAAATCAGGTGGAGTTCACGGTGAAGGATCTTCCGGGAGGAACCGGGCAAGAGCCTCTCGCCATCCGGGTCTACCTGATGTCGGAAAAGCCCGGGGTGCGGCTTCCGGCCGTGTTCGAGTATCTGGTGCCCGAGGGGGGCACGGTGCGACGGGCGGGGCAGGACACTTTCACCCTCGATGCCGCAGTGGCCAGTCAGCTTCGTTGAGGGCTCGGGAGAGTGGATTTTTTATTCCGCGTGGTTGACCCCGGGGGAGATGCAACGAAAATGAGAGGATGAGAATTCTCGGCGCTTTCCTTTTCTTACTCGCGGGGCTGCAGGCTGCCGCCGGGCTGAACCTGCGCGAATTGCAGGCGTCCCTCTGGCCCGTGGTCGAGCAAGCCCGCAAAGCGACGGTCGCGGTGGGTGCGCTGGGCTCCACCGGCAGTGGGGTGGTTGTTTCTCCAGAAGGATTGGTGCTCACGGCCGGCCATGTCATCACCAATCTGGATACCGGGGAAGTGGCGACCGAGGTTTCGGTCCTGTTTGATGACGGTCTTGAGGCTCGCGCCAAGGTCCTCGGCATGAACCGCCGCCACGATGCCGCGATGTTGCAATTGCTGGGGGCGGGGCCCTGGGACTTCGCGCCCTTGGGTGATTCGGATTCTCTGCGCCCCGGGGAGTGGGTGGTGGCCACCGGGCATCCCTCCGGCTACGACGCCCTGCGCGCGGCCCCCATTCGGTTTGGCCGCCTTGTTTCCAAGAGTGTCGATTATTTCATCGGCAGTGATTGCGTGCTTTTCGGCGGGGATTCGGGAGGTCCCCTCTTTGATCTTGCCGGGAAAGTGGTCGGCATTCACTCTTGGATTGGGGAAGACGTGCAAACCAATACCCACGCGGGGATCAGTGGCTTTCGGCGCGACTGGGAACGGTTGCAGGCAGGGGAGCGTTGGGGAACCTTGCTTGCGCCTCCCACCATTGCGGAGGGGGCGCCCGTGCTGGGGGTGATGTTCGATGCCGAAACCCGCGGGCAACAGGTGGTGCTCGATGCCGTGCTGGCCGAATCGGCGGCCGAGCGCGCGGGATTGCGGGCAGGTGATATTTTGACGCGAATCGATGGCCAGCTGGTCTCTGGAGCCAGCTTGAAGCGCTATCTGCAAAGACTGGAGGTGGGCGATGAGATCACGGTGGAATTTCAGCGCGGGCCGGAGGAGCGCCTGGCACGGGTCACTCTGGGGCAGGTCAGTTCTTTGCCTTTCGTGACCGAAGAGGGGCGCAAACTTCTGGAAGCCCAAGCGGCTGAACTCTTTACCGCTTTCGGCCAGGTAACCAGCGAGCTGGGTAGCGGGGTGGTCCGCCTTTTCGCTGATGGCCTGCAGGTGGGATTTGGCACCGTTTGGACCGAGAAACGGATCCTGGCGAAATGGAGTGAACTGCGCCGCGCGGATTCCCTGGTGGGAGTGGACTCGGAAGGGCGCGAATTCCTCCTCACCGTGCAGGAAATCTTTGCCGCCCATGATTTGGTGGTGCTGCAGATGCCTTCTGCGATCGAGCTGCGGCCCATCGCTCATGCCGGAGGGCCTGCCAGAGCGGGCTCCCTGCTGGCAGCGGTGCGACCGGATGGCGTGCCCGAGGGCGTGGGCGTTCTTTCTGTGGCCGAGCGCAGCCTGTTGGAAAGTGCTCGGGGCTATCTGGGCGTCTCTCTCGATGAGGGCTATGACCGCGGGGGAGCCTTCGTGGAAGAAGTCTTCAGCGACAGTGCGGCGGAAGAGGCCGGGCTGGAAATCGAAGACGTCATCGTGGCGGTGGATGACCGGCCTATCAATGGCTTGCAGGAACTGCAGACCGTTCTAAGCCGCGCTGGTCCGGGCCAAGTGGTAAAACTGGAAGTGCGTCGACGCACCGGCCCCGTCATCGTGGAAGCAAAACTCAAATCGCGTCCTTCTCTTCGCGGGCGTCAAAGCCGCCGCGAGCGCATGATGGACTCCATGGACGAGAGGGGGTTGAGCCGGGTGCGGGATAGTTTCCCCAGTGTCCTGCAAACCGACATGACCTTGGCTCCGGAGGAGAGTGGCTTGCCTGTGGTCGATTGGCAGGGGCGGCTGGTGGGAATGGCCATTGCCCGTGCGGGCCGGGTGAAGACCTACCTCTTGCCCGTGCAGACCCTGGCCGATTTGCTGGATTCCTGACTGCAGGGTCAGGACTTGGTGCGCCAGACGGACCAAGGAGTCTCGGGGGCGAGGGCGGGCAAAGTATTCCCTCGCTCGGGATCCGCGCTCGATTCCGTCTTGAAGAGGGGAAGAATAGGGGCCCCTCCCGCATCCTTCTGGTAGTCCTCTCCCTGTTTTTCTATCAAGAGGTAGCCACTGTAGTGTCCGCCTGGACGCTCTCCGGTCATGATTTTGAGGTCTAGCTCCTCTCCCTTGCGCACGTTCATCCACTTGCCGACGTAGCTGTGCCAGCCGCCGAGGGTGTGCTCTTGGTCGATGAATTCCCGGTCGCCGGCATCTTCAAAGGTGGGAGCGAGGCTGCCATCCATGACGACGCGGTTGTTTTCCATCACGATCAAAATGTCATCGGAAAAGCCGACAAAGCGAAATCGTCCGCGTTCCGGGGCCACGATGGTGCCTTCGTAGGAAATGACCCAGCGACGGCCTTGCACCTCTTCGCCCAATTCGAAAGCTTCCGGCGCTTCCTCGGCTCCCACCCGGGGGATGTAGAGTTGGGTCAAGACCAACTGCTTGGGGGCCTTGAAATAGTCCGAAAAAGCTTGGTCCGTCAGGTTCCGCCGCACGATGGTGCGCAGATGGTCATCATAGGTCCGGTTGACCGGATCATTGATGATGAGGGTGCCGTCTTTTTCGAAATCCTGGATGCGCATCTCGGTTGGCTTGCCGCTCCGGTCCTGCTTGAGGTCGTAGAAGGAGCCCTTCAGCCCGGGACCGCTGAGCTTGCCGAACATCGTTCCGCTGCCTCCACCGGCCGCGCCGCTGCCCGAGCCGTTCCACCCGGCACCGAAGTCATCGCCCGCCCCGAATTCCAGCGACTCGACCGGAATATCCACTTCCGGCACGGGAATCGCGGTCAGTGAGGGGGCGTTGGCGGTAATGACCCGGGTGGCTGCCGAAGAGGGTGCCGAAGGGCGGCGCTGCTGGCTGGTGGGCACCTCCTTGGGGTCGGGCTTTTCCTCCGCCATCGGTTGCCCCTGGTAGGTGACGATTGGGTCGGAACTGGTAAAAAAGGGCTGAATGAAAATAAATGCCAAGGCGAGCCCGACGAGCACGATGGCGAGAATCGCGATGAGCAAAGAGGCGATGGTGGACTTCCGCTTCTCGGCCTGCAGGCGGGCAAGAACATCAATATTGGGTTGGGCGTGGAAACTCATGGGTCGGTTTTGCTGATCGAGAAAAGATGCCGCTCTTTTCCAAGGAAGCAAGCGGCCCCTGACTCCTGTCACCTTACCAACGACTGGCCGAGAGTTTTGTTAGCCCGAAAAAAGGGGAGGGTTTCTCCCCGATGAGTTCTAGGCGAGGAATTTTTTTCGATAGTCCTCGATGGTATTCATGGGCGGGCGTTCCTCTTCGAGAATCTCTTTCTCAATCTGCTCATACTCCGTTCCGGTCGCCTGCAGGGAGCGGTAGACGGAAGACAGCTCGGCGAGGTCGCTCACCTTGCCGTGGTCTTGCAAGCGACCGAGGAAGCTCTGCAAGATGCCAAAGGACATTTTCCCCAAGGCATTGGTATCCTGATTGCGGTGAACGCGCTGGTCAAGATCGACCTGGGCAAAGGCGGCCATTCCGTGGTCCTTGTAGACATCGAGGATGTGGGAAGTCTCCACCCCGTAGCCAATGGGGAAGGGGATGCTCTCCAGGGTCTCGCGGCGCACCGCGTATTCTCCCGAAAGAGGTTGGAAAAGTTGCGTCAATTCGGGGTAGAAGAGACTAAAGAGAGGGCGCACCAGAATCTCGGTCACCCGCCCTCCGCCAGTGGGGCGAATTCCCTGTGAAAAGGCGAGGGGGCGCTCATAGAATGCTTTGACATAACTGACCTCCGGCTTTTCTAACAAAGGACCGATCAGGCCGTAGACAAAGCGCGGATGAATATTGGCAATGTCGGCATCCACATAGGCGATGATGTCTCCTTTCAACTGGTGAATCGCTTTCCAGAGATTCTCCCCTTTGCCGCGCTTGAATCCCTCGCTGGGCAGGATGTCGCCCGAATAGTAAAATTCCGCCCCGAAGGAAGTGGCCACTTCGCCCGTTTTGTCGGTGGAGCCAGAGTCGATGACCGCGATTTCATCGACCAGCGGGTAGCGGTCCATGAGTTCGCTTTTGAGAATGACGACCACTTTGCCGATGGTGGCCTCTTCGTTGAGAGTGGGAATGCAGAGGGAGATTTTCTGGCCGCTCTTTTCTTTTTTTTCGCAAAGAGCTTCGAGGTCAGCAAAGTCGGAGTGATGATAAGTGTTGGTTTTGAGCCACATGTCGAGAAAGGGTTTCGGTAGAGGTTGAGAGCGAGGGGTTAGGCGTGGAGTTCGGGTTCGAGCTGGTCGATGCGCTCCAGGATGCCGAGGACTTGAGCCAATCCGGTGAAGAGCGGTTCGAGAGCAACGGTCTCGTCGGATTCGTTCAGTTTACTGGCCCGGGTCAAGCCCAGAGTGAGAGCGGGGATGCCATGTTCGATGAGAATGGAGAGATCGGAGTAGCTGGGACCAGTGATGGTTTTGATCCCCAGTTCGTCCTGCACCTCGCGGGCGGCGGCCACGAGAGGATGGTTGAAAGGGATGCCACCCGGTTTGCGCAGGGCGGGGAAGGTGATGGAGCAGTCGGAGGCGGTCTGGGC
The DNA here is from genome assembly GCF_016595415.1 of Roseibacillus ishigakijimensis. Taxonomy (GTDB): domain Bacteria; phylum Verrucomicrobiota; class Verrucomicrobiia; order Verrucomicrobiales; family Akkermansiaceae; genus Roseibacillus; species Roseibacillus ishigakijimensis. The sequence goes on from NZ_JAENIO010000002.1 coordinate 76,892, forward strand.
GGAAATTTCCTCCAGAATGTCGCTGATCTGGTAACGAATTTCGCGGGCCTTGCCGGGCTCCTCAGAACGGATTTCCAATTTCAAACGGGCCACCTCGGGAGGGCGGTTGAAGGTTTTCCCCGCGCGCAGGGAGCCGAGGATGACGGAGGTGCGGGGTTCCTGGGGGATGGGAATTTCCAGAATGCGCCGGATGATGCGGTGCATGATGATCATGGCATTTTCGGCCGCTTCCCAGCTGGTGCCCGGTTCCTGCCGCACCCGGCAGAGGAGATCCGCCTGCACCATTCCCAGACAACTGTGATTGAGTCGCCCCAAAGTGATGCCCTCCAGCACGAGCCCGGCATGGATGGGGCGTTGGAAATTTTCCAAAAAGAAGCGCAATCCCGCCAGGTCGTTGGCGTTTTGCGACTTGGTGTGGGCGAGGAGGATGAGGTTGGCTTCGGGTTGGATCTTGAGGCGTTCCAGCAGGTCGGGGAGAGTGGCCAGCGCGGCCAGGCCGATGGTGTTGTCGGCCATTCCCGGGCCCGTCAGGCCCTCCGGTCCGCAATTGATGGTCAGCCGCTCGTTGGCCTTCAGGGTGAGCGGGGTATCGGCATGGGCGGCAATGAGAACGTTGTAGTTGGGATTCTTGCCCGGGATGATGGCTTGCAGATTTCCTTGTTCGTCGATGGAGACGTCTTGCAGGGAGGCAAAGCGTTCAGCGAGAAAGTTGATGCGGTTTTCTTCGTCGCCGGAAGGGGCGGGGAATTCGCCCAGCATGAGCGCATTGGCGAGGAGAAGTTCTTGATGGGATTGCAGCAGTTGTCGGAGTTCGATTGGGGTCGGCATGGGTCTCGGGTTAGCTTGATAGAGTAGGGGAAACTCAATTCCCGCCTTGGTGGGGCAGGGGGGAACAAGTATGAATAGGTTTCTTGAAAATTGGAACGCATGATGCGTGCCGTTTTTACCAGAAGATGAAATTGGGATTTGTTTCAACACGATTTGCCGGCACCGACGGGGTGTCTTTGGAGGCTCTCAAATGGGCGGAAGTCCTCGAGAAGATGGGCCACGAGGTGTTCTGGTTTAGTGGACTCAGCGACCGGCCGGCAGAAGCTTCACTCTGCGTGCCCGAGGCTTTTTTTGGTCATCCCGAGAACCAATGGCTCGCTCGGCGCATCTGGGGTTCCACCCAGCGGGACCCGGTGGTGACCGAGCGCATCCAGGCTCTGGCTGGCTACCTCAAGGAGATGTTGCGCCGCTTCGTGGACCGCTTTCAGATCGATGTTCTCGTGCCCGAAAACGCCCTCACCATTCCCGTCCACTTGCCTTTGGGGGTCGCGATCACCGAATTCCTGGCCGAGACCAACATGAAGGCAGTGGCCCACCATCACGATTTCTACTGGGAGCGGGACCGCTTTGCGGTCAATGCCGTGCCCGATTTCCTGGACATGTCTTTTCCCCCCCGCCTGCCGAATCTCCGCCACGGAGTCATCAATCGCCAGGCCGGGGAGCAGCTGGCCCGCCGCAAGGGAGTCAGCTCTTGGTTGGTGCCCAATGTCTTTGATTTTGCGAAGGAGCCTCCTGGAGTCGATGACTACTCGGCAGATATTCGCAGCGAACTTGGAGTGAGCGAGGAGGATTTGCTCATCCTCCAGCCCACCCGCATCGTGCCGCGCAAAGGGATTGAGATGGCCATTCAACTGGTGGCCCGGCTGGAAGACCCCCGCTGCAAGCTGGTCATCTCCCACCAGGCCGGAGATGAGGGCTTTGAGTATGCCCACATGCTGGAGCGCATGGCGCAGGATGAAGGGGTGCCCCTGCTCATGGTGGGCGATCGCATTGGGGAACAACGGCAGCGCGACAAACAGGGGCGGAAAATCTATACCCTCTGGGACCTCTATCCCCATGCCGACCTCGTCACCTATCCCAGCATTTACGAGGGCTTCGGCAATGCGCTCATCGAGACCTTTTACTTCCGCAAACCGATGGTGGTCAATCGCTACTCCATCTTTGTGCAAGACATTGAACCCAAAGGATTCGAGACCGTTTCCATGAATGGCTACGTCACCCAGAGCGTGGTGGAAAAGACCCGCAAGCTCCTCCGGGATCAGGATTTGCGGGACGAAATGGTGAACACCAATTACGATTTGGCGCAGAAGCACTACAGCTATCCCGTCCTCCAGCAATCTCTCGCCGCTCTTTTCGATTTCTAGCCGTCATCTTCCAGCGCCTCTACTGCCGTGGCGAAGGTGGGGTGGCGAAAGACAAATCCTCCGGCCAACAGACGGGCGGGCTCCACCCGGCGGCTTTTGACGATCAGTTCCGTCTCCGTGCGGAGGAGAAAGGCTCCCACTTCCAGCAGTAGCTTCGGCGCCGGGAGTCCCATGGGCGCACCCAGTGCTCGGCGGAGCTGGCGCATCATCTCGCCATTGGGAAGGGGCTGGGGCGCGGCTAAGTTGTAAATGCCTTCGGCTTCGGGGTTTTCCATCAACCAACTCAGCGCACGACCGAAGTCTTCGGCGTGGAGCCAGGAAACGAACTGGCGCCCATGGCCCATCCGTCCACCCAAGCCCAGGCGCACCAGTTTTCGCAGCGTTTCGTAAACTCCTCCGGGTTCGTTGCCGAAAACCATGGCCGTGCGCAGGCAGATTCCGCGAACCGGATGCTGCTGACGGACTTGGGCAAGCGACGAGAAAAAGGCTTCTTCCCAAGCCTGGGCCACCTCCAGCGAAAAGGTATCCTTCGCTTCCACGCTGGCTCCGTAGAGAGCGGATTCCTCCGTGTTGGCGGCGTCGTAGCGATGACGGTAAATGGTTGCGGTGCTGGAGTTCAGCCAGATCAGGGGAGGGCTTTCACATTGCCCCAGCGCCTTGCCCAGAATGCGGGTCGAATCGACTCGCGAGTTCATCATGGCGGCGCGATTGCGGGGATGGTATCGGCAGTTCACCGAGCGTCCTGCCAGATTGACAAGAGCCTTTGCGCCCTCGAGTTCAGCAACCCAAGGACCGCTTGTTTTTCCATCCCAAAGGACCGTGCGAGTGGGGGCACCCGGATTGTTCCGACGGGTTAGGACGACAACCTCCCAGCCTTGCGCCGCAAAGTAGGATTGGAGCGTGCGGCCCAGAAATCCACTGCCACCGGCTAGAACCACTTTTGGGGTCGTCATGATGGGACCTTGTTCGGGTTCTTTTATTCTGTAAAGTTGAATCTTTCAGTAAAATCTGAAAAATAGGAGAGCCCTGATTGGGAGATTGGAGGTTTTGGGGCAGCAAGAAGGGATTCCTGGTCCGGGCTTAGTTCGCTGCCAGGGCTGCCGTGACGCGGCGATCAAAGTCGGCCAAAATGCCGGGGGCTTCTTTCTCAATGGCCTCTCCCACCGATTCTTCAGGAACATTGTCCTGGTCTGCTTTTTTGCTCTGGCGCATGAATTCCCAGAGATGTCTGACGCTTTCCTTGGCTAAGCGGCGGTCGAGATTGCTGACGACCTGGTGGAAGATCTTCGCCAAGCGCTTGGCTTCGTCTTTGTCCAGTTTGCTGCCGCTTGCCAAGACCTCTTCTTTCATCAAAAAGCGGGCCAAAAAGTAGGTGGCAGCAAAAGTGAGCACCGCCCGCCGCACGGTGAGCCAGAAGAGGAAGGAGCGGAATAATTTTTTGAGAGGTTTCATCACCAATCCTTTGGCCATACCGCCGATTTTTTTGAAGAAACCAACTGAATTGCCCTCGGCTAGAATCTCGGCAGCATCCTCCTCGTGGCTGATTTGGCGATTGTTCAGAATCTTGCGAACCAGACTTTTGCGTTCCCGGGTGATGAGCCAGTCGTCGACGAAGGGCAGGGGGATAAAGGCGAAGGCGCCCGTCTGGGCACTCTGACGATGGACCGTCAAGGAGCCGACCGGGCGCGAGGAAGAGAGGGCATTTTCTTCAGACACGAGCCCAATGTTACCCCATCTCCCTGTTTTGCAATCTCCCGTCACCGGAAAAATGCGTCCTTAATCGGGCAACCATTTTGCCTGCCGGGTCGGGGTCGGGCGATGGCGCACCACCCGGGTGTGGGCCCATTGGTCGCCCAGCCGCAGGCCCCGGGTGTCCGCTTCTTCTTCCCTGACGTAGAGAAGGGCAAACTCGACCGGAGCCAGCAGGAGGGCGAGGTTGCGCAGGGCTCCGGCCAGCCAGCGGGAGGCGAGGGGACCGGGCCCGCGAGCCTCCATGCGCAAGCCGAGGAGGCGTTTGCCCGGACTGGCCTCGCGCCGCAGTCCCAGCGAGTCGCGGAAAAGAAGAAAGAGAACCGTCACCCCACCAGCGGGCCCCATTCCCCACCAGTGTTCAGTCAGCAAGAAGAGCCCTGCCGCCAACAGGAGGTCGACGAGGCCGGCCAGGGAACGCCGGGTCAAAAGGGACGCGGGAAGCAGGGAAGGCTCGGGAAAAGGGGTGGCCGGTTCTTGGAAAATCTTTTGGGAAATATCTTCCAGTCGTTCGGAGGGACGGGAGTGCTCCTTGGGAACCTCTGCAGTAGCGCCGGGAGAGGGGGCTGCGGTTTCGCTGGCAGGCAGGCTGGGTTTTTCGGTGGCTTTTCTGGGGCGACTCTCAGGTGAAGCTGCCGGAATGACAGGCTCTGGGGAGGCTTCCTCGCTCGGTTCCACCTCGCAGATCATCCATTCTTGGGCAAAGGACTTGATGATGGCTTCCGCTTTCTCCAGGGACAAGGCCTCGGGGATGAGAATTTCCACCGGACTGGGCTCCGCGCAAACTTCCGCATCAGCAAGCGCGGTCGGCACTGGACTTCGCGCCGGACGGGGAAAGGGAAGAGGCTCTCCTCGGGGGGAAGGGTCCCGGCGGGGAGCCGGAATGAGGGGAAATTTGACCTGCAAGCGGGCCGCTATCTCTGCGGTGACGCTGACCTCGATTTGCCCCAGAGGTTGCCCGGCGGGCATCGGGTCGGCATGGGCCACGATGCATTCGTATTTTTCCTCGCGGGCCAACCTTCTCTTCGCCATCCCCAGCGTGGGCACGGAGATGGTCGCGATGCCGGCAAAGCGGTCGCGGGAAGAAGGAGTGGCAGCCTGCGCCGAACCTGACCCAGGGCTCGTGTCGAGCGAAGAACCGTCCGGTCAAGCGTCCAGCCGCTCGGCCGCACGCTGGCCGGCGGTGCGAGCTTCGCTCTTGTTCTCCTCGGTGGTCAGGCGCATCCCCACCGGCTTGGAGACCCCGAACTCCTCCATGGTGACCCCATACATGATGTCGGCACGGTTCATGGTGCGCTTGCTGTGGGTCACGATGATGAACTGGCTCTGGTCGATGAAGGCATCGAGGACCTTGAGGAAGCGCCCGATGTTGGATTCGTCCAAAGGGGCATCGAGCTCGTCGAGCACACAGAAGGGGCTGGGCTTGACCTTGTAGATGGAAAAAAGAAGGGCCACCGCAGTCATGGAACGCTCGCCCCCGGAGAGCAGGCTGATGCTTTGCAGCTTTTTGCCCGGAGGCTTGGCGATCACTTCGATGCCGGATTCCAGCGGATCCTCTTCGTCGAGGAGAACCAGGTCCGCTTTGCCTTTTTCGCCAAAGAGGAGCTTGAACATGTCGCGGAAGTTTTTCCGCACGGTGGCAAAGGTCTGGGCGAAGCGTTTGGTGGTCTCGTCGTTGATCTTGGCGATCACCTCCAGCAGCTCGGTCTTGGAATTGACGAGGTCCTCATGCTGGGAAAGGACGAAGTTGTGCCGTTCTTCCAGTTCCTCGAACTCTTCAATGGCATCGACATTGACCGGGCCCATGGAGTCCACCTTGCGGCGCAGATCGAGGACGAGGCGTTCGATGAGATTCCAGTCCGGACCGCTCCCGGGCAATTCGATCGCCTCTTCGTCTTCACTATTTTCGTCCTCGGCAGAGCTGTCTCCGGCGGTGGGGAGGGCCACCGTCTCGCCAGCCATCCCTTGCTTCTCCAGTTGCTCGTTGAGACAGGTCAAGAGCGCATGGGCATCGGGGCGGAAGTGTTCCAGCTCCAGCTGGTGGCGCTCCATCACCGTTTCTTCCAATTTCTCGAGCTTGAGGGTGACTTTGGTTAAAGTCACTTCTTCCCGTCCGCGCTGTTCACTGCGTTTGCGCACCTGTTCGCGGATTTTGCTCAGGAGTTCTTCTTTTTCTCCGATGGCATTGCGCAGCTGCTGGCGGCGCTCGTCGAACTCGGGCAAGTCTTTCTCCAGTTCGGCAGCGGCATCCTCATTCTCCAGCATCTCCATTTCGAGGGTGTGGTCGTCCTCGTCATCGTTCCCAATGCGGTTCTGGAAGTCCACGATCTCAGCCTCCCGCTTGACGATGAGGTTGTTGAGTTCCTCGATGCGGCTCTGCATCGGGCGCTGCTGGTCCTGTTCGGACTGATGGGCCCGGCGCTCCACGGCGAGCTCGGTCTGGAGCTCGTTGAGGCGCTCGCTCTGCTCGGCGAGCTGGCCTTCCAGTCCTTCGGATTCATTTTGAAATTCCGCCAACTGCTGCTCGAGGACGGCCACCTGTTCCCGGGCCTCGGCGAGTTCGTATTCGCGGTTGCTATGGGACTCGCTAGCGCTCTGCACCCGTTGGGACAAGTTCTCTCGCTCGCTCTGCAAGCGCTCCAGCTTGCCTTCCAGATTTTTGCTTTCCCGCTCGGCGACCGAGTTTTCGCTCTGGGCTTTGGAGAGCTCGAGCTTGACCTCGCCCAAGCGGCTCTTGCACTGCTCCACTTCTTCCCGGGCGGCGAAGGATTGGCCGTCGAGTTCCTCCGCCAGGGACCGCTGTTCGGCCAACTCTTTCTCGAGCTTCTTGACCTCTTTGGCGAGGGCGTTGACCTCATTCTGGCGCTTGAGAACCGAGTCGCTTCCGCCTTTGGAGGCTCCCCCCCGGATGAGTCCATTGGGGAAAAAGAGCTCGCCCGCCCGGGTCACGAAGGTGACATCGCCATAGGACGAGCGCAATTCGGTCGCGCTCTCGCGGTCGGGCACGATGAGGGTTTTTTCCAACAAAGTGGAGACCAGATCAGTGACCGCATCCTCGGCCTTCACGACATCGTTGGCCCAGGCCAAGGCCCCCTTGGGCAAGGCCTCGGTTTGGTAAGAGCCGGCCCGGTTGGCTGAATCCTTGGGCAAGAGGGCCACTTGCCCGAGCTTTTTGGTCACCAGTCGGTCGAGAATCTCTTCCGCGAACTCGCTGTCGCGCACCAATACCGCCTGCAGGGTATCACCCAGGACGGACTCAATGGCTAGAGCGTAGTCGTCCTCAACCTTCAGGCGACTGGCGAGCACGCCATCCACGCCTGCGCGAAAGAGGTCGGGATCGTCCAATCCCTTCAGGACGGCCTGGGTGCCCTTGAGCATCCCTTCGCCACTTTCCAAGACTTGCTTGAGCACCTCCAGTTTGGAGGTCTTGCCTGCCACCGTGCGGTGGAGCTCGTCGGCGGCCTTCTTGGCGGCATCGAGGTCGCCGCGGGTGTGTTGAAAGGCCCGTTCGGCGGTGTCCACCGCCTCGGTGAGCTCGCTGAGGCGCGCCTGCTGCTCCTCCAGAGCCGCCGTGGCTTCGCGCTGGCGTTCCTGGGATTGCTCGAGCTCGAATTGGAGTTGGCTCTCTTCTTCTTCCAGCTCGCGGGCCCGTTCGTCATTGGCAGCAGCCTGCGCCAGATCGGACTCGATCTGCGCTTGCACCGTCGCCACTTGGGTGCGGGTGGTCTCCGCCCGGCGGCGGGTGTCGCGCAACTGCGCGTTGAGCTGGTCGCGGGCCGCCCGGGCTTGGGCTACCACTTCCTGTTGGGCGGCGACCGCTTCTTCGCCCGTCGCGATGCGTTCCTGCCGCTCCTCGGCTTGGGTGATCGATTCCTCAAAATTGCTTTGCTCCTGGTCGAGACGAGCCTTGGCTTCCTCAATCTCGCTGCGGTGTTGGGTAATGCGCTTTTCCAGTTCGGCCCGGCGTTCTTGATTAAAGCCCCGGCGCGAGCGCGCGGCCTCGGCGGCAGCCTTGTGGCTGGAGATGCGCTGACGCAAATCGGAGAGCTCGCTTTCCAAGGCCTGGGAGGCGTCCCGGGCCTCGGTCACAGCCGCTTCGTGAGCCGGGAGGTCCAGCTCCATCATGTCGACCTCGTTCTCGAGGGATTTGACGTTGGTGGTGAGCTCTGACTCATTGGCTTTCAGCTCGGTCCACTGCTTGTGACAGAGGTGGGTATCGAGGATGTGCACCGCGCTGGTCAGCTCCTGGTAACGGCGGGCCTTGCTCACCTGGCGCTTGAGAGAGTTCATGCGCCGCTCCTGCTCCGCGATGACGTCGCCGGTGCGGAGGAGGTTGGCTTCGGTGTATTCCAGTTTGCGCAGGGCCTCCTTCTTGTCCTTCTTGAACTTGGTGATGCCAGCGGCCTCCTCGAAGACCGCCCGGCGTTCTTCGGGCTTGGAGGAGAGAATCTGGTCAATCTGTCCCTGAGCCATGATGGAATAGGCCGAGCGGCCGATACCGGTGTCCATGAAGAGCTCGTGAATGTCCCGTAGACGGCAGGTTTTATCGTTGATGCGGTATTCCGATTTGCCATCGCGAAAAACCCGGCGGGTGATGGCCACCTCATTGAACTCCAGCTTGAGGGCGTTCTCGCAATCGGCCATCGTCATGGTCACCTCCGCCATGCCGTGGGGCTTGCGCCGATCGGTGCCATTGAAGATGACATCCGCCATCTCACCTCCCCGCAGGGCCTTGGCCGAGGTTTCCCCCAGCACCCAGCGGATGGCATCGACCACGTTGGACTTGCCGCAGCCATTGGGGCCGACGATGCCGGTCACGCCTTTGTCGAACTCAAAATGGGTTTTGTCTGCAAAGGACTTGAAGCCTTGGATGTCGAGGGATTTGAGATACATGGGAAAACTTGCTGACAAGAATGACGGAGAAGGGGCCTGTCAGGCAAGCGCGAGGGGTCTAACGCCGCTATTTTGTGGTCTTTTTTAAAAAAACTACCAGATATTGATAAAGCGCCCTTAAGGAATCCTGCTTGGCAGCTCCGAGCCATCGGAGTTTGCCTGCGACTTCAGTGGAATCTCGCTGGTGACAAGGAGGGGGAGAACGGCTGGTTTTTATCAGGAATTCACTTCTGCCCAGGCCGGCAGGGTTTCGGAGAGAATGCTGAGGATGTGTTTGCGCTCGGATTTCGAGAGATAGCCGAAGTCGGGGTGCTTGTCGGGTTCGGTCAAGATGTGGTGGATTTGCCGGAGGACTTCACTTTTCAGGAGGGGATGGAGGTGGGTGAAGGGTTCGCTGTAGATGAGGTAGCTGCAGCGGTATTTGAAGAGGCGTTCGTAGAGCCGGAGATCGCGGAGGGAGCGGCCCCTTTTGTTTTTCCGGGCGGGGAGGGCGAAGGCTTTTTGAAAGGCCTCGCCTCCTTCGACTCCCTCGTCCACCAGTTCGAATTCGCCTTCGAAAAGAAGGGCACGCACGATTTTATCTCCGTAGTGCTGAAGGGCGTTTTGGTAGGTTTCCGACAAGGGGGCATCGCTTTTTTCTCCGGTGGCTTTGCGGATGGCCTCGTTTTGATAGAGAAAGCGTTGGGTAGCGAGGTGTCCGCTCACGATGGCGTTGTGAACGGCGACCTGATGCTCGAGAATCATGAGGGCCACGACATCGCTATGACCTCCCCCCAGATAGGGCTCGATATTGAGATGGTCGGCCAGATTGCTCACCGGGCCTTGTCCGCCGACCAGGGATTGGCGGCCTTGGTCGCTGAAGGTCATGTTGCCAAGATGGCCGGCAGGCCCGGCCCGACCGGTGACATACCAGCCGCCCCAACGCTCCACGATAGGGCTGCGGTGGGTGGTGTGAAAAGACCCCCAGTCGAATAAAGGGCGGCCGGACTCATCGGGATAAACGGAACGGACGAGAATGCCCGGCGCGCCATTGGTCTGCGAGCTGGCATGGCAGCTCAGGCAGCTGGCCTCGCGCCGGATGGCTGGGGCGGCACCTTCCTCCCGACGATCGAGGTCGATGAGGTGGAAGACGGCGCCCAATTTGGGATCGAAGGTGATGGTTTCAATGCTGCCCCGCTGCACCCAGCCGACGTAAGCATTGTCGGAGAAATAAATGGCGCGGGGCGTCCAGGGATTGATACGCGCGTTCTGGGCGCTGGTCTTGGAATAGACCAAGGTCTGCGATTCCACCGGGACCTCAAGGAGAGCGAGCACTTCGGCAAGAATGGCCCGATCGTCCTCCCCTTGCAGAAGTTTTTCCCCCGCTTCGATGCGGTCCGCAATGCGGGTGAGCGGGGTGTCGACTTCTGCCTCGGAGTAGTAGAGAGGAGATTCCTCGTAAAACTCCTGCCCGATCGCGGTTAGCGCGCTGACAAAGAAAGAAATGAGAGAAAATTTACGGAAAATAATCATCAGCAAGACCCCTGCTTCTACCGCTCTTCCCAGCTGGCGGGGAGGGAAAAGCACTCTTTGACCGGGAACGTTAGGATTTTGACTCAAGCAAGCGGGGAGCGGTGAATCCTCGCTCCCGCTCTTCCTTAAGAGCGGCTTTCATTTCGGCCACCTTCTCCGGGTAACGGTCTGCCAGGTTGTTCTTTTGCGGAAGGTCTTCACGCAGGTTGAAGAGCTCCACCTCGAGTTCGTCCTGGGGATAGTGGCGGCTCTTCTCCCAAGCCTGGGCCCGGCGGGGCTGCTGATGCCCGGAGGGAACATCCAGATAGACCCAGTCGCCGATCCGGATGGCATAGCGGTCGGGATAGGTGTTGTGGATGTGGCTGGCGCGCCCCTTGTCCTCCTCGCCCGCGAGGACTGGGAGCAGGTTGTGCGAGTCTTCCGCGCTGCGAGGAGGGAGTTCGACATTGAGGTGCGCGGCAAAGGTCGCCATCAAGTCGATTTGGGAAATGAGGGCTTCGCTGACCGAGTGAGGGGCGGTGCGGCCGGGCCATTTGATGAGGAAGGGCACGCGGTGACCACCTTCGTAGATGTCGCGCTTGAGGCCGCGCAAGGGTTCCGCCGACCAGTGCTGGTGGTTCTTGTCCCGGGCGTAGGCATAGTGTTCGGGGCCATTGTCGGCTGTGAAAATGATGACGGTGTTGTCGTAGTGCCCGCTTTCTTTCAGCGCGGCCAAGAGGCGACCCACGACCTCATCGGTTTGCACCACGAAGTCACCATAAGCCCCCGCCTGGGATCGGCCGTCGAATTCGTCGGTCGGGATGATGGGGGCGTGCGGGCTGGGAAAGGAGAAGTAGAGGAAAAAGGGCGTTTTCTGCTTCTTCTTTTCCGCCAAATAGCGCTCTCCCTCGCGGGTGAGAGCCGGCAGGACGTCGTAAAAATCCCAATCCGAGCGGGCGGCTCCGGGGCGGGTCTCCCAATTGCCTTCCTTGGTTTTCTGGGCTACGCCGTTTTTCGACAGTGTCGTATCCGGAGCCTCTACGAGGCGGTCGTCGCGAATCCAAGCATAGGGGGGAAAGTTGATCACGGTATCGCCGAAATAAGAGTCAAAACCGTGGGCCAGGGGCCCATCGGGAACGGGTTGGCTCCAATCGTAGATCTCGTGGGCCTGTCCTTCCACCCCTTCTTTCCGGATCGCTTCCCAGTCCCATCCCAAGTGCCATTTGCCAATGCAGGCCGTCTCGTAGCCGGCTTCCTGCATCATCTCCGGCCAAGTCAAGCGCTCGGGAGCGAAAACCGAAGACCCCATCGCATTGACGATGCTATGGAAATCGCGCCAATGGTAGCGCCCGGTCAAGAGGGCATAGCGGGAAGGCGTGCAAATTCCGGAGGAGGAATGCCCGTCGGTGAAGCGCATCCCTTCGCGGGCCAGTTGATCGAGGTGGGGGGTGGGAATCTTGCTGCCCTCGTGGTAGCAACCCAGATCGCCGTAGCCCAGGTCGTCGGCATAGAGCACGAGGACGTTGGGTTTTTCCACGGGCGATTGTGCGACCGTCTCCCCGGCAAACAGGAGGGCCGATAGGACTGGGATGAGCAAATGGGATGAACGCATGGCAAATTCTACTGGCAGGAAATGACGGGCATTTCACAAAAATGACTTTCCCCCCCTGCTCTGATCATCCGGGATTTGCTATCCGGCGGCGGGGAACCTATCGTCGGCGGCCCGTGAAGATTTTCTCTCTCGTTTTCATTGCCTTGCTCTGTCTGCCCCTCCTCCGGGCGGAAGTCGCGAGTTCTGCTGATTTGACGCAAGCCATTGCCAAGTTGGAGGAAGGGAACGAGGGCCGTTCGGCGGCGGAGCTGGCTCTCCGCAAAGAAGCTCTGGCCCTCGCGCAGCAACGGGAAAAATTGAGTGAGGAGACGAAATCGTTTCATCAGCAAGCACAGGCTCTGACCACGCTGCCCGAGTGGTCCTTGCCGGAGCCCCTCCCGGTGGGAGCCAGCCTGGAAAGTCGCAACACGCGCCTGGCAGAGGTTACCGCGCTCATCGATGCCCAGAAGCAGCGCCTGGAGCAGCTGACCCATGAGCTGGATCGGGCGGGACCGCGACTGGGAGAACTCTCCGGGCTCCTCGCCACCACGAGAGACGAGCTGGGCGAGGTGAGCGTCACCCCCGGAGGCACCAGCCCCGAGGAGCAGGCGGAAGAGGGCAAGGCCAGGCAACTGGAGGCTCTGCTGGCCGCCCGAATCGAAAATTTGCAAGCGGAGCAAAATCTGCGGCGCACCGAACAGGAGCTTCTCCCGGAGCATATCCGCTCGCGCCGGGACTACTTGGAAGAGCTGCAAACCCGGAGTGGAGCCTTGCAGACGGAAATCACCCGTCTGCGCCAGGTCGAAATCGAAAGCACGCGCGAAGCCTTGGAACAATCCAGCGAAAAATTTGCAGCCATTCCCTCGCTCTCTGCCCTCGTGGATGAGATCCGGGGCCTCAATGCCCTGCGCACCGGGGAGGAGGGGCTTCTCCGTCAGAAGCAAAGAGCCAGTAGCTACAGCAGCTCTATCAACGCCACCCGCGACCGCATTCGCGCGCAATGGGAAAGCGCCGACCAGAAAATTTCCCTGATGGAAAAAGTGGGAATGGGGATCGATACCGATACGGGAATCTTGCTGCGGGAACAGCGGGCCAAATTGCCCAGTCCGGTTGTTCTCCGGCGCACCATGCAGGAAAAAATCGCAGAGGCAGCCCGCGCCCAGATTGCGCTGCTCGATGTGCAGGATCTTCTTTCCGAGCACCCTCCGCTGTCCTCGCGACAGATTGGCAATCTCGTAGCTAAGTATCCCGAGCTTTACGAAGAGGACATCACCTCGCTCCTCGATCAGCGCAAGGACGCCCTGGAAGCGCTGAGCCGGGAATACCGCGAGCTGAGCGAAACCCTCGAGCGAGCCAATGCCACCGCTGACCTCACCATTCAGGATATCGAGGCCTATTCCACCTTTCTCGATAAACGCCTCCTTTGGATAAAAAGCACGGAGGCCATCCGCTTGCAGGAACCGGCGGCCGAATGGAACCGCATCGTCGCGCTCTTCGCCCCGGCCAGTTGGCAGTTGGCCTGGCAGTCCATCCGCGCCAATTGGGTCGACCGCTTTCTCCCCGTGCTGGTGCTCTTGACCCTCTTTCTCTTCGCTTCTCTCCGGCGGAGACGATTGCGCAAGCTCTTGCGGGATTCCTCGGCCATCGCCGCCCGACGCAATTGCACCAGTATCCAGCCGACCTTGCAGACCATTGTGGCCTCTCTTCTGTTGGCCGCGACCGCTCCTTCCCTCCTCTTTTTGCTCGCGCTTCTGATCTCGGAACCGGCCGAATTTCATTCCGGTTTGCTCAACAGTGGCATTCTTCTTTTTGTCGCGGGGTCATTGCTCAAATTCACCAAATCGGAAGCGCTTTTTGAGGCCCACTTCCGCTTTTCCGCCGAGAAGATTTCCCGTTTGCGGCGCAATCTGCAGATTTTCACTCCCCTTCTTCTTCCCTTTTCCTTCGGAGTGGGGGCGCTCTGTTCGCATGAGAGCGAGGGCTCTGGAGGCCGGGTGGTCTTCATCCTCGCCATGATTGTGGTCGCGGTGCTGGCCCACCGTCTCTTTCATCCCAAGCATTCCCTCCTCCGTCAAAAAGGGGGGCTCACCCTGTTGTGCAAGCTGAGCTACGCCCTCGCCCTCGGTTTGCCTCTCTCCTTTGCCATTGGGGCCGCCTTTGGCTTCTTTGCCTCGGTGCTCACCTTGCGAGCGCAGGTGGTGGCCACCGCCGGAGTTCTGCTTGCGGCCTTCCTCGTCATCCGGTTCTTCATGCGGTGGATTCTGGTTTCCCGACGTCGGCTCGCCATTTCGCAAGCATTGCAACGTCGCGAGGCCATTCTCGCCGAGCGGAGCAAGGGGAAAGAGGGAGAAGGAAGCAAAGAGACGGAAGTTCCGAGTTTGGAGGAAGTGAAAGCCCAGGCTGTCAATGTGGTGGAGGTGGAAGAGCAAACCAACAAGCTGGTCCGGTTCTGTGTCTACTTTTCGGTCATCTTCGCTATCTGGTCGATCTGGGCCAGTTCCCTCAAGGCCCTTTCCATTCTGGACCAGGTGCCAGTGGTGCCGGGGCAGGAACAGATCGGGCACAACGAAAAGGAGGGGAGCCCTTCATCGCCGACGGACTGGGTGCCGGGGGTCTCCGCGCCCGTCGCGGAGGAGAGTGCCAAGGGCGAGCCTCCTCTGGGTGACCTGGTGGGAGTCCCGGATGATTTCGTCAGTTGGCAGGATGTTCTGCTTTCCGCCTTCTTCTTCTTCCTCACCTTCATCGCCGCGCGCAATATTCCCGGCTTGCTCAGTCTCTCCGTTTTCAATCGCCTCAATCTGGGGCCGGGAGGCAACTTTGCCTTCACCACGGTGGTGCGCTACTTCATCGTCTTCGTGGGCGTCTTCGTTGGCTTGGCAAAAATCGGCATCACTTGGGACAAGGTGCAGTGGCTGGCCGCGGCCATCACCCTGGGGATTGGTTTTGGCCTACAAGAGATTTTCGCTAACTTCGTGGCGGGATTGATTCTTCTCTTCGAGCGGCCCATCCGGCTGGGGGACATCGTTACCGTGGGCGAGGTTTCTGGAAAAGTGACCGAGATCCGCATGCGCGCCACCACCATCCAGCAGTTCAATAATCGTGAGCTGGTGGTTCCCAACAAGGATTTCATCACCAACCAGCTTAATAACTGGACCCTGCGGGACACGGTCCTGCGTTTCGAGATTCCAGTGGGCATCGCCTACGGCTCGGACACTCGCCTGGCCAAGCAGCTTCTGGAGGAAATTCTTGAAAATCATCCTTATGTGCTCGCCGATCCCGCTCCTGCGGTTGTTTTCAACGCCTTTGGCGAAAGCACTCTGGATTTTCTCATCCGGGCCTATGTGGGCGAAGTGGGGCACCTCGTTGATACCCAGAGCGAGCTACATTTCCAGATCGACGACGCTTTCCGGGCAGCGGGAGTCGAGATTGCCTTCCCGCAACAGGACCTCAATCTCCGCACTTTGCCGGAAGGGCTGGTGCTGCAGGCGGGCCCTCCCCGTTCTTCTGCCAAAGACGAGCCTACTGGCTAGTGCTCTGGTGGGGCTGCGCGCTGAGGAGGGCCTTGGCTTCTCCCACCAGAAAAGCGGAGCCGGTCAGCAGGACATGGCTTTTCTCGGCACAGGCTTTCAGGGCATCGGCAACATTCTGGTGAAGGTGAACCCGGGAGGCCGCCTCGCCGGGGAGGGCGGCTTGCAGGTCCGCCACCGGAGTGCTGCGGGGAGAATTGATGGGAGTGAAGTGAATCTGGTCCACCCAATCGGCATAGAGGGCCAGCATGGTCGCGATGTCCTTGGAGCCTGCCGCACCGAAAATGAGAGCCGGACGAATGGCCGGGAATCGTTCCTGCCAAGTGGCGACGAGACTTTTGGTAGCATGTGGATTGTGCGCGATATCGAAGACGGTCACCTGGTGGTCTTTTTCGGTGATTTCAAAGCGGCCTGGGTGGCGGGCTTTTTGCAAGCCTTCGAGCACGGTGTCGTAGCTGAGCCGGAAGCCTACGGAATGAATGGCTTCCAGGGCGAGAGCGGCATTGTGGGACTGGTGCGGCCCCGCCAAGCCGAGTGGGTAGCCGAGCAAGGGCTCCGGCACCCAGGTCAGGGGAGAGCGGGTTTGGTTGGCGGTTTGCTCAATAACGGGGATGGCCTCCGCTTCCTGTTTGGCGACGAGAGCCGGTTTCCCTTCCCGAAAAATGGCTGCCTTCTCGCCTGCGATCTCGGCCAGGGTCTCGCCCAACCACTGCTGGTGATCGAGGTCCACGGGGGTGAGCACGGTGGCATCGGCCGGAACGGCGGTGGTGGCATCGTAGCGCCCTCCCATGCCCACCTCAAGGATGATGAGCTCACAGTCGCGTTCATAGAAATGCCGCATGGCCAAGGCGAGGGTGAGCTCGAAGAAGGTGGGGTGATTTTCCCAATCAGCCACGATCTCGCGCAGGCGGGTGAGACCCCGGGCCACGTCTTCTTCCGGGATTTGCTGGCCACTGACCTGGATGCGCTCACGATAGCTGACCAGGTGGGGCGAAGTGAAAAGCCCGGTGCGGGCTCCTGTGGCGCGCGCCAGCGAGTCTATAAAGGCGCAGGTCGAACCTTTGCCATTGGTGCCGGCGACTTGAATGACGCGGGTGCCATGACGGGGAAAGGCCAGATATTCCCGCAAGAGCCGGGTGGGATTCTCCAGCCCCAGCTTGATGCCGAAATTCTGCGTCGCGTAGAGCCAGTCGAGGGCTTCGGAGTAAGTCATGCGTGGCGCAAAGGAAACGCAATTTGCGCTGCTGGGGAACGGAAAAAAGCGCTCATCTCCGCTTCTTTCACTCCTGCCCAGCCTGGGGAGCGGGGTAGGCTACCCGTAGAGCCACACTTCCGACCGTGCCCGCCCCACCATCGGCGAAGGCCAGCTTCACTTCGTTCTGGTCCTTGAGCCAAGCCGGGTCGAGGGAGACCATACGGGTGGTGGCGTAGCCGTGGTCCTGGGGCTGCTCCAGCCGGGGGGCGGCATCTTCGACCGGGAGGGCGAGGGGGCGACCGTTGAAGTGGAGGACCAGCTCCTTGCCGGCCTCCACCGGACGCGAGAACCCTATCCGCAAGGTGGCCCGGAGCGCGCGCTCCGGCTGGTCCACGGAGAGGGCGACCGGTTGCAGGGCGGGAGCGGGCAGGAGAACTTTATCACCATAGTAGGTGCGCTCATTCCACCGGCTCTTTTCCGCAAGAGGGGCGGGATAGTGGCAAATGGCGACCACGGTCTCCTGAGGTGCCAGGGTGAGGTCACGCAGAGTGGCCGCTTCCTCGCGATAATGCGGGGTCAGGTTCGGGCGGCGGCTGAGTCGACGCAGCACCACCGCCTCCGGAACGGGCAAGGTCAGCTCCACCGGAGCAGGCAGATCGGCCTGATTGTGCATCATGATGAAGAGTTTTGTCCCATCCCTCACCACCCGGGTGATGACGTCGGGATCGGGGTTGTCGGCCCAGACGCGCTCACCACGGACACCGCGGAAGAGCTGATGGAAGTGTTGCACCGCAGTGGGAACGAGCTCCGGACTGTCTTTGGCGAAGCCCTTCTTCGTGTAGAGGACGGCATAGTATTCCGGGTCCCAGGATGACGTTTCGAGGAGCATGAATGGGACTGCCTTGAGCACTAGCTGGGGATGGTCCATGAAGGTGAGGGTGTTTCTGGCCGCTGAGGTGACGAGGCAGAATTCCTGAATGGAGCGCACCTGCCGGTCCCTGGCGGGGTTCTCGCTGGTGATGCCGTGGGCCCGGGCCACTTTGTCCAGAGTGACCCATGAGTCGCCTCCCAGATACCCCCCGTGCTCGCTGATGGCCAGGGGGATGGTTTTGCCAAACTGCTGCCGGGTGTAGGCCCCATAGAGGTCGAGAACTCCCTCGAAGGGGAGTCCGGTAACCATTGTGCCCGCGAGCTTGTCCCCGTCCCAACGGTAGTAGTCGTAGACGTGGAAGGAGTAGAAATCCAGCTCGCCCCGGGTGGCGTCAATAAAGCCCTTCATCCCCTTAAAGCCCTGATATTGCCGACTCCAAAGATAACCGGTGGCGTGGCAGGGTCCGCCCACGAGAGTCTCCAGCCCTGCGGCCCGGAATGCGGCCCGGGTCTCTAGGTGCCAGCGGGCCATTCTCTCCGGTTCCGCCAGGAATTGCCAACTGGGCTCATTGATAGGCTCGAAGTAGCGTGGGCGGGTGAAGTCGTCATAGCCATATTTGAAGACTGTGGCGGCGAACTCGGCGGCGGCCTGTGAGTTGGCCGGGATGCCAAAGGCTCCCTTCTTCTGAGGCTGGTCTTGCAGGCTTTCCGGGCGCCAGTTTCCCATGAAGTCGGGGTAGCCTCCCGGTGAACCGTGGGCGATCACGTCGAGCCCCTGGGGGAAATCTTTCTGCAGCTGTCGCTCCTCCTGTGGGGGATGGGCCTGTAGAAATCGGGTCACCTTCGCCAAGTCGGCTCGGCCCGGATTCCCGGTATCCTCGATCTCTTTCGGCAAACGCCGCACCTGCCATTTCACCGGACCCAGACTGCGCCCGAAGTTGATGTCGAGTTCGTCCACCAGGTAACGATAGCGCTCCCGATTGCCCACCCGTTGCGGGAAACGGGCACCAGGATCACAGATCCCGAAGTAGCGCTCCCGCTGCAGAGTGCTCTCGCCTTCGATGGCGCGCGTGATCTGGGGATGAATCGTGATGTGGGCCACTTCGGTGGGCTTCAGTTCGCCGAAAGTGCCGGGGAGTTCGCGTAGTTTCCGCTGCAAGGCCTGCTGCAGGTCCTGAAGGCGCTCGCGATGCTCCTCCTCATTGGCCAGATTCGTGGTTTCGCTCGGATCGCTCGCGAGGTGATAGAGTTGGTCTGGGGCGTAGTAGTTGGTGAGATAGGGCGGTTTCGCCTTCATCGTGAGGCGAATGAGGAAGTTGCCCCCGGGAGGTCCACCGACATGGGAAACCTTGGCCGAGGGGTCGGGCTCCCAAGTGACCCAGGGATGGCGCTCTTTGATCGCGGCTAGCTCGGCGACCTGCTGTCGCCAGCCCTCGTCCTCCTCCGGTTGCTGGCTGGGCGGGAGGCGGAAGGCCAGATACTTCCAGTCCTTGGTCACCAGCGCCCTCGTAAAGCCGATCTCGGCGTAGACTTCTTTCCGCCATTTCACCTTCTCGCCTCGCAAGAGAGGCAGGTAGCTCGCGCCATCGAGGGTCATGCCCGGCAGCGGCTTGGCTCCGCAGGCCTCCAGAATAGTCGGGGCGATATCTACATTGGAGACCAGCTCCTCGGGCTTTTGGGGACTGATGGTGCCCGGCCAATAGGCGGAGGAGGGCGTGCGCAGCGCACCCTGATAGAGTGAACTCTTGCTGGCTAGCTCCATGCCGTGGTCATTGAAGTAAATGATCAGAGTGTCTTCGCTGAGGCCGAGATTTTCGATTTTTTGCAAGATAGCCCCAATTCCGGCATCGAGCCAGGTATCGGGAGCCCGCTCCCGGGGGAGGCCGGCTTCTTGGGTGACGCGACGAAAAATTTCCTCCCGAGAAGGCATTCCCTCCGGGGCCGGAGCGTTCTCCAGGAGACCCACCGGAGTACTGCGGGGATCGCTCTCCATTCCCTCCAGGGGAGAGGGCGAGTGAGGCAGAGTGGTGGAAAAATAGAGGAAAAAGGGATTGTCGCGATTGGCTTCGATGAAGGCCAGGGCCCCTTCCGTGATCCACTCCATATTGTGATGGGCGAGTCCGGTATTACGGAGAGACTTGGAATCGAGTGGGTTGCCGGCATAAACGCGCGACACGTGGTCGAAGCCGTGTTCCGCGAGATCCGCGCAGAGCTTGTTCTGGTTGTCCTGAAGGACTTTCCTCACTGCCGAGTCCCGGGGATCTGAATTGGGAGGGATGGCGTGCTCCAATTTCGCCTGATGGCCAACGTGCCATTTTCCAACCAACCCCGTCGTGTAGCCAGCTGCTTGCAAGGCTTTGGGGAGGTTGGGGCGGTCCTTCTCCAGATGGGTATTGAAGTAGACCTGGGTGGTGCCTTCCGGCGTGATGTCCTGCAAAAACTGGGGGGCCGTGGAGCGGCTGGGATAGCGCCCGGTGAGACAGGTATAGCGACTCGGCGTGCAAACCGTGCTGCTGGTGTAACTATTCTGGAAATCCGCTCCTTCCCGCGCCAAACGATCCAGATGTGGAGTGAAGGACTTCCCTTCCAGATAGCCAAGTTGCTCGCGCCGTTGATCATCAGTGATGATGAAAATGACATTGGGACGGCGATCGCGTGCGGCGAGTGACCCAACGAGCAGAAGAAAGAAAACAAGAACTCTCATGCGATTGAAAAAGGGGAATGTTCTCATTGAAGACCGCTTTGCAAACAATCTGCCTCGCGATGCCGTCCATTTTCAAGCGATGGGAGACTCCCGTTAGCCTCGGGAGAGTCAGGGGTATGGGATGAAATGTCCTTAGAATCATCCGACTTCCCGCAATGTGCGGTCAGTGATGTTCGCGGAATTCGATGTGCAGAGTGCTGGCCAATTTCTTGAGCCGCGGGCGCTGCTTGGGCTCCAGCAGGACGAGGGAGAGTCCGCTCTTGCCCGCCCGAGCGGTGCGACCGCTACGGTGAGTGTAGTATTCAATCTGGTCCGGCAGCTGGTGATGAATGACAAAGGCGAGGTTCGCCACGTCGATGCCGCGCGCGGCCACATCGGTGGCCACCAAGTAGGGGACCCGTTCTTTTTTGAAGGCCCGCATCACTTTATCGCGCTCCTTCTGGGTCATGTCTCCCTGCAGCACCTCGACTCCGAACCCCCGTTTGCGCAGTTGATTGGTCAGGGCCGTGGCCCCGGCCTTGGTGCGGCAGAAGATGAGGCCGCGATCGCCTTCCCGCTCTTCCAAGAAGTCCATGATGTAATCGTCCTTTTCCGCCTGCTCCATCACGGCATAGCGATGGTCGATGTTTTTATTAACCACCTGGTCTTCCTGCACTTGCAAGAAGGGTGCCTTGGGTGAGAGATGACGCTCGACGAGGGACTCGACCTTGGGGGGAAAAGTGGCCGAAAAGAGCCAGGTGCCTTTGCGCTGGGGAGTGAGCCGGAAGATCTGGTCCAGTTGTTTTTGAAAACCCATGCTGAGCATCTCGTCCGCTTCGTCCAGGACGAGGTGGCGGACTTGGGAGAGATCGAGGGCCTTGCGCTCGATGAGGTCGAGAATGCGACCGGGTGTCCCCACCACAATCTGGGTCGGGCGGCGCAGGGCGGCCACCTGGCGATCGATGGGGTCGCCACCGGAGACCACTTCGACAAAGACTTTGGCACTGAACTTGGTGTAGCGGAAGAGCTGCTTGCCGATCTGCTTGGCGAGCTCGCGGGTAGGGGCGACGACGAGGGCTTGAATCGCCGGGGACCCGGGCTCGGCGCGGGCGAGGAGGGGAAGGCCAAAGGCGGCGGTCTTCCCCGTTCCCGTCTGCGCTTGGGCAATGTAGTCGCGCCCGTCCTTGAGGAGATGGGGAATGACTTTGCGCTGAATGGGAGTCGGTTTTTCGATTCCCAGCTCAGCGAGACCTTTGACGAAGTCTGCCGAAACACCGAGAGCGAGGAAGGGATGAGCCATGCCTTCGCTATCGGGCATTTCCGCCAGCTTGGCGAGTCTTAACCGTGCCAGAGGGGGAGGAGGCGCTGGAGTTCCTCGGTCACCTGGGCCGAGGCCCGGGCAAGGTTCTCATTGAACTGTTCGGCAGCCGGGTGGGGGAGGTCAAAGATGTCGGTCACGACCTTGAGGGCCGTGAAGGGAATGCCGTGCTGACGACAGACCCAAGCGAGCGCCGAGCCCTCCATGTCCTTGAGCCGGGCTCCATTTTCCAAAAAAATCTCCAGATCGCGCTCGGTGTGATCGAGGGAATTGCCGGAGGAGAGAATGGCGGTGCGCAGGCCCAAAGAATGGGCCCATCCCGGCACGGCGGTCTCGACGGGATGGTGGCCTCGTCCGAATTCCTCAAAGCGCGGGAGGGGAACGCGGTGATCGTGGCTGCAGACTGTGGGAGCGACGAGAAAGGCCTCCGCGATTTTGGCCTGCAGGGAAGAGTGCGCGCCACAGGTCCCGGCATTGAGCAAGTGGGTCACACCCAGGCGCGAGATGAGGTCGTGGGCGATGAGGGCGGCGGGTTCGGTGCCGATGCAGTCCACTCCCGTGGCCCGGTCTTTACCCGAGACCGCAATGAGCAGCTCGTGCTCCCCGCTACGAGCCTGATAGTAGCTTCCGATGACGGGCTGGCTAGCGAGGGGCTCCGCCTGCAGCGCGGCGAGAATTCCTTCTGCCTCCGCTTCCATGGCCATGTAGAGGGCGTGCATCTTCCTAGTAGCCGAGCCAGGGGCCGAGCCATTTTTCGGTTTCTTCCACGCTCATCCCCTTGCGATGAGCATAACTCTCGATCTGGTCCTTCTGCAGTTCGGAAATCACGAAATAATGCGATTCGGGGTGGCTGAAGAGGAGACCGCAGACCGCCGCCCCGGGGTGCATGGCATTGGACTCGGTCAGCTCCACTCCGGTCTTCGCTTCCGCATCCAGCAGGCGGAAGAGCGCCGGCTTTTCGGTGTGATCGGGCTGGGCGGGGTATCCAGGGGCGGGGCGGATGCCCTGATAGACCTCCTTGATGAGTTCGGTGTTGTTGAATTGTCCCGGGCGCTCAATGCCCCAGGCGATGCGGGCGCGGTGGTGGAGCAGCTCGGCAAAGGCCTCCGCGAGTCGATCGGCCAGAGCCTTGACCATGATGGAGCGGTAGGGGTCGTTGTTTTTCTCGTAGTCGTCAGCGAGCTCGTGGGCTCCGTGAATGCCCACCACGAAACCACCCAGAAAATCGGCCGACGAGGCGTCGGTGCTACGGGGTTTGACGTAGTCGGCGAGGGCGTAGTTGGGCTTGCCCTCGGCCTTTTTGGTCTGTTGCCGCAGGGTGTGGAAGGTGGTGTCGTGGTCGGGGAGAACGATGTCGTCTCCCTCGGTATAGGCTGGGAAAAACCCGTAGGCGCCCCGGGCCACGAAGCTCTTGTTGGCGATGATTTCTTCCAGCAACTCGTTGGCTTCGGCATACATTTTGGCCGCTTCCTCGGGGGCTCCCTCCTTGCGGGTTTTGAGCATTTTGGCCTCCGGATCCCACACCCCGCGCAGTTCCCAGGCATGGAAGAAGGGGCTCCAGTCGATGTAGTTGATCAACTCGCGAAGGGACTGGTTTTCCACCACCCGCACTCCGGTGAATTCCGGCTTGGGCGGGTGGTAGTCCTCCCAGGCGACGGCCGGGACAAAGCGGTTGGCCTGGGCCTCGGCCAGGGGGACGGTTTCTTTCTTGGGTCCATCGTGAAAGGCCGCGCGCGCCTTCTCGTGCTTGGCGTTGTTTTCCGCAATGAATTTGTCCCGTTGGCCCTTGGAGAGGAGGGCGGTGGTCACCGGGACCGAGCGCGAGGCATCGAGCACGTGCACCAGGGGACCGCTGTAGTGGGGGGCGATTTTGATCGCGGTGTGCGCGGCCGAGGTGGTGGCCCCCCCGATGAGAATGGGCACCCCTTTCTCGCCAAAGCCCCGCTTCTCGGCCTCTTTGGCAACCGTGATCATCTCGTCCAGCGAGGGGGTGATGAGCCCGGAGAGGCCGATAATGTCGGCCTGTTCCGATTCGAAGGTGTCGAGAATTTTTTCGCAGGGCACCATCACGCCCATGTCCACGACCTCGAAGCCGTTGCAGGCCAGCACCACTCCCACGATGTTTTTGCCGATATCATGCACGTCACCCTTCACGGTGGCCATGATGACCTTGCCTGCCGAGTTGCGCTTCTCTGCCAACTTGACCGCGTCGTCGTGGGAGAGACCGGGTTGTTCTTGTTTGATGAGATCAATTTGCTCCACCAGTCCGGCTTCTTTCTCCGCCTCCATGACGGGTTCCAGCACCGCGACCGATTTCTTCATCACCCGGGCCGACTTGACCACTTGGGGGAGGAACATTTTGCCGGCCCCGAAGAGGTCGCCGACAATGCTCATGCCGTCCATGAGGGGGCCTTCGATGACCGAAAGGGGCACCTGATACTTTGCCAGGGCCTCTTCGGTGTCCTCCACGACGAACTTGTCGATGCCCTTGAGAAGGGCGTGCTCGAGGCGTTTTTCCACCGTGG
This sequence comes from Roseibacillus ishigakijimensis, assembly GCF_016595415.1. Classification (GTDB taxonomy): domain Bacteria; phylum Verrucomicrobiota; class Verrucomicrobiia; order Verrucomicrobiales; family Akkermansiaceae; genus Roseibacillus; species Roseibacillus ishigakijimensis. Next base: position 100,926 of record NZ_JAENIO010000002.1, read on the forward strand.
TGTCGCGCCAAGCGAGGTCTTCTTCTTTCTTTTTACCGCCCTTGTTTTTGTATTCCTCCGCGAGGTCGAGCAAGCGCTCGGTAGCCTCGGGGTCGCGATTGAGCAGGACATCCTCCACGGCGGTCAGCAGCTTGGGAGGGATTTCGTCATAAACCTCCAACATGCCGGCATTGACGATGCCCATGTCCATCCCGGCCTTGGTGGCGTGAAAGAGGAAGGCGGAGTGCATCGCTTCCCGCACAGGATTATTGCCCCGGAAAGAGAAAGAGATATTGGAAACTCCGCCGGAGACCTTGGCGTAGGGAAGGTTTTCCTTAATCCATTTGGTGGCATTGATGAAGTCGAGCGCATAGTTGTTGTGCTCCTCGATGCCGGTGGCCACGGTGAGGATGTTCGGATCGAAAATGATATCTTCCGGCGGGAAGCCCACTTCGTCGACAAGAATGTCGTAGGCGCGTTTGCAGATGCGGATTTTCTCCTCGTAGGTGGCCGCCTGACCATTTTCATCAAAGGCCATCACCACCGCCGCCGCTCCGTAGCGCATGATGTGACGGGCGTGTTTTTTGAATACGTCTTCTCCTTCCTTGAGGGAAATGGAATTGACGATTCCCTTCCCTTGCAGGTGCTTGAGACCTTCTTCGATAATCTCCCATTTGGAGGAATCGACCATGATGGGAACCTTGGTGATATCGGGCTCGGTCTGCACCAGGTCGAGGAAGCGGGCCATCATGGCCACGCCATCGATGAGGCCGTCGTCGAAGCAGATATCGATAACATTGGCTCCGTTCTCGACCTGTTGGCGGGCCACTTCGAGGGCGTCCTCGAGCTTGTTTTCCTGCACCAGTTTGCGAAAGCGGGGCGATCCAGCGACATTGGTGCGCTCCCCGATCATGAGGAAATTCTTGTCAGGGGTGTGGTTGTAGGGCTCGGTGCCGGAGAGTCGGAGAAGTTTTTCCATAGGTGTTATAAGTAGAACCGCAAAGACACAAAGACGCTAAGGAGTTTAAGCTTGTGAAGAGTGGTTGAGGACCACGCGTTTGATGCCATCCTTGATCAGAGGTGAGTTGAAGTTGATGAGAAATCCCAGAGTGTTCTTGTTCAGCTTAAGGTAGGTTAAGAGCTGGGCTTTGTGAATCGGCAAGAGTTTTTCGACGGCTTTAAGTTCGAGAATGATTTGATTTTCAACAAGGATGTCCAGTCGGTAGCCTGCGTCAATAGAGAGGGAGCGGTACCTCACTGGCCTCGAAACCTGGGTGTCGATTTTGATTCCGCGGGTCTTCAGCTCGTGCCCCAAGCAGGCTTCGTAAGCACTTTCCAAAAGTCCAGGGCCCAATTCCCTGTGCACGCAGAATGCCGAATCGACGACTTCGCGAGCCAGAGTTTCAATCGCATTCATGGTCCCTTTGCGGCTTAGCGTCTTTGCGGTTGGCAATCAATTTGGAATCAATGGGCAATGGGCCGAGGGGGGAGGTTTTTGACGGCGGCGGCGATGGCGGCGATGTGCTCGGGGGTGTTGCCACAACACCCGCCCGCAAAGTTCAACAAACCACTCTCGGCAAAATCCTTCATGAATTCGTTCATGTGCTTGGGCTCGAGGTCGAAGCCGGTGGGGGCGAGGGGATTGGGCAGGCCCGCGTTGGGGTAGCAGCTCAGCGCGGCGGTCACACAGCGGTCGAGATCCTGCAGGAAAGGCTTCATCAGATCGGGGCCCAGCGAGCAGTTCAGCCCTACCGCGAGGGGGTTGACGTGGGCCACCGCATTCCAGAGGGCCTCGCCCTTTTGCGCGGAAATCATCGTTTCGCCCCCGCGACCCACCGCCGCTGAGACGATGATGGGCAGGCGGTTGGGCATCTCGTCGAGCACTTCCTGGCAAGCCACGAGGGCGGCCTTGGCATTGAGCGAATCAAAGATGGTTTCCACCATCAGGATGTCCACGCCGCCTTCGATGAGGGCCCGGATTTGGTGGGCGTAGTCATCCTTGACCTGGTCAAAGGTGACCGTGCGGAAAGAGGGGTCTTCGGCATCCGGACTATTGGAGAGCGAAACCGTGAGCGGGCCGATGGCCCCCGCCACGTAGCGCTGGATTCCGGTCTCGTTGGCGATGCGGTCCGCTTCGCGGCGAGCGAGCTGGGCTCCTTCCACATTCAGATCGGTGGCCAACTGGCGTAGGAAGGGATTGTCGAGGACCTTTTCGGCAAAGAACTCGGGGTCTTTTCGGCCCGCACCCGATTCGCGGGGGTCTTCCACGAAGAACTCGGACTGCGAAATCGTGGTCGCGGAAAAGGTGTTGGTCTCCACGATGTCACTGCCGGCTTCGTAGAAGCGTTTGTGGATGTCGGCGATGACTTCGGGCTGGGTCAGGGTCAGGATGTCCCCGTTGTTGAGCAGGTCTTTCTCACTGTCGGCGAAGCGCTTGCCCCGGGCCTGGGCTTCGCTCAGTTCGTAGCCGCGAATGGTCGTGCCCATGGCTCCGTCGAGAACGAGGATGCGATCGGCGAGGGCTTTTTGAAGGTCGTTGGTCGGGTCGGGCTGCATGAGGCGGGGCCGCATCCTACTGTCGTCGTCAGGAAGGTCAAGTGAGCAACGCATCAACGTATCATGATGTGTTGGGAGGACCTTTTTTTCAGGCTAGTCGCGATTTGGCGGCCCAGAGTCCAAGGGCGGGATTGGGGATGTAGTAGAAGCGGCGGCCGTCCCGATCGATATTCCATCCCTCGCGCAGGGTTTCGGGTTCGTAGTAGGCGAGCGCTTCCGCCAGGTCCTGATATTGGTAGCCGACCCCTTCCACTTCCTCGCGACTGAGGTGGCCCGGGCAGTAAGTGACTTGAAAGCGGCCCTCCGGGGAGCCGTGGATGAGGTGGGCGGCAGCGGAGAGGTTGGCCGCCAGGTCTTCGTTCTCTTCCACAAACTTCATCACTTCCGGCGAGGTGCGGTAGCCGTATTTGCGAATGAGGCGGTCGATTTCGCCGTCTTCCCCGAATTCTTTCACCGCTGGAGCCAGGACCGTGAGCTCCCCTCCGGTGGCGATGGCCATGCGGGTGCGGTAAATGGCCTTGTTGCCCAGCCAGGTGGAGTGGAATTCGGTGGGGTCGAGATAGCAGACGATGCGCGCGGGTTCCTCATCGAGTTGGGTGAAATTGACCTGCACCGCCAGTTCGGCCGCCGCCTCGAAGGGGGCGGTGCCTTGTCCGATGTAGATGCCCCGGGTGGCCAGGCTGCCATCCGGACGGGGTCCGACGACGGTCTGGATGTAGACAATGGGGAGGTGCTGACAAAAGAGCTCTTCCGCCTTGTTGAGGATGCGGCGCAGGGGAGTGTCGGCCTTGCCCATCATCCGTTCCATGCCGTAGGCCGCTCCGATGAAGTGGGACTCATTGATGCCGGTCACGCCGCCGGTGCCGACAAAGAGGTTCTTGTTGCCATTGGCCATCCCAATGACTTCATGGGGAACCACTTGACCTGCCGAGAGGATGAGGTCGTGGCCGCCCTCCCAGACGAGATTGTTGAGCTGGGCGGGCCACTCTTTGGTCCAGATCCCCTCGGTGACCTCGCTCACGTAATCGGCGGGGACCTCACCAATGGTCACCACATCATCGCGCCAGCGATGGGGGCGCACGAGGTCATGGGGGAGACCGGGAAACATCTCGTCGAGCTGGTGGGCGGGCATGGGCACGTGGGTGCCGAGGGCGGGCAGCACGTCGGCGAGATTTTCCCCGTAGTAGCGGTGAATCTCGGTGGTGAGCAGGCCCGCGCGACTGTGAAAGCGGGTGAAATCGGGCGGAATGGCGAGGACCTTCTGCCGAGGGCCGAGCTTGTCAAGAGCCTGGCGCAGGGCGGAGCGAAGGTCGTCCTCGCTCAAGTCAGTGGTGGCGGAGCCTTCGGAGTAGAGAAGCATGTCCCATTTTCAGCCGCCCCATCTTTTTTCCCAAGCAAAAAGCACGGCAACCCGGGCTTCGCGGGAAGGAAAAGGTTCAGCTTTCCTGCCTGGGCATCTGAATCACCTGGGTGCGGGCGATCTCATCGTGAAGACAACGGCGGTTCTTCCGGAAAATGGGGAGGGCGTCGATGAGCGCAAAAAAGGGGCCAATGACCGGGAAAATGGCCAGAAACCAGTAGACGAAGTAACGAATCCCCAATTGGTTGGCGAGACTGGGCAAGCGACCATCAAGGCGGCGCACTTGAATTTTGAAAATCGCTTTGCCAAGGGTCTGAGCCCGGGTGCTCAGAAGGTGAAAATTGATGAGAATAAAGGCGAGATAGGTGGTGGCTGTGACGAGCAGATTGGGGAGGAACCGGTCTTCCCAAACAAATTGATCGAGAGGCGCGTAGTCGATCAACAGGGCCAGCAACAGGACAGGGAGATAGATGATCAGGGAGTCGATGAGCGAAGCGAGAAAGCGTTGTCCCAAGGTAGCCAAAGGGGCTTCCCCGGAGGGAAGGGGAGCTTCCGGCATGCTCTCCTGGCCGGGGGGCGCGTAGGGGTTGGTTTCCATGGCGGGACATCTAACCGGGGAGTTTCCCTGACTTCGAGCTTTAAAAATGGCCTCCTTTCTCGTCGCCTTAGCGGTCTTTTCTGTGCGAGGCTGGCTGGAAGATGTTCGCAGACTCTCCCTTCGTTGCCGTTCTCATCTCCGTCGCCTTTCTCCTGGGCTTGATTCTCTGGCTCCGTTTGCAGGCCTTCGTCGCGCTGCTGGTGGGCAGTCTCTTTTTCGCGGTCATCATCGGCATGCCCTTGGATGATATCATCGACACGGTTGTCACCGGGATGGGTTCGAGTCTGGGTTTGGTCTCCATTCTCATCGGATTGGGAGCTATTTTCGGCATTTTTCTCGAGCATTCGGGAGGGGCCCAGGTGCTCGCGAAGCGCATGCTGGGGGCTTTTGGCGAAAAGAATGCCGCCTGGGCACTGGTGGTGGCGGGCTTTCTCATTTCCATCCCGGTCTTCCTTGATGTCGCGCTGGTCATTCTAGCGCCTCTCCTGCTGGCATTGGCCCGCGCCCAGAGTAAGCCGATGCTTGCATTTGGTCTCCCTTTGCTGGCTGGTATGGCGGTCACCCATGCCTTCGTGCCACCCACCCCGGGCCCCATCATCGTAGCGGAGAACATCGGGGCGGAATTGGGTTGGGTTATTTTCTTCGGAGCCATCGTGGGCTTCCCGGCCGCCATTTTATCCGGTCCTCTCTGGGCAGGGTGGATCGTGCCCCGTCTCAATCTAGCCGTGCCCGAACCCTTGGCGGAGGAAGAGAAAGATGAGGACTCCCAGCCGGTGCCTTTCCGGCTCGTGCTCGCCCTGATTGCGCTGCCCATTGTGCTCATTGTGGCGGCGGCAGTAGCCAAAGCCGCATTTCCCCCTCAAGACGGAGCCTGGTGGTTCTCTTGGTTGCTATTCTTGGGACATCCCATTGTCGCTTTGCTCCTGGCCACGCTTTTGGCCATGTTTCTATTGGGGACCCGGCGGGGCGTGGGCAAGGAAGAGCAGATGGAGCTGGCGGGGAGGGCGCTGGGTCCGGCCGGAGTTATCATTCTGGTCACCGGAGCGGGGGGAGTCTTCAAGCAAGTCCTCGTCGATAGCGGGGCGGGGGAGGCTCTCGCTGCCCAGATGGCGGGCCTTGCCATGGGGCCCATCACCCTGGCCTGGCTGTTGGCCACAGTGGTGCGGGTGACCCAGGGGTCGGCCACGGTCTCCATGATTGCGGCCTCCGCCCTCATGGCACCGCTCCTGGAGCCGATGGCCTTGAGCCAGGCCCATCTCGCACTCGTCGTCGTCGCCATTGCGGCCGGAGCCACGACCTTGAGCCACGTCAACGACAGTGGCTTTTGGCTCATCAGCCGTTATTTGCAGATTACTGAGAAGGAGACCTTGCGCTCATGGAGTGTGGCTACCGTGATCATCTCCCTGGTGGGATGGCTCGGCGCGCTCGCGCTCAGTCTTCTTGTTTCGTGACGCCGGTCCGGGCAAAAAAAAGCCGTCGCGGGTGACTTTCCGCGACGGCCGGGAGTTTGCTTGAACTTGCAGGCTACTTTTTCAAGGGAGTGAGGATCAGGCCCTTGAACTCCACTTCCACTCCTTCTGCCTGGAGGGCGATTTGTCCTTTTTGGGCCGTGCAATTGTGACCGTGATTGACGAGGTCGTCATTGACCCAGACTTTGAGTTCCGCATCCTGGCACTCGATGACCATCTTGTTCCATTCTCCCACCGGATTCTCGGAATCGTCGGTGAGGTTGAGGATGCGGCGGGCATCGCCGGCACTACCTCCGAAGTTCTGCCCTTCCTTATGGGGACGGCGCTCCTTCATGTCGGGAACTTCGATATTCTCGGCAATACACCAGAAATCGCCCGCGTGGCCACTATTCATCTGCACCTCGATGGAGGCAGGGAACATTTTGTAAAGAGCCCGGGGGGTGGAGGCATGCACCAGCACCCCGCAATTGCCGGGCTTGTTGGCAAAGCGGTATTCAAGTTCGAGGCGGTAATCCTGATAAACTTCGTCGGTGATGAGATGGCCGCCGGGCTTGCCCAAGCTGACGAGGAGGCCATCGCGCACGATGAAGCTCGGGTCGATGTCAGGGTTTTCATCGGCCGCAGGGACATCGGCATGCCAACCTGAGAGGTCGCTGCCATTGAAAAGGGCGACCGCTTTCGACTCGGCATGATGGTCGGCCCAGAGGGCGGGAGCCAAGGAACTGGCCAGCAAAAGAAGGTGAGTAACTTTCATCGCTTTAGAAAACGTCAGGGTTTGTCCACTTTAGTCATGAATTCGTCGGTTTTTCCCACATGGATGCCCCGGGCGTTGATGACGAGGTTCTCGGCATGGGAACCTTCGGCGACGGTGCCGGTGACCGTGAGGTGGGTCAGCTCCTGAATGCCGCCCACACCGCGGAAGCCTTCTTTGATGGGCGCGCCGTTCTCGTCCACCGCTTGGATGGTGGCAATGGAGGTTTTGATGACATCCGGGTCGTCGCAACAGACGTCCCAAGGGGTTGAGCAATGGTCATCAGGCATCAGGTTGCAACTGGTGATTTTCTCCGCATCGCCCAAGACGAGAAGGGCACGGTTGGGCGTGAGGACCAGGTCGCCTCCCATGATCTTGCCGGTGACGGTGACTTCATCGCCGGGTTCGCTTCCGAAAATTGCGGAGACGGGTTGCGCATTAGGCGGCTCTTCGGCGAGGAGAAAGCGTTCCAATTGATTTTCTTTCGTCGCGGGCTTGGCGGCCTGAGCGGCTTCTTCTTTGTCCTGACAAGAGGAGAGAGCCACGAGGGTTCCCAGTCCGGCGAGGAGGAGAGCAGTGTTCTTTTTCATAGCTGTTGATTGAGGTGTTTATGGATTGATTATTGCGAGCGGAGAGCTTTTGGCAAGGAGGGGGCGAGGGTGCGGAAGGCCGGGGGCAGCGTCCCCAGGGTGCCGAGGAGAACACCGGCGAGGAGGCCGATGAAGATTACCGGAGGATCGAGTTGCAGCCGGAAGGTGCCCACCGAGAGAGAAACAGTGCGATCCTCAAGAAGAAAAACGGCGACCAGAAAGGCCAGCAAAGTGCCGCTCAGAGTCGCAAGCAGGGATTCCTGCAAGAGGGAGACGAGGAGGGCTTTGCGGTTGAATCCAATCGCTTGCAAGGTGGCCATCTCGCGAATGCGGGAGGCGAAGGCCGCATAAAGGGTATTGAGTCCGCCGAAAACCGCCCCTGCCGCCACCAGACCAGCGGTCAGCCAAGTCATGATTTTGATGGGACCGTAGAACTGGGCCAGCTTCTCGTAGTAGCGGTCCTCCCGCACGGCGGCGAGCTCGAGGTCGTTCCTTTGCAGGGCAAAGACCTCCAAATCTTCCACCGTCGCCTCCCCGGTGCGCACCAGAACGGCAGAGAGGGTGTCGCGTTGGGTGGCGGTGGCGAGGTCGTTGCGATCCATCCAGATTTCGGACTCCATCACTGTGCCCGGAGCGGCGAAGATGCCCGCGATGCGGTAATCGGCTTCTTCAAAGCGCAGGGTCTTGCCCACCTGCAGGCGCTGATCGCTGGTCTGGAGGGCCCGGGCGGCGAGGCGGCCGACGATGACTTCGCCTGGCCCGGGAAAGTGACCTTCCAGCAGGCGCACTTCGGGCCGCACCAGGAGGGTGGCCGGGAGAACGCCCCGGAAGGAAGCCTGCACGGGCTCTTGTTCGAGAGTCACCGGGGCCATGTAGACGATCTCGCCCGCCACTGCCGCTTGCCCGAGCTGTTGGGAAAGGCCGCGCACGGAAGTGGCGAGGGCGGACTCGGCGGCCAGGGGGACCTCGGAGCGCTCCACCGATTCCTCGGAGCCCTTCCCCATCAGGATGACATTGCGCGGTGAGCCCGAGGCGGCCAGCACCCGGTCCATCCCGCTATTGAAGGCCACGGCGGCAATGAGAAGGAGGACGACCAGGGCCGAGCCGCCCACGGTCTGGAGCAAGCGGCCCGGGTCGCGGAGGAGATTGCGCACGGCGTAAGTGAAGGGAAGCATGGGAATACGAAGAATTGGGAATCAGGAATTCAGGGAGTTGACGAGAGGGCGGGAGGTGGCCTTCCAGCCAGGGAAGAGCGAGGCCAATAATCCCATCAAAAAGGCCACCAAGAGCCCCTTGAGGTGCACGGCGGGGGACGCTTGCAGGGCGAGCGTGAGGCCCTCATTGCCGAGGGTAAAACTCTTGAAATGGAAGAAAAGGGCCGAAGATAAGACACCCGCCAGCCCTCCGGTAAGTCCGAGGATAATCCCTTCGATCGATACCAGCGCTCCGATGGCGGGGCGGCTGAAGCCGAGGGTCTGCAGGATGGCGGTTTCCTTCACCCGGCCGCGCACCACGAGGAGCACGGCATTGGCGAGAAGGCCCAGCACCGCAGCCACCGCCCCAATGCCCAGCCAGCGGGTGAATGAGATGAGCTCGATCATTTGCTTGGCGGTCTCCGCGAAAAAGGCCTGCTCCGGGCGGGTATGGGTTGGCTGCTGGTCGGAGCGGAATGTTTCGTCAATTTCCTCGGCCACTGCCTCCAGCTGGTCGGCGGATTCCACCTTGACGTTGAATTGGGTCACGACTCCCAAGCCCACGCGGGAGGCTTGTTGCAGGAAGGGCAAATGAACGTAGGCCACGTTGTTATCTTGCGGCGAGCCGGAGCGGATAATGCCGTTGACCACCACTTTCACCCCCACGGCCTCGAAGCTGTCCCCGACCTTGAGCCCGCGCCGCTGCGCGAAGTGCTGGCCCACGAGGGCGCCATCGCTGCGTTTTTCAAAATCCGCGAAGGAGCCGCTCACCACTTCCAGGTCGGCGGTGTAGCTTTTCAGCCGCTCCGGAGGCACTCCGCGAAAGGTGATCACATCCAGGGAAGCTCCGCAGTTGTTGACCGCGATCTGGATGGGAATCACTTCCTTGACGCCCGGGATGCGCTCGATGGCGGGCCCATAGTGCTCCGGCAGACGGGAGGTGGAGGGGCAGAAGCGGTTTTCGCGATAGACGACCAGAGTGGTCTCGTTCGCACTGGCCTGGGTGGAGGTTTCCAGGGAATGCTGCATGGTTTCCACCGCCGCATAGAGAAACATTCCGGCGGCCACCCCCAGGATGGTCAGGAGGGAACGCAGCCGGTGGCGGGTGATGTTCTTGAGAGCGAGAGAGAGAAGCTTCATGACAATTGGTTGGTAACGAGTTGACCTTTTTCCAGATGAAGGGTGCGCTTGGCGGCGGCGGCGGCCTTGGGGTCGTGGGTGACCATCACAATGGTTTTGCCATGGTCTTCTGCAAGGCTGGTGAGGAGAGCGAGGATGGAGTCGGCGGACTCCCGGTCGAGGTCGCCGGTGGGCTCGTCGGCGACGAGGAGTTCGGGATTGTGGACAATGGCCCGGGCAATGGCCACCCGCTGCTCCTGGCCGCCGGAGAGTTCGGTGGGCCGGTGGTTGGCACGCTCGGCGAGGCCCACCAGCTCGAGTGCGGAGTTCACTTTCTCCCGCCGTTCGGCTTTGCTGAGTTTGCTCAAGAGCAGCGGTAGTTCCACATTCTCGAAGGCAGAGAGAATGGGCACGAGATGGTAGAGCTGGAAAATGTAGCCCACATGCCGGGAACGCCACTTGGCCAGCTGGGCTCGCGAAAGATTGGCGATATCCCGGCCATCAATCTCAAGAGAGCCTCCGGTGGGCGAATCGATACCTGCCACGAGATTGAGCAGGGTCGTTTTGCCCGAACCCGAGGGCCCCATGAGAGCAAGGAACTCACCTTTGGAGACTTCCAGATTGAGAGCTTCCAAGGGCGTGATGCTCACTTTGCCCTTGCGGTAGGACTTCGAAAGATTGCGGATATGGATGAAAGGGGTCATTGTCTTAAAAATTGCTGGGGGTGGCCGCGACCCGGGCTCCGGGGGCGAGTTCGCTAAAAGGGGGCAAAATCAACTGTTCGCCGGAGCGAAGGCCCTCGCGCACTTCGCGATAATTCTCCCGGCGCTCGGGCCCCAAGGTGAGGGTGCGGCGCTGGGCGGTGGAGTCCGGCGAGACAACCCAGGCTTGTGCTTGCTCCTTGCGAATATCGAAGAGGGCCTCTTCCGCAGCGAGGAGGATGAGCCGTCCGCTGCCCGTCGGGGGCGCAGAAGGCGCGTCCTCCCCAGTCGGGGCGGCTGCTTGCGGGGGGTGCGCCGGGGGGTAGAATTTGGCCCGCACCAGCATCTCGGGGCGGAGGCGGTCGTCGGGATTGGAGATCGATACCTTGGCCTGGAGAGTATTGCGTGCGATGTCGGCCTCGCCGGTGATGCGGGTGACGGTGCCGAGCAAAGTGACTTCGGGCAACAGATCGGTGACCAGCTCGACTTCCTGCCCCACCGCCAGGGCGGCAGCTTCGTTGAGGGGAACGTCGATGCGGGCTTGCATTTTTTCCGGTTGATAAAGTTCCACCACGACCGCGGATTTGGGATCTTCCCCGTCGAGCATCCGCTTTTTGCCCGGTTTGACATGGAGGTGGAGAATCCGCCCGGAAAGGGGGGAGGTGATGCGGTGGCGTTCCAGGGCCAGCCGGGCCAAGTCGCGCTCTGTTTCCAGCTCGCCGAACTGGTGACCCATCATGACTCTCTGGTAGTCGATGGTCTCGAGTTCAGCCTGCAGACGGGGAATTTCGCTTTGTGCCTCGGCCAGAACCGCCCGCTGGCGTTCGACCTGCAGTCGCGCGGCCGTGACCTCCGATACCGAGGCCGCCCCCGGGGGCAGATTGGCCAGACGCTCCGCGACATCCTGCAGCTCCGCGAGGCGGGCCTCGGCGGCCGTGACTTTGGCCCCCGCAGTGGCAATGCGCGCCTTCACCTCCGGCACCATGGAGCAGTGGGCCGCAATCTGCGAACGCATGGTCGCGAGTCGGCGCTCCGCTTTCTCCAAGGCCAGAGTGGCTTCTTCATCGTCGAGGGTGGCGAGGAGCTGGCCTTCCTCCACCAGCTGTCCATCCAGCACCGGCACCTCGTCGACGACCCCGCTCACAAGAACGGGCACTTCGATGATGTAGGGGTCGGGCTCCAGCCATCCGGAGGCTTGGAAAAGGAGGGAGCGGTCGCTTGCAGCAGTAGCTGCAGAGTCTGGCGAACGCGCGGGATCCGTTGCCGGGAGGGCTGCTGGGGCGGAGGCCGCACTGCGCAAGGTGACGACTTGCACCGTGCGCACTGGGACGGCGGGCAAAAGACGTTCCCCGAAAAGAAGGGCAAAAACGAAGAGAAAACCTGCCAAGAGGGCACAGGGAAGCAGCCAAGCGGGAAGCCCGCGCCTGCCTTTAGGGCTGGAGACGGGAGAAGAGGAAGAGGTGAGAGAGCTGAGTGACATGGAGAAGCCAAAGATTCATTCGAAAAAAAAGAGACGGAAAGAGTCGGCTTTTCCCCTTGGGAGCACCGACCAGAAAAGACGGGGTCAGCTCCCGCGAGGAGAGCAAACCTTTCCGGAATGAATCAAAGGCGGAGGCGACAGTGCCTGAGAAGAACGCTCTTTCCCGCTAGCGGCGGGGGCTCGAGGGGCGCGGCGTAGATTTGGCCCAGTGCCGGAGCCAAGGGCACAGCCAGTCCGCCAAAAGCAGCCTCGGTAGTGGCCACTGCGGTCGGCGGGAGGCAATCGACGGAATCACTGCTCCACCAATAATCGGCGACTTCCAGCTCAACCGGGACCAGACAATCATCGCAGGGCTCCTTGGCCGGAGAATCTTTTGCGCAGCAGGGAGAGAGAGAATCCGGGGCGGGCGAAACCTTCTCACAGGAACTGCCACCCACCACCAGCGCCCCTTGGCAGAGACAGTAGCTCAAGGCCAACTCCTTCGCCCCCACCAGCACGGTGAGGAGCGAGAGCAAGATGAGCGATGACAGTCGTTTGGCCACTTGGCAAAGAGCATTCCACAATTTTGGGCAATGTCAATTTTCAGGGTGCAGCGGCCCGCAGCCGGAAAAAGGCCTGCGGCTCCCCCGAGTCCGCTGTCACCTCGAAGGGCCCGCTCGCCGGGAGCGCCACTTCGCCCACCGTCTCCCAGGAGCCAGCCTCCAGGTTGGTCGTTTTTTCCCAGAAGAGGGTGAGTCCGCTCGCTTCCATGCTCGGGGAGGCCGAGAGCAGCCACCCGTCGGCCGCGGGGGAGAAGCTCAGGGGCGCGGGGAGGTCCCTTTCTGCAGGAGAAAGGCCGAGCGCATATTCGAGCAAGGCCCCCAGACCATCGCCATCGCTATCGTCCCCGGGCGGGGTGGTGAAGGGGCTCCTTGCTTGCGCAAAGACCCAGGCCGCGTAGCCCTCCAAGCGCAGATCATCGATGTAAATGGCGTCGGCATTGTCGTCATTGGTCTCATCCTTGAGGTAATACCAGGTGATTTCATTGAGCCCCGGCTCCAGGGTCAGAGAAACCGTCTCCCAGGGCTGCACTCCGGATTTGGCGGCGATTTGGCGACCATTTTGCCAAACGTAGCCCACATCGAAGGTGTCTTCCGTGGCGACCCGCCACTGGAAGCTCAGGCTGCCCGGCCCGACCACGGTGGCAGTCATCGCCGTGCCCTCGTCCGCATCCACCCCACCACTGCGGGCGGCCGAAGTCCCCTCCACGGTAGTGCTCGTCTGGGGATAAAAACTGGGGACTTCCGACCGAATGGAGAGCTCGGGCAAATCGAGGGCCCGGGAGAGGGTGCCCTTGGGATAATAGGGCTCCCAGGTGAAGACACGCGTCCTTTCCGCCCCCTCGCGGGTGGCGGTGAGGGAGACCGCGACGGGCTCCCCCCCCATCTGGCCCTGCAGGAGCCCCTGGGGAGAGAGTGTCCACCCGGGAGGCAAGTCTTTGGCGGAAAATCGGCTCCCCGCCCGCAGCGTCTCGAGGGCAAAGGCAAACTCCCCGCCATTGGGGAGATAGTGCCGGTGGGGCTGGCGAAAGACCGGCTCCCGCTGCGAGTGCAGACTGAAGGAATCGAGCCACACCGTATCCGCGCCGCCATCGTATTGACTATTCCGCTGGTAGGAAATGAGGACGGTGTTGCTTGCCTCCGGGAGTTCGACGGTGATCGGGTGCCATCCCGTCTCGCCGCTGATGGCGCCCGCCTCCTCGCCATTGCAGGTGAGCACCAGCCGATCGAGCAAATACTCGCTGGAGGCCTTCCACCAGTAGGTCAGGGTGTCGGGCCCGGGGATGGCCAGGCTCAGGGTGACCGTTTCGCCATCGGCCACCCCATTGAGGCGCAGCGCGTCTTCGCCATCGAAGGTGTCGTCCTCCTGCCATTGCCAGCGCGAGACCTCGCCCCCCATCACGATCTCGCGGGGGACCTCGAAGGCCTCCTTCTCCAGAATATCTCCAATCGCGAAGGTCAGAGCTTCGCTGGCTTCTCCAGCCTCATTGCCCGCAGTCAGGGTCACCACATAGTCGCCAAAGAGCGGCTCCTCCCAAGTGATCACTCCCGTGAACTCATCGATAGTCATCCCAACCGGCTGCCCGCTCAGGGAAAAGGAATTTGGAGTATGGCTGACCTCGGGCTCGTAGCGCAAGGCCGTGCCCTCATGACCCGTCGCCACTTGCCCACTCGCTATCGCGGGGGGGATGAAGTCGTCATTGAGGATGATTACCGTGAGCGGTCCGTCCGGCTCATTGACCTCCACAAGGTCCTCGAAGGCGAACAGAATGGTCTCGTGCTCTTCGGGCTCGCTGTCTCCCAGCAGCGGCAGGGAAAAAGTAAAACTGGTTTGCCCGGGCGCGAAGGTCACCTCCTGCCGTCCCGGGTCGCTGTAGTCACTCCCCGCCTCGGCCGTCCCGCCTGCCACCACAAGGGAAAAGCTCACCGGAAAGCTCACCGCCTGTGCCAGCGTCACCGTCACCGCCGCGCTCGTCGTGCCGCTGTCTCCCTCCGTGAGGGCCCGATCAGAGACTTCCAATTGCGCCCTCAGCTCCCGGCCCGCCAGGGTGAGGGGAGCCGACCCCCCGGGACTGAGCCAATCCGACAAGCGCCGCGAAGCTGTCCCTCCACCCGACCAGGAGCGGGAGAGAAAGCCATACCAATCCGAGGCATTGTTGCCACAGGACGCATTGCCCCCAAAGAGTTGCCCGACAATCAAGCCGGACTCATTGAAAAGCGGGGAGCCCGAGGATCCTCCCTCGGTCGTGCCTTCGTCCCAATCCGCCACCCGCAAAAAGTAGCCAAAGGACGAAGGGGCAGCGCTGCCATAGTCCGTGAGGGTAAGGGGATCGAACTCGAAGGAAATCCTCTTCTCGGCCACCGCCGGATGGTGGATGGCCACTCCCTCGGTAGGAGGGGAGGACTCGCGCGACCAGCCGGCCAGGTAGGCTCCAGAGGCAGGGTTCACCGGATCATCGAGCTCAATGAGGCAAAAATCCGAGCCCGCGAACTCGGCCCGCAAGATGGAACCGGAATTGAAAACACTGAGATCGCCATCGCCCACCCCGCCACTGGCGGCGGAGCCCGGGGTCCGGCAGCTCGAGTTTTCGAAATTCCAGTAAACCACCACCGAGGCATCGTTACTGGCCGTAATGTCGCAGTGCTCGGCAGTGAGGAAGTAGGGCTTGCCATCCTGCGCCGTATTATTGATGAGCGCGCCCGAGCAGGTATCGATGCCGCTGACCGTATAGGCCCCCACCGCCCGGATCTGTCGGCGATAGGCCTCGATGAGCGAACCAAAAGGAAGGTCCTCGACCCCGCAAGCCACATCGATATTGCAAGCTCCCGAGAGATCACCCCCCATCTTGCCCGGGGCCATTTTCCGGAATCCATAGTTCACCGCCGCGAGGTGCAATTGCAACTGGGGCAAGAGAGCGGCTGGCAGACTCGCCGTGAGCCGCACCTCTTCTCCCGGAAAGAGCGGCGTCCACAGCTCGCCATGGTCATCATTGTCCCGGGAGGTGAAGGTCACCGCGCCCGCTTGGCCGGGAGATTGCAAAACGAGGGTGGCCCCGGGAGGAAGGTGGAAACGGTCAAAGGCGAGATTGAGGGACTGGGCCCCCGCCGCCACGATGGCAAGCTCCCAACGGGCGAGACCATCGGCAATCGTCCAAGGGGCCAATTCGCGCGCCGGTTTTGCCACCGGCAGGGGGGTGGCGAAGCGGAAGGGCAGCTTGCGCGCATCCCGTTCCCGGGCTTCAGCCAAAAGGGGGGCAAGGTCGGGAGCAGGCAAAACCAGGCGCCCGGCCCCCGCCAGAGACGGAGAAGCGTGCCGGGCGGGAGCCATCCGGACCCTTTCTTCCTCCCCAAGCGCGGCGGGGAGGGAAGGGGAGGACTTCGCGGGAGCCGCCACCTTCCCCGGGCGCAGGACTGAGGGAGAAAAAAGAAACCAACCCAGCCCACCAAAAAGGAGCAAAGCAAGGGGATGAACAAAAAAACGCCGGGGCATCGGGAAGAACCTGCGCAAGGGGAGAAGAAAGAGCAACTTTTTCAGTTGGCGAAAGGTGTTTTCCATCAGCCTCCCCCGGCACCCCAAAGCAGTGGAGCACCCTTCCAGCGTCCACCCCAAAGCAGTGGAGCGCGCTTCCAGCGGGCATCAGGAGGCCTCCGCGCCTCCGCCCCTCAACCAAAACAACCCCTCAAAAGCCTCCACCCTGCCACAGGAGGCCCGCCCCCCTCATCCGAGGCCGGAGAGGGGAGGAGCCGGCACAGATCTTTACCCCGCAATCGTCCCCTCCGTCAGCTCTGACCAGGGACCGGGCTCATTGCGCGAGTTCACCCAGCGCGCATAGTAGTAGGCCGTCTTCCCCGCATCCGCCGGGTCGAAGTGCGTGATGTGCGGTGTGCGGGTATCCGTGCCCACGTAGCGGCAATCCCCCGGTCCCTGGGGATGGGCCCCCACCGCCACCCAGATCTCGCAGCCCCGCACCCCCTTGGGCTTGGCCTTGCTCTTCGCACCCTTGTCGCGGAAGTGGATCGTCTGCTGAAAGGAAGTCCCCGTATCCAGCTCCAGAGTGGGCGCCGTCGTCGGGACGGGCACACTGCTACGGGAAGACTTCCGCACCGGCAGCCCCGCCCGATCGCGCGCCTCATCACTGACCTCGCCATTGGCCTAGATCAGCTGGGACAAGGTCCGGATCTGCTTCTCATAGTTTTCCCGCTTTTCGTATTTCACCGTAGTCGCGGCCCGGGCGGCATCTTGGGCCGGGCCCCACGCCGTGTAAGCCTCTTCCCATGGTGCTTGCAGATCGCTCAAGGTCGCCAACTGCTCCGCCGTCAACCCATAGCTCGCCGGATCTGCCGTGAAGGCAGCGAGAAGGGTCTTTTGCCAAGCTTGAAACTCAGGGTCGGATTGGGGGATATAATCAGCCATAATCATTTTCGTTGGGTTCGCCTACCAATTAGCAGACCAATGACCTCTAGCAGGAAAAATTGTTCAAAGGAATAAAAATATTCCTAAAAGGCTCATTTTCTGAGCTTATCGCCCCTCTCCAGACGTTTTTTTTGCTCCTCTGCAGATTCCCGGAGCCATTTATTAAGCTCCGGGAACCATTTATTAAGCTCCCGGAGTCATTTATTGAGCTCCCGGAGTCATTTATTGAGCTCCCGGAGTCATTTATTGAGCTCCCGGAACCATTTATTAAGCTCCCGGAACCATTTATTAAGCTCCCGGAACCATTTATTGAACTCCCGGAGCCATTTATTGAACTCCCGGAGCCATTTATTGAGCTCCCGGAGCCATTTCAGGAGCCTACTCGGCGCTTCCGGGAGGGTCGGCCTGCTCGCTTGTCGCTTCGCGCGCACTTTCGATCTCCGGCACCAGTGTCACGATATCGACCGCGAAGGTGCGCGCCAGGCGGTAGAGAGTCTCCAAGGTGGGCCTATTGCGACACAGACCGAGATCGGAGATTCGGGTTTGCGAGAGACCGAAGCGCTCGGCGAGCTTATCTTGGCTCAATTGCAAATGCTGGCGATGCCGCCCGACCACGGTCGCGACGGCTTGTTGCCGATTTTGCCGATCCTCCTTTTCCAAGTCCTCCCTTTACCATCCAGCCCCGGCGACGACCTCCACCTTCAACTCGTTGAGCAAAAGGTTGACAGTGAGCGATCACTATCGATGCTCACTCTTGTATTTTGTGAAAATGGTCACCTTCATTTCTGCTTTTTTCCTTTTCTTCACGACCTTCCTCGCGGGGCAGGGGCTGAGGGTGACGCACGTCATCGAGGAGGAGGGGGACCAGATGGTGCATGCTCTCGATTTCCACTCTCTCGAAGGGGGGCTGACCATCCTGCAGCAAAGCCCCACTCTGCAGCCCGACCAGTGGAGGGATGCAGGCTTCTGGTGGGGGCTGGAGCCCGATGAAGATCTGGTGCGCTGGCCCCTCTTCTCGGTGGCCAAGCCCAGCTATGTGCCCCCGGCAGCCCCCGAGCCCGCGCCCACCCACGTGACCTTCATGCTAGAGCTTTCCCCGCAGGGCCTCGTGGCCAGCTGGGTCTCGCTGCAGGAGCCCCCGGCCACCGATCCTCCCCAGGCTCCGGAGGATCGCTATGCCGCGCGGGCCGAGATTCGCCACCACTTCGCCGACTTGCCCGTGGAGGAGGCCGATTGGCTGCAGGTGCCCATTTTTGCCAAACGTTTCGGCGATTATTACTACACCTTCCTCCTGCACCGCACCGGGCCGGGGGTGGAGGTGCCCTTCAATGGCCCGCTGCCGACGGCGGATGCCGCCATGGTGCAGCACTTTCGCTCCGTCTTCCCCCAGATTGCGCAGGAGGTGGCCACCCTTTCCGACAGCTCGCGGGAGGCTCCCCCCCGGCCTGCTCCCAGCCCACACGCGCGCGGCTTCTGGCGCCTGCGCCAGCTCCAGCCAGGCGATCTGGATAGCGATAATGACGGCTGGAGCAATGCCCGCGAAATCGCGGAAGGCACCAACTGGCTGAATGCTGATAGCGATGGCGATGGCTTGTCGGATGGCGACCCGCAGGAGGACAATCCCTTGCTCAATGAAGCCCGCGCGGACCCCGATGGGGCCAACCATGGCTCTCTCAATAGTGGCCTGGTGGGGCGTTGGGACTTTGAGAGCCATACCGGTGCCCAGACCCCCGCCGCGGAGGTGACGACAGGCGCTCCCGTGGCCGTGGCCACTGGACCCCACGCCTTCGATGGTGCCCAAGTCTTTGAGGGCATGCCTTCGCGGGCCCTCCATCTGGAGGGGGGACCTTGGCAGACGGGCTCGGCCCTCTCTATCCCGTCGGATTTCCTGGGCGCTCACCAGGCTTATACTTTCTCCTTCTGGCTCCGCTTCCCAAGCAATCCCTTCCGCCATTCTTCCCAGACTGCCTCACAGGGGCAGTGGGTTACCGGGGCAGGCTCGGCTCCTCCCCGCGTCTATAGTCTCATGACGGTGACGGACCGCAGCAGTGGGACCGTGGGCACGCCACGCTTTGCCTGGGTATTCAAGCTCCAGTTGGCAGTCATCGCCAATGGCTCCTACTTGCAGAGGTCGGGCGCGGCCCAGTCCTACTACCTGGCACTGGAGAATTGGGAGCCGGGCCCTGTCGCCACAAACCTGGCGGGCTGGGAAATCGATCAGGAGACCTTGACCGATGGGAACTGGCATTTGCTGACCCTGCAGCTGGAGGACGAGGGCGCGGCAGCCTTTCTGGATGGGGTGGCATTGCCACCCCACTACGCGGTCGCACCAGCCAATATTCCGCCCTTCACCTTCTCCGACGACCCAGGGCAATCCGCCTTCCATCTCGGGAGCTTTGGCCCCTACAATTCCACCCTCCGCTCTCATATTGATAATCCCGCCTTCGCTGGCGGGGAGCACGGACCGAGGCAGAATCTGGCCGCCTCCGTGGATCGACTCCGCGTCTATCGCCGTCTGCTGAGCACTAGCGAGATCGCCGCCCTCTACCACACCGATATCGACCGCGATGGCCTCCTCGATCGCACCGAACACCATTCCCTCCGCCACCGCGACGAGGATGGCGATGCCATTTTGGAAAGCGGGGAATACCACTGGCTCCTCAACCCCTTCGTGCACGATGCCCCCCACCTGGACCACGATGGCGATGGGCTGGACTCGCTGAGCGAGCAAGACGGCAACCAGCCCGCCCACGGCCCCACCGACCCGGCCCAGGCCGATAGCGATGGCGACGGCCTCCCCGATGGCTGGGAGAGCGGCTACGGCTTCAACCCCCTCTCCCCAGGGGATGTGGGTGGGAATCCCGATGGCGACCGCCTCTGCAATAGCGAAGAATACCTGGCGGGAACGGATCCGCATGATTCCGATAGCGATGAGGACGGCATTGAGGACGGGCTTAATCTAGCCCCCCTGTGGCTGAGCATCTCGCGTCATCTCCAGTATGATTACGATGACTACGGGCCCGAGCAGCCCAATGCCCCCAAGCGGGTGGAGACCCGCAGCGGCTGGCGGGCAGAGACGGCGGAAACTCTCACGGCCCCCATTCCCTATCCCGCTTTGGCAGGGCGGCTGGGCCAGCGACAACCGTTCCCTTCCCAGGTCACCGATCAGGGCTTGGCCAAGACCTTGACCGCCGGGGGGCTGGCCCGCACCATCCCCGGACCACTCTGCTACCATGCCCAGCTGACTCACCGCCGCATCGTGGTGCGGGTGGAGGAAGCGGCAACCGAAGAGACGCCCTTCCCCGCCTTGCTGGTGCGGGAGCGGGCCAGCGGGGGACAGGCCCCGGTGGTGACCACCGAGGAGGTCACCCTGACCATCCCCCAGGGACAAACGCAATCCGCCCCCTACGACCTCGCGCCCTCCTTCGCCAATGCGGGCCCTAATGATGACTCCTATCTGGAGCGGGTGCGCGAGACCCTCGTGCCCTATGAGCTCATCTCCGCCGACCGCATGGTAGGCGGCAGTGTGACGCTGCCGCGCTCCGCCGAGGCCGGGGCCCCTTCCTGGCAGACGGTGGGCCTGCGCTTCAAGGCCCCCGGCGGGGAGGTGCTCGGCGAGTATGGCCAATTCTTCACCCCGGAGGGTCCCACCATGTTTTCCAGCGATGGGGCCCTCTTTGAGGAGTTCTTGCAGGCCCACGCGGCGGCCGCGGCCGGGGGGGGCACGGCCCAGCTGCCGGAGCTGCCGCTGGTCTTTTGCGCCCGGCCCGGCCAGCCCGATACGGTGGAGTTCTACTTCCTCGCCAATAGTTACGGCGCCGTGGAAGTGGAGCTCATCCACGAGGACCTCGGCCTGCTGGGAACGCTGACCCGCACCCTCACGGCTGAGGCCGGGCTGGGGGAGTATCTGGAGGCGGTGGACGCCTTGTTGGCGGACTATGCGGCCCTCCCCGGGGGCGGCCCCAAGGCCTTGGGCGACTTCGAGTTCCAGCCCGCCACGGTGCTCGCCGGCATCCCGGCCCTCAATTATCTGCGCGTCATTGGGGCTCCTTTCCAGGGCCTCTATTCCCAGTTGCACGGGCTCTACGCGGGCTTCGTCGATGGCCTGCAGGATGATTGGGAGCTAGTCCTCCTGGTGAAGGATGGGGCCCTGGCCCTGGGCGATGCCCTCCTGCAGGTGGATGAGCTCTACCGCAACCTCACCTCGCTGCGCTCTCAGGCCATGCTGGCCGTCTTGCTGGGGAAAATCTCGGAAAACTTTAGCGATGCGGTCATCGCGGGCATGCCGGACATCAAGAACGGGCTCCGGCGGCTGAAGCACCTCAACTGGAAAAAGCTCTTCCTGCGCCCCGCGCAAGCAATCGGCGAGCTGACGGCCCAGATGGCCAGCCAAGCCGCCGCAGCGGTGCGGACTTGGTATAATAATCTCTTGGAGCGCCTCTATGAGGAGAGTCAGGCCACGGTCTATACCGAGGTGCCCTGGGGTCCGGCTAATACCTTTATTCAAGCCAATAGTGCGCTGAACTACTCCCTGGGCTATGGCTGCGGCTACATCATCGAGCAAGCCATTCTGGGCAAGGGCCTGGCGGCAGCCGGAAAGTTCTTCTCGAAAGGGGCCGCCCGGGTGGGGGCCGCCACCCTGACGGCGGCCAAGCGCTATCTGGCGCGGGTCGGGCCACTGCTGACGAAGTATCTCTCCAATGGCCGGGCCACGGCTGACGAGGCGGTGGAGATGCTGGGGAGCCTGCGCGACAATCTGCGCCATCCCCTGGGCAGTCCCGTGCCTGCCGGAGTGCCCCTCCCGCCGGGGGCCAACCCCGTGCTCTCGCCCCCCGTGGCCCGCAAGCCGGTGCTGGAAGCACTGGAGGAAGGAGCGGAACAAGCGGGCCAAGGGGCGGGGTCAAACGCGAGTCGGATTGCGAAGAAATGGCTCGACGAGTCCCTGGATAGCCCCAATATCAGCCGCAATGCCGCCACCCGCGCCCTCTTCCACCAACGCCTCGGACAGATGATTCAGATTCTCGGAACGCGATTCGACGATGAGGTGGGGGAGAATTTCATGAAATGGTATGACCAGTTCGTTCTCGATGCCGATACGGCAACGGATTACTTTGATTTAGTCATGAAGGCCTTTCATTCGAACATTGGGACAATGCGCTATGATAACATGAGCGCAGGACGGGCCGATTTGCTGGAACACTTTCTCCGAGGAAGCGACCGCTCGAGTTGGAGGCTGGGCTTCAATGGTTCACCAGACGTAAATCTTGGGAAGAAGATTCGGGGCAGTTTGATGCAAATTTACGAGGCCAAGCATGGGCGCTACAAAGGGAAACCGATGCTCGATGAAGTCGACGAGAAATTAGTGGAAGGCGTCGACTTCAATTTAGGAAATGGTTCCTACGCTCAAATGAAGACGACGCAATTGGGATCCAATAGCACGTTGAACTTGACGGAAGAATTAAACAAAGCGGTTGCTGCTGTAGTAGAAAGGCAAGGAGAGCGTTTGGAGTTTTCCATCTATTGGTTTGAAGACAACGGGATGCCCGACTTGTCATCATTATTAACAAGAGCAGACACTCTTACCGACGAGACAGGAATCATCATTGATATCGCAACCATTAAATCAACCTACATAGACTGGAAGTGACTGCAATAAAATTAACAATCAATGGCGTAATCCCCAAAGGGGTTGAAATACAGTCTGTCTGGCTTGGGATTTATAACGGCCTAGCTAAAATCGAATCACTCAGGAGAGAGTATGTTATGACATTAGGTTACGGACATGAATTAAGACATCCTCTAATTTCCTCTTCTGAGATAGAGAGGACTTTGACAATAGACCGCAAGATTGACCAGTTAACACTTAGCGATTCAGAAAAAGAGAAAAACACATTGATTCAGTGCACTTCGGAACGTGAATTCGGACGCAGACTTATCTTAACGAGTAGAAATTTTTCCTCTGATACAGAGGTTTCACACTTAGAAAAGCTAATGACTACAGCCTTGGAGCACCTTTGTTTGTCTAACCTTCTACTCTTCAACTCCTCCTACAGGGGAGCATGTCGTAGTGAATATGCCGGTTCAGGTACTGACTTAACCCGCGTTCCCGCCTGGGGTATTTGGCGCGAAGGATACATCGAAGGCATCGCCGCCGACATGTGGCTGGGGGAGGCCTTTTGGCAACATGCCAAGTGCAGCAAGGAAGAGGTTCTGGCCGCAGACTGGCTGCAGGTGGAGGAACGACCCAATCATCTCTACGTGAAAGCCTGGCCCCATCCCTTTGACAAAAACGAAGGAGAACAGCGCGAAAGGCAACTGCGTCTGCTGGACTTTTTCTTCGGCATCAAGTGAGAAAGGCCAGCTCCCGGCTTTGACGCGGTAGGTTCGAGCCGGGCTGGGGGAGTATCTGGAGGCGGTGGACGCCTTCTTGGCGGACTATGCGGCCCTCCCCGGGGGCGGCCCCAAGGCCTTGGGCGGCTTCGAGTTCCAGCCCGCCACGGTGCTCGCCGGCATCCCGGCCCTCAATTATCTGCGCGTCATCGGGGCTCCTTTCCAGGGCCTCTATTCCCAGTTGCACGGGCTTCGTCGAGGGCCCGACGGGTGGGCAGCCACTCAAGCCCGTTGTCTTCACCCCTCGTAAGCTGTCGGATCAGCGAGCCCGGCCAAGGCAAAAGCCTCCTTGCGCTCCACACAGGTGCCGCATTTGCCGCAGTGAATCTGGCCCCCCTTGTAGCAAGACCAAGTCTGGGAGAAATCCACTCCCAGTTCGTGACCCCGGGCGGCAATCTCCTCCTTGCGCATGGCGACGAAGGGGCGCAGGACCGTGACATCCTCGTAAGTGCCTGCAGCAATGGCCCGCGCCATGGGGGCGAGAAAGTCTTCCCGGCAGTCCGGGTAGATGGCGTGGTCGCCCGAGTGGGCGGCGATGACCAAGCCTTGCGCTCCCACGCTCTCCGCGTAACCAGCGGCCACTGCCAGGAGGATGCCGTTGCGGAAGGGGACTACCGTGCTTTTCATATTTTCCTCTTCGTAATGTCCCTCGGGTATCTCTTCTCCCGATTTCAGCAAACTACTCGTGAAGAGCTTGTTCATGAAGGTCAGGTCTGCACTTTGAAAAGGCACCCCGGCTTGCCCGGCTTGCCAACGGGCCAGCGGAAGCTCGCGTCCATTGTGCTTGGAGCCGTAATCCACTCCCAAGCAGGCCGCCACCTCGTGCCCCGCTGCCAAGGTGTGCCAGAGCGCGACGGTGGAATCCATCCCGCCCGAGAGGAGAACAATTGTTTTCACGGCGGAGACTCTTGGCTGTGGCTCGTCTTTTGACAAGATTTGGAACCGCAAAAAAATGACCACCGGCGTCTTGAGGAGCTGGGTGGCAAGACGGGGAATTCCATTGGCTGCGTCTGCAAATGGAGAAAAAGCATGGAAGCAAAAATGACAAAACACGTCATTATGTGTCTTTTTTATTGATATTTAACAATAGTACTCTTTGGTAGTTGCGGCTGCGAGAATTGGCGCAAGAGAGAAAATGAAAGCGAGAAACGGATTTAAGAAAAAAGTGGTTTTGTCCCTGGCGACCGGGCTATCGATCTTTTCAGTACCAGCATGGGCGCAAACCGTGATCATTGGGGCAGGGGTGCGCAATGGAGACTTCGAGGAGGATACGTCAACCACGGATAGCCGCACCTACGCGGAAACGCCAATCTGGGAAAACTTTGGCACCAGCGGCTTGGGCCAGGAAGACACCGCCACCCGCTTGAATCTGGCTTTCAACGGCACACGAAATTTGCTCGTCAGCACGGGGGACCATCGAATCGGAGGTCAAAATACCAAGCACATCGTCTCGGCCGGGGAAACGTTGGCCTTCAGTCTGCAATGGCGTGATGCCTACATTTGGGGAGCGGATGATCAAATTGAGGTGCAGCTTTTCACCACCAGCGACAATACGGTCACCGGAGAACGGGCGGTCATCGGGACCTTTCGGGCCAGCGAGACGGTCGACCTTACCTATGAGCTGTTTGAGGGGAGCGCGCTCGCTAGCGCGGTTCATGCCGGGCGCGAGCTGTTTTTCCAAATCGGCGGCATTGGGGAATCGGGGTTCAGCCGGGTGGACAATGTCGAGTTGACTGGCACGCTGGCCCCGGACCCCAGCCTTTTTGTCATGGAGGGGGATTATGTTTTTGGCGAGCTGGTCCATCTGGAGGCCACCGATAGCACGTCCAAAACGATGCGTTTCATCAATTATGGTGCCGAGAATGGTCTCCTGTTGGATGGAATATCCCTGAGTGATGATGCCGACGGGCATTACTCCATCGTCTCCGCCCCGGCGGCAGGGACGGAAATTGCTCCCGGGGCTTCCTTCGAGGTCGAAGTCGCCCTCACCGGGGGAGGTGGCTACGAGAACTACGAGGGGGAACTGGTCATCGACACGGCTGATGACAGCTTGAACTTGACCTTGCCTCTGAGCGCCTCGGTCGTGACCACTGGCGACCCCTTCTATATTGTGGAGAACTGCTTCTTCGAGGAAGGGACCTCATCCTGGGGCGGGGGAGAGGCGACCAGCGGCTTGGCGAGCGCGAGCGGCATTCGCGTCCGCGGCGTGGGTGATGCCAGTGATGTCGAGGCCGAGAGTGTGGGGCAGGTATTCTCCATTGGAAATTCGCCTGATTTCAATCTCTCCGTAACTTTCGCGGTGGGTGATATCGAAGAAGTCAGTGGCCTGGCTCCCGACGCAGCCTACAATGACCGGAGTTTCCACCTCTTGGTTTATGGCAATGAGGTCGGCGTCAATGGCGCGGTCAACGACAGCAAGAATGCCTCGGCCATCATCGATCTTTTCTACTTTCCTGCAGGGAACGAGGACTCCAGCGAGGAGGGGTTCTATCTCTATGATGGGGTCAGCGAGAGCTTTGTCCATCTCCCCGGCTTGGGCACCATCGAGCCCTCGACCGGGCTGAATGAAGATGGCTCGCCGCCGCTCAATGTTCATTATTACCAATTGACGATCGCGGGAGAAGGATTTGGCACAGCCTCTGCCAGCTACGACCTCAGTATCTCGCAGGCCAATGACACCACGGTGGCTGCCACGGTGGAAGACTTGAATCTTTACCATGGACTGAACCCGATAGCGGCGACGGCCCGGGCGGTGGTGCTGACCACCAATGACGATGTCGCGGCCTCGGTGACCAATGCGGGCGCTTCTCCCGGGGCGAACCAGACTTCATTTTGGGTCGACGAACTTTGTGTGAGCACGGGAGCCACCATCCCCTTTGCCTTGACCCAGGTGAGCGAGCCCCTTCCTGCCTCCCATCACTTGCTGACGGGGACTCGTGAGGAGCTTGCCTTCACCCTTGGGAATGTCGGCTTCGCCAAGGACCTGACGATTGAAAGCCTCGATCCTGGAGACCCCAGTCTCTCGCTACTCAGCCCTAGCCTGCCAGTGACCATGGCTCCGGGCGAGGCGCTCGAGTTCACCCTGGCAGTGGATGCTTCTTTGGAAACGGCGACCCGGACAAATGAGGTCTCGCTCACTTGGGCGAGCAACGACGATTCCGCGCCTGTCGGTTCTCTTTCCTTCAATCTGCAAATTCTCGCTCCCGAGGGCATCATGTTGGTCGATTACGACGACGGCCTCAACAATGGCATTCACGAGGCGTCTCTGCGCAATGGCGGCTTCGAGGACGATCCCGCTGGCACGACCTTTGGCGAAGCCAGTTTCTGGACCCCTCGATTTGCGGAGGCCGTAGACGAAGTGCTCGTTTCGGATGCCGACCCGGCCACCGGCAGTGTGCACGGTGTGATTTCGGGCTTCCAGGGAGAAGGAAACCGGGCCCATCCGGCTAACATTTTCACCCTGTCGGACTGGATTATCCGCCCTGGCGATCAATTCGAGGTCACTGTGGACTGGAAGCCCGGCGTGAACTTCGTAGAAGGGGATCAGCTGCAAGTGGCGGTTGAGGTGTTCAGCCCTGACGGCACCGGATTACTTTACGATGCCACGGATCCCACCGGGGTTGCTTCCCGGGTGATGAGCAGCCGTTTCCTGCCTACAGGGG
The DNA here is from genome assembly GCF_016595415.1 of Roseibacillus ishigakijimensis. GTDB lineage: Bacteria > Verrucomicrobiota > Verrucomicrobiia > Verrucomicrobiales > Akkermansiaceae > Roseibacillus > Roseibacillus ishigakijimensis. Next base: position 127,727 of record NZ_JAENIO010000002.1, read on the forward strand.
AGACTGGCTATCAGAGCGTCACTGCCCTCTCTGCCCGGGTCAGCGAGACCTCCGGTTGGATTGGGGGGCGTCCAGTCCTGCGCTTTTTAACGGGTGGCACCCGGGATAGCTCGGCCCTCATTGACAACGTATCCCTGCGGGCCTTTATCCAGCCAATCAGGGAGGAATTAGTCATCACCCAGCTTTCACTTGATAAGGAGAATGAGCAAGTGGGCTTGCGCTGGACCGATGCCGGCTACACCACTTACGTCATCCAGGCCTCGGCCGATCTGGACTTTTCGGAACCGATTGAGGTTCCTCTCGATGGTTCCGAGGACAGCACAACTTACCCTGGAGAGATCGAGTTCTTTTTCGATGCCGCCCTCACTTCCGACAAGCTTTTCTGGCGGGTCGCTGGCGAGTAAGCACCAGTAGCTTCTTGGTAAAGTCCTTCCATCTCACCCGATTTTTGGTCTTGGGCGAGGTGGAGGGCTTTTCTGTTTCCGGGAAAGAGGTGTTGATAGATTGGGCGAGTCGCCCCGTAGCTCCATCACCATTTTTCCCATGCAGCATTGGCTCAAATTTTTCTTCATTTACTGCCCGGGTGTGTTCTTGTTGAACGCGGAGGAAATCCGCTTCAATCAAGACATTCGTCCCATTTTGTCCAAAAAGTGCATCCAATGCCACGGCCCGGATGGCGACAAGGGGCGCAAGGCCGACCTGCGGCTGGATACGGCGGAGGCGCCGGACGGCGCTTATCGGGTGAGTGATGGAGTGGCGGCCATTAAGCCGGGGGACCTCGCCGCTAGTGCGGTCTGGCAGCGCATCATCGCCGAGGCTCCCGACGACATCATGCCTCCCCCGGAGGAAAAATCCCATGTCAAGCCGCTTACAGAAGAGGAGAAGAATCTTCTGAAAGAATGGATCGAGCAAGGGGCAGAGTATGAAGCCTTCTGGTCCTTCGAGCCGCCCCGCGAGAGCGAGCCGCCCGCCGTGCAGCTGAGCGACTGGGCCACCACTCCTATCGATCGCTTTGTGCTCGCTCGCCTGGAGGAAAAGGGCCTGCAACCCAGTGAAAGAGCGGATCGTCGCACCTTGATACGGCGACTGACCTTTGATTTGACCGGGCTTCCGCCCACTCTGGATGAGATCGACGCCTTTCTTGCTGACGAAAGTCCCCAGGCCTACGAGAACCTCGTCGATCGCCTCTTGGCCAGCCCTCGCTACGGCGAGCACATGGCCAAGTATTGGCTCGATTTGGTCCGTTTTGCTGATACCAATGGAGCCCATCACGATCACTACCGTGACTTCAGCCCCTACCGGGACTGGGTCATCCGGGCCTTCAATGACAATCTGCCCTACGACCAGTTTGCCAGTTACCAATTGGCTGGCGATCTCTACGAAGAGCCGACAACGGACCAGCTGGTGGCCTCGGGATTCAATCGTCTACACATCATCATCGATGTCGGCACGGCCTTACCGGAAGAGAGTTTCACAAAAAACGTCATCGACCGGGTCGCGGCGGTGGGGACCGCGTTCATGGGGCTCACTCTGGAGTGCGCCGTTTGTCATGACCACAAATACGATCCCATCACCCAGCGGGACTTCTTTTCGATGTCCGCCTTTTTCAACAACTTCGATGGGGAACCTGAGACTGGTCGACGGGGCACCCCGGACTTCAAGAAAGGATTGCAGCCGCCCTACCTCATGGTGGGAACGCCGGATCAGGAAGCCCGGGTGGCGGAAATCGAAGCCCGGCTTGCCACACTGCCCCCCGATGCTCCCCAGCGGCCTGCCTTGGAAAAAGAGCGGGAAGAAATCCGCCAGACGTATCGTGGCGCGATGGTGATGCGAGAGCGGGCGGAGGCTAGGCCTGCCCACATTTTGATCCGGGGAGCCTATGACAATCCCGGGGAAGTGGTGCCCCGCGAAACCCCGCATTTCCTCCCTCCGATAGAGAAAGATGGCCCCAAGAGCCGCCTCGACCTGGCCGAGTGGCTGACCGCGCCCGAGAACCCGCTCACCGCCCGGGTGGCCGTCAACCGCTTCTGGCAGCAGCTCTTTGGTGTGGGGCTAGTGAAAACTTCGGAGGACTTTGGCGCACAAGGGGAGTGGCCCAGTCATCCCCAGCTTCTCGACCACCTGGCTCTGCGCTTCATGGAATCGGGCTGGGACATCAAAGCCCTGATGAAGTCACTGGTCCTCACCGAGACCTATCGCCAACAATCGGCAGCACCCGAGGAGGATTTCGTCAGCGATCCGAGTAATCGTCTGCTGGCCCGGGGCTCCCGTTATCGCTTCGATTCCGAGGTCATTCGCGACCAGATTCTGGCGGTGAGCGGGCAGCTCAACCCGGAGATGGGAGGATATAGTGTCAAGTTTCCCCAGCCGGAGGGTTTGTGGAAAATCGTCACCATGCCCTCGTCCTTTCCCCGCACCTTCCAGCCCGCCGAGGGAGATGAGATTTATCGTCGCAGTGTGTATTCCTTTTGGAAACGGGGATTGCCGCCTCCGCAAATGACCATTTTCGACGCTCCCAACCGGGATGCCTGTGTGGCTCGCCGGGAGCGCACCAATACCCCTTTGCAAGCTCTCGTGATGATGAACGAGCGGGAGTATTTTGCGGCAGCCAAAAAGCTAGCCGAAGGATTGCTCACCCAGCGGGAAACCTCCCAAGAGGAGCGCCTCAGCCGACTTTATGAGACCCTCACCGCCCGGGAGCCCGATGAAGAGACCCAGAGCCGCATGGAGAAGGCTCTGGCGGCCTTCCGGGAGCTCTACCGGGAGGATGAGGGCGCGGCTGTCGAGCTCTTCCCGGCCTTGCCGGATGCTGCCCAGCGGGGGGAATACGCGGCCTGGACTCTTCTCGTGCACAGCCTTTTCAATCTTGATGCCATTCGCAATCGCGACTGATTCCCACCTATGAAAGCTCTTTTTCCCGAACAGGATTTCCTCAATCGCCGCCAATTTCTCAACACCACTGGCATGGGGCTGGGGGCGGCGGCCATGGGCTCCTTGCTCTCCCAGGTCCAGGCGGCCGGGGGAAAGGCCGGCGATGGCCCCCACCGGACCCCCAAGGCCAAGCGCGTCATCTTCCTTTTCATGGCGGGTGCACCCAGCCAAATGGATCTTTTTGACTACAAACCCGAGCTGGCCGCACGCTTCAAGGAGCCCTTGCCTCCAAGTGTGACCAATGGCCAGCGGGTGACGGCAATGACCAAGGGCAAAGCCCAGCTCATCGCGCCGTCCATGTTCAAGTTCCACCGCCACGGGAAAAACGGAACTTACTTGAGCGAACTCTTGCCCCATCATGGTTCTATCATCGATGACATCTGCCTGATCAAATCGACCCAGACCGATGCCATCAATCACGACCCCGGAAAGACTCTCTTTTGCACCGGCAACGAGATTCCGGGCAAAGCCAGTCTGGGTGCCTGGTTGAGCTACGGGCTGGGTCGCATGAACGAAAATTTGCCTGATTTTGTGGTGCTGAATTCCGCTTTCTGGACGGGAGGCACCAGCAATGTGCAAGCTCTCTACAGCCGCTTGTGGGGTTCGGGTTTCCTGCCCTCCAAGCATCAGGGAGTGGCCTTTCAGCCTTCCGGGGATCCCGTGCTCTTCTTGTCCAATCCCGCCGGGGTGACCCGCAAGGTGCGCCATCAGATGCTCGATTTTGTCACCGAGATGAATGAGAGCCACCTCGCCCAAGTCGGTGATCCGGAGATTCAAACCACCATCGCGCAGCAGGAAATGGCCTTCCGCATGCAGATGTCGGTGCCCGAATTGGCAGACTTGTCCGATGAGCCCAACCACGTTCTCGACCTCTACGGTCCCGAGGTTCACAAAAGCGGCTCCTTCGCGCGCAATTGCCTTTTGGCCCGGCGGATGGCTGAGCGGGATGTGCGCTGCATCCAGCTCTTTCACCGCGGCTGGGACCACCACGTGCGTTTGCCCAAGCAGATTCGAGGTCAAGCCTACGACGTCGACCAAGCCTGCGCGGGTCTCATTCAGGATCTCAAGCAGCGTGGGTTGTTAGAGGACACCCTCGTCGTCTTTGGGGGCGAGTTCGGTCGCACCACCTACTGCCAGGGCGAGTTGGCCCACGACAATTATGGCCGCGATCACCACCCGCGTTGTTTCTCCACCTGGATGGCGGGCGCAGGGGTCAAAGGTGGCCTCGTCCACGGCGAAACCGACGAATTCTGCTACAACGTGGTCAAGGACGGAGTCCATGTGCGCGATTTCAATGCCACCATCCTCGACCGCCTTGGGCTCGACCACAACAAGTTGACGTTCCCTTTCCAAGGACTGGACCAGAAACTCACCGGGGTCAATCCCGCCCGGGTGGTGCGCGAGATTCTGTCCTGAAGACGGCTTTTTACTCCTGCGGCCGCGCTTCCAGGCGCAGAAAGCCACGAGTCCTTTCGAGGGGGAGACGAGCTCGGAAGAGTCCGTCGCTACCCTCGGCCGGCAAGGTGACAAAATCGCTGAAGCCTGTGGCCAGGTCGGCGGTGGATTGAGGCATCAGAGTGACATGGCTGGAAGCGGGGTAGCGCAGCGGGTAGGCGATTTCGAGAAAGGAGTTCCCCTCCACTTCGACCTGAGTAGAAGTGATTTTTTCTGAGTCAGAGAGTTGAGGGTTGAGGCCCAAGGCAAATTCGAGCCCCGCCGTCAAACCGTCGCCATCGCTGTCATCGTCCTGTGAGAGTTCGGGTAGAGAGTAACTGATGGCCCATGTCGGGAAGTCCATATCGACAGCCGACGGATCGCGTCGCAGTAGGGTGGTGAGCGCTTCTTCTGCTCCCAAGGGTCGCAGGGCGGTGCCGTATTTCTCGTTGAAGGCGCCGACGATTTCGTTAGCAATGAGAATTTGCGCCGAGGTGTTGGGATGAAAATTCATCGAAAAAGGACCATCCAACCAGACAAAATTCAAATCGCCCTCCGCCGAGCCCGCATTGGCAAATGGCACCCCGTAGACGGAAAGGGCCTGCTCCCCGAGTAGGGGGAGGGTGGCAGAAAAAATATCGGCATAGCCAATCCCTCGCGACTGGGCGAGCTCCGCCAGTTGCCGGTTGAGTTCGCCGAAAAACGCCGTCGCCCGACCGGTCTTCACTTCATCAGTGGGGTGGGCTTCTTTGATGAGCGGCGTGATGCCCACATGGGGCAGATTCACCAGCACAATGGGCAAATCCGGATTGAGTTCTTGCACCCGGTCAAGAATCGCAGCGGAATCAGCCAGATAATCGCTGATAAAATCGGCAGGAGGATTTCCCTCGTAGACGAGATGGTAGATGGAGTCCGCATCATTGCCACCAATGAAAAAGACCAGGCGACCCTCTGAGTTCGCAATTTGCTGCTCCATTTCGGTGAGCTCGAATTCGAAGTCAGTCGTTGCGAGGATGTCGGCAAAAGCCGCGAAATCCTCATCCTCCGCAATGAGTTCCAGCAAGGTCGCTTCATTATCCAAGAATCGTCTCAATTGGTTGATTTTCAGACCAGGGACGGCCCAGTTGTGATCCTGGCGAAAGTAGAGATCGTAGGAGAAAAAGCTGAAGTCAGCAGTCAAAGTTTGCCGGGCTCCCAGGTCAAAATCAGGCGACCGTTCCTGATGAAGAATCTCGGCCCAATTTTTCACTTCTTCGGGGTCAAAGCCATCGCCATAGGTCTCACCGAAAGGAATGGAAATCTGGAACCCGAATTCCGCCTCATAAGCAAAAGTTAGTGAGTCTCCCAGCGTGATCAGCTCGGTCTGCGCGCTGTTTGGGAGCGATGTGGCCAGTAGAAAGGCGGCAGCGAAGGCTTTCATCACTCCACCCTAGCTTCTCCGCCTCGAAGCGCAATCTCCCTCTCTCTTGAGATTGGAGCAAGGAAAACCTATCGCGACAAAATCTTCTCCCTAGTTGAATGGCTCTGGTTGGGATGAGTTAGTCGAGCCATTGGATATCGGCGATGAGAGGGCTGTGGTCGGAACCGCATTTGGGGCCAATGCGGTAATTGCGGATGAGCCAGTGGTCGCTGGCGAGAATATGGTCGATGGGGATGCCCAGCAGGGGGTGCCAGCGTCGCCAGGTGGCAGAGTAGCCCCGGCCGGCGGCCCCTTGGCGAAGGTCCCGGGTCAGGGGGGCGAAGGCGGGAGAGAAGGGGGTGCAATTGAAGTCTCCTGCGAGAATGAGAGGATTACTGGCGTCGGTGAGGTGGAGCAGGCTGCGAAGGGTGGCGTTGCGTCTGCGGGCATTGGCTGCACTGGATGGAGGGGCAGGGTGGGCTCCGGCGAAGGTGAAGGTGCGGGCGGGATCGTCGGGCCAGGCCAAGGTGGCTATGACAAAGGGGCTGCCGACCTCGGGGCTGATGTGGACTTTTGACTTGGTGATGGGGATCTTTGAAAGAAGGAGAAAGCCGAAGTTGCCGTGGCGAGTCTGGGGCACGGAATGCGGGTAGCCTCGGGCGAGGTCGGCGAGGGCGTTGCTCCATTGGAAGTCGATTTCCTGTAGGAAGATGAGGTCGGGGTCTTCGCGGATGATGAGGGCGTGCACTTCGTCATAGCGCTCGTTGGAGGAAAGGACGTTGAAGGCGAGGAGGCGAAATCCCGGGCCGTGGGCGGGGCGGCGGTCGCGGGCCCCAGGCCAGTAATGGGGGGCGAGGGCGAAGAGATGGGGCAGCAGGGCGAGAACGAGGAGGGCGGCCCTTTTTTGGAAGCGAAGATGGAGCAGGATGATGAGGAGAAGGAGGTAGCCCAGCGCGTAGGGCAGGCGGAAGTGAGTGAGGATTTCCAGTTGCCAGTGGAAGGCGCCCAACAGGGTGGCGAGGGTGAGAAGCAGGGCACCCAGAAGGGCGAGATTGGGCAAAGCCGGGACGAGTGGGGCGGGATGTTTCACATTGGCCGGGGGCTACAAGCGGCTTGCCTTGCGTAAAAGGACAAAGCCGATGCTGAGGCAAAGGAAGTTGGGGAGCCACATCATGAGGGAGCAGAGGACGGGGTAGTCCTCGAAGTTCTCCGCAGTGATGAGGAGGACGAAGTAGATGAGAGCGACGATGAGGGCGGTGACGAGGCCTGAAACGGTTTCACGACGCCGGGAGGTGATGCCGAGGGGGATGCCGATGAAGGCGAAGGCCACGCAGGCAAAAGAGAGAGCGTGGCGTTTTTGCAGTTCGGTGGAAATGCGGTTGAAGTCTCGTTGGGAGGGGGAGTCGGCCAGTTGGCGAAAGAGCTTGAAATTGGTGCGGTAGCTGGGCTTGTCGGGGATGCGTTGGGCCGGGAAGGCAAGGGGCCAAGGCTCGGCGGTGGAGGCGGTGATGAATTTGCTGCCACCTCCTTCTTCTACCGGAACGATCTCCTCGATGAAGGCGTCTTGGAACGAGAGGATAAAACTGTCGATCTTCTTGTCGATCTCAAGGTCTACCGAGGTGGCGTAAACGTAGGTTTCGGGCTTGGCATTGCGTTCCTGACCCGAAAGCTGGTAGAGGTGGAAGCCCTTGAGAGTGTCCCCTTCCTTTTCGGTCACAAAAGCTTGAAAACCGGGCAACTTGGTCTCAGAGCGTGCCGCCAGAAGGGAAAGGGGGTCGTTTTTCAGCGTCTCGTCAATCAGTTCCCGGGAGTGGAATTTGGCCAAGGGAGAGGCCAGCCCGGAGAGAAACCAGCAAAGAAGGCTGAAGAAGAAGGCGAGAACAAAGATGGGGCGGGTGAGACGAACGAGGCTGACCCCGGAGGTGCGGAAGCCGACGAGCTCATTCTGGCTGGAGAGTCGGCCAATGACGAGGAGCACGGTGGTAAGAAAGCCGACCGGGAGAGCGAACATCAGCGGGTAGGGCAGGCTGTAGAGAAGGAATTTCGCCACCAGAGCAGGGGGGGCCTGGAACTTGACGAGGAGTTCGCGAATCTCCTGGAAAAGAATCCCCATGATCAAGATTACGCAGAGCAGGATGACGCCCATGAGAGTGCCGGTGAAGACCTGGCGGCCGAGGTAGCGGTCGGAGATGCGCACGGGGAAGGGTCCTACTTTGGTTCTTGAAAATCAAATCCGAAAAGTGCGGCCTCTGTCTGCTGCGAGAGCTCGTTGCGCTGGCAGGGGGTCAGCCAGCCTTCCTTGCGGAACCAGGTGCGCTGCCGTTTGGCGTATTGCCGGGTGGCAATGGTGATCCGCTCTCCCGTTTCGGCGAGTGAGTTTTTCCCGTGTAAATAGTCCTTGATTTCCTTAACGCCAATTGCTTTGGAGGATGTCGTTGCGTTGGAAGGGAGGGCGGCCACTTCTTCAATGGCTCCCCCAGCCAACATCAGTTCGCTTCGTTGGGCGATGCGTTGGGCGAGTTCTTCGCGAGGCCAGTCGAGATAGATTCCGCGCAAGCCGGGGGGCGGGGGCTGTTTCCAGTCGCGGCGCAATTGGGAGACGGGTTTGCCGGTGAGGAGGCAGAGTTCCAAGGAGCGGGTAACGTAGCGCCGGTTTTGTCGGTTGATAGAGGCGGCTTCGGCGGGGTCGAGCTCCGTCAATTCGCGGAGAAGGTCCTCCAGCGGACGCTGGTCAAGGGTTTGGCGAAGCGCGGGGTCGCCGGGGGGCACGGGTGAGGGGCCGTGGGTGAGAAACTTGAGGTAGAGTCCGGAGCCACCGACAACGAGGGGAATGCTGCCCCGCTCTTGAATAGCGGCAATCACAGGTCGGGCCATCTCCCGGTAGCGGTGGGCATCGAGGCTGGCGGAAAGGTCGAGTTGGGAAAAGAGGTGGTGGGGGACCTCCCTTTGCTCGGCTGCGGTGGGGCTGGCCGCAAGGGTCTCCAAGCCACGGTAGAGTTGGTAGGCATCGGCATTGACGATCTCGCCATTCCATTTCTTGGCCAGGGCGATGGCGAGGCCGGTTTTCCCGGAAGCCGTTGGTCCGCAGAGGTAAATCGGGTCAAGAGATGGCATTTGGAAGGAAAGGATGGTCGGGTGAGGGCGGTGGCAGGGGAAGGGCGCACTCCGTCAGTCAGGCCCGAGGGTGGTGAGTGCGATGAGTCTGCTGGAGATGTTTCTGGTCGAGGTGGGTGTATATCTGGGTGGTGGAGATATCGGCGTGGCCCAGGAGCTCTTGGATGACCCGCAAGTCGGCCCCGCCCTCCAGCAAGTGAGTGGCAAAGGAGTGGCGCAGCAGGTGCGGGTAGATATTTTGAGGGAGATTGGCCTCGCGGGCCCGCTGCTTGACGATTTGCCGCACCCGGTCGGGGGAAAGGGGGCCGCCGCGCACGGAGAGAAAGAGGTGGGAGGAGGTCTTCCCGCTCTTCACCAGGTTTGGGCGCTCGTCGCGCAGGTAGTGCGCAATGGCCTGGAGCGCCCGCCCCCCGATGGGCACCAGACGGGTCTTGCTGCCCTTCCCGGTCACGCGTAACAAGCCCTCCTCGTCGTCAAAATGCTCCATGCGCACCCCGCAGAGTTCGGAGAGACGCAGGCCCGAAGAGTAGAAGAGCTCGAGCATGGCCAAGTCGCGTTTGCCTAGAGGGCGGTCGGGATTGATCCCGGTCAAGAGCGTCTCCAAATGGGTGCTGGAAAGAGTCTCGGGCAAGCGCGCCGGTTCCTTGGGGGTGAAAATCGGTTCAGCCGGATCTTGATCCAGACCCTGGCGGGTGACGAGGAAGCGAAAAAAAATTTTCAAGTGCACCACCAGGATTCGTTGTGAAGAGGCCGAGAGGCCTTCTTGGCGCCTATGAGTGAGAAAATTGGTTAAATCTGTGGTGTCTAGCTCTCCGGGATATTTTTTTCCCGTTGTTTCCCCCCATCGGGCAAGGCTTTCCAAAGATTGGCGGACTGAGAGTTGGTAGGCCGGAGAGAGGCCCCGCTCAGTGGCGAGGAAAAGAAGAAACTGGTCGATGGCAGGTAACATGACGGGAATAGCGAAGGATCGAATTCGTGAGAATTAGTCAAGAAAAGTTTGATTTTAGTTTATCGATAATTTATAAAAATTTCCGTGGCCAATTGCCCCATTTTGTGACTCTGTCTCCGCGACGGCCCCTTAGGCAGTTCTTTGTGGAGACTCTGCCCAAGGGGCGTTGAACTCATCCCAAGAAAAAATAAAATGAAAAAATACGCAACACTCCTCGTCGCGGGAACAATCGCGACCACTGCGGCTGCCTATGCCGGTAGCGTGGTGAACGACGGCGTCGGTCTCCAGCAGACTGGCGGAAATTCCGGCTTCATGAACGTGGCCAACGATTCCCTTCCCATGCTTTCCGCAGGCACGCAGGAACTTGGAGTAGGTGGCAGCCTCGACCTGGAAGACGGCGTGGCTTGGGACCTTAACCTCACCTACGGTTGGTTCCTGCGCGACAACTGGGAGGTTGGTTTCTCCATCGATTGGGCCGGTGAAGATGGTGACATCCTTCGCGACAGCCGTTTCGGTCTTTTCACCGAATACAACTTTGCCACTGGCACCAAGTGGGTTCCCTACATCGGCGCGGGTGTTTCCTACGCGGCTTCCGGCGATAAGTTCGACTCCGTGAATAACCAGGAAATCGGTGGCGAGGACGGCTTCGCCTTCTCCGGTGAGCTGGGCGTGAAGTATTTCTTCCGTTCCCACATGGCCGTTTACGGCGGTGTGAACTTCTCCTGGTCTCCCGACGATGTCTTCGGCGTGGCTGACGAAATCAGCGACAACCTGACTCAGATCGAGATCGGGATGCGCTTCTACTTCTAAGCCGGAGCGAAGCTTCTGATTTTCTAGAGAAGAGCGGGGGAGAAATCCTCCGCTCTTTTTGCGCTTGGGGAAAAGGAACCGCGAAAACGCGGAGACGCGAAGGTTTTTTTGGACCAGAAGGGATGGGACTTGAGGTGGTTTTGTCCTTTTTGACGCAGAAAGGGCACAGAGGACTGTCTTTTTGAGAAAGGGCTTCTTTGACCGGACTTTGTGGCTTTGCGGTTCATTTCAAATCTCAAAGCCCCGGTCTCCGCGATTCCTCCCCGCCCTTTGCGACTCGGCGGTTCAGTGAAGACCCTGACCCCTCCTTCGCAATCGGCTTGCTTCCGGTATTGAATTTTCTCCAAAAGCCGCTAAACCCTCGCCTCCCGCCCCATGCCGAAAGTATTTATCAAGACCTACGGATGCCAGATGAACGAACGCGACTCCGAGCAAGTGGCTCGCGAGTTCGTGGACGGTGGCTACACCTTGACCAAGGACGAGGCTGATGCTGACGCCATCCTCGTCAACACCTGCTCGGTGCGTGATCAAGCTGAGCAAAAGGCTCTGGGCAAGATGGGCATGATGGGCAAGCACCGCGAGGAGCGCTCGCATGTGGTCTATGGCTTCATGGGCTGCATGGCGCAGAGCCGGGGCGCGGAGCTCTTCGACCGCATTCCCCACCTCGACGTGGTGGTGGGCACCCAGAAGTATCACCGCGTCTTCCACCATGTGGACGGGATTTTGCGCAGCCGCCTGGTCGACCGCATGGACGAGGTGGGAGGCGAGATGGTCACCACCCGCGTGGAGGACGAGGTCTCCATCCGTCCCCTCGGGGGCAATGGCAAGCCCAAGCCGCTCTCGGCAGGACTGGTGGATATCGAGGAAGAAGAGGGGAGCCAGAATACCATCCGGGACCACATTCCTTCCCAGAAAAAGGGGGCCAGCTCTTTTGTCAGCATTATGCAGGGCTGCAACATGCGCTGCTCCTTCTGCATCGTGCCCGATACCCGGGGCCGCGAACGCGGGCGGCCCATCCGGCAGATTGTCGATGAGGTCAAGCAGCTCCGTGACCAGGGAGTGAAGGAGGTGACCCTGCTCGGCCAGATCGTGAATCTCTATGGGCGCACCGAGTTTGAGAAAGTGGACGGCAAATCGCCCTTCGTGCAGCTCCTGGAAGCCGTGCACGAGGTGGATGGCATCGAGCGCATCCGCTTCACCAGTCCGCATCCCATCGGCTATCGCGATGATCTGGTGGCGGCCTTTACCTATTTGCCCAAGCTTTGCTCCCACATTCACTTCCCCATGCAGAGTGGCAGCGACCGCATTCTCAAGGCCATGCGCCGCCCTTACAAGAACGAGAAATTCATTGCCATTTGCGAAAAAATGAAGGCCGCACGGCCTGACATGGCCATCACCACCGACATCATCGTGGGCTTCCCGGGCGAAACGGAAGAGGATTTCTTGGCCACGGTCGATTGTGTGAAGCACATTGGCTTCGATAACAGCTTCATTTTCCGTTACTCCAAGCGCAAGGATACTCCTGCCGCCGAGATGGAGGGGCAACTCTCCGAGAAGGTCAAGGAAGAGCGCAACCAGGAGCTGCTGCGCATCCAAGGTGAGATCACCAAGGCCAAGAACGCGGCCCTCATCGGCACCCGGCAGCAAGTGCTTTGTGAAGGAGCGAGCAAGACCAACAAGCAACGCCTCAGCGGGCGCACCGTGCATAATAAGATCGTCATCTTTGACGGCGATGTTGACCGCATGGAAGGGGAAATCTTCGATGTTCTCGTCGAGGATTCCACTGGCTACACCCTCTACGGGCGGCCGGACTTGGGCTGAGGCGGTGATCCCGGACGAAGCCATCGGGACCTTTTCGCCAGAGGGGCAGCTAGTCACGGGAGATTTCTTTCGCCGGGGGCGGAGAATATTGTCACCCTGTTAAAATTTTGACAAAAGTGACAAGCAGGAGGCGTTTCCTGTCCTTCATGAAACTGATTTCTCTTTCCCTTGGTTTGGCCGGGGTTCTGTGTGCTGAGAAGCCCAACATCGTGCTGATTTATTGTGATGACCTCGGCTACGGGGACTTGAGCTGTCAGGGCGCGGAGGGCTGGGAGACCCCGCGTATCGATCAATTGGCAAAGGAGGGGATTCGCTTCACCGATTTTCATGTCTCGCAAGCGGTGTGTTCGGCTTCGCGGGCGTCTTTGCTCACGGGCTGCTATGCCAATCGCATTGGCTTTGCGGGGGCGCTGGGGCCCAATGCCAATCAGGGCCTTCACCCAGAGGAGGTGACCTTGGGGGAAATCTGCCAGCAGGCAGGCTATGCCACCGCTGCTTATGGCAAGTGGCATCTGGGACATCACCGCGAATTTCTCCCTGTTCACCATGGCTTTGATGATTACCTGGGCTACCCCTACTCCAACGACATGTGGCCTAGTGGTCCGGTGGAGAAAGGAAAAAACTACCCCAAGCTGCCCTTGATCGAAGATGACGAGGTGCTCTTCCGGGTGGAGGACCAGACCTACATGACGAAGTGGATCACGGAGCGTTCGGTGCGCTTTATCGAGGAGAATCGGGAGCAGCCCTTTTTCCTCTATCTGGCTCATCCCCAGCCGCACGTGCCGCTCTATGTTTCACCCGAGCGGGCGGGGAGTTCGGCTCAAGGGCTCTACGGGGATGTCATTCAGGAGATTGACTGGTCCACGGGGCAGATTTTGGACAAGTTGGCGGAGCTGGATTTGGCGGAGAATACCTGGGTCATTTTTACCAGCGACAATGGTCCTTGGATGACCTACGGGAATCATGGTGGCGGGGTGGGACCTTTGCGCGGCAGCAAAGGGACCAGTTGGGAGGGCGGGGTGCGCGTGCCCTGTGTGATGCGTTGGCCGGCCCGGTTGGCCCCCGGTCAGGTGCGGGACGAGACCTGGATGACCATTGATCTGCTTCCCACGGTGGCGGGCTTGTTGGGAGTGCCTCTCCCGGAGCGAAAAATCGATGGCGTCGATGCCTGGCCCATGCTCTCGGGCGAAAAAGAAGGTCCAGTGCAGGACGCTTACTTTTTTTACTACGGAAAGAACAATCTGGAGGCGATGCGAATGGGGCCGTGGAAGCTGATTTTTCCCCACAAGTGGCGGGAAGAGCGCAAGAATCCGGGGCAGGATGGCCGTCGTGGGAAATACCATTGGCCGCAGGTGGGATTGGAGCTTTACCATCTGGGCGAGGACGTGGGGGAATCACGCAATGTGATTGCGGAGCACCCGGAGGTCCTGGCCAAGATGCAGGCTCTCGCGGAAGAGATGCGGGCTGACTTGGGTGATGATTTGCAAAAGCGGCCGGGCCCGGGGAGACGGTCGGCGGGGACACTGGGACGTTGAAAATTGAAAATCTCCGAGTCTTGAAACCCGGGATTCAGCGGGTTTCCTCGCGCCCTTTGGGGGGCTGGGGGCGGAAGTAGTGGCATTCCCGAGAGCCGCCGGGCAGAGTGACCGCGTAGTCGGAAAAGGCGGGATTGGCGGTGGGGAAGTCGGTGCTGATGTATTGGGCTCCACTGGCAAAGGCCCGCTCGCGGCGGGTGGTGTCGTTGGCCCGGGCTTCGCGGGTGCCGGCATCGGCGCGGGTGCGAATGAGGAAGCCCTTTTGAGAACGCGCTTTGATGAGAGCGAATTCGTTGATGGGGTCGTTCATCTTGAACCAGGCGGCAGCCGGATGCCGTTCGTCCGGACAGGAGGGAAAGAGCAACCGTCCCTTTACGGTCTCATCCGGGGCGAGGTAATGGGTGAGGACCTGGTTGGTATTGTCGAGGGCGAGCATGATCTTGCCCTGCGCCTGGGCCAGGGAGGGCCAACCGTCACTGAGCACGGCGGCGCGTAGGGTTTCGTGCTGGCCCCGGACATCGTCGGGAGTCAGCAGGTGCTCCCGGGGAATGATGGCGAGGATTTCTTCTTCCAAGGCGGCCAAAGCCTCCGGTTGCCAATCCTCGCTGGAGCCCTTGAGCTCGAGAAGCACGAAGAGGGGAAAGTGGTCAGGCTGGGTGCGGGACCAGTCGCGCACTTCGCTGAGTGCCTGTTGCAAGGTCAGCACGGTGGTGCGGAAGTCAACGTGGGGAAAGTGAAGAATCTTGGTGCCGGGCTTTTCCAGAAGTCCCTCGGGGTCGGACTGGGGCTGGAAAGGGATTTTGAGAAACTCCGCGAGTTCCTGGGCGGCCGGACGGGCATAGCGGCCTCCTTCCGGATCCGCGAAGCAGTCGAGTTCAATTTGGCGAATGCCAGCCGCGAATTGGTCCCGCAGGGGGGGGTGACTGTATTCCAGGCTTTCCACCTGCGCTTCGCTCTTGAGGGCTATGAGTTTGCGCTCGGCTTCGTGAGGAGCCAGGTGGTAGGAGTTGTGGGTGCCGATGACCTGAAAGTGGTTGATGGGAGTTTGGCGGAGAGAGGTTTCTGCCAACAGGGACTGGGCGAGAACAAGAAGGGTAAGAAGGAATTTCACGAGCAACTGGGATGAATTGAAGGCTGAGGTGGAGAAAGGAGCTAACCGTTCCCGGCAAACCTTGGCAAGAGCGGGCCAGAGGCGGCCAGGTGACAAAATCGTGACGCGAAGAGTCAGGAAGGCCAATTTGCGAGACAGGCTCGCCTGAGTTTGTCGCTTTCCTCCCTGAATAACCAGTTGCCAGCCGCGTCTTATGGCCGAACACTTCTCTCCACGATATGAAAACAACCCTCCTCACCACCGTTTTGTTCCTGCTCAGTATGCTGGGATTGCAGGCTCAATTGCCTGCGGCCGATGATATTCTGCGCACGGCCCGCTACGTGGCCACCCTGCAAGACACCAGTCTGCGCGGCACCTTGCAGAAGAATGGCCGGCCCGGCGAAGTGCCCATCGCACTTTTTCTTCACGAGAACGAAGGGGTTGAGTTCCAAGTCTATGACAACAAGGTTTGGAACAAATTCCAGCTGAAGCTGGCGGACAACGAGTATGATCTCTTCGAGGGGGTCGGGAACAAGATCAGGCGCTTTGACAAAAAGAAAATCACCGCTCCTGTGATGGGGACAGATTTGACTTATGAAGACCTCGCGATGTCGTTTCTTTACTGGCCCAACGGAGAGACCTTGGGAGAGGAAAACCTGGGAGTCGGGCGTGATGCCTGGAAGGTCCGCCTCGTCAATCCCAAGGCGGTGGGGCGCTACAAGACCGTCGATGTCTGGGTTCACAAAAAGTCGGGAGCTCTCATGCAAATCAATGGCTATCGCGCTGATGGCAAGTGCATCAAGGTCTTCAAAGTGACGGAGATCATGCGGGTCGGGGGCGGCGAATACTCCATCAAGACCATGAAAGTGCAGTCCTACGGCGAGGACGGGCGCACCACTGGGATCACCTCTCTGGAGTTCGAGAAGCCCAAGGCTACCGCTCCCACTGGATTGCGCTAGTTTTTACAAGCCCAACTGCTTGGCTATCGTGGCCACAAAGGCCTCCGTTGATTTACTGAGCCCATGCATCACGGAGGCTCCGTCGATGACGAGCTTGGGCATGCGGGCAGTGCGGGCGGTCATACGCCGGTAATCTTCGGTGTGGGCCTGGATGCGTTGGTCGGCCCAATCGTCTTGCAGTCCTTCGGCCAGGGCTTCCCGGGGGAGATACTCCTTGAGCTTGGCCCGCGCCTGGGTCGGGGTGGGTGATTGGAAGAGAAATTCGTGAAAAGCCGGGAAATCGTCCGGGGCGTATTTCCAGGCGATGAGGGCCAGCTTGGCGAGCTCGCAGGCTCCCTCGTGATCCATCATTTGCGGGCTCAGATACTTGTTGCAAGCACGGTTGAGCGGGGTGGGGAGAACGACGACGGTCACTTGACCGGGGTAGGTGGCTTGCAGCTGGGCCAGATCCTTGTGCATGTCGCGACAGGAGCCGCAGGTGTAGTCAAAGTATTTCACCAGCAGGTGGGGGGCGTCCTGAGGGCCAAAGTGGGGAAGTTCTTTCAGCGGCAACCGGTCCTGCCGGTCGGGGAAGCCAATCAAGCGCTCACCAGCTTTCCGTTCGCTGGCGGGTGTCACGCCCGGGGCCTTTTGGTCGGTGGGGCTGGAGGTGAGGAGGTGGGTATCCGGAGTGGGCCCCACGAGTTGGCCAAGGACCAGGCAGAGAATCCCTCCGGTGGCGAGAGCGAGGGAAGGTGAGGCCGGTGAGCGTTCCGTGCGGCTGCGCAAGAGGGCGATTCCGGTCGCCACTCCGGTGATGTGGGTCGCCAGACACCAGGGGCAAAAGGTTTTTAGCAAGAGGAGTTGCAAGCCCATGAACCACGCGGCTGCGGCGAAGAGAAGGTAAGCGGCAGCCTGGATAAGAACGGGATGGGGGCGGAAGGTGAGGGCGAAAATGCCACCGTAGCACGCGAGGGCGAGGGCGCTGACGGGGAGGTGAAACACTTGGGACCAGCGTGAGCCGAGGACGTTGGCGCAACCACTCCCGTCTCCGCAGCCCGCGATGGAGCTGATCTGTCCGGTCGCTTTCAAGATGACGAGATAAGCGCTGATCGCCATGCCCAACCCGGCCAAGAGTCGCACCCACAAAATTCCCTTTTCCTTCATTGCGGATAGCAAAGGGCTTTCCCCGCAGAGGGGCAATCTCATTTTGCTCGCTGCGACGAACCCTTTCCGGAGGCGGACCGGCAGCGCCTTCAGCTCCAATCCGCCGTTGGCTCGATCCCGGTGGTGATGAGACTTGAGTTTTTCCGTCGCTTACGTGAATAGTTGCGCCATGAAACGAGAACTGATTCGGAACGTCCTGGCGAGTGATGCTGAGCGCAGCGGGGTCGAGGTGGCTGGTTGGGTGCGCACCCGCCGCGATGCCAAGGGATTTTCATTTCTGGAAATCAATGATGGCTCTTGCCTGGGCAGCTTGCAGGTGGTGGCCGATGAGGGTATTCCCGGCTGGGAGGATTTGAAGCGGCTGACCACGGGGGCATCCCTGACCCTGGTGGGTGATTTGGTGACTTCGCCAGCCAAGGGGCAACAGTGGGAAATGCGGGCTACCGCGCTCAAGCTGCTGGGAGAAGCTCCCGAGGACTACCCCTTGCAGAAGAAGCGGCACTCTGCCGAGTTCATGCGCGAAATCGCGCACCTGCGTCCCCGGGCGAATCTCTACGGCGCGATTTTTCGAGTGCGCAGTCGGCTCACCCAGGCGGTGCATCGCTTCTTTGCCGAGCGGGATTTTGTCAATGTGCACACTCCCATCATCACCGCCAGCGATTGTGAGGGCGCGGGGGAGATGTTTCGGGTCACGACCCACGATCCCTTGGCCGGAGGCGGTAAGCCGGAGGAGGACTTCTTTGAAAAGGCGGCCTATCTGACCGTGAGCGGGCAACTGGAAGGAGAGACCTTCGCCTGTGCGCTGTCGAATATTTACACATTTGGACCCACCTTTCGGGCGGAGAACTCGCACACCTCGCGCCATGCCGCGGAGTTCTGGATGATTGAGCCCGAGGTCGCCTTTTGCGATTTGGCGGGAGACATGGATTTGGCAGAAGAGTTTGTTCGTGAGATGGTCCGGGAGGTGGTGGAAGGGATGCCGGAAGACTTCGCCCTCTTTGCCAAATTTGTCGACAAGGGCCTGGCCGGACGTCTGCAGCAGGTTCTTAATAAACCCTTTGTGCGTGTCAGCTACACTGAGGCGGTCGAGATTCTCCAGAAAAGCGGCGAGAAATTTTCCTATCCCGTAGCCTGGGGGGAAAATCTTCAGAGTGAGCACGAGCGTTATCTCACTGAAAAGCATTTCCAGGCGCCGGTGACCGTTTACAACTACCCTTCGCGGATCAAGCCCTTCTACATGAGGCAAAATGATGATGGTGAGACCGTGGCGGCGATGGATTTGCTGGTGCCGGGGATTGGGGAATTGATCGGGGGCAGCCAGCGGGAAGAGCGCTATGAGCGCTTGAAGGCGGCCATGGACGAAGAGGGTTTGAGTGAGGGGTATAATTGGTATCTGGATTTGCGCAAATACGGTAGCGTGCCCCATGCGGGCTTCGGCCTGGGCTTCGAGCGACTGGTCATGTTCGTCACCGGGGTGGGCAATATTCGCGACGTCATTCCCTTCCCACGCACTCCGGGAAATTGTGAGTTCTAGCGGGCGCTAGGCGAGGAAACCGAGAGGGCCGCCATCGGCGAAATTGGGGAGATTGGGGAGGACGGCGGGCATATCCGCGCTGGAGACGCCGAACCAAGTGGCCATTTCGCCGAAAAATTGGTCGATGGAAGTGGAGGGGAGCATGCGCCCGCCCAGACCGATATCGTCCGCGCCCCCAAGGGTGAGGTCGGGGAAGTGGCCGTGGACTTTGCCCGCTTGCACGGGGGCCCCCCAGACCAGCTGATTTCCTCCCCAGGCGTGGTCGGTGCCGCGGCCATTGGAGCGCAAGGTGCGCCCGAAGTCCGAGGCCGTGTAGCTGATGACGTTCTCGGCCACCCCGAGGTGTTCCAGAGCCAGCTGATAGGCTGCCAGGGCGGGGGAGAGTTCGGCCAACATCCCGGCCTGAGTGTTGAGCAGTTCGCCGTGGTGATCCCAGCCCCCCCGCTGCACAAAAATCGTGTTTCGCCGCAGGCCGAGGGCTTCCCGGGCTTTGATGGTCTTGGCTGCGGCGAGAAGGTTGCGTCCTATTCCGCTGGCAGTGAGAGGGTTGATGACTTCTTCGGGAATGCCGGAGATGTCGATGGCATCGTAAACGCCCTTGAAGGCTTGCTGGGCCTCGAAGGAGGTTTCCATGTGGGAGGCGAAAGAATCTTGCAGGAGGTTGTTGTAGGTAGCGCTGAGCAGGCTCTCCAAGGCTCGGTTCTTTCGTCCGGAGGTGCTCTGCAGGCTCGGCTGGTTTCCACTGGGTAAGAGTGCGCCCTCCGGGGTGATGGCGAACTGTTGGGTCGCTTTGCCGATTTGAAAAACGTTGTTACCGGCGAGGGAGATGGACATCGAAGTCGCTCCGCTGTTGTATTGCGAGTGCAGTAGATCGGCCATGCGTCCAGCCCAGCCGGTGAGTTCGGCCGCTCCCTGGGGAAGAGAGGTTTGCCATTGGTTGATCTGGTCGATGTGGGAGAAAAGGGACTTGGGAAGAGGCACCGAACCCTCGCGGTAATCACGTAGGGTGGTGGGTTGAATCAAGGTCCCCAGATTGGCTACGAAGGCGAGGCGGCGGCCGTGGCTGGAGAAAGCTCCCGTGCCATTGAACATTTCCGCCAGTTCCGGGCAGGAGGGATGGAGCCCGTAGAGGTGGCCGTCATTTCCGGAGATTTGATTGAGGGGGAGGAGGGCGTCCGCCCCGCCCGCGTTGTGGCCGAGGGCCATGTTGCTACGGGATTGGGCGTAGGCTTGGTAGCCGTCATCCCGGCGCACGAGGAGATTGTAGGAATCGCAGCCGCCCGCGAGGAGGAGGCAGACCAGGGTTTTGCAATCGTTCCCGGCTCCCAGGCTGGCGGCGGCGGCCTGATTGGCGAGCTTGAGATTGAGAATGCTGCTCAGGGTGGAGACACAGCCGATGGTGGCACAGGAGGCTTCTCCAAGAAATTGGCGGCGGGTTTTGACGGGTTTCATGGCGAGAAAGGGCGGGGGCAAGGAGAGTTATTTGAGGCAGGAGCCCTCCGGAGAATTGAGGGTGAGGAAGAGAGCGAGGCGGGCCCGGTTTTCCAAATTGGGCTCCGAAGCCAGCACCTCGCTGATGGTGGCCCGGGATTCCGCGCTCAGTGTGCCACCACAAACCAGGAGGGACAGTCGATCGAGCAGAGCGGGGATATCCGGCGCCAAGGCGGTGAAGGGGGCGAGGTCGGGAGGAAAGGTCTTGTCGGCGTAGAAGCGGTCGCCATTGGGGTGCTCCACCCCTTCCTGACAAATTTTCCAAAGATAGTTGGGGAACGAGACCGAGGAGTAGGAATTGACGATGCCCAGCGCGGGGGAATCGAGCTGCCTTTCCGCCAGGGGACCAAAAAGGCGGAAATCCGGACGATAGAAATTGAAAACGGAGGGGGCTCGCATGGGTTCCTGCAAGCTTTGGTCGGCGTAGTAGCCCCAGTCCCACCAAAGAATGTCGCGGTGGCGGTCAAGTTGCAGTAAGCGCATAAGGTGGACCGTGCGCACGGTGGGTTCGCGGAACTGCCCGAAATGCGCGGTGGCCAGGTGTTGCAGGGGATCGCGCGCCTCGGGGTCCAGCAGGAGGGCCCGCACCACGGCTGCGAGATTGCCGGTCGTGCCCGTGCCGTCGTCGGAGAAGACCGCCGCCACCCGGGCTACATAGGCCGGGGAGGGATTGGAGGTGACGAGGAATTGAATCAACTGGCGCGAGACGAAGGGAGCGCAGTTGGGGTGATGCACCAGGTGGTGGACGAGGTCCTGGACATCTTGCCGGGCGTTCTCGTCCGTAGCGGCCCGGGCGGGGATGGTCTGGTAGTGGCGTTCTCCCGCCGGGGAAAGACCAAAAGGCACTTGTTTGGGGGTGAAGTCATGATGGGAGGCAAAGATTTTCATGGGAGTGGTCATCCACTGATCGTTGCTGTCGCCATCGTCGCGCCAGCCGCCTCCGAAGTTGTTGGCGGCGTAGTTCACTCCGGTGAAGACCTTGGCCACTTCGGTGATTTCGTAGTTGCCGTAGGTGGCAATGGGTTCGCCATTGGCGTCCAGGCGCCGGGTGCCATCGGGATGGAGTTCCCAAAGGCCGATGGAAAAGAGCTGCATGATCTCGCGGGCGTAATTCTCATCGGGATAGCGCCCGATGGCGGGATCGGCTTTCTGATTGCCGAGGTGGCTGAGGTAATGGCCCATGTAGGGGCTGAGCGAAATGGTGAGGAGAAGGTCTTCGTAGTTGCCGAAGGCTCCCTTCACCAAATGATCGTAGTAGTGGGCGGTGGCGCGCCCCTGGTTGGCGAGTCCGGTGCCATCGCGGGAGGCGACGAGAATCTGGGAAAGGGCAAAGGCGACGCGCTGGCGAAGTTGGTCGGGCCCCTGCAATGTGGCGCGCAACCAGGCCGTCATGAAGTTGGTGCCACTGATGAAGGGGGAACCGCCGCCCCCTCCGTTCACATAGTAGCCGGCCAGCTTGTCATCGCTTTGTCCGGACGCGAGGTCGGCCTTGATGGCGTCGAGATAAGGTTGGGTCAAGCTGGGAGGCTGGGCGAGTTGCTCGGACAGCCAGACGTCCGCCCCCATTGCCGCGACCCGTTGCACTTCGCTGAGGGAGGCGGGGCCAAAGGTGCCTTGGAGCAACAAGCGCGCGGCCTGCGCTTCGGTGAGAGCTTTGCCTTCTTCGGGGCGGCGGTAGATTTCGTTCAAGGCCGCCAAGTCTCCACTCAAGGTGACATCCGGGCTGCCGTCACCATCGGTGTCATAGGATTTCGGGCCGCCAGCGGATTGGTTTCCCTGGTTTTGGAAAGAAAAGCCCAGGGCCGGTTCCATCCAGTCGGGAAGGCCATCGCCATCGTCGTCCTTGGCCAGAGTGGAGACTCGGAAAAATTGCCTCGGTTCGTTATCGGTGATTGCCAGCTGCCAGAGGCCTTCCTCCCGGATGGCTTGGCCAGGATAGTCCTGCCAGTCTCCATTTGCGCCAAGATCGAGGGAACTTTCCACCGCGCTCGTCCTTTGAAAGAGATCGGGCCAGGAAAGGAGGAGGCTGGAAGGGGCGGAGGAGAGGGAGGCTGAGAAAAGGCTGGCGTCATCCAGCGGATCGGTGCCGGCCAGTGCTTCTTGTGCATTTGTGTAGCCGTCGCCGTCGCTGTCGGCCTCGGGGGAAAGAGTGAAGGAGCCCGCGAGGGCTTCCCAGAGATCGGGCAGGCCATTGCCATCCTGATCGTCGGTGGCGGGATGGAGGGTGAGGCCGTGGGGAGGAAGCGCGTTGCTGACGACTTCTCCGGGGGTGGAAAAGCGGAAGTTATCCAGCGAGAGATTGCTCACGCCCCCCGCGGCGAGCACGTGAAAGTCATTGGATTCCACCCAGGGCACTGCGATGCCAGCGTGGAGGGTTTGTTCACCATCCCAAGCGAAGGTGGTGCGGCGCGCGGTGGTGATGGCATAGATGACTTCGCCCGCGCTGTTGCGCACGCGGCCGGTGCTGTCCCATTGATTGCCCGAGTGGTGTTTGAGGATGAGCTCGAGGGTGGCCCAATCACTGCTCGCGGTTTCCCCCGGATTGGGGAGGCTGCCGGGCAGGCCCAGCACATGCTGGGGTTCCCACCCCGTCGCTTTCCAACTGGCTTCTTCCGCCCCGTCGCCGATGCCATTGCTACCAAAGCGAGTGCCCTCACCGCGCCGGAGGAGGTTGAAGGCTACAGTGTTGTTATTGCTATTGACCTCCCACCACTCCGAGCCGGTGGAGAGGAAAACACCGAAAAGGGCGTGGTTGGCTTCGCTCGGTGGCACATGGGTGATGCTCAGTTGAAAGTCCACCGAGACAGTGAACTCCCTGGCCGTCAGCGCAGTGGCATGGACCACACGGTAGCTGCTACGGAGGGTTCCGGTTTCTCCTGCGATCCCCCGGGAGCCCTGGCGGCCCGCGCCGTTTGCTACCGTGAAGAGTTGGTGCTGGTCACCATTGCCGCCCTGATTGAAAGATTCGCTCCAGGGAGGGTTGGGGAGAGCTCCTGGGGCCGTGGAATCGAAAGAGTCGCTCACTTCTCCGCTGAAGGCGGGAAGGAAAAGAGCCGGAGAGAGGAGGAAGGGGAGCAATGAGCGCATAACCATGCCAGCCGATTTGGCCAGCAAGGTCATGTGCCCGGGGATGGGGGCTGTGCAAGATTTTGCCGAAGGTCAGCTCTGTTCCTTGTGGAAGTAGACCTTGATGTAGCTCATCTTCCGCTCTTCATCATAGCCTTTCTCCAACACCTTGCCGGGCTCGGCGACCACTTTGGGCTTGAGGCGGATTTCGACCCCAGTGTCGAGCTTCATCACCGATTTCATGAGCTTTTTCGCCTTGGAAGCATCTTTCACCGAGATATCGAAACCGTCATCGAAGGTGACGCCGCTTTCCTCCTCCAGTTGTTTGCGTTTTTCTTTGAAAGCGGCTTTGGCCTCCGGAGTGCGCAGGGCCTGTTCCTCGAACTCGGCCATGCTGAAGTGGTTTTTGTTATCGAAATAGGCAAGTGCTTCTTTGGCCGCCGCATTCACCTCCCAAGGGGGGGTATCGTCCTCGCTTTGTTCATCGCGTGGGGTGGCGGCGGAGCTCTCTGCCACTGCTGAGACCGCCATTTCCGCCACTTTCTTGGACAAAAGGGCATTGTCCGGGATGGCGATGACGCCGAGGAAGTCCTTGACCCAGAAACGGCTCTCCGAGCTGCCGCGGTCGAAGGTCAGAACGTAGAAGCCCTTGCGCGAAAAGTGGTTCACGATGAGGCAGCCCTTATCGATTTTCTCGGGATTGATGCCGTGTTCAGTGCTGAGCTGGAGGTCGCCATCGCGGGCGGAGATGCTGAGGAAGGGAGTGACGCTCTCGGACTTGAGGATGCAGAGCGCGTCCACGGTTTCCTCCCCCACCTGCACGCCCGTGATGTGGGAGATGCAGAGGTCGCCAGATTTGATATTGGGGTGGGTGGATTTGCTGTGCAGGCGGGTGGCAATTTGGCAGCCCTTGTCGAGCAGGGTTTGGGGGTCTTCGAAGATGGCGGCCGCGCAGTTGTTGATCTCGTGATCCTCGAGGGAATTGTGGTGGTGGAATTTTTGCCCGATGAGGGAGAAGCTGCGGAAGGGGCGCAGGAAAATGTTGGTCAGGGTGGGCTGATCGTCTTCCTCGACTTCGAAAAGTTGCTTGGAGGTTTGGAGGGGTTCATCGCGGGAGGGATTACCCACTTTGGCGAGAACGAGTCCGGCGATGGCCGCATTGGCGAAGTCGAGTTTGATAGTCACGGCCCGTCCATAGAGTGAAGGGAGGGAGGGGGGCAATCGATTTTGTCAGCCTCTTGGCAAAAGGGGGCAAGGGACGGATTTCTTTGGCATTGACGCAAGCTTGCTTTCCCAGTGACGTAGGGGGGCACGCAAACCATGAAGAAAACGATTTTTGCCGCAATGATGGCCAGCACGATGATTGGCCAAGCTCATGAAGGTCACGAGCATCCTCCCGCTGGAAAAGTAGTCACCAGTGTGCAGGAGACCGGGAACGGTCAGTTCCGCTTCGCCACGGTGCCGGGCTTTGCCGCCATGCCCGACGGAGCCAATGTGGGCCCGACCCATGGCGGTATCGCGGTTGATGGCGAGGGTTTTGTCTACGTCAGCACCGAGGCCGATCACGGGGTGGTCAAGTTCGACCAAGACGGAAAATTTGTCACCAGCTTCGGTCCTGAGACCAAGGCCCTGCACTCCCTCGCCACCGTGGGAGAAGGGGAGCAGGAGGCCCTCATCGGAGCGGCCGTCTCTGCCGAAAAAGTGCTCAAGCTGGACCGCGAAGGCCAGATTCTCCTGACCATTCCTAATGAGAACACCGGCGAGATCCCGGGCGGATTCAAGGGGGTGACTGCGGTGACGGTTGGCCCCGAAGGACACTTCTACGTCGCCTGTGGCTATGGCTCGAACCTCATTCACAAGTTCGATGCCAGCGGCAAAATCCTCAAAACCGCAGGGGGGCGCGGAGCCGAGGACGGCAAGTTCACCACATGCCACGGCATCTCCCTCGATACCCGGGGTGAGGCTCCACTCCTGCTGGTCTGCGACCGCGAAAACCGTCGTCTCGTGCACCTTGATCTCGAATTGAACTTCAAGGGAGTGCACGCCACCCATCTGCGCCGCCCTTGTGCGGTTTCCATCTGGGGGGAACATGTTGCGGTGGCTGAATTGGAGGGTCGCGTGACCATTCTGGGCAAACATGGCCAGCCGCTTGCCTTCCTGGGTGATCAGCCCGACAAGAATCTCTGGGCCAAGAAACCCATCCCGGCAGAGCAACTCTACGATGGTCTCTTCACCTCTCCCCACGGTCTCAGCTGGGACAACGAGGGTAATATCATCGTGCAGGATTGGAACGCCATCGGTCGCGTGACCAAGCTGGAGCGACTCTAACCCCCGCGTTCTCCGTGTATCTCAAGCACCTCCTCACCCAGTCCACCTTCGAGAGCATCCTCAATGAGCAGGAGCTGGTGGAGGGCCGGGCGGCTGAGGCGAGCGGGGTGCTGACTTGCTACAATCGGCAGGAAATTTCGCGCTTACCCATCACGGGGGTGCGGGATTTGCCGGAGGAGAACAGCGCAGCGGGCATCACCTGGTTCCACTGGAATGGCCTGGGTGATGCCACTCAAATGGCTCGCCTCTTTTCCCACTTCGGCATCCATCCGCTGACCGGGGAGGATATTCTCAATGTGGAGAGCCGCACCAAAATCGATGAAGTTTCCGACAGTTTTTTCATCGTGCTCAAGGTGCCCGTGGCCATGGATGAGGATGGCGAGATCGAGGCCGTGCACTTTTGCCTCCTCTATGAGGAAAATCTTGTCCTCACTTTCTCTGAGATTCCTCTCAAGTTTCTCACCGATTTGGAACGACGCCTCGATCAGCCAAAACGGAAAATTCGCAGTCTCGGGGCGGACTATCTGGTGTGGGCCATCCTGGATTTGATTTCGGATCACAATCTGCGCTTCGTCGATCACTTGGGCGACAAGGTCGAGAATCTCGAGGACCGCATCATTGCCGATGAGGGGGATTCGGTGGCCATGGCGGATATCCATGGGGTCAAAAGTGAAGTTTCCCAGGCCTATCGGCTCATTCGTCCCTCCCGGGAAGTGGCCCTCCAAATCTGCAATTCCGACTCCGCCTTGTTGCGGGAGAGTTCCCATCGCTACTTCCGCGACCTGCACGATCATGCCGTGCAGGCCGTGGAGCAGGCCGATCATTTGCGGGACACCGCAGCCAGTTTGCGGGATCTCTATTACACTCTGATGAGCCATCGCATGAATGGGGTGATGAAGGTTCTCACCTCTCTCTCGGCGGTTTTCCTGCCGCTGACTTTTCTGGCGGGGATTTACGGGATGAACTTTGCCCATATGCCGGAGCTGAGCTGGCCCTGGGCTTATCCGGTTTTCCTCCTCTTCCTCCTCACTCTCGCGATGGTCCTCTGTCTCTACTTCAAGCGCAAAGGCTGGCTATAGACTCTACTCCGGCCGGGGGCAGGAATCGGTGCAGGTGGAGGGGGCTCTTTGCAGTTTATGGCGCAACTCCTCATTTTCCAATTGAAGCAGGTGGGCCAGGCGGAAGCGCTTTTCTGACAAAAGTTGGCAGGCCCGGCTGGCCATGGGAAGCAGAAGAGGAGAAGCGAGGCGCCGGGCCAACGAGCGATAGCGGGGGAGCACCCAGAGACAAGTGAGCCAAGCCGGGGGACCCTGCCACCAACGGCCATCCTCGCTGAGCACCACCAGATCCTTGCCGGCGTCGAGGTCTTTGAGAAAAGGAAATCGCTTCTCCGTCGCGGGACTCTGATAGGGCAGGAAGTGGAGGGAGACGATGCTATCCTGCCTCTCGAGCCAGCGGCGAAAGCTTCGGCAGAGCCCGCACTCGGAATCGGTGAAGATGAAGAGTGTGTTCATTGTTAGTTTCCTGGAGTTAGGCCTTAGAGGTGTCCCTGAGGAGGCAGAGGGGGTGCGAACTCATCGCTGATCCGCTTCTTCCGGGTGCGCGTGAAGAGAAAGATGTTGAAGAAATGCATCGCCCCAAGAACGAGGAGCACGATGCCCAATTTGCCCGCGAGGGCTTCAAAGACGTCGCGGGCATTGAGGACCGCCTGGTTGAGCTTGAGGTAGAGGGCCACGAAGCCGATGTTGACAAGATAAAACCCGACCACGAGGAGATGATTGACACTGTCTGCCATCTCTTCGTCCTCGTGAAAACATTTCACAAGAAAGACGCGTCCGTTTTTATGCAAAGTGCGCGCCACCCAGATGGTGAGGGGAATCGCGATACAAAGATAGAGGCTGTAGGTCAAAATGAGTGGATTCATCAGATGATTTTGGTTTCCGGTTTGTGGTCGATTCCTCCTGTTCATTTTTGTCAGTCAGTTTCGATGTTTCAGTATTTACTGAAAAACCAAGACCTGGGCAAGATCATTTTTTTCCTTCTCTCCTTTTGTCAACGGGGGAGGGAAATAATCCAGCGGCCCCTACCGCCAGGCGCGGTCGGGCTGGTGGATGAGGGCGTTGGCTTTCTCGTTGTTGGTGATAGCCAGAGCTTCCGGATCAAAGACGAGATTGCTATTGGTGCGGTGGGCGATTTTGCCAAGGTTCACCAAGGTGCAGGAGTGGAAGCCGTTGATTTCGTTGAGAGCGAATTTTTTCTTTTCGCGGATGGCTTGATGGAAATCCGTGAGTTGCGCTGGTGGCTCGGGGAGTTGTTCGACCTTCTCTTGGAAGCCAGTGATATCAGATTGGAACCCTTTGAATATTTTACCTTCCGGTCCTTCGATGAAGGCCGCTTTCTGATCCTTGTTTTCGCCATCTAGGACGATCTCGCAGCCATCGGCATATTTGTAGGTGATGCGGCGCCAGGTTCCCACTGCGTCGTCGTCCTGGGGGTCGGCATCAATCTCGACCGAGACGGGCAGTTCTTCGTCTTTGCCCAAAATGTATTGCACGGGGTCGAGATAGTGTTGGCCCATGTCGCCCAGGCCGCCGCCATCGTAATCCCAATATCCACGGAAAGTGCCGTGGGTGCGGTGGGGGTGGTAGGGCTTGTAGGGAGCGGGTCCGAGCCAGAAATCGTAGTCAAAATGGGCGGGCACTTTTTCTTCCGTGAGGTCGGTGCGGCCCACCCAGTTGAATTTCCAGTTGAATCCGGTGACGCCACTGAGGGTGACCTTGTAGGGGCCGGCACCGAGGAGTCCGCCCGCTACCGCGCGCCGGATTTGGCGGGCCGGGATTCCCATTCCATAAAAATCGTCGCGAAAGCGGAACCAGGTATTGAGGCGGAAGGCGGTGCCTGCCTTCGCGATGGCTTCTTTCATGGCGAGCCCTTCGCCGATGGTGCGCGACATGGGTTTTTCCCCCCAGACGGCTTTCCCTGCTTTCGCTGCGGCGATGGCCATCTCGGCATGCCAATGGGGAGGGGTGGCCACGTGGATGATGTCGATGTCTTTCCGGGCGATGATTTCACGAAAGTCCTGGTAGGCCTTCACCTCTTTGTTGCCGCTTTCCTTCACCTGATTGAGCCGGGAAGCGAGGCGGTGACGGTCGACATCGCAGAGGGCGAGCAATTTGCCGGGCATCTGGAGATGAGAAGCGCTGATGCCGCCGCAGCCGATGATGGCGCGGGTGAGCTGGTTGCTGGGCGCGGTGGCCGAGGCGAGCAGGCGGCTGGGAGTGAAGGTCACTGTCGCCATCGCGGCGAGACCTTTGAGAGCTTGGCGGCGAGAGAGGGTGGTGGATGAGTTGGTCATGGAGTGAGTCTTACTTGGTGGTGGATTGAGTCTTGGTGAGAAAGGTGTTGATGGCGGCACGGGCAGGGTCGCCGGCGTTGGCGATCTCGAAGGCGATGGAGCCGTGGTCGCGATTCGCGATCTGCAGGCCGGTAATCTCGGTTTGTCCCGCTCCCTTCAGCAGGGCGACCAGATAGGCATTTTCTTCCGCGCGAGCTGGCATGTCGTTGTCAGCCCAGAGGACGAGGAGGGGAGGGATTCCGCTCCGGGAGGCGTAGTGGACCGGGGCGGCCGCGTCGGCAGTGATGGAGAAAGGATCATCGGAGCCAAAGCGCTCTTCACGCACGGTGTAGTGGGTCATGGTCTGCCCGCTGACCGGGATGAGCCCGGCCAGATCGCTTCTGACGAGCTGGTGGGCTTGCAGCCAGCGTGCATCCATCCCGACCATGAGGGCGAGGTAGCCCCCTGCCGAGTGCCCGCCGAGGTAGATACGGTTCGGGTCTCCGCCGTGTCGGGCGATTTCTTTTTTCGTCCAGGCCACGGCTGCGGCGGTGTCCTCGAGGTAGGCGGGGTATTTGGCCCGGGGGCTCAGCCGGTAGTTCACCATGGCGACTGCGATGCCATCCTCGGCCAGCGCCCGGGCAATGGCTTGGTCGGCCTCGCCATCTTTGCGGCCTCCTTTTAAGCCCCCGCCATGCAGCCAGATGAGGGTGGGAAAGCTTTTGCTCCCGGGGAGATAGAGGTCCAGTTGGCAGCGCTCCTGACGATAGGGGTCGTCGTCGTCCTCGAGATAGGAGATGTTTTTCAGCGGTTGAGGGAGGACGGGCTCTGCAAGAAGCGGGAGGAGACTGGCGAAAAGGAGAAGAAAGGTTTTCATGGTCGAGAAGCCTGGCGGGCGCTAGGACCACGCCAAGATCGTCATAAAAACGCATCGCCTTCGTGAAATCTACCGTCAAAAACGCAAAAAAGCGTTTTTGATGAATTTGGCGGTCGGCTCCGGAGGGTTCCGCGGGGCTCACCCTTCCCGCGTGGAAGAATCCAGCCACGGTTGATATTGCGCGGGGAAGGGTGCTTCGCAGCGCAGTTCTTGTCCCGTGGCCGGGTGGGTGAAGGCAAGGACGCGGGCGTGGAGCATGAGGCGACCGGGGTCGGGAAGGCCTTTACTGCTGCGGCCGTAGATGGGATCGCTGAGGATGGGGGCCCCGACGTGCTTAAGATGGACGCGGATCTGGTGGGTGCGTCCGGTGTGGAGGGTGCACTTCACCAGACAGGTCCCGTCCTCATGGCGGGCCTGCACTTCGTAATCGGTGATGGCCGCTTTTCCCGAGCCGGGATCGACCACGGCCATTTGCTGGCGATTGACGGGATGGCGGCCGATGTTGGTGAAAATAGTGTCGGCCTCCTTGAGCGGGGGGCGGGAGGTGACCGCGTAGTAGATCTTGGTGGTGGTCTCGCGCTCGGCGAACTGGGTGAGGAGGGACTTCATGGCCCGGTCAGTCTTGGCGGCAACAATGCAGCCCGAAGTGTCCTTGTCGAGGCGATGCACGATCCCGGGGCGCTCGACGCCGTTGATGCCGGCCAACTGCCCGTTGCAGTGGTGGAGGAGGGCATTGACGAGGGTGCCGTCCTGATTGCCATTGGCGGGGTGGACGACCATGCCATGGGCTTTGTTGAGAACAATGAGGTCTTCGTCTTCGTGGAGGATGGCGAGGGGGATATCCTGGGGGACGAGCTCCAAGGCCACGGGTTCGGGAATAGTGACGCTGATCAGATCGCCAGGATTAAGGGCCTGCTTAGGCTTGGCCCGGCGGTCGTTGACGAGGATGTGGCCTTCCTTGACGAGGGTCTGCAAGCGGGAGCGGGAATGCTCCTTGAGCCGGCTGGCGAGGAAGGCATCGAGGCGGGGCTGGGGGCTGTCGACTTCGAGGGTCATGCGCGGACCGTCAAGGAAGGGCTAGCGGCGACGGCGCTTGGGGGCGGCGGGGCGCTTCTTGCGCACGGGCTTGGGAGGGGAGTCGTCGAGGAGAGCGGTGTAGATGTAGTTGAAGTCCTCCAGCTTCTTGCGCTCGATCTTGCGGCTGATGAAATTTTCGATGGAGGTCGCGCTATCCAGCTCATCGGCGGTAAGGATGGTGAAGGCGTCGCCTTCCTTCTCGGCCCGGCCCGTGCGGCCGATGCGGTGCACGTAGTCCTCGGCATTCTCGGGCACGCGGTAGTTGATGACGTGGGTCACGCCGGAGACGTCGATGCCGCGGGCGGCCACGTCGGTGGCGACGAGGATGTCGTAAGTGCCGTCCTTGAAGCCGGCGAGGGCTTTCATTCGGTCGCGCTGATTGATATCGGAGTGCATGGCAGCGACTTTGTCATGGCCGGAGCCCTTGAGCATGGCGGTGACCGAGTCCGCTTCCTTGCGGGTGCGGGTGAAGACCATCACGGAGGCAAAGTCAGTTTGCTTGAGGAGAGCCAGCAGGAGTTCATCGCGCTGGTCCATGGAGACGGGGTAGAAGGCGTGGGAGACGGTGGAGGCGACCTCGCGGCGGGCGATCTGAACTTCGGCGGGGTCGGTGAGGCACCATTTGGCGAATTGCTCGATGGCGGGGGGCATGGTGGCCGAGAAGAAAAGGGTCTGGCGATCGGTGGCGGGGGCGGCCGCCCGTTTCGCTTCTTCGTCGGCTTCCTCGGCAGGCATCTTCCATGGGCAGAGGTTGACGATTTTGCGCACGATGGGGAGAAAGCCCATGTCGAGCATGCGGTCGACCTCATCCAGAATGAGGATTTTCACTTCTCCAAAGCGCATGGTGGCCCGGTAGAAGTGGTCGACGAGGCGACCGGGGGTAGCGACCACGATATCGGCCTCTTTCATGTCCTGGTCCTGTTTGCCATAGCCGACGCCGCCGTAGAGAAGGGCGACTTTCAGGCCGGTGTGCTTGCCGTATTCTTCGAATTGCTCCGCGACCTGGTGGGCGAGTTCGCGGGTGGGCTCGAGAACGAGAATCTGGGGCTTGCCCATTTTTTCGATGCGGGAAAGAGAGGGCAGGGCGAAGGCGGCGGTCTTGCCGGTGCCGGTCTGGGAGGCTCCGGTCAAATCCCGTCCTTCCAAGATGATGGGAATTGCTTGCGCCTGAATAGGAGTGGGTTCGGTGTAACCTTTTTCGGTGACAGCGCGCAGGATGGGTTCGGAGAGACCGAGATCAGCAAAAGACATTGCGACGGGGTTTAGTGCCCCGGTGGACAACTAGCAAGACTTGAAAGAGGCTTCGTGACAGCAAAGAGCCTTTGCGGGGCGAGCTATTTTTTCCTATCAGGAGTCACGAAAGAGGGTTTCGTTGCGGGCGGGACCCGCTATCGTGCCCCTGACCTGCCCCTTTGCGGGTCGACTTGATGCTATGAAGATTGCCTTGGTCCAAATCAACGCGGTGGTGGGAGATTTTCCTGGAAATGCCAAACGCATTCTGGCGGGTTACCGCGAAGCTCTGGAGAAAGGAGCCGAGCTGGTGGTGACTCCCGAGATGTCTCTGGTGGGTTATCCTCCCCGGGATCTGGTTTTTAAAAGTCAATTCGTGCCCAAGTGTCTGCAAGCGCTCGATTACTTGAAGAGTGAAGTGGGGGCGGTGCCGCTGCTGGTGGGTTACGTTGATCGCTCGGGCAAAAGCCCTGGACGCGCCTTTCGCAATGCGGTGGCCTGGCTGGAGAAGGGACAAGTCCGCGAGCGCATCTGGAAGACCTTGCTGCCAACCTATGATGTGTTCGACGAATGGCGCTATTTCGAGCCGGGTGAGGAATGCCGGACCGTGATGTTTCAGGGAAAAAGAATCGGAGTCACCATTTGCGAAGATATCTGGACGGAGGATTTCCTCTACCGTCCGCTCTATGAGCGCGATCCGGTGCATGAGCTGGAGGAAGCGGGGGCGGATGTCATCGTCAATCTCAGTGCCTCGCCCTTCGCCCTCAACAAGCCTGTGGCGCGGCGCGACCTCTTTGCTTCGGTGGCCAAGCGCAAGGGGCTGCCGCTGGTGTATTGCAATGCGGTCGGTGGGCAGGACCAGCTCATCTTCGACGGGCACTCGGCGGTGGTGGACGGCCGGGGCGGAGTGATAGCGAGCTTGGCAGGATTTCGAGAAGAGGTGGCCGTGGTCGATGTCGGAGTGACGGGAGAAGGGGTGATCTGGCCCGAATTGGATGAAAACGAACAGCTCTATGAAGCCCTCGTTCTCGGGCTGCGCGATTACGTGACCAAATGCGGTTTTGAAAAAGTGTGTCTGGGCCTCAGCGGGGGAATTGACTCCGCCTTGACCGCAGCATTAGCGGTGGCGGCCCTGGGGGCGGAGAATGTGCGGGGGCTGACCATGCCCAGCGCCTTCAGCTCGGCGGGTAGTGTGAGTGATTCCGAAGCGCTGGCCCGCAATCTGGGCATGCGTTGCGAGGAAGTGCCTATTGGCGAGGTTTTTGCGCAGGTGAAGGAAGCCTTGCAGCCCGTCTTTGGTGGGGCTCCCGAGGATGTCACCGAGGAAAACATGCAAGCCCGCATCCGGGGGCTCTTTTTGATGTCGCTTTCCAACAAGACGGGGGCCTTGCTGCTGACCACTGGCAACAAGAGCGAGCTCGCGGTGGGCTACTGCACCATGTATGGCGACATGTGCGGCGGCTTGGCGGCCATCTCCGACTTGCCCAAGACCCGGGTTTACGAGCTGGCCCGGTGGATCAATCGCGACCGCGAAATCATTCCCTGGAACACGATCGACAAGCCGCCCAGTGCGGAGTTGGCCCCGGATCAGAAGGATCAGGACTCCCTGCCGCCGTATGAGGAGCTTGACGCTATCCTTGAACTTTACGTTGAACAGCAAATGAGTGCTTCCGACATCATCGAGTGTCATGGTCACGACGAGACCATTGTGCGCTGGGTGCAGAGGAGAGTTGACCTCAATGAATGGAAACGCCATCAAGCGGCTCCGGGATTGCGGGTCACTTCGAAAGCTTTCGGAGTGGGTCGTCGCATGCCCATTGTGCAGAATTTCCAAGGCTGAAGCTCTGGAGCCCTTTTTCCCCCATGACAGCAACCAGCGAACTCTCGCGTGAGGAAGCCCTCACCATTCTCGGACTCACCGCCAAGGACGATTTGACTCGTTCGCGGGCTGCCTTGGAGGAAGTCCGGGCTCATTTGCGCCGCCTGCGGGATGAAGCGACCACTCCCGACAAGCGCATTCAATATGAGGTCGAGCTGGTTCGCTTTGAGGAAGCCTTGCACGTCCTCTATGCCCCCCGGAAAAAGCGGATTTGGCCTGTGGTGGTGGGTCTGCTTCTGCTTCTCCTGCTCGGGGGAGGAGGTTACTCGGCCTATCGCATGGTGGTGGAACAAGAGCGGTTGCAAGCGCAGGTCGAGGCCTTGCTGGGGCAGGCGGCCAGCGCGGTCGCGGACCGCAATTGGGAGGAAGCGGAAGGTCTTTTCGCCCGGGTTGAGGGCTTGGATTCCGAGAACCCGGCCGTGCCTCAGGGTCGGCGACAAATTGAAGAGGGCCGCGAGGAAGAGCGGCGTATGGAAATCAACTTCGCCTTTGGCAAGGTGAAGGAGAAGATCGAGATTCAGGCTTGGGGAGAGGCGGAAGAAGCCCTCGCCGCTGCTCGTGACCTCGCTCCGGAAGACGAGCGGGGCCCGCAGTTGGAAAGCGACTTGCGAGCCGAGCGCCGACGGGAAGAGATTCGGCAGCTGGTGGAGGGCATTGAGCAAGCTCACCGGGAAGAAAATTGGCAGAAGGTCATTCATGACAGCGAGGAACTCGCCGTGCTTGCTCCGGAGCACGAGAGACTCGCCGACTTGCAGGAGAAAGCCCGGGAGGCGGAATTGATTCTTCGTAATCTGAAGAACGTGGCGCAGGCCCTCTATGGGCGGGCTCGTTCGCTGGACGATGGCGAGTATTCGGCCGAAGCCCTGGAGCTCTTGCGCGAAGCCCAGCGGCTGGCTCCCTCTGAGGCAGCGGGCGAACTCTACGAGAAAATGTCGGGCTATGTGCAGACCATCGAAGTCCCGGAGGAGGCGGAAACTCTTGCGGATGCGCTGGCTCAGGTCCGGCCGGGGGACAAGGTCCTACTCGGAGAAGGGGTCTTTCAGGAGTCGGTATTGGTGCCGGCTGGAATCATCTTGGAGGGACAGGGCGAGGGCAAGACCGTGCTTGAGGTCCCGGCCGACGCTGGCAGTGTGCTCGTTATTGCGGGCGAGGGACCGGCGGTGCGACTGAGCCACCTCACCCTGCGCCATTCTGGCTTTACGGATGCCAGCGAACGTTATCCAGTCGTTTTGCTGCAGGAGGCCCAGGCCGAGCTGGAGAATTGTGTGATTGAGTATGGGGCCGGACACGGCCTCGCGGTCACCGGGGGCGGTCGGGCCACTCTTCTTGCTTGCGAGGTCAAGGCCTGTGGCTGGGATGGGATCGCGGTCACTGGGAAAGGCAGCCAGGTCACCTTGGAGGAGGTGCGCGCGCTGGCCAATCTCCAGCACGGGCTCGATGTCTGGGACGGTGCTCACGCCCGGGTGGCTCGATCCCGCTTTCAGGACAATGGTCTCACCGGCATCTTTCTCACCGCCACAGGTGAAAGCTCGCAGGTGGAGAGCTCGACAGTGGAGCGCAATCGCGAAGTCGGAGTGATGCTCAGCAAAGGGGCGGTAGCCGTCATTAGCGGGAACCTCATTGCCGATAACACGCTGGGCGGGGTGGTGGCCCGCGACGGGGGCAGCCGCTTGCAGGTGACCGGCAACACCATCGAGAAGAATGGGGAGGCCGGTCTTGTGGTGGGCAAAGAGGTCCTTTTGGAAAAGGAGGAAGGAAACGTCGCGACCAATAATCAGGGGCGGCAAAAGTGGCTCAATGCCGACTTCTCCCAGATGAAAACCGGAAGACCGGTTCTCAAGGCCTTGCCCGTGGAATGAGGGTCGGCTCGGCACCGACTACCGCTGCCTAGCGCAATTGGCAGACCTCGAGGAGGTCAGCGGGGCGCTTCAGCATGTAGTTGGGGTTCTGCCGATGAAGGGCATCGGGGGAGTTGAAACCCCAGGTGGCGGCGGCGACATCCACTCCCGCACGGTGGGAGGCCCGCACATCACGGGTTTCGTCTCCGATGTAGAGCATTTGTGAGCGCTCCAGGGAAAAGGTTTTTTCGATGGCCCGCAGATGCTTGTGTTTGCCCGAGAGCTTGGAGGTGCTGGAAATGAAGGTGAAAAGTTCGCGCAAGCCTTTTGCTTCCAGAAACGCTTCCACATTTTCGGTGGAGTTTGAAGTGAGGATGCCGAAACAGGTGCAATGCTCGCGGAGTTGGGGGAGCAGTTCGGCCATTCCTTCGTTGAGGGAAAGAGTGGTGATGTCTGCCCGCAAGGCTTTGCGCCCCCGGGCCAAGAGCGAAGGGACGCGCATCTTGGAGACACCGAGATGTTTGAGCAGTTCCTTGAGCTCAAAATCCTGCAGGCTGGGAATCTCTTCCATGGAGACCGGCCGCAAGGAATAGGTTTGGGCCAGGTCGTTGTAGACCCGCACGGCAGCGGCGAGAGTGTCGGCCAGGGTGCCGTCGAAATCGAAGATGAGAGCGGGATAACGCACGAGTCGGGATGGTTGGTGGTTGTGAGGGCTGCTAGGCCAGTTTGAGATTGGGGTCGATGTCAGTGGTGAGCGATGAGGTCTGCCCGGCCCGCAGGCGGTGATGGGCGGCAAAGGCAATCATGCCCGCATTGTCGGTGGAGAGGCTGGGCGAACAGGCGCGAAATGTCAGCCCGGCAGCGTGACAGGTGGCCGCCAGTTGCTCGCGCAAGGTGGCATTGCAGGAAACGCCGCCGGAGAGGGTGACCAGCGTCTGCCCCCTCAGGCGGGCGGCCCGTAGGGTCTTGGCGATGAGAACCTCGAAAACGGCGGCCTGGAAGGAGGCGCAGAGGTCGGCGAGGTGGTCGCGCGGGGAGGGCAGCTTTTGCAGGGTGTAGAGCACAGCGGTCTTCAGTCCCGAGAAGGAGAAATCGAGGTGGTCCTCCTGCAAGAGGGAGCGGGGAAAGTCGAAGGCATCGGCATTGCCTTCCCGGGCCCGCTTCTCAATTTCCGGTCCGCCGGGATAGGGGAGATCGAGCATTTTGGCGACCTTGTCAAAAGCCTCGCCAGCGGCGTCGTCGAGGGTCTGGCCGAGAAGGTGGTAGCTTCCCACGGTCGTGACTTCGATGAGCAGGGTGTGCCCGCCGGAAACCACGAGCGCGAGGTGGGGCGGGATGTCTTCTTCGCCCACGAAGGGGCTGAGGAGATGGCCCTCCATGTGGTTGACCGAAAGAAACGGCTTCCGCGTGGCCAGCGCCAGTCCTTTGGCAAAAGAATGCCCCACCGCTAGCGAAGAAGCGAGACCGGGACCGCCAGTCGCCGCGAAGGCGGAGAGCTGGTCGAGGGTGAGCCCGGCCTGGGCCAGGCAATCCCGCACCAAAGGCTGGATGCGCAGGGTGTGATTGCGAGAGGCCAGCTCGGGCACGACCCCACCGAGGTCTTTGTGGAGTTCGATTTGCGAGGAAATGACCGAAGCGAGTAATCCGGGAGGAGAGCCAG
The DNA here is from genome assembly GCF_016595415.1 of Roseibacillus ishigakijimensis. Classification (GTDB taxonomy): domain Bacteria; phylum Verrucomicrobiota; class Verrucomicrobiia; order Verrucomicrobiales; family Akkermansiaceae; genus Roseibacillus; species Roseibacillus ishigakijimensis. The sequence goes on from NZ_JAENIO010000002.1 coordinate 165,229, forward strand.
CGGCGCGGCCATAGATGGCGACCGCCGTTTCGTCGCAAGAGGATTCGATGGCAAGAAGTGGCATGGGCTCGGTCAAGGGCGATACTCGCGACGGGCAATGGGAAGGAACTCGCGCAGCGCGGAGATGCGGGTCTCGTTCAAGGGATGAGTGCGCAGAAATTCCGCGCCCTGACTCCCCCGGGCGTTGTTGTAGTAGGCAAAACGCTGCCACATCGCGATGGCTTCCGCCGGGTCGTATCCCGCCCGGGCCATGAAGATGGTGCCGATGCGATCGGCCTCCAGTTCCTGCGAACGCGAAAAGGTGAGGCCGAAGGCGATGTTGCCCGCGCTGCTCAGGAGCTCGGTGGCGGAATTGGCATTCTCTCCCCCCAGCACGCTGCCCAGCACGGCGGCTCCCAGGCCGATGGTGCTTTGGTTGCGGATGCGGGCATCGGCATGATTGGAGGTCACGTGAGCAATCTCATGCGCGAGGACGGTAGCCAGACCCGCGTCGTTGCGGGTGATTTGAAAGAGTCCGCTATTGATGCCCACTTTTCCGCCCGGCAAGGCGAAGGCGTTGGGAGTCGCGTCTTCAAAAACGACAAATTCCCACTGCGCGCCGGGCAGGTCGATGACCCGGGTGAGCCGGGCCGCTACTCGATTGACTTGGTCCCGATAAGCATCATTGGTGGAGAGTCGGTTCTGGTTCTTTAGGGTGCGGAAGGCGGTGGCGCCTTCTGTGACCAGACTGGGGGAAGATTGGCGAATCTGCACCGAGCCATCGGGGCCGAGGGCACTGGGCGCGGCACAAGAGAGAATGGCCAGTGGCAAGGCCAGCGGGAGAATGCGGCGGAAATTCATGAGGACACCTTGGAAAGTGGGTTCCGGTCTGTCAATTTTCGACCCTGCCGATCTCAGCGTTCGGCGAGGTCCTGGCGGAGCGCGGGCAGGATTTCCTCCGGCGAGGCAAATTCCGCCACCACTTCTCCCCCGGCGAGGAGGATGGCCGCCTTTCCCTCCGGCTGGGGCAGGCCAGGCCAAGACTTGGGGGCGGGCAGGGCCCGCACGGCATCGAACTCGGCCGTAGCCAGCTGACCGCGCAATTCGGCCATCGCCGACGGCTCCAGAGTGGGAGAAAGGATGAGCACGCGGTTTTCCAAATGGCTGACCGCAGCATGGAGGAAGTCGGTGTGAATGACCGGAAAGCGTTGCAGGGAGGCCTGCAAGATCGGGGTGATGGCCGCCAGCATCTCGGAGGTTCCCTCGGGGGCGAGGGCGAGATTTTGCAGGTGGGTCAAGGCTCCATAGCTCGTTCCCCAGGTGGAGGGGCCGAAGATCATCTGATTGCCATAGACCGGGAATACGTGCAGGGGAGATTCTTTTGTCTGCTCGGTGAGGAAATGGTTCCGGTCGCTGAACTGACTCACGAGAGTGTGGGCCAACTTTTGGCAAGTGAGGAGGAGCTCCTCTTCCCAAGTCAGGCGGTGCCAGGCCAGGAGGGCCTCCAAGGTGACCGCGTAGTCAAAGGCGGAGCCCGGGATGGCCCGCAGGTTGTCTTTGTGAGGAAAGCGCCAGAGCTGGTCCCCACTATGGAGATACTGGCTGGTGATCGTCTGGCCGACCTTCTCAATGAGAGCGAGAGGGGCGGCCTCCGGAGCGACCTGATGGGCCCGGGTGAGGGCGGTCAATTGACGGGCCAAGCTGGCCAATCCCACCCGATCCTCGACAAACAAGGCTTCGTGCTCCGCCAGCCGTTCCTGCCGTTTCGCGAGGAGTTTCTCTTGCAAGCGGGCGAGAATTTCTTCCGCTTCGGTGATAGAATAGCCGGTGGCTTCCGCGAGTTCGGAGTCGGTTCTTTTCAGTCCCAGAGAATTGAGACGGAAGAAACGGCCCTCGGGATCGTCTCCTTTGGGCACATTGCCTAGAGAGCGCAGCTCAAAGGCGCTCTCAGCCACTTTCATTTCACTTTCAGACAAGAATTCCTGCAGATCGCTGACATTCCAAAAGTAACCCAACTGGCCGTCCTTCTTCAGCTTGACATGGCGGGTGGTGAGGGGACTTGCTTCTTCGCTGGCCAAGAGCTGCCGCAGGGCGCGTTCGCCTTCCAGGTGGGGCGGCACGCTGGCGAGGGCGGAGAGCATTTCAGCCTGCGTCTCGGGTTCTTTGCTCAGCACCGGAACCGCGAAGGAGTGGCTGCCCCGGCGGGCAAAAAAAGTGCCATCGAGGGGATCGCGCACCGCCGAGGTGACAAGGTGGATGCTGGCATCGACCAAGGCTTCTTTCGTCTTTTCCCGCAGCCGCTGCGGGCAGGCGGGGTGGTCGGTGAGGCGACCGAGGGTGGTGAGCAGGTTGCCGGGGGGAATCCCTCCGGTATTGTCGAAGGTGTGGCTGAGCGGGTCATGCAGATCGGTGAGCGCCTGCATGGTGAGAAAGAGCATTCCCCGGCTCATTTCGTTTTCTTCTTCCGCGAAACTGTCCTGATAGACCTTCTGGATGCGCTCGAGGCGCTGGGCGTTGTCCCGGCGGCTATTCTCGATGACGTAGCGCTTTGATTTTTCCTGCACGGCTTGCACGACCTCGGCGGCCCGGCGAAATCCGGTCAACTGGCTCTCCAGGCTCTGGTTGTCCAGCGGAGCCCAACCCACGGGATTGCCCTCGTGGCTCAGCCACAGCAGGAAGGGAAAGGAGATGGGTTTGCCGATTTCGCTGCTCAGCTGGTGACTCATGAGAGCCAGGGCTGGATCGACGGCCGTGTCGGCCAAGACGGGGACAAATTCCTCGTTGAGGGTCCCGGCATGATCGGTGGCCAAGTGCTCTACGAATTGCGCGGATTCGCGATGATTGCCACTGCCCAGGCAGAGGAAAATGAGGCGCTGGGACTTCTCCGCGATGGAGAGGACTTCGGGGGTCCAGGCTTGCCAGTGGATGGCTGATTCGGCCTGGCTCCGCAGAAAAACGGTGGGCTCTTCGGCGAGGCGGTTTTGCTTGAGCTGGTCCACCGTCTCGACGGGGGTGGAGAAGAAGCTTTCCTCCTTCTTGCTCTCTGACGAGGGAGCGGGGGTTTTGTCGCGACAGGAGGTCAGCAGCAGGGGGAGCAAACAAATGAGGGAAAGAAGTCGAGACATGGCAGGGGGAGGTGATGCCAATTTCGCCTGCAGGTGTCAACGGCTAGTGCCCCGAATGAGAAAAGGCTTTCTCCCGTGGGCGACTTGGTTGAGAGTTCGCCGACCAAGTGATCACGATAGCGGTTTCGAGTCAAAAAGGAGGAGTGGGCAAGACCACCCTCAGTGTCAATCTGGCCCATGCCTTTGCCCGGGCCGGGCGGCGCACCTTGCTGGTGGATGCCGATCCCCAGGGCTCGGTGGGCTTGTCGTTGGCCAAGAAGGCGGGGGATTTGCCCGGATTCTACGATTTCATGGCGGATCCTTCCTTGCCTCTGGGGCAGCTGGTGGTGCCGACCCGGCTCCCGACCTTTTCCCTTATGGCCGCCGGGCAGTCCAGTGATTATGAGCAGGGCGCGGGGGCGGAGGGCGAGGTGCCCTTGCGGATGAAGGAGTTTCTCCGCACCGTGAAGGCGGGGGGCTACGAACTCTGCCTCATCGATACCGCAGCCGGGCTTTTCGGAGTCACGGCGGAGATTTTGACTGCCTCCACCGCAGTCATCGTCCCCCAGCAAGCCGAGCCCCTGGGCATTCGCTCCGTGCCCAAGTTGCTCTCCTTGTTGGCCCGCATGCGGGAAAAAAATCCCCGGCTCACGGTTTTGGGCATCCTTTTGACCATGATGCAACCCCGGCTGGCCGAGAGTCGTGAGGCCGCTCGGGGCGTGAAGGAGATTCTTCCGCCCGAGCTTCTCTTCCGCACCACCATTCCGCGCGACGATTTATTCCTGCGGGCCAGCGCCCGGGGCGTGCCGGTGGGTGCGCTGGAGAATGGCAAAGGCGCGATGGCAGTCTTCGATCGGGTGCGGCGGGAAGTGGAGGACAAGCTCGCGGCCCGCGCCCGCAAACGCTGATCACTTGGCCTTCTCGCTTTCCCGGGCGAAAAACTCCTCCAGATCCAACTTGAGAAGTTTTTCCCGCAGGTCGGGACGATCGAGAAGGTTTTGCACCCGCTCATCGGCAAAGAATTTTTGGAAATCTCCCTCTTCGCAGAGGCGACGCAAGTCATCGGCGGCCACCGTCAGGGCCGTCACTTCCGGGATTTCCAGAATGTCCCGGTTGTCTTCCTCCCGCAAGGTCTTGGCCAAATCCTGACGATCACCGGAGACCATGAAGAGTTTGGCTAGATTCGAGCGGGCACGCTGCTCGGCGGTGTTGAAGAAATCGAAGCGCTCCTGCCAGCTGGCGATGGGGGAATCGTCCACCCATTGCTTGAGCTTGATCACGAAGGGAAGGTTTTCCGCTTTTTCCGCTCCTTTGGAGACATAGGTCTGCAGATGTTGGAGTTCGGCTTCCCCGCCATAGTAGCGCAGGGCGGAAAGGCCTCCGTAGAGAGCGAGAGCCCCAATGACCAGCCCGAAGAGCGCGGAGAGAAGGCCGCCACTCTTGCGCTCCTCGCCATCGCCACCTTTGCCGGAAAAAATGCCCAGAACAAACTGGAAAACCATCATTGCGAGCACTGCGCAGACCCCACCGGCGACCAACGGCATCCAGCCCACGGCCTCCGGGACGAGTTTCTCGATGTGGGGAGGCGATTGCTGGTAGCCGAAAAAGAAGGCGACCACTGCCACGGCGAGCCCGAGGAGGGAGAAAAGGGTGCGAAGGATGCCTTTAATGATGGAAATCACCATAAAAAGCACCACCACGGCCACCATCCCAATCGTCAGGGCCGTTTGGTCGAAAGGAAGCTGATCAAGAAAATCCATGGCGTGAAGCTAGCTCGTTTTCTGGCAAGCGAAATGGAAAAAACGTAAGGTCGGTTGGCCTTAGCCGCATTGGGCCCGTTGGCGCAGGAGATGGTCGAGGACCACGAGATTGGCCATGGCTTCCACCATTGGCACCGCGCGGGGGAGGACGCAGGGGTCGTGGCGCCCCTTGCCTTTCAGTTCGGTCTCTTCTTTGGCCGAGGAAACGGTCTCCTGAGAGGTCATGATGGTGGCAACGGGCTTGAAGGCCGTGCGGAAGACGATGTTTTCGCCGTTGGTGATGCCGCCTTGCACTCCACCGGAATTGTTGCTGCGGGTGCGCACGCGCTCGCCCTCCATGTAAAAGGGGTCGTTGTGCTCGCGCCCGGTGAGGTAAGTGCCGGCAAATCCAGAGCCGACTTCGAAGCCCTTGGTCGCGGGCAGAGAGAGCATGGCCTTGGCCAAATCGGCCTCCATGCGGTCAAAGACGGGAGCGCCCAAGCCCACCGGACAGTTGCGAATAACGGCTTCCACCACTCCGCCAATGGAATTGCCTTCCGCGCGGGTGGCCTTGATGAGGGCGATCATCTCGTCCACTTTGGAAAGATCGCCGGTGCGCACGATGTTGGACTCGATGGCTTCCGCCGTCACTGTGTTGGCGTCCACTTTCGCCTCCAAATCCTTGATGCGGGCCACCCAAGCGAGGGTTTCAAGCCCCGGGGCCAGTTCCTTGAGCACCTCCTTCGCCACCGCTGCTGCCGCCACCCGGCCAATGGTCTCGCGAGCGGAGGAGCGCCCGCCGCCATTGGGATTGCGACGGCCAAACTTGGCGTCGTAGGTGAAGTCGGCGTGGGAAGGGCGATACTTGACCGCCATTTCATCATAGGACGAGGGGCGGGCGTCCTTGTTGCGGACGTGGATGGAGATGGGGGTGCCCAGCGAGTAGCCCTCGTGGATGCCGGAGAGGATCTCGCAGGCGTCCGCCTCGTTGCGGGGAGTGACGATCTCGGATTGACCCGGGCGGCGTCGATCGAGTTCATGCTGAATCATTTCCTGCGAGAGTGCGATGCCGGGAGGGCATCCGTCGATGATGACGCCCACTCCGCCACCATGGGATTCGCCAAATGTCGTAATTCTAAAAAGGGTGCCGAAAGTATTGCCCACGGGCAGAGCCTAACGAAATCCGGAGAAGGGGCAAAAGCCCATTTCTGTCCTATCACCCCCTTTTTTCCGCCCGGGAGTTCTCCGAGCGGGGCCTTTTCCACAGAAAAAGTGAAATTGACCGTTAAATGCGGCCCGGGAGGGCTATTGATAAGTGTAGAAAGACCCCTAGCGACCTATGACCGATCCATTTCTCGAATCCAAGTTGATGCTGAATCGCCGCCACTTTTTTGGAAAGTCGGCCAAGGGCATCGGGGTGGCCGCTCTGGCCAATTTGCTCGGACCAGATTTGCTGGGGGCCGGGAACCCGGCGGTCGCGCACCGCTTTCCCACCGTCGCCCCTAAGGCCAAGCGCATGATTTATCTCTTCCAGAGTGGCGCTCCCTCCCAGCAAGAGCTTTTCGACTACAAGCCCAAGCTGGACCAGTATTTTGGTCAGGAACTCGCGGATCACGTCGAGATGAATCAGCGGGTCACCGGGATGACTGCCGGGCAGAAGAGCTTTCCACTCGCCGCTTCCAAATACAAATTTTCCCGGCATGGGCAATCGGGGGCGGAGATCTCCGAATTGCTGCCGCACATCTCCGGGGTGGCCGACGATATTTGCATCATCCGTTCCATGTATACGGAGGCCATTAACCACGATCCCGCGATCACCTTTTTCCAGACCGGGTCGCAGATTCCTGGTCGCCCCAGCATGGGTTCGTGGATGTCTTATGGTCTCGGTTCGGCCAACAAGGATCTGCCCGATTTCGTGGCCATGGTCTCGCGGGGCACGGGTCGGCCCAATTGCCAGCCGCTCTACGATCGCCTGTGGGGCTCGGGCTTCCTGCCCACCCAGCATGCCGGGGTGAAGTTCATGAGCACGGGCGACCCGGTCTTGTATCTCTCCAATCCGAAAGGATTCTCGCCCCAATCCCGCCGCCGCATGTTGGATGACTTGGCTGCGCTCAATGAGAAGAAGCTGCAGGAATTCGCCGATCCCGAGATCGCCACCCGCATTAAGCAATATGAATTGGCCTATCGCATGCAAACCTCCGTGCCGGAGCTGACTGATTTCAGCAACGAGCCGGAGAGCGTGCTGCAAATGTATGGGCCCAACGTGCGCAAGAGAGGCACCTATGCTTACAATTGCCTCATGGCCCGGCGTCTGGCCGAGCGCGACGTGCGTTTTGTGCAACTTTTCCACATGGGCTGGGACCAGCATTTCACTTTGCCCAAGCAACTGCCGGGTCAATGTGAAGACACTGATCAACCCACCGCGGCTCTCATCAAAGACCTCAAGATGAGGGGGCTTCTTGATGATACCCTCGTGGTGTGGGGAGGCGAATTCGGGCGCACCGCCTACTGCCAGGGCACCCTGAAGCGCGACAATTATGGTCGCGATCACCACCCCCGTTGCTTCTCCATCTTTGCCGCTGGGGGAGGGATCAAGCCGGGCATGACCTACGGGGCCACCGATGATTATTCCTACAACATCACTGAGAATCCGGTTCATGTGCACGACTTGCACGCCACCCTTTTGCACCTCATGGGGGTCGATCATGAGCAACTGACATACCGCTTTCAAGGGCGGCAATTCCGCTTGACCGATGTCCATGGGCATTTGGTGAAGGATATCCTCTCCTAAAACCCTTCTTTCCCGCTGCTCCCAACCTGAATACCAATGTCTGTGGCTGAAAATGACACCTCTCTCCACTGGTTTGATGACGAAATCAAAACCGTGCAAACGCGTTTGAAAAGTTATCTCCAGAGCTCTCTGGGCAATCGCTCCGATGCCGAGGACGTTCTGCAGGAAACCAACCTTGTTCTCTGGCGCAAGCGGGAGGATTTCGAACGGGGCACTTCCTTCTGGGCCTGGGCCCAGCGGGTGGCCTTTTTCCAGCTCATGGCTTTTCGCAAAAAGCGCAGTCGCAGCCGCTTGGTGCTCGATGACGAGGTCGTGCACCTGTTGGCGGTTGAGGCTCCCGAAGTTTTTGCCGGGCAAAGAGATCCGCGCGAAAAAAGTCTACAAGCCTGTCTAGCTAGTTTGCCCGAGCGGCAGCGTGAACTCATCACCCGTCATTATTTTCAACGGGAAAGCCTCAAGACGCTGGCTTCCGCCCATTCCTCCAGCGTGGCCGCTATTGGGCAAACCCTCTATCGCGCCCGCCACAATCTCCAACTTTGTCTCCAGAAAAAGAACCCCAACTCCTCTGAATCATGACCGACCAAGATCGCCTGCTTATTTCCAGCTATCTCGCGGGGGCACTCGATTCGTCCCAAGAGAAAGCCCTCAATGATCTTTTGCGCCGCAGTCCCGAAGCGCGGGCTGAGCTCTTGCAGCAAGCTCGGGTGGACTCCCTCTTGCACGAATTGGGAGGGGAGAGGCCCGCACAGGTCGTTCCTTTCAAAGCGATTTCGCCGGAAGAGCCTTCCCGCCGGGCCCGTTGGCCAGTCTGGACGGCCACGGCGGCTGCCGCGTTAACCATCGCCGGGGTCGTTCTCTTCGCCGAGCGCCCTCAGTTGCTGGCCCCTGAAGTGGCTGTCGGACAAGAGAATCCACGTCCTCTGGAGCGGAAATCCTTGTCCCGGGAAGAAACCTATTCTCAGGCCATTGCCAAGCTGCAGGAAGCCGGCAGTCAGAAGCGGGCGGTGGCACAGAGTCCGGCCCTGGCTGCTGCTCCGGGAGAAAGAATCAGCTACAACCAGCACATCCGGCCCATTCTTTCCGAGAATTGCTTTCACTGTCACGGGCCGGACCCCGCTACCCGGGAGGCTGATATCGCGCTCCACGAGCCCGAGTTTGCTTTCGCCGAGATGGACGGAATCGCGCCCATCGTGCCGGGGGATGCCAAGGCCAGTGAAGTGGTGGCCCGCATCCTGGATCAGCACGATCCCATGCCACCCAAGGATTCCAATCGCTCGCTCACCTTTGAAGAGAAAGAGCTTTTGCAGCGTTGGATCGACGAGGGGGCGGAGTATGAGAAGCACTGGGCCTTCGTGCCTCCCGTCAAGCCCGAGCCCCCGCAGGTCGGCGATTCCGGAGCTTCTGTGCACAATCCCGTGGACCAATTTGTGCAAGCCAAGCTCGCAGAAAAAGGGCTGGAGCCCGCTCCTCCTGCCGAGCCCGAGGTATTGGCCCGGCGGGCCAGCCTCGCCCTCACCGGTCTGCAGCCGGACCTCGCTCTGCTGGACGCCTACCTCGCCGATCCCTCTGAGGCGGCCTACGAGAGGTTCGTGGACCACTTGTTGGCCTCCGATGCCTACGCCGAGCGCATGGCTCTCTTCTGGATGGATGCCGCGCGTTACGCCGATACCGACGGCTATCAGAATGACCATGGCCGCACGAACTGGCCTTGGCGGGACTGGGTCATCCAGGCTTATCGCGAGAACATGCCCTTCGACCAGTTCACCATCGAGCAGCTGGCAGGGGACATGTTGCCTCAGGCAACCGCTTCTCAGCGCCTCGCCAGTGCCTTTAACCGCAATCACCGCCAGAATAACGAAGGCGGGGCCTTGGCGGAAGAATTCCTGGTGGAGAATGTCATCGATCGGGTGGAGACCACTTCCACCGTGTGGCTAGGCCTGACCACCGGGTGCGCCCGTTGCCATGACCACAAATACGACCCCATTTCGCAGCGGGAGTTTTTCCAACTCTACGCCTACTTCAACAACATCAACGAGCGCGGGATCGGGCGTGGCACGGAGGCCAAGCCCGTGGAAGAGTTCACTTCGCCCTTGTTTGAAATCCCCGCCGGACTCGCCGAGCGCTTGGAGCACGCACAGGCTCAGCTGGCGAAAGCCCGCCAGGAAACCGGAACCCGTTTCCGGAACTGGGTGGCGTCCCATCGCCCGACGAGCGAAGCGCCCGATTCTTGGGAACCGGTTTCCCTGCTTTCGGCCCGGGTGCCGGACAATCAGGGCGAATTGACGGCCTTGCCCGATGGCAGCTATCTCTTTGAAGGAAACAACATCACGCGCACTAGCTATCAGCTGGCCTTCGAGTGGCCGGCAGGCAAAACCCTCTCCGCCCTTCGCGTGGAAGCCCTGCCGCACGAGTCTCTCGTCCGCCTCTCCCTGGCCAACAACGGCAACTTCGTCCTCACCGAGGCGAAGGTGAGCTTCCGTCCGTCGGAAGAGGGGCAGGCCAAGTCCTTGCCCCTCGCCCGTGCGGCTGCCAGCTACGAGCAATCAAACTACCCCGCCAGCCAAGCCATTGATGGCAAGGCAAAAACGGGGTGGGCGGTGAATGGCAACCCCGGGGAGAGCGCCTCTCTCTTTCTGGCTTTGGCTGAGCCGCTGAAGGATGCGGCCGGAGGCACGGTGGAAGTGACCCTGGAATTCTTCTCCTCCTTCACCGACCATAATATCGGGCGCTTGCGGCTGGCCACTTCCCAGCAAGCTGGAGCCCTGGGCCGAGAATTGATTTTGGCCAACCAGGAGGTGCGGGCAGCATTGGAAAAAGAAGAAGCCGCTTGGACCGGGGCCGAGCGCAAGCTGCTTCGCGAGCACTTCGCGACCATCGATTCCGTGCTGGGCAACGCTCAGGCCCGGGTGGCGGCCGTGGAAAAAGAGCTGGCTCGAGCAGGCTTTGCCAAGGTGCCGGTGATGGTGATGAGTGAGAAGAGCGGAGAGCCCGCTCCCGCCTACCTGCTGAACCGCGGCCAATACAACGAACCCGATACCTCCGAGGCCCTGCCCCGGCGCATGCTGGAGGCCCTGCTGCCGGGAGAAGAACATCCCCAGGACCGCCTCGAACTCGCCCGCTGGCTGGTCAGCCGCGAGAATCCCATCACGGCCCGGGTGGTGGTCAATCGCATGTGGCAGCGCATGATGGGCATCGGCTTGGTGAAAACCTCCGAGGATTTCGGTTCCCAAGGAGAGCTGCCGGTCAATCAGGACCTTCTCGACTGGTTGGCCATGGAGTTCATCGACTCCGGTTGGGATGTGAAGGGGCTTTACCGCACCATCGTCACCAGCCATGCCTTCCGGCAATCCTCCCGCACCAATCCAGGGCTGCAGGAGGTCGATCCGGAGAACCGGTATCTGGCCCGCGGACCCCGCTACCGCATGGACGGGTTTGCCATTCGCGACCTTGCGCTCAATGCCTCCGGCTTGCTCTATCCCAAGGTAGGGGGAGCACCAGTGAAGCCCTACCAGCCGGCCGGTTTGTGGGAGAGCGTGGCTGCCAATGCCGGCACCCGCTACGTCGAATCCAAGGGGAAGGATCTTTTCCGCAAAAGCATGTATTCCTACTGGAAGCGCGCAGTCAATCCGCCCCGGCAGAACATTTTCGACGCCTCGGGGCGCGAGGTGTGCAATGTGCGGCACAAAATCACCAATACGCCGCTGCAGGCCCTGGCGCTGATGAATGACGAGACCTTCGTGGAAGCGGCCCGTCATCTTGCCGCCCGGGGTTTGCGGGAGGGAGGAGCGACAGCCAAGGAGCGGCTGGCCCACATCTACCGACTCGCGACCGGGTATTCCGCCGATGAGGAGGAGTTGGCCATCTTCTTGCAAAACCGCCGTCACTTCGCGGAGCACTTTGCCAGTCATCCTGCGGAAGCCCGCGACTTTCTCTCCATTGGGGCCACTCCCCGGGACGAGGACCTAGATTTGATCGACCATGCCGCCGATACCGCGACCGCCCACCTCATCCTCAACTTGGATGAGACCATCACGCTGGAGTGATTAGCGGGAGCGCTCGAACTCCCGCGCAGCCTCTTCCGCAGCCTCCTCGGCCGCGCGCTCTTCGCGCTGGATGCGGGCGACCCGCGCCAGGGTGGTGAGGAGGGCGGTGGCGTTCTCAGCCAGTTTGGCGGCCTCCGGCACATCGGCGGGCTCGTCGTAGCCCAGCCAGAGCGCGACCGCGAGGTCGGGGCTGCTGTGCAGCGCCCACAGGTCGTTGCCCGGATGGTTGAGTGCGCTCCAGGTGGGTTTGCCCAGGATTTCGAAAGGGCTCTGCGCGGCAAAGGAATCGAGGGCCGGTTTGCCTTGCGGCTGCTGTTGGAACAAGAGCTCGCCCTCGGAGTCGGTGAGGGATTCCACCAGATAGGTGCGTGGCTCGCGACCCTCATTGGCCAGAGTCGCCAACGCGGTGGCCACCTCTAGAGTGGTGGTTTGGAGATTGCCCCGGGCGAGCTCGTCACCCGTGGTGAAGGGCCCCCCGAAGCCGATGCGGCGGGCGAGCCGCTCCAAATCCCCGGGAGCCAGCTGCCGCGCGGTCTGGATGGGCTGATTGGGGATGGGCAAGTGCCCCCTTTCGGCCGAAAAGGCATAGATGAAGGGCTGGAAGGCAGGCCCGAGCTGGCGGCGGGTATCGAAGGCGCGGTTGAATTGGGAGCGCTCGGCGTCCCGAGCGGTGATGACCGCCCGCATGGCCCCGGTGGCAGGGTCCAGAGCGACGAGGGCGGCTTCCAGCTGGGCAAAGGGGGCCAGGATTTCGTCGATGCCCTGGCGGGCCAGGCGCTGCATTTCGCGGTCGATGGAAGAGGTCGCGGTGAGCCCTCCACTGGCAAAATCATTTTGATCCAGAAGCTCATTGAGATGGCGGCGCACGCAGCGAATGGCATCCACCTGCTCCTCACGAGCGGGGAGGAGGTGAAGCGGAGCCTGCAAGAATTCGTCGCGTTGCTCCGGGGTGAGGTGGCCGTCAATGGCCATATTGCGGAGCACGTCATTGCGCTCGCGGAGGGCGGCCTCTTCGTCGTTGCGGGGAGAAAAAGCGTGCGGGGCCCGGATGATGCCGACCAAGAGAGCGGCTTCCGGCACCGAGAGATCCGCCGTCGGGCGTCCGAAATAGCTCTGGGCCGCTTGCTCGATACCGAAGGCACCCGCGCCGAAATAAATGCGATTGAGATAGGCGGTGAGAATTTCCTTTTTGTCGAAATTGGCCTCCAAGCGATAAGCGAGGGCCATTTCCAGCAGCTTGCGATGGAAAGACATCTCCCTCATTTCGAAAGTATTGCGAGCCAGCTGCATGGTGAGGGTGGAGGCTCCCTGAGTCATGCTGCGATCGCGCAAATTGCGGAGGGTGGCCCGGGCCACGCCCCGAAAGTGGACGCCCCCGTGTTCGAAAAAGTCCTTGTCTTCCCGGGTGGTGAGGGCGTTGATCAGGTGACTTGGCAGGTCCTCGTAGGTGATGAGGCGGCGGCGCGAGCCGTGGATGGCCGCCAGCTCCTGGCCTTCCCGGTCGAGCAGAAGAGTGCGCTCAGGCATTTTTTCCACCTTGGTGAGGTCGAATTGCGCCGCTTGCAACCAGTAGAGCAGGGCCACCACTACCGCGAGGAGACAGCCGATCCCCACCACCCGCAAGAAGATGCGTCCCATTGCAAAAACCCAGGAAGGGAGCTGCTCCCAGAGCCCGGGTTCGTCGTTTTCCAGCCAAGTCATGATCGTGTTTCTGTCGCAGAATCTCTTCCGTCGGGGTTTTTAGCGGTTCATTTCCGAAAAAAAGTTTCTCTTTTCCATCAAGAAGAGGGGTTGGCGATAGCCTTGATCTGCATTAAGGATGTTTGAAGTGAAACGATTTCTTTTTTCCGTTTTTTCCGGGATCACGGCAAGTTGGTCTCTCGGTCAGGGGGCCATGGAGTCTCCCCCGGCCCAAGGGTTGGGGGCCGAGGACTTTGCCCGGCGGGAAGAAGCGGTGGAAAATCTGTGGGCCCGGGGGGAGGAGGCGCTGCCGGAATTGGAGGCCATGCGCGATTCTCCCGATCCCGAAGTTGCTTGGCGAGCCCGCCGCATACTGCGTTGGATTGACTTGGAACTGACTCCGGAAACGCCTCCGGCAGTGGTGGCGGCGGTGGAGGCCTATCGCCGGGCTGACAATGGGGTGGAGCGCAATCGCCTCTACGAATTCCTCCTGGCCCAGGAGGCTTATCTCACCCTTTTCCGTCTCCCGCGCCATATTCCGGATCCGGAAGTGGCCAGCCATTTGAGCGAGCAAGTGGACGAATTGGCTGAAACAGTTGCCAAAGAGAAGATTCGGCAAGGAGAGGATGAAGAAGCCTTTGCCATCCTCACCGACACCCGCAAGTCCGAGCTGGGCACTCTGCGCTGGCTGACCCTGGCGGAGGCGTTGGGGAAAAGCGAAGCTCTCTGGGATGAGCTGAGTGAGGGCGACCGCTTGAAGCTGGCGCGCTGGAGGGGTGATAAGGAGCTGATTGAGAAGCTGGCCCCCGACGACCATGAAGTCCGCCTCTCTTTGAACTTGGTCAATGGGGAGCTCGGAGACTTTTTGGACAAGCAGATGCGGCGCGGCGATCGGCGGGGAGCATTGGCCAAACTCATCTCTGCCCGCTGGGGAGGCAAGGTCTCGGCGGAAGAAGCTCAGCGGCTGCGGGAAGAGCTGGCTGCTGATGTCGAAGAACAAGAATTGAATTGGAAAGAAGCGGTCGGGATTCTGAGTCTCACCGGAGCTTACGAGGAACTCCGTCCCCATTTGGAAACACTCTTTCCCAGGGAGCTGGCATTGGAACTGGAGTCCTATGAGCGAGTGGAGGAAGCCTTTGCCCTGCTGGGATTGGAGGTTGGCGAGCCCCTCCCCGAGGACTGGATCACCGGGCAGCTCGGACGGGTCGAGGGAGAATTCGATATTCTCAATGACGGATGCGCCAATCTCCTCGATCTCGCCTTTATCCTGAGCGAGAGGGGACGAGAGGAGGATGCGGAGCGCATTTTCGATGCCTTGGGGAGCCAGATGAAAGAGTTCTCCGAAGAGGATTTTGGCGAGTATCTCTTTTACCTCACCGGGCGCAGTCGGTTGCGGGCCAGTCAGGGGGCGATTGAGTATGCCCTGCGGCAAGCCCGGGCCGAGGAAGAGGAGCTCTTCACTCCCACCGAGTTTCTCAATGAAGCTTTTTACGAAGATGAGAGCGTGCTGCGGCTGAATCGTTTTCTGCAAGGGGTGGAGCCTGACAAGTCGGATTGGGAGATTGTTGAACTCGTCTTTGCCCTCCGGGGGCGGCCCGTTTCCCTTCCTTGGGAAGAGGTGGCGGAGGCGCTGCGCCAGTTGGAAGAGAGTGCAGCCGAGCGCGAATCGGTTGAACAATGGAATCTCTTATCCGAATGCGCTTTTGCTTGCGGGGAACTCGCCGTTGCCGAGCGAGCCGCCCGGGCACTGGCTTCGCTTGACAAAAAGGACGAGGGCTATGCCTTGGAGCTGGCTTATTTCCAGTTTTTGAATGGCGACTACGACGAGTCCGCCGACCTCTTTCTCCCCACTCTCCGGGAGGACATGCTCGCCACCCGCCTGCATGCGGTGGTGGCTCTGGAGTTGTGCGGGCGCTCGGCGGAAGCGGCCGAGCAGTGGAGTTTCCTTGAGAAAATTGCCTTGGGAGATGGTTCTTGGTTGGTGGAAGTGGCCACCATTTTCGGTCGCTGCGGCGAGTATGAGCGCCAGCGGGAGCTTCTCGAGCGAGCCCTTCTGATGTTGCCTGCTGGTGAGGGGCGCTGGTTTTCGACCTTGATTCAGCTCGGCGAAGCGGCCCGTCTGGCGGGGCACTGGCAGCAGGCCGCAGTCTGCGGGGAAGCCTTTGTGCTGCTCATGAGTTATGATGACGAAAGCCGCTACAGTGCCAATCTCCATTTGCGCGCGGAGATCGACTTTGCCCATGCCATGGCCGCCCTGACGACGGGTGATCGCGAGCGGGGACGGGCCTTGCTAAGCGAGCTGCGCGGTTACGGGGGCTTCTACGGGCTGGTGGCCAACGAGATTTTTCTGAAGCTTCGGCAAGGTGGATTTCACGAGGAAGCGGAAGAATTCTGGCGGGGGCTGGCTCCGACCTATGAAGAATCGCTGCGCTTTTTTCCCGAAGCGGCCAATGCCCACAACACCGCTGCCTGGGTGGCCTCGCGCGCGGCCTGCGACTTGGTAAAAGCCAATGAGTGGATCGAAATTGCTCTCTCCATCAGTCCCCGATCGTCGGCTTATCTGGACACGCGGGCGGAGGTCTATTTCGCCATGGGGGAGCGGGAGAAAGCGATCCAGTGGTCGGAGAAGGCCTGCCTCCGCAGTGATGATTTGATGGAACTGGAGCAACTGCGGGTGCAGCATCGCCACTTTCTTGCCGACCCCTTTCCTCTCCCTGAACCAGCCTCCGAGTAGCCTACTTGGCCCGGGGGTGAGCGGCGCGGTAGGCTTCTTGCAGGCGGGTTTTGCTCACGGCGGTGTAGATTTGCGTGGTTGAGAGGGAAGCGTGCCCGAGGAGGGATTGCACCGCCCGCAAGTCGGCTCCGCTATCCAGCAGATGGGTGGCAAAGGAGTGTCGGAGCTTGTGGGGAGTGACGTCGAAGGGAATCTCGCTTTGGCGCAGATACTTCTTCAAAAGCTGATCAACGGCCCGGGGAGACAGGCGTTTGCGAAGTTTGGAGAGGAAGAGCGGACCCTCGTGCACACCAGCCTGGTGGCGATACTGTTGCACCGCCCGGCAGGCATAAGAGCCCACAGGGACCAGGCGTTCCTTGGCGCCTTTTCCCAGGACCCGCAGGCTGGTGGTGGTGCTCTCCATCTGCTCTGCCTGCAAGCTCACCAGCTCGGCGAGGCGGAGACCGGTGGAGTAGAAAAGCTCCAGGATGGCGGTATCGCGATAGGGGAGCCAAGCGGGGGCTTGGCGGGGCAGGGGCAGCTGGAGGGGCAGGGTGAGGAGGTGCTCCACTTGTTGGAGGCTGAGGGTGACGGGGAGCTTTTTCTCGGCTTTGGGGAGCTGGACCTCGGCCAGGGGATTTTTTGGCAATCCCTGCCGGTAGGTGAGGTATTTGTAGAATGAGCGCAGGGCGGCGAAGCGGAGACGGATGGTGGCCCGGGCTGTTTCCGCCTTCATCAGTTCGAACAAGTAGGCGCGGAAGTGATCGGCAGTGAGCTCGCGCCAGCCGGGAAAGTCCTCGCCCAGGCTTTCTCGAAAAAGCCGCAACGAGCGCTCGTAGTTCTCTTGCGTATGGGGTGAGGCGTTTTTCTCGATGGCGAGAAATTCCAGGAAAGTCTCCTCAAGTTGTTCTGCGGCGGGCATTACTTGACATAAGTTAAACAAATGAAGTGGTCCTGACAACTCTTCTCTCTTGCCATTCCCGCTCCCTCAGCGAGTCTCTCGAGTCATGAAATTCGCCTCTTGTCTTCCCTGTGCTCTGAGCATTCTCGCTTTTTCTTCCTCCGCTTGGTCCGCCGAAGAGGTCTTCTTTCAGCTCAAGTTTGAACCGGGAAAAACGTATCTCATCGAATCAAAGATCGAGCAGAAAGCCACGATGCCCATGGCTGGGCAACAGATCGAGACGGAATCAACGATGACCCTGGTGACTAGCCAGCAGGTCAGCAAACACGAAGAAGGACTGGCGGTAGTGCAAAAGTCGGAGTCGCTGCTAGTGGACATGACGGTGGGCGGAATGGCCCTGAGCTACAACTCCGCGAAGCCGCAAGGCCCGGCCGCTGCCATGTTTGCTCCCATGCTGGAGGCCAGCTCCACCCTGGTGCTGGGCGAGAAGGGAGAGGTGATTTCGGTGACCGCCCAGGTGCCGGTGGGTTTGGAAGCCATGGGGATGGGGGAAGCCGAGGTGAAGCAAAGCGCTCGGGAAATGGTCGATCTGATGGCCAATAAGAAAGTGAAGGAAGGGGGGAACTGGCTGGTGATCTCCTCTTTTCCGCTGGGCGGAATCGTCGAGAAGCCCGTGCCAGTGGTTTACACGCTGGTTTTCGAGAAGATGGTGGATCAGGACGAGCGGCGGCTGGCCAAGGTGCGGGTCTCTGGGGAAGTGAAGCCCGAGCCCGGCCCACTGACTGTGACCGCCAAGGAGATGGGCGGCTACTTTTTGTTCGACCCCGAAATCGCGCAGGTGCGGGAGGCGGTCCTGACTTATGATTTCGAGATCGGCCTCCCGGAGGGAACGCCTCTAGCTCCTGGCGCGGCTGGCAAGATGCCCCTGAAAATGAAGTCACACTCCGTCTTGAGCGAAATCAAGCCGTGACCTTGGCGACCGTCACCTGCAGGTCGGGGGAGAGGGCTTCCAAACCCTGCCCGAGATTTTCTGGGGAGCCCTCGTCTTCCAAGGCCACAGTGGCGATGGTGTGGAAAATGGGTTGCCCGGACTGCGGAGCGGGCTCGAGCCGGGTCTCCATGGCCACGATATTGGCGTGGTGCGCGCGCAGGGCGCGGGAGACTTCGGAAAGAATGCCGGGGCGATCGTTGCCGAGGACGTCCAGAAGGTAGAGCGTCCGCTCTGTGTTGGGGGCCACTTCCTCTTCACGGGCGACAGAGATCTGCAGGTTCTCACTCGCCTGCGCCTGTAATGCTTGCGCCAAGTTGTCGGCTTGCTCGCGGGGACAGGTCACCTTCACGATACCGGCGAATTGTCCGGCCAGGCGGGCCATCTGGGACTCCTGCCAGCTCCCTCCCCGTTCGTTGACGGTGGTAGCGAGGCTGTCGACGATTCCCCGGCGGTCAGGACCCAGAATAGTGAGGACGAGTGTTTCTTGCATGGGTGAAACTTGGCCACAATTTTGCGAATCCGTCTACCTTCAATGCGTGGAGAAGGGGGATGCTGAATTCCCGGCTTGTTCTCCGGGGTAGGCAGGGCAAAGTGGGCAAATGGCTCAACAGGTGCAACCTTTGCAAACTCCCGTCGAGCGGGATTTTACGGCGGGCATGACCCGCTCTTTTTCTTGTTCGCATGTGGGCTCCACTGGCGAGGCTGACCTCGATGAACGCATCATGACTTTGGCCAAGGAGATTTCGCCAAGGGAAAATTCTTGTCTCTTGGCGGAGATGTTCACGACCGCCGTGCGCATCGCCCGCGGACGGGTGGGGGATTCCGCTTTCAAGCTCATGAATCGGGCTCTCAAGGAGATGCGTGTCTCGGAGGAGGTCTTCCATCCTTATCGCAATTGCCGCAAAGTGGCGATCTTTGGCTCCGCCCGCACCCGACCGGAGGAGCCCGAATACCAGACTGCGGTGAGCTTTGCCCGCCGCATGCGCGAGGAAGGTTTCATGGCGGTGACGGGCGCGGGGCCGGGAATCATGGCCGCCGGTAACGAGGGAGCGGGTCGGGACGATTCCTTCGGACTCAATATCTCCCTACCCTTTGAGGCCACCGCCAACGAGTTCATTGCCGGTGATCCCAAGCTCATCGATTACAACTACTTTTTTACCCGCAAGCTGGCCTTCGTGAAGGAAGTCGATGCCGCAGTGGCTTGTCCGGGAGGGTTCGGCACCATGGACGAGATATTCGAGGCTCTCACTTTAATTCAGACCGGGAAAGCCACCGTTTACCCCATCGTTCTGCTCGATGCCCCGGGGGGCACCTACTGGAAGTTTTGGAAGCAGTTTGTGCAGGAGCATCTGCAGCGCTTGCGGTTAATCTCGGACCACGATTTCGCTTTGTTCAAGGTCACTGACGATGTGGAGGAGGCGGTGTCCGAAATCACCAGTTTCTATCGCCGTTACCATTCCTATCGTTATGTGGGGGACAAGATCGTGATTCGATTGCGGGACAATCTGGCCGAAAATCGTCTCCCGCTCTTGCAAATGGAGTTCGCAGACCTCATTGCCGCTGGCGAAATGGAATTGCGGGGAGCCTTGTCCGAGGAGGATGACGAACCGGCCTTGGCGGAATTGCCCCGTCTTGTCTTTCGTCACCGTCGGGGCAGCTTTGGCCGTCTGCGACTTCTCATCGATGCGATCAATCAAGAGTGAAGGAACGAGTTGACAGTCTATTAGTGGCGCGGGGTCTTTGTGAGTCCCGCGAGGTGGCCAAGCGCCTGGTGATGGCCGGGGAGGTCTTTCTCGGCACCGAGCGGGTTTCCAAGGCGGCCACCAAGGTGCCCGTCGACGCGGACCTACGGGTGCGCGAGAAACCCAAGTTCGTGGGCCGGGGCGGATTCAAGCTTGAGGGGGCTCTCGAGCATTTCGGCATCACGGTCACCGATTTCACTTGTCTCGATACCGGTTCTTCCACTGGAGGTTTCACCGATTGCCTTCTGCAGCGGGGAGCGGCGAGGGTCCATGCGGTGGACGTGGGGACCAACCAACTGGTCTACAAATTGCGCACCGATCCGCGGGTGATCGTGAAGGAAAAGTTCAATTCACGAAACCTCACGGTCGCGGATTTGGGGGAACGGGTCGATCTGGCCGTGCTCGATCTCTCCTTCATCTCGCTGACCAAGGTCTTGCCCGCCATTTTTTCCGTCCTGAAGGAGGATGGTCAGGTGGTGGCTCTCATCAAACCTCAGTTTGAGCTCTCTCGCGATGAGGTGGGCAAGGGGGGAATCGTGCGGGGAAGTGACTTGCATGAAAAAGCGGTGGAGAAGATCCGCGCCTTCGTGACGGAGGAGGCGGGTCGGCCGTGGCGGGGGGTGATGGAGAGTCCCATCCAGGGCACGGACGGAAATGTCGAATTCTTAGGGTGGTTTTAGGGGCGAAAGTGTTCACACTCGTCGCGAAATGAGACTGGGGGTATTTGTCAATCCACGGAAGGCGGACGTCGTCGCGGCTTTTGGACGCGTGAGGGAGGCCTTTGAGAAACGCGGTTGGGAGGTCGTGCTGGACCAAGAAGGGGGAGAAGCGGTCGGATACCCCGGGGTGGAAAAGTTTTGGCAAGGCGCTGATCTCGTCATTTCCATCGGGGGCGATGGCACTTTTTTAGAGACTCTTCACCGTATGGGAGGCTGCCCGTGCCCGGTGGCGGGCGTCAATATCGGTCATCTCGGCTTCCTCACTGCCTGCCAGGATGAAGAAGTGGACCAACTGGCCCAGGTGGTCACTGCAGGCGAGCACCTGGAGATTGAGCGGGCCATGCTGCGGGTGCGCATGAGGGAAGAAGGGGGGAGCGAACATGAATTCCTCGCCCTCAATGAAGTGGTGCTGATGCGGGGTGAGACCGGTCGCCTGGTCTCCCTCGAGGCTTGGGTGGATGGGGAATTGCTCAACGAGTATCGGGCGGATGGTCTCATCGTGGCCACCCCCACGGGGTCGACCGCCTACTCCCTTGCTGCGGGTGGTCCCCTCGTCGGCCCCCGGGCCGAGGTCATGGTCATCACCCCCATCTGTCCGCATACTCTCAGTGGACGGCCCCTTGTGCTGGGGGACGATTCCCGCATCGAGCTCGCCCCCAGCGGGGATAATCCCGAGCCCATTCTCTTCACCGTCGATGGGCGGCAGATTCTCCGCGTCGCACCCGAGAGCACGGTTGAGGTGGACAAAGCGCCCGCTCCGCTGCGGGTGGTTCGGTTGCCCGGTCATTCCTTCTACGAAACCTTACGCAAAAAGCTCTCCTGGAGTGGGGGAGGGCTGTGAGGAAAGACCCCGGCAGAAGCGCCTGCGTATTCTGGCACATCTGGGGTTGTGAGTCATTTTTTGCTGGAAGTGCTTTTTGCGCTTTGGTTTCGGCATAATTGCTGCTTCTCTTCGGTTGTTATGAAAACCGACTTTTTCTCAATCCTGCTGGCGGGGAGCTTGTTCACTGGAGCTGCTTCCGGGGCTTCAATCTTCTCTTCGAGCTTCGATGCCCACGGCTCTGCCGATGGAGCCACGAGCTTTTCGGGTCTCACTTGGGTGACCAATGGGGTGACCATTGCCTCCGATACGCTGGCGCTCAGTGCGGGGGAAGTGCAGACCAGTGGCGCTCCGGAGAATGCGGATCGTCTGGCGGTGGCCCGCAATATCGACACTGCGGGTCCTTGGAGTATCGAGATCGCGTTCTCGACGGTGACCAGCACGGTGGTGGCCGATTTCACTTTTGATTATCAGTTTATCAGTGGCGGCGGGGCCAACCAGGGTGCGCCCCATCCCGGCAGTGGCGTGGTCAATGTCGCCTTATTGGATGGCGCGGGCGCGGTGACCTTGAGCGAGGTCACTTTACCAGCTTTGGGTGATGAAACGGCGGCTTCCAACAGCGGCACGGGCATTGTGGCGGACCTGCCCGATTTCGCACTCGTGGCCGGGACGGATTATGTGCTCCGTTTCACCGTTTCCAGCGAGGCGACTTCGGGTAATAATTTTGCCCTCGATACTGTGAGCTTGAATAGTCTGGTCATTCCCGAGCCTTCGACGGCCGCTTTGGCTCTCGTGGCCGGCCTGGGACTGCTGCGTCGTCGCCGTCTGCTCGTTGCTCAGTAAAACTGATTCCTATCCCGTCGAATTTTCAAATCGCCATGCCTTCCTCTCTGAAGAGTTTTTTGCTGTTCGTGTTCATGTTGTCTTCAGAGGGGAGGGCGGCACCCAATATCATCTTCGTCCTCTGTGATGATTTGGGATTTGGAGATTTGTATGGTTTGCATCAGCACACCCGCGACAATGGCGCGGGCGGCGGGGTGGCCGGGGATGGCAGAATCAATGGGACGGAGGAGCCATTCATCTACACTCCTTTTCTCGACCGGATGGCGGCGGAAGGAGCGCAATTGACCCGCCACTACACCAGTGCTCCGGTGTGTGCGCCCGCGCGGGGTTCGCTCTTGCAAGGGCGGGACCAGGGGCATGCCAATATTCGCGACAATTCCTTTGATAAAGTGCTGGAGGACAATCACACCTTGGGCACGGTGTTGCAGGAGGCCGGCTACTTCACGGCCTGTGTGGGCAAGTGGGGGGTGGGGGGCAGTGGCGAGCCCTTTGCCGGTCATCCCAATCGGCGGGGATTCGATTATTTTTATGGCTATCTCAAGCATATTGATGGTCACCAGCATTACCCTGGCAATGGGGGCACGATTTACGAACAGGAAGCGCCGGTCACCAGTGGCCTGGAGCATGCCTACACCACTGATTTGTTCACCGCAAAGGCTAAGCAATTGGTGACCGAACGGACCCAAGTGGCCGAGGATCAACCCTTTTTCCTCTATCTTGCTTACGATGCTCCGCATGCCCAGCTGCAAGTGCCCACCCAGGCCTATCCCGCGGGCTCGGGTCTCAGTGGCGGCCTGAGCTGGCCTCTCAATACCAATACGGGGAGCAATGATTCCTGGATTCACCCCGACTATGCTTCGTTGGGAAATGCCGCCGCCCGCCACGCCACCATGGTGCGGCGGCTCGATACGGCGATGGGGGACCTTCTGCAGACCCTGCGCGACCTCGGCATTGCGGACAATACCCTGGTCGTCTTTTCGTCCGACAATGGCACTCACAATGAAGCCGGGGCGGGGGGTTCGGTTGCGCACAATCCCCGCAATTTCGATAGCTACGGAATGCTGGAGGGAATCAAGCGGGATACCTGGGAAGGAGGAATCCGAGTGCCGACCTTCGCTTGGTGGCCGGGGACGATTGGGGACAACGAGGAAACCACCCCAGCCGCGGATTCGCAACGGCCATCCGCCTTTTGGGACTGGATGCCGACTTTTGCGGAAGCTGCCGGTCTTCGCCCTCCCGCCTGGAGCAATGGCGTTTCCCTTTTGCCGGAGTTGACCCGGCAGGGGGAGCAAGAGGACAAGGGTTACCTTTACTTTGAATACAATGTCGGCAGCAACACCCCGAGTTATGAGGACTTTCCCGTTCACGGAGGCAGCCGCCGGGGGCAGATGCAGGTTCTCTTTCTAGATGATACCGATGGCATCCGCTACAAGGGGGTGCGCTATGATGTCACCGATCATGAGGAAGATGACTTTCTGATCTATGAGGTCGACGGAGATCCGGGCGAGGCACTCAACCTGGCCCCAGACAAAGCTTCCCTGCAACGCCGGATGAAGGACAAAGTGCTGGGGGTGAGGGTGGACGGGGATTACAATCGGCCCTACCTCAATGGGGAATTCGCTCCCGGGGTGGAGGTGACGACCGCGCAGGGCCTTTCCTGGCGTGCTTTCGAGGGAAACTGGCCCTGGGTGCCCAATGTTCATGGCCTGACCCCGTCCGCGCAGGGCGAGGCAGAGGGGCTTGATTTGGAAGTGACCGCCCGACCCACCGATTTGGTCCTCGAGTTCACGGGCTATTTACAGGTCTCCCGGGAAGGCACTTACCAGTTCGAGCTCATTGCCGACGGAGGAGCTGGGAGGGGCGATGCCGGGGTTCTGCTCTGGCTTCACGATGCCAACGTGGTGGCGGCTGATTTCGAGAATGAGGGCGCCCCCCAGCGGGGAAGCGTGCGTTTGCAAGCGGGTCTCCATCCCCTGAAAGTGATGTATCGTCAGGGAGCGGGCGAAAAGAAGCTCACCCTCCGCTACGCCGGACCGGACCTGGATTGGCAGGAAATTCCGGCGGCAGCTCTTCTCCGGGAAGTGACGCCCGGTCCCCAGCCCGTGGCCGGGCCGGATGTGGGCACGGTCCCGGCCGGGGGAGAAATTTTTCTCAATGTCCTGGCCAATGATTCGGATGACGGTTTGCCCGGGGCCCTGCACTTGCAATCGGTGGGCCCCAGCCTGCTGGGCGAAGTCGCGATTGTTGACTCCAGGATTCGCTATCAAGCTGCCGCCGGGGTGATTGGCGTCGATGAGTTTCCCTACACCATCAGTGATGGGGAAAGGACGGCAGTCGGATGGGTGACGGTGAACTTGACCACGGAGGGAGATGGCACTCTTCTTTTCTCAGACTTCGATGACCATGGCTCGGTGGATGGAGCGGGCGCTTTCACGGGGCTTTCCTGGAGTTCTTTTGGAGTTTCCACTCCGGCTCCGACCATCGCGCTCAGCGCGGGCGCCACGGTGCAGACCGGAGGAGCGGGCAGCAATGCCCACCGGTTGTCGGTGGACCGGAATATCGATAGCGAGGGTCCCTGGAGCTTCGAGGTGGCCTTTCGCGCGGAACGCGATCTCATCGCCACCGCACTGCAATTTGATTACCAGTTCACCAGCAATTCCGGCGGCGATCAAGCGGGGCCTCATCCCGGCAGTGGGGTAGTGACGGTGGCTCTGCTCTCGGGCGGAGAGACGCTGAGTGCGGTCACCCTGCCTCCCCTCGGCACCACCCAAGCCGACAGCAACTCCGGGGCGGGCATTGCGGCGGACTTTGAAGATGTGCGGTTGCAGGCGGGCACCGACTACACCTTGCATTTCGGGGTAGGTAGTGAGGCCACCTCGGGGAATAATTTCGCTTTGGACAATTTGCGGCTGCAGGGCTCGCTCAGCCAGCCGGCGGTCCTTTCCTTGACCGCAGACGCTGCCGTGGTCACTCCCGGGGAAGACGTGATTGTGAGTTGGGAAACAAGCGGAGCTGGTCGCCTCACTCTCTCCGATCTCAGCGCCCAGCGCCTGCTCCTCACCACCGGGGGGCAAGGACAGGCGGCTCTCGATGCCGGATCAACCACGCTGACCGCCACGGAGGAAAGTGCCTTGCTCCTGCTTAAGCTGACCGAAGAGGAAGACGGCTCTGGCCTCGCGGTGGCGCGGGTGCTGCGGCTCAGCCTTGCCGGGGAAGCATCGCCAGGCGGGACTTTGCTGCTGGAGCTTCCCAATGGCTCATTGCCGACCGACTCTCCCCAGCTGGCAGTCTCGGGATTGCTCGCTGGCGCGGAGTATCGTTTGTTTGTTTCTCCCGATTTGATCGTCTTCGAACCCGTGGGGGAGCCCCTCATTGCCGATGAGGAAGGGAGCATCACTTTTGCCGATGTCCTGGACTTCGACCCAGTCGCCCGCCCCCGTCGATTTTATCAGGTCCGGCAGGTGCTTTGAGCTTGGGGGGAAGAAATCGCTCAAGGGCGCACCAGGACCTCGAGGGTGTCCCCGGCGACCGTGATGGCGACCTTTCCCTCCGGATCCCGCAGGGAGAAATAACCGCGTAAAATCTCCGCCACCCGGGGAGTGCTGGCCGCCTGGTCAAATTGCAGGGACCAGGTCAGCTGCTCCTCTGCCACCAGGATGGAGTCGTGCCGCAAGCCCGTGGCCAGGGTGCGGGCGGTAGCGGGATCGGAGGATTCGAGGAGAAACAAGTAGAGCGTTAGAGCTCCCAGCTCGGCCTCGGCCGGAAGATCCGAAGCCGGTAGGAGAGGATAGGCGAGGAGCCGGCGGGTGCTGGAGGTGGCCTCCCGGAGGAGGTCCTGGGCCGCGGCGGGAGGAGCCTCCTTGAGGCGGGCAAGGAGGTGGAACTCGGCAAAGGTGGACAGCTCGTGGAAAAAGGCGGGTAAGCCGAGCAAGATACTTTCACGGATGTTCTCGTTGAGGGAGGGAGGGTAGGAAGGCAGGGTTTCGCGAAATTTTTTCTCGACCTTCAGGGCGAGGACCTGCACCGCGAAGTGTCGGGCCAGAAGCTCGTCGAGGGAGCCGGCCACACGGCGCGGGGGCAGATGGGCCCGCGCCAGTCGCTGCGCCAGAAGATTGACGAGGGCGGCTTGCTCGGGGGGAGAGCTGGCCTGGAAGTCATGCATGATGAGGTTCTCGTCGGCAGTCACCAACCCCCGCACCTCTCCCGCCAAGATTGTGATGAGGGTGTGATCGAGCGGTTGGAAGGGAGGCAGGGCTCCGAGTCGCTGGGCGACGAGATTGAGTTGGCGGCGATCCTTGTCAGGCACTACCGCAGGGAGGCCGGAGGTGACTTTGCTGATGATGGTTTCCGCCGGCACGGGGGTGAAAACGGGCTCCTCGGCAAAGTTCAGGGCCAGCTCTTTTTCCACAAAGGCAAGGAGCTCGCGGTCCGGGGTGAAGGGCTCGGCGATGAGGGGAGGCTGGGGAGAGGGAGGTGGTTCGGGCATTTCGTTGCCGGAGATCGGCAGGGGGGCGGGATCAGGGAGGGCGTCCTCCGGCTTGCCGGAATCCGGGCGCAAGGCAACGAGGACGATGGCGGCCAGGACGGCGGCCCCGGCGAGGGTCAGGAGCAAGGGAAGAGGTTTCATAGCCAGGCGGGGAGGGAAATCAGGCGGACGGCTGCTCGCCCCCGGCCCGGGCCTCCTTTTTCCGGAACGGCTCGCGATACCAGCGGAAGAAGCGGGCGAGAGCCGTCTTGAGATCTTCCGTGATCAAATAGGCGGTGGGGATGAGAAGCAAGGTGATGAAGGTGGCGAAAAGAATCCCGAAGGCCAGGGAGATGGCCATTGGTTTGAGAAATTGCGCTTGCAGGGAGCGCTCGGAGATGAGGGGAAGCAGCCCGGCGAAGGTGGTCAAAGAGGTGAGCAGGATGGGGCGGAAGCGCCGGGCTCCCGCTTGCAAGACGGCCTCGTGGAGGGAGAGATTGCTCTCCCGGTGCCGGTTAATAAAGTCCACCAGAACGAGGGAGTCATTCACCACCACTCCGGTGAGGGCGAGGATTCCGAAGACGGAAAGCCAGGAGGGCGTTTGCCCCAGGATGATATGGCCCAGCATCGCACCAATGACGCCAAAAGGAATGGCGAGGAGCACGAAGATGGGTTGCAGGAGGGACTTGAAGGGAATGGCCAACAGGGCGTAGAGAGTGAAGAGAAGCAGCACCGCTCCGATGAGGGTGCGGCGTTGGGTCTCGCCATCATCCGCCACGAAACCGGTGTAGGCCCAGGTGTATCCAGTGCCCGCCAGAATCTCGTCAATGCGCGGGGCGGCGTCCTTGGCAATGCCGATGACGTCGACTTTGTCGTCCTTCGTGTCGGCCCGCACTTCGTTCACTTGTAGTCCGTTGATGCGGTTGAGACGACCCGGTGAGCGGGTGAACTCGTAGTCCACGGCAGCAGAGAAGGGGATTTCCGCCCCCCCGGGGGCCTTCAGGACCAGATTGTCGAGGGTGTCGAGGGTGGAGCGATTCTCTTCCGGCAGCCGCACCATCACCCGGATGTCGTCGCGCCCCCGCTGGATGCGCTGCGCTTGCTCGCCAAAGAAGGCCGCCCGCACCTGCGAGGCCAGCTCGCGCTGGGTCAGGCCCAGCTCAGTGGCCCGTGGCTTGAGCGTCATCTGGATTTCCTCCCGACCCCGCTCGGCATCGTGCCAGGTGGAGACCACTCCTTGGCTCTCGTAAGTATCGAAGAGCTCTTCGATGGCGTCCATCACTTCGATTTTTTGCGGGGAATGCGGGCCCCGCACCTGCACCTCAATGGTCCGCCCGGAATCTTCCCCAAAGCGGCCTCCCCCCATTTCTCCGAAAATGTTGAAGCGGCGCACCTCCTCATCAATCGGCCCCATGATTTCCCGATAACGGTCGGAAATGTCGGAATTACGCAGCTTCGCAAACTGCTTCGGCCGCTTCTCGGGAGGCAGCATCTCGAAGGCAATGGAGCCCTGCTCCGGATCGTTGTTCGGCCGCGAGTGCCACCCGCCCGTGGAAGTGATGATGTTGGTGATGATGGATTCCCCGGTTTTCGGATCGGTCATTTCCTCCTGCAATTGCAAGGCGGCCTGATACATGCGCTGCACCATCTTGTCGGTCTCTTCAATCGGGGTGTCGTTGGGCATGTCCACCCAGGCATTGATCATATCGCGGTCAATGGAGGGAAGATTGACAAAGCCGAGATGGCCACCCCGCATGTAGCCGACGAAGGCGATGGCGATGGCCGCAAAGAGCGCTACCGAGACGTAGCGGTAGTGCAGGCAGAGGTTGAGAATGGGCTGGAAGACCTTTTCCACAAAATACTCCAAACCGTGGGAGATTTTCTGCTGAAAACGTGCGAAGAAGTTGAGCTTGGCCTTCTCCCGATTGGTCTTGAGGTGCTTGAGGTGACTGGGAAGAATGAGCTTGGACTCAATGAGCGAAAAAAGAAGCACCGGGGCAACCACTGGTAGAATGGGCTTGGTGAATGAGGACCAAGAGTCCGGCATGAACATGAGAGGAATGAAAGCCACCACGGTGGTGATGATGCCGAAAGTCACGGGCGTGGAGACCTCCTTGGTGCCCACGATGGCCGCCTCGGTGGGTTCCAGGCCTTCTCGCAGTTTAGTGTAGATATTCTCCCCGGTCACGATGGCGTCATCGACCACGATGCCCAGCACGATGATGAATCCGAACAAGGACATCATGTTGATGGTGGTGTTTAAAACGGGCATAAAGATGAGTCCGCCCGCAAAGGCGACCGGAATCCCAATCAGAATCCACAACGCAAGGGTGGGGCGGAGAAAGAGTCCCAGCACGATGAGGACGAGCAGGGCCCCCTGCACAAGGGAATTGATAAGGGTGGAGAGACGGCCCCGGAGAGCTTCCGAATCGTCATCCCACAGCGCCAGACTAACCCCCGAAGGCAAGCGGGCCGCCGAGGACTCCACATAGGCCCGCACCTCATCGGCGATTTCCAAGGCGTTCTGATCGCCAATGCGATAGACCTCAACGAGTAAGGCCGGCACTCCGTTGAAGCGGACAATCTTCTGATCGTCTTCAAAGCCATCGGATACAGTGGCCACATCACCCAGACGAATCTCGGCTCCATCGCGCGAGCGAAGGACGATATTTTCGAATTGTTCCCGGCTGTAGGCCTGCCCCGTGGTGCGCAGCAAGACACTGCCCCCCGGGGTCTGCACCTGCCCGGCAGGGAGATCGATGGACGAACGACGGATGGCCTCGGTGATGTCGCTCAACGAAAGACCGAAGTGCAGCAAACGATCCGGTCGGGCTTCAATCGCGATTTCCGGCGGCGAGTTTCCCGCGATCTGAGCATTGGAAACACCCCGCAAGGAGGCCACCTCGTCGCGCACAAACCTCGTGGTCTCCAACAAGTCCCGCTCGTTCAAGTCGCCAATCACCGCCACACTCACCACCTCCCGCCACGTTTCGGTAGCCGGCACCCGGTAGCGCGGCCGCTCCGTCTCGCCGGGGAAAGTGCTGACTTGATCGATGCGGGCCTTGACCTCTTCCAAGAGTTCCTTCGGATCCACCCCGTCCTTGGCCTCCACCGTAATCTCACAACCTCCACGATTGCTCTGCGTCCGCAGCCGCTTCACTCCCGTGAGGCCCTCCAGCGCCTGTTCCACCGGAATGGCCACATCCCGCTCCACATCGGCCGGGCTGCCTCCCCGGTAGCTGATGTCCACCCGCACCTCCTTGAACTCCTCGTTGGGATGAATCTCGTAGGGAATCTTTTCCAACGCAAAGAAGGTGGCCACGATCAAAATGGCAACCATCAGAATATTGGTCGCGATGTCGTTGCGGGCAAAGAATGAAATCATGAGCAGAAGAAAGAGGAACAACGTCAGGAAAGGAGCGGCGCTATCAGGCAATGGCCGGATAATCACTCGGCACCAGCCTTAATCCAGCTCCAGACGGTAACGGGGGAGGGAGGGGTCGGCCTCCCGGGCATAAGCATCGATGCCGCCCGCCAGCGCGAAGGTCTCCTTGAGCCCGTGGCCCCGGAACCACGAAACCTGGTCGAGCACGGTCTTGCCAGTGTGATCGTAAAGGATAATGCGTGCAGTGGGGTCACTCGCCGTCAGGGCACCTAGGGTGCTCTCCGTCAGTAACTGCGAGCCCGGAAGAGCCACCGCCTCGTGCTCCTCCCGCGTGCGCACATCCACCAGCAGGGGAGGATTTTCTTTCCTCATTTCCTCCTTCAGCGACAAAGGCGGGACCAGCAAAGCCTGCTCTTGCTCATGGCTGCGCAAAATCGTCTCCTGCACCGCCGTCACCGCCAACTCATGCTGACGACAAACCTCCGCCAGGGTATCCTCTTCCGAAAACGCACAAGACTGGCATCCTCCGATGTGGAAGTCGGCAAAGAGAGCCCGCCGGGCGGAGGGAAACTCCCGCAGCAGCTCTTTCATGGACCGGTCGGGGTCGGGCAGAGACGAAATCATGCGCCCACTATCCGATGGGGAGCACACGAAAGCCAACGCCGATTTTGTCCTTTTCCCGGAAAATGAACTCTGCAAAAGCCCTCCCTGCTGCCAACAAGAGAGACAACGATGACCTACCGACGATTCGACTGGATCCTGTTTTGCCTGAGCCTCCTCCTGGCCGGACTCCTGCACATCCAACGCCAACGGGCCAAATGGTTGCGCGAACTCGACGCCGGAGAGCCGCTCTCCCTCCTTTGGTTTCTCGTTCCTGCCAGCCTTTTCCTGCTGGTCGTGACCCGTGTAATCAAGCGGTGGCGCTGAACCTTGTCCTCCGCCTGAACACCTGCCAGCACCCGGCCCAGTCACCAGCTGCCATAACCTGCCACTGACGAGGTCTTGATTCGGCCGAGTAGGAAGGCACTCTTCCGCCACAAGGTTGGGCGCCGCGTCTGCAAGCGTAGGTTGAGTATATTTCGAGGTCCCTGTGACCGGGAAGGTGCCCACGAAAATCCTACGATTGTCATATTCTCCTAAAAAGAAGCTGTTCTGCGAGGCCATCAACCATATAGACTCGCTTAATGATGGAAAAAGTGAAGTCTCTGCCGAGGTGGAGGCACATCATCTCGATTAGTCTTACTTTGGTTCTTCTAATAACCCTGCCTCATAGTAGCCCGGGACGGGCCTTCGAAGGCGCAGATGGCCATCTTGCGATTTTATCGTTTACGCTATTGATATTTGGAGCATTCTGTCTAGGGCGACTGCAAAGCTTGGGGCTCGCATTTCTGCTGCTAGGTGTGTTGACTAGAATTACGGTCGAGTTGAAGGGGTCTTGGCTTCGAATGTGGTGGGAGAGCGGACATGAATTCAACTGGTGGTCCTTAATTGGTCTTTTGATATACTATGCTGTGTCCTTCATTTTGCCGGTTTTGCTTCTATTGGATGTGATTAGGTTGGGGCTTCCTGATAGTTCACATCCCGAACCCAAATAATTCACGAGCAATACGCAGCGCCATAATTTCGACCGCATCGGTGGGTAGCTTGTTGACCCGGAAGTAGAAAGTTGTAGGAGTAGTAAAAATGCGCCAAATCAGTCGGATTAGGTGTGCTGGAACGTTGTGCAAAGAACGAAGACACGATGCCTATTGATTTCATCAATGCAGATTTGGAGCTTACATCTCAAGAAAAGGAAGTGTCCCCGTCATCGTTAAAATAGAGGTGGTAGTTGGTCGGCCCACGCGTGAGCGTGAGGTCGCAAAAACCAAACCAAACCAACTACCGTG
>NZ_JAENIO010000030.1 GCF_016595415.1 Roseibacillus ishigakijimensis
CTCCCCCCTCCCCGCACTGTCCTATTCTGAACGCATCGATTTTCAGCTTGTCGAAAAAGAGCTTTGGAGAACTCGAAACCCCACCCCCTCAGCGAGCAGAGCAATCATTTTCGCTTGGGCGTGCTCTTCAATGGGGAACCCCTAGGGATTCGCCCCCCTACCCGGTAGGAGGATGGCGAGCAGGCGGGCGAAAAAGTGTTGCCCGTTTGTTGCCCGTTTGCCCCTGCTTTGGGCTGCATTTTACCGCAATTCGACTGCTTTTTTGAACAAATCAGGCAGTCTCTAAAAATGCGCGTAACTTGTTGAAAATCTGGCAGAGGGAGAGGGATTCGAACCCTCGGTGACATTCCTGCCACGCACGATTTCGAATCGTGTGCCTTAAACCGGACTCAGCCATCCCTCCGATGCGTGCGGAGGCGGAAGCTACTATGGGAGCTGCCGTTTTGACAAGTCCTCATTTAGTGAGTTTTCACCGGTATCCGGAGCGGGGGGAGTGAAGGTGAGGGGATCGGTCTTTTGCCAAATGCGCCAGCAGAGGGTGAAGCAGGCAGCCGCGAGACCGGCGGCGAGGCCCCACCAGACGCCGACCGCCCGCCATTGCCAACCACTGGAGAGCCAGATGGCGATGGGGATACCACAGAGCCAGTAGGCGACGAAGCCGATGAGGGCGGGCACCCGGGTGTCGTGCAGACCGCGCAGGAGGGCGCTGGCGGTGATTTGCAGGCTATCGAAGAGTTGGAAAAGGCCGACCACGACGAGGATGGCGGCGGCGAGGGAGATGACGGCGGGTTTCTCGTTGAAGAGGGAGGCGAGGTTGTCGCCCAAGGTGAGAAAAACAGTGGCGGAGAGGAGGGCCCAGAAGGCGGCGATGAGCCAGCCGGACAAGACGATGGGGCGGAGTCGATCGGGTTCCTGGCGTCCGGCGGCTTCTCCGATGCGCACTCCCAGGGCCATAGCGAGGCCGAGGGGGACCATGAAGGCGGTGGCGGCGCACATGAGGGCAATCTGGTGGGCGGCAAGAGCGGTTTCGCCAAAGCGGCCGATAAGAAGGGCGGCGGCGGAAAAGGCGGCCACTTCGCAGGTCATCTGGATGCTAGCGGGAAAGCCGATGCCAAAAAAGCGACGGATTTCGGTTCGCCGGGGTGGGGTGAGCCAGCGTTGGGGCACCCAGTCCGCGAGGTCGCGTGATTTGATGAGCCAGGCGAGCATGCCCAGGACGATGGCGACGCGGGAGACCAGAGTGGCGATCCCAGCGCCCTCCAGACCGAGGGTCGGGCTACCAAGGTTGCCGTAGATGAGAATCCAGTTGAGGAAGATATTGAGGACGACGCCGGCGAGAAAGATCCAGAAGGCGGGCCAGGGGCGGTCCATGGCATCGGCGTGGCTTTTCAGCGCCATGGCCATGAGGGCGGGGAGGAGGGAGCTCATGATGAGCAGGTAGAAGGTGGGGGTGCGGGCAACGACTTCCGCAGGTTGGTCAAAGCGATCGAGAAAGGGGGTGAGCGCGCAGAAGAGCAGGGCGAGGAGGGCACCGAGAACGGTGGCGACTTGGAAGCCATGGCGGCAACTGGCGCGCCCGGCGGCGGGTTGGTTGGCCCCCCGGGCATTGGCGGTGAAGACCGAAATCGCGGTGAGCACGCCGATGCCGAAGACGAAGGGGAGATAGAACAGGGAGTTGGCAAAGGTCAGGACCGCGAGCTCGGTGACGCCTACTTGACCCAGCATGACGGTGTCGGCGACCCCCAGCAGCATTTGGCTGACTTGCCCGATGACGAGGGGAAAGGCGAGCTTGAGGGTGAGGCGGGCTTCTTGGGCGAGGATCATGGGCGGGTGGAGAAGTAAGCGGGGCAGCCCCTCTTTGGGAAGCGGGAAGATGGCGCTCTTTTCTTCCTTCCTTCGGCGGGCCTGCAACTGGGCAATTTGCGGGATTTAGCGGATTTTTCCGTGCATTTTGCCCGATAATGAAAGGAGGCTGCTGCGTTAAGGAGTGGACCTCAGGGGATCATTGGCTAGGCTGGGGTGGAATGCTTGCTGCGAACCCCCTGCGAACTGATATGAAACGACTGATCATGGTATCCAACCGCTTGCCGGTAAAAATTTCTGCTGATGGAACGGCTACTCGAACGGCGGGAGGGCTGGCCTCCGCGCTGGAGGGTGCGGAGCTGGAGGTGGAACAGCTGTGGGTGGGCTGGCCGGGAGGGGCGGAAGAGGACTTCGCGGATACCGGGGCGATTGCGGATCAATTGCGGGAGCAGGGAGTGTGGCCGGTCTTCCTCTCCCAGAAGGATTTGGATGGCTTTTACGAGGGGTATGCCAATTCCACTCTCTGGCCATTGTTGCATTATATGGTGGAGCGCACCCACTTTTCCCAGGAATGGTGGGAGGCCTATGTGCGCGTGAACCAACGCTTTGCGGACAAGGTCCTCGAGGTGGCGGAGGAGGGCGATATGATTTGGGTGCACGATTATCATCTCTTCCTGTTGCCGGAGCTTTTGCGAGGCACGGGCAAGAATCTTCGCGTGGGCTTTTTCCTGCACACTCCCTTCTGCAGTAGCGAGATATTTCGGGTTCTGCCTCATCGCGCCGAGTTGTTGCGCGGCTTGCTGGGAGCGGATGTCATTGGCTTCCACACCCATTCTTATCTCCGCCATTTCCGGTCTTCCCTTTTGCGGGTTCTGGGCTTGGAGTCGGCGATGGATCGCATTTGGCACGGGGGACGGGAGGTGCGCTTCCTGGCGGCTCCCATTGGCCACAATCACATCGGATTCGAGAAGTGCATGCAGCGGGATGACTTTGAGAGCATTGTCGAAACACATCGCAAGGAGTTGAATGGCAAGAGATTGGTTCTCAGTGTGGAGCGGCTTGATTACACGAAAGGGGTGCCGCAGAAGCTGGCGGGAATCCGGCGATTTTTGGAAAACAATCCCTCCAAGCGGGAAGAAGTGGTCTTTGTGCTCATCTCGGTTCCCTCGCGGCAGGGGGTGGAGGAGTATGACCAGCTGACTGAGGAGGTGCAGCGTTCAGTGGGCGCGATCAATGGCGATTTCGGCGGGGTGGGTCATTCTCCCGTGCAGTTCCTGCACCGGGGGTTTCCTCCTCAGGATTTGGCCGCGCTCTATGCCCTCTCGGAGGTGTGCCTGGTGACACCCCTGCGCGATGGCATGAACCTCGTCGCCAAAGAGTTTCTCGATTGCCAGCGGGAGGAGGTTTCCGGCCGGCCGGGGGTGCTCATTCTGAGTGAATTGGCTGGCGCGGCGGAGGAGCTTTCCAATGCCATCCAAGTCAATCCCCACAACACCGACGAGGTGGCGGGAGCCATTGCGCGGGCTTTGGAGATGCCGGATGGGGAACGGCGCAAGCGCATCCAGTCCATGCAAAAGCGTCTGCGCCTCCGCCATAGTGGTCCTTGGGCGCAGAGCTTCGTGGAGGAGCTCGACCGGGTGCCGGAGCGGGAGCAGCGGGTCGCCATCGCCGAGATGGTGCCTTTGGCGAAAAAGATAGCGGCCAGCTGGCGGGAAGGCCAATCGGTGGGGCTCTTTTTGGATTATGATGGCACTTTGCGGGACTTTACCGATAAGCCGGAGGATGCGGTGCCCGATGAGGAGCTGCCTCCTCTGCTGCAATCGCTGGCAGAATTGGAAAGGATGAAGGTGGCCATCGTGAGCGGGCGTCCCCCGGCTTTCTTGCAAGAGCACCTCGGTGGCTTGGGGCTGACCCTGGTGGGCGAGCACGGCTACCGGTGGTTGGGTGAAGGCATGACGGAGTGGGAGCTGCTCAATCCCCATGTGGACATCGACTGGCGGCACCAGATTCGCGAGCATCTCGAGGAGGCCGCGCTCTTTACCCCGGGCACCCATGTGGAGGAAAAGCAGTCGGCGGTGGTCTGGCACTATCGCAATGCCGAGCCCGAGTTCGGGGCCTGGCGGGCGCGGGGGCTCCTCGACGAGCTCACCGCCATGGCGGCCAATATGCCGGTGACGGTTCATCATGGGAAAAAGATCGTGGAGGTCTCCAGCCTGCAGGTGAGCAAAGGAGCCGCAGTGGATCATCTTCTAGATCGCTGGCAGAGCAAGATTGCCTTCGCAGCCGGGGATGATCAGACAGATGAGACCATGTTTGCCCTCACCCCGAGCGCGAGGGAGTTCTATACTGTCAAAGTTGGTTCTGGCTCGACCCGTGCTGATTATCGGACCGATACCAGTGGCGTGCGCGTCTTTCTCGAAAGCCTGCAGCACGAACTTTCCCACTCAAGCAACCGATGACCGACCTCAAAAGTAATCCTTCTTTGCCTGACCTTTCCGACGATTATCATATGGCTCTCATTGGCAACGGGCGCACCTGCGCTCTCGTCGATGCCGTGGGCTCCATTGTCTTTGCCTGCCTGCCGGACTTCGATTCCGGCACCGTTTTCGCCTCGCTCTTGGATGAGCAAAAGGGCGGCCGTTTCGGCATCGCGATGGTGGATGGGCAAGTGGTGTCGCAGCAATATGAGCGGCATACCAATATTCTCGTCACTCGCTTTCAGGGAGCGGCGGGCATCTTCGAACTGATCGATTTCATGCCGCGCTACACCACTGATAGCCGAGTGGAGAGTCGGGAGGACGTGAGCTCCGATATCGTCCGGGTTTTGCGCGTGGTGGAAGGGGAACCGCAGGTGAGAGTGACCTTTGATCCAAAGCTGGAATATGCCCGGGGGGAAACTTGGGTGGAAGAGCACGGGCAGGGCCTCAAAGCCACCACCCACTGGGAAGGTCCCAGCTGTGAGATCTATGAATCGGTCTATCTCTGGACCAACCTGGATGCAGGAGCGATTCGGCGGGGAGAGGGGTTTTCCCTGAAGAAGGACGGGTTTTTGCTTTTGAGCTATCACGACAAGGTGCAGGTGCCCAATCCCGCGCGGGTGGAACTCATGCTGCAGCGGACGCGCGCCTACTGGATGCTCTGGGTGGAGCGCACCCACAAGACCAAGCTCTATCAGGAGGAGATGATCCGGAGTGCACTGCTGCTGAAGATGCTGCAATTCAGTCCTTCCGGTGCGTTGGTGGCGGCGGCCACCACCTCGCTGCCCGAGACCATTGGGGAAGAGCGCAATTGGGATTACCGCTTTTGTTGGATTCGCGATGCCTCCATGACCGTTGCGGTCTTGCATAAGATCGGGCACCCCTCCATGGCTTCCCGGTTCATCGACTGGATGTTGCAAACCATGCCCACCAAGGATGATTCTTTGCAAATCATGTATGGGATCCGCGGGGAGAGGGAGTTGACCGAGAAGTCTCTCGACCACTTGTCCGGTTACCAAGGCTCTCAGCCGGTGCGCATTGGCAATGCTGCCTACACCCAGAATCAGCATGATATCTACGGGGTGATGCTGGATGTCATCTATCAGGATTTGATGCTGCGGCGGCGCACTCCCGAGTCCCTCGACCAGATCTGGACGCGGGTGCGTTCGGTGGCCCGGATTGTCCTCGCCACCTGGCAGGAGCCTGATCGGGGAATCTGGGAAATCCGGGGCGAGAAACGGCATTTCGTTTTTTCCAAGATGCTTTGCTGGGTAGCGATTGATCGGGCCATCAAGATTGCCGAGCTGCTCGGCAAGACCACTTGGGCCGACTCCCAACGCCCCGCCCTGGCGCGCATCCACGAGGATATTCATGCCAAGGGCTGGTCAGAGAGCAAACAAGCCTTCGTGCAAGCCTACGGGGCGGACGACCTCGATGCCTCGAACTTGCTGATGGCCGAGTATGGCTTCATCGATCCCACTCATCCTCGCTTCGTTTCTACCGTCGAGCAGTCGGAAAAGGAGCTCTGCGAAGATGGCCTCATGTTCCGCTATCGCAATGAGGATGATTTCGGAAAGCCTCAGAGTGCCTTTACGGTCTGTTCCTTCTGGATGGTGAAAGCCCTGGTCCAAATCAAGCAAAAGGAGCGGGGGCGGGAGATGTTCGAGTCCCTGCTCGCGGCTGCCAACGAGCACAAACTCTACGGTGAGGACCTCGATATCAGGACTCGACGCCATTTGGGCAACTTTCCGCAGGCCTATTGCCATCTTGCCCTCATCGATTGCGCGCTGGCTCTTTCCGCCGAGGAAGATGACGAACTCATTCAGTCCTGATCACTGGACGCGGAGGATGACCTTCTCGGTCAGTTGAAAGTCCTCGATGAGGCAGACCTCGACCTTTCGCTCTCCCGCGCGATAGGCGAGGTAGGCTGTCGCGCCTTCGGCGAGGAGTTCGGCGGCAAAGGCCTTGGCTTTTTCGCCTTCGCCTTCCGGAGAAAGGGGGCAATCCAGAATGCGGAAGGGATCCTCCGTCGCGACGAGATAGAGCGAGGGGTGGAAGCCCTCGTAACCTTGCCGGGCGACCACTGCTTGCATCAGCTCCTGGTAATCCTCGTAGCTCATTCGCTAGCAGGCGGCTCGGCTGGCGGGGCTGGGGCGGAGGTGGCGGGGAGAGCGCTCTCCTCGCTGCGCCGCTCCAATTTCAAATCTTTGGAAATGAGAACGAAAAAGGCGCCCGAACCCAAAAAGGCAATCAGCAGCAGGATGGCGAGGGTGAAGTTCATCATCGTTCTCATGCCCCGACTCTATTGCAGGCTAAGACCGGAGAGCAAGGGCGGGGTAGGAAATTTCTCTCGGATGGAAAAACGCGAAAAAGCCCTGCCCGGAGTCTTTCCCGGCAGGGCTTTCGGTTGCTAGACGGAAAAATGCAAGCACCCGGGGGATCAGGGCGCACTTCCTTCTTTGACCCGAATCAGAAGGGTGGACGTTGTCGAAAAGTCCGTGCTCAAAATGATATCTTGGGCGCTTCCGGTAGCGGTGAAAGTGGACTCGGCAAGGGGGCTGAAGGTCATGGCTCCGGGTTGCAGGGTCTCAAGGTGATAATCCTGTCCCGCGCTCAGGCCTGCCACCTTGAGGGTCGTTTCTCCCGCCGAGGGATCGACCGTGATGCCGTCGATTTCAAGGCCGCTAGTCACCGGGGTGTTGACGGAGGCAAAGGGGAGGACGAGGGCAGGGGCCGGATCGCTTTCATGCTCCTTCATTGTGATTCCATGCCAACGGTTGCCATTGGAAGCATCGAGGAAAAGGGTCACCAGTCCGTCCTCGTCTCGTTCGAGGAAGGTCGACAAATCCAAATTCTTGGGATTGGAGATGAAAACTCCTTCCCCATTGGGCGTGAAAGTGCCGAGTAAGACCACTTGGCGGGGATCAGACGCAAAGACGTTGCGCACGCCGCGCTCGGCCTCAATGATGCCGGGGGCGTTGGCGTAGCTGGTGCTGGTCTCGTCCCAATCTTCGCCCGCACTTCCATCGAGGAGTCCGTAAACGTTGATCGTGCCTCCTGTGCTGGAGGCCCAGGGCACATGCAAGCGGAGTGCTGCCTGGCTCAGGTCGCCGCTCAGCAGTGAGATGTCGAAGCGGAGCAAGGGAATGTGCAGCCGGCTGGAGCGGTTGTTGCGGATAGCGATGGCTGCCACCTCTCCAAAAGTAGAATCCGGGGTGTTTTGGTCGTCATTGGCAAGGTCGGTGTCCGCCCCGCGTCCCAATTCGGTGCTCAGGATTCCCGGATTTGGGGTCGAGCTGGCATCGCTCGGATCGGTGCCGGCCAAGTATTCGAGTAGGTTGCTGTGGCCATCACTGTCGGAGTCGTCTTGTCCGGTTTGGGTGGTTTCGTCTCCATTGAAGAAGGAGCGCTCCCAGCCCTCGGGCAAGCCATCGCCATCGGTATCCGGGGTAGAGAGAGGATCGTTCCCATTGGAACCGGCCGCAAATTCCTCGCTGTTGAGGTAGCCATCGCCATCGGGATCCCCGCTCAGAATAAGGGTCGGATCTTCCAAATCCCGCTCCCCGGGATCATCGGTGGTGCTGGTATCACCAAAGGAGTGAATTTCCCAGGCATCGCCCAAGCCGTCGCCGAAGCCGCCTTCGCCATCGTTGTCCGGGGCGTTGTTGGTTAGGGTGGGGCTGGTTTCGCCAGAAATATTGTCCTGCTCTTCCAGATTGGTCGCGAAGTCGCCATCTGGATCATCGTCGGCTCCATAGAGAGCCACCGTGCCAAAGTAGAATTCCTCGAATTCGTCATCCAAACCGTCGCCATCCCGGTCCCCCGGTCCCGAATCCCCGTTGTTTGGATCCGACCCGGCGAGGTATTCCTCCTGGGCGGTCGCGCCGTCGCCATCACTATCGTCGGAGGCGTCATCGACCACGGTGATGGCTCCGTAGACTTCTTCCTCCCAACGGTCATTCAGTTCGTCCCCGTCGCTGTCGAGAAAGGAGCTTTCATCGAGAGGATCGGTGCCCGCCGTTTCTTCCTCCTCATTGGTGTAGAGGTCGCCGTCCGGATCGTGGAGGCCATTTTGTTCGGCCAAATCAAGGAAGTAGGTGAGTTCCCAGTCGTCTTGCAGTTGATCGCCGTCTGAGTCTCCAGGCACGGAGTTGATGTTGTTCGGGTCGGAAGGGACGGGGGTCGCGGTCGCTTCCTGAAAATTGGTGGCACCATCGCCATCAAGATCATCCTCCGGAAAGTCCGAGGTGGTCAAATTCCCAAAATACTGCAGTTCCCAGCCATCGGGGAGAGTGTCGCCATCAATGTCGCCCACGACGGATTGGTTCCAGTTGGGGTCCGAGCCGCCCTCGTATTCTTCCTGATTGGTGTCGCCGTCGCCATCATTGTCGCCCGCCGGATCGGTCGCTGTCGTGGTGTTGAAAAAGTAGTGGTTTTCCCACCAATCGTTCAGGCCATCGCCAGAGCCGCCATTGTCTTCATCCAGGAAATCCAAGGCATTTTGCGGGTCGGTGCCGGCTTCTTCCTCGGCGGTATTATCGCCAAAGTCGCCATCCGGATCGTCGAGACCTGATTGGAGAGCCAGTTCTGCCTCGTCAATCACTCCGTCATTGTTCCCAAACCACTCATCCTCCCAAAGATCAGTGAGCTCATCACCGTCAATGTCTCCGGGGATCGAGAAGAAGTCATCGGGGTTTGAGCCAGCCTCGAATTCCTGAATGTTGGAGAATCCGTCGCTATCCGGGTCGTCATCTTTACCATAAGTGGTGATGTCTCCAAAGTTGCTGATTTCCCAATCATCAGGAAGGTCGTCGTTGTCGGTGTCCAAATTGGAGACGAGGGTGAGAGTCGGCATCCGGTTGACGTCGGTATCATTGTCCGAGTAGGGGAGGTATTGGGAGTTTCCGCCATGAATGATAAATGTTAGAAAGCCGTCTCCGTCAAGAGCCTCTTTAACTGCGGCCAAGAAGTCGGCGTTATCATCACCAAAAGTGACCGTCGTTCCTTCATCGCTGGTGTTGTTAAAGGTTAGTAGGTTCTGGGTCGTTCCGGTGGCGAAGTCAACATCCCCTACCACTTCTCCTTCTGCCGGATAGGCGTCGTCGATGAATGGATTGGCCGCATCGTAGCGCAAGTTCTCGTCAATGAGGGAGTCGTCGCCAAGAAAAAGTTCCAAATTGCGGCCCCGCACATTGCCGGATGAGCCTTGCGCGGTGAGGGTGATGCTGGCAGACGAAACATCGTCACCTGAGAGGCCGCTCGCGGAAACATCGAACTTCAGGACAATGAGGAGATGTCTCAGATTTCCGTTCTGATAGACGTTGTTGCGATAGGAGGTGGTGTCGAAGCCACCGTCATAAACTCCACTGTAGTTGATTTCGGTTAGCGTGCCGTCGAATCCGTTGCCATCTGCAGTGGTGATATCGACTCCCCAGGTCTGTCCGCTCAGGGCGAAACCTGCGCCGAGGGGGAGGAGGGTTTTCAAAAAGGTTGGGTTGGTTTTCATTTGCTTGAAGGAGTGAATGAAGGAGTGAATGAAGGAGCCGATGGGGCGTGCTCCGGTTATCAATCACTATCATTCAAGCGCAAAACCACTCTCCGGGGATATACCTCTTCGTGGGTATTTTCAGCTTCCCCCGAGCCAGGTGCCGGCTTGGCGGGAGTCGCGGTATTTCATGGCGGCCTCCGTGCGGGAACGGACGTGAAGCTTCTCGTATATGTGCTTGAGGTGGACCCGCACCGTTTCCACCGAGATCCCGAGCCGATCGGCGATTTCCTTATTGGCGAGGCCTTCGCAGAGCTGCTCGAGGATGTCATTCTCGCGAGGGGAAAGATTCATCTCCTCGGGGGCTTCGGCAGAGGGCTGATGAAAGGCTTCCACGATGCGCCGCGCGATCTCGGCACTCATGGGCGCTCCTCCCGTGCAGACGCCCAGGATGGCTTCGCGCACTTCGGCCGGCGAAGAGCGCTTGAGCAGATAGCCCGAGGCCCCGGCCTTGAGAGCGGCAAAAATTTTGTCGTGGTCACGGTAAACGGTGACCATGATGACTTGGATCTCGGGGAGAAATTGTTTCAGCCGAGCAGTGGCTTCGATGCCGGACATCCCGGGTAAATTGATATCCATGAGCACGACCTGGGGGCGGAAGGCATCGATTTTTTTGAGGGCATCCTCACCCGTTCCCCACACGCCGAGGCAGCGGAGGCGGTCGCTGGATTCCACGATTTTGCGGAGACTTTCACCCAAAGGGGCGTTGTCTTCGACGATTCCGACATCGATCACTGGTTGGCTATTCATAGTGGAGAAGGGGTTTTTCGGTAGAGAGGGAGAGTGAGGAGAACGGTGGTTCCCTGGCCGGGTTCGCTGGAGATTTCGCAATTTCCTCCACAGCTTTGCATCCGGCGGGGAAGGTTGGAAAGACCATTTCCACGGTGGCGGTTCTCACACGGCGTGAAGCCTTTTCCCTCATCCCGGATTTCTACAAGCATCAATTCCCGCTCCCGATCGATGGCGATGCGGAAGTGAATCACCGGGCTCTCCGAATGTTTGACCGCGTTGTTGAGAACCTCCCGGATACTGAGGTAGACGCCGTGGCGGCGGCGGGGACCGATGGGGAGATCGGGAATGTCGCGGGTGATGTCGGTGCGGAGAGTGACTTGCGCGGCATCGAGGAATTCCCGGGCGAAGGCGCTGAGGTATTCCACCAAGGAGTGCAGGCTGTCCTCGGTCGGGGTGGTGGCCCAAACGATCTCGTCCAAGGCGGTGACCACCTGTCGGGTCTTTTGGGAGAGATTTCGCAAAGCCGGACGCAGGGTGCTCTCGTCGGGGTCCTCTTCCGCGAGGGCGGAGAGGAGGGACAACTCGGTGAGGGAGGCCCCCAAATCGTCGTGCAGATCCCGGGAGATCCGGGAGCGCTCGTTTTCCAGCGCTCCCTGCAGGCGGAGCTGCTGGAGCTTGCCCTTCATCCGGCGTCGCGCGAAATAGGCGCTGAGCAGAGCGGCCAAACCCAGCGCGCTGGCCAGGGTGAGGAGCAAAAACCAGGGGGTCTGCCAAAAGTGGGGTTGCACCCGGACGGCGACGACGGTGGGCTCTTCGGTGGCGAAGCCATCGCCATTGCGGGCCGTGACGAGGAAGCGGTAGGAGCCGGGCGCGACCGCCGGGTAGCTCACCTCGCGTTGGGTGCCGAGGAAGCGGGGCGCATCATCATGGCCCTCCAGCTGCACGCGATAGGTGACCTTTTCGGGAGCACTGAGGTTCAGTCCGGTGAAGTGGAAGCCGAGTCGCATCTCGCCCGGACCGACGGTGATGTTTTTCGCCCGCAGGGGCCGCGGCTGACCATTGACGGTGATTTGATCCACCGTCAGGGAGGGGGGTGTTCTTTGGATGGGGAATCTCTGGGGCTCGATACCGGCGAGACCGTTGACGGTGGGAAACCAGAGGCGGTCTTGTTGGTCGCGGATAATGGCGGGGTGGGCCCCTCCCACGCACTCGCGGGTGGGGAGTCCGTCGGAGCGATCCAAGCGCATCCAGCCGGGGGGAGAGGCTCCCGCCAGGAGGTGGGCGAGAAGGGCCTGGCGCGAGACTTGGAGAATGCCGCCCAACGAGCCCAGCCAGAGGGCGTCTTCGTTGCCGGGAGCGATCGCGAGGCCGGTCAAGCGCGTCTCGGGCAAGCCAGAAGAGGGGGCGAGGGGGTGCCAGTGGCCATTTTTCCAGAGCAGCAGGCCTTCCCCGAGAGTGGTGGCCCAGAGCTCGTCGGAGGCGAGGGGGAGGAGGCTCGATATCCAGCGGCGACCGCCCTCGCCGGGTTCCCTCACCAGCTGCCAATTTTTCTCATGGTAGGAAAGAATGCGACCAGAGGTGGTTCCCAGATAAAGTTTGCCCCCGGGGGCAAATGCCAAGGTGGAGATTTCCTGCCCGGCCAAGAGGGGCTCCCCGGCGAAAGAGGTGATGACCTCCCGATCCCAATGGTAGAGGCCGTTGCTGCCCCCAAACCACAAATGGCCTTTTTCGTCTTCCGCAATGGCCTTGACTTTGGAGATGCCCTCCTCCCCGGTGAAGACGGGCAGGATGCGGCCATTGGGCTTGTGGAAAAGGGAGCCATCCCGGGCGGCAAACCAGAGCTGGCCCTGGCTGTCTTCCAGCATGCTGACGATGGGGCGGGGGTAGCCCCCCGAGACCAGCTCGTGGTGGGTGAGCTGTCCCGCCCGGATTTCATCGATTCCGCCACTGCGGGGGCCGATCCACCAAGTGCCGTCCCGGGTTTCCATCGCGGCGTAGGAGGCCTTGCGATAGGGTCCCTGGTCGGTGGCAAAGAGGGAGACGCGGCGGGGCCGGAGGCGCACGAGGCCTTGCACCGGACTTGCCAGCCAGAGATTGCCTTCCCGGTCAAAGAGCATGTCGTTGATCAGCAGGCGACCCTGTAGCTCGGCCGCTACCGGGTGGGCGTGGCGGCTACCAGGTGCCTGGTAGGTGAGCTCCTGGCCTGCAAGCCGCCAGCGGCCACCCTCGGGATCGAGCAATTGGTGGGGAGATTTGAGTTGTTCGTCGCGTCCCCGTTGTTGCTGGCGGGCGAGGTCCTCGCGAGAGGCGTGGGCCAGCTCGGGAGCAGGGGAGGTAATTTTCCCCTTCTCGGGAG
Organism: Roseibacillus ishigakijimensis; assembly: GCF_016595415.1. GTDB lineage: Bacteria > Verrucomicrobiota > Verrucomicrobiia > Verrucomicrobiales > Akkermansiaceae > Roseibacillus > Roseibacillus ishigakijimensis. The sequence goes on from NZ_JAENIO010000030.1 coordinate 12,914, forward strand.
CGACCTGCCAGAGAGTTCGACTACGAACGCAGTAGGTGGACCCTTCGTGCTGGAAAAGGCGTGTGATCACCGGCGAGGGCTCTTCTCCACCCGTGGGGGGCAGGGTTGTCTCTCGCAGCTGCCCGCTTTCTTTCTCCACTTGAAAGAGTCGGCCGTCGAAGGTGGAGACCCAAATGCTATCGTCGTTCAGAGTGAAGAGGCGGAAAAATTGCAGCCGTTCGCCCTGACTCTGGCCGGGAGGGGAGAGCTTGGCGAACTCGATGCCGTTGAATTGAGCCAAGCCTTCCGCAGTCGCGACCCAAAGGGCACCATCCCGGGTCTGGGTGAGGGAGCGAACCACATTGCCGGGGAGGCCGTCTTCTGATTGCCAAATCCGCACGAGAAATTCTTGCTTCTGTCCGGCTGCACCGAGCGCCCCTGCGAGGAGGAAGCAGACGAGCAGAAGGAAGGGTTGCATGAGGATGGAATCTGCCCTTCCGGCCGCCCCCTGTCGAGCCCCGGAGCGAGGAAAGTCATTGCCCCGGGAGGCGAATAACCCTTTTGGGGTAAGGGTTTGAGCCTCGCTCTGCCGAAATGCAAAAACTTGCCCTTTGCCTGATAGCTGGGGAGGTCGCGGTCGGTAGGAGGGGCAAATGACGAGGGGAAAAACAACGTTGGCGGCACTCTTCCTCCTGCTCCTGACGGGGCAGGGTGCGGAGCAGCTCGGCCGGGGCTTGGTGGCGGTGAAAACGGACAAGGGCGAGGCCTTTGTCAGCTGGCGGGCCCTGGCCAGTGAGGCCGGAGATGCTGTCTACGAGCTTTATCGTATCAATGGTGACCAGGAAGAGCGGGTGGCCCTTCCCGGGCCCGGGACCAATTATCTCGACCCTTCTCCCGCCCCCTCCTATCGCGTCTCTTTGGCCGGAGAAGAGGGGGGGATGACGGTTGAGCTACGGGAGGAATCGTATTGGGAAATCCCTTTGCAGGAAAAGGAGGGCTATCGCGCCGGGGACTGCTCGCTTGCGGATCTGGATGGTGATGGCGAGTATGAATTTGTCGTTCATTTTGTGGGTGAAAGCCGTGACAATGGTTCTGCCGGGATGACCAGTCCCCCTATTTTGGAGGCCTACGAGTTGGACGGCACCTGCCTATGGACCATCGAGCTCGGGCGCAACATTCGTGAGGGCGAGCATTACACCCAGTTCATGGTCTACGACTTGGATGGAGATGGGCGGGCTGAGGTCGCTTGCAAGACTGCCGATGGCACCCGCGATGGGGAGGGAAAGATCATCGGAGATGAGGCGGCTGATTGGGTCAACCGGGAGGAAGGGAGCAAGAGCTACGGCCGCATCCTTGCTGGCCCGGAATTTTTGACCATTTTTGAGGGGCGGAGTGGGGCGGAATTGATCACCACCGACTACTTGCCCGGGCGGGACCCCATCGATGGCTGGGGTGGGCGTGGGGGCAATGGGGGCACGGATTCCTATGGCAATCGCTGTGATCGCTTCCTCGCCTGTGTTGCCTATCTCGATGGCGAGCGACCCAGCCTGGTGATGGCGCGGGGCGTCTACGGGCGCACGGCTCTGGTGGCGTGGGATTGGCGGGAGGGGCAGCTCACGCGCCGTTGGACCTTCGATACCGGGCCGGCCTACCCTCCCTACGAAGGGGTGTCCGAGTTCGCCGGGATGGGAGGTCATTCCCTCGCGGTGGCTGATGTCGACGGCGATGGTCGCGATGAAATCGTCTATCAGGCCATGACGGTGGATGATGATGGCAGCGGCCTCTACTCCACCGGACGGCGCCATGGCGATACCTTGGCGGTGGGCGACCTCGACCCGCGTCGTGAGGGCTTGGAGCTCTATCTCGTCACTGAGAATGAGGGTCACACCGTGCGTTGGCAAACCCCGGGAGCGGGTTTGCACGACGCGGGCACGGGCGCGCCCCTCTGGACACACAGCCCGGGGCGCGACATCAGTGTGGGGCTGGTGGCCAATATCGATCCGCGCCATCCGGGGATGGAGGTCTGGGGCCATCGCACGGGGTTGCGCACCATCGAGGGAGAAGTCTTTGCGCAAGAGCCACGCCAGACGGATTGGCTGGTGTGGTGGGATGGCGACTTGATGCGCGAAATCTACGGCGGCTATCGTCTTTTCAAATGGAATTGGCAGCAGGAAGAGACTGAGGAACTCCATCGCTTTCCCTGGCCCTACGAGAACCGTCGTCGCGGGCGCTACCTCTCGCGCTGGCCCAATCTCACCGGAGACTTTCTGGGAGATTGGCGGGAGGAAGTGCTTCTGCTCGGGCCCGGGGGCAAGAGTTTGCGCCTCTACACCACCACCATTCCCAGTGAACATCGGGTCACCTGCCTGATGCAGGATCGCGCTTACCGGCTCTCGGTGGCCTTGCAGAATGTGGTCTACAACAAGGCTCCGCGTCTTAGCTATTTCCTAGAGTAAGGGGAATCACAGCAGGCGGGTGCCATTGGGCACGGGGGAGTCGGGAGCGGCCAGCACGACCGCGCCGTCCTCACGGTGAAAGCCGGTGACGAGGCATTCCGAGCGCACGGGACCAATTTGCTTGGGAGGGAAGTTGACCACCCCCAGCACCTGGCGGCCGACCAGCTCCTCTGGTGAATAGAGAGCGGTGATTTGGGCACTGGATTTGCGCAGGCCAATCCCGGGCCCGAAGTCCACCTGCAGTTTGTAAGCAGGCTTGCGCGCTTCTGGAAATTCCTCCGCGGACACGATGGTGCCGACGCGGAGGTCCACTTTGGTGAAGTCCGCCCACTCGATCGAGGGATTCTCGTCTGTCATTGCGGACCCTTTTTGGGGAAAGAACTGTCTTCAGGCAAGGATGTCATGAACCACCTTGGGCGCACTGGTTGGCCCGATGAGCCGCTGATTGAGCCCTTGATAGGGGAAAGAATGCTGGTGGGGATTGAGCCCGAGCAAATGCTGGATGGTGGCCTGGAAGTCGTGCACATGCACTGGATTCTCGGTCACCGAGTAGCCCAGCTCATCGGTGGCCCCGTAGGTGAGGCCGGGCTTCACGCCGCCGCCCGCCATCCAGGTGGTGAAGCAGTCCGGATGGTGATCGCGGCCCAGCAGTTTGGACCCGCCACGGGCTTCATTCATCGGGGTGCGGCCGAATTCTCCTCCCCAAACGACCAGGGTGTCTTCCAGCAAGCCGCGCTCCTTGAGGTCGGAGAGCAAGGCCGCGATGGGGCGGTCGGTTTCGAGGCATTTTTTGGGGAATTGGGTTTCGAGGTCATCCACTTTGGCCGTCCCGTGGAGGTCCCAGCCCCAGTCGAAGAGTTGCACGAAGCGCACCCCTTGCTCGATGAGTCGCCGGGCGAGCACGCAGTTGTTGGCAAAGGAGGCTTCGCCGGGCTTGGCGCCATATTTTTCCAGGGTCGCCGGACTTTCTTTGCTGATATCCATCACTCCCGGCACGGCCACCTGCATGCGGTAGGCGAGCTCGTATTGCTCGATGCGGGTGAGGGTTTCCGGGTCTTGGAATTGTTGCAATTCCATTCGGTTCAGTTGATTGAGAGTGTCCAGGCTGCGACGGCGAATGTCGCGGGACATGCCGTCGGGATTGGAGACATAGAGGATGGGATCGCCCTTGGCGCGACATTGCACCCCCTGGTAGACCGAGGGGAGGAAGCTGCTTCCCCAAAGTGATTTGCCGCCCGAAGGGTTCTTGCCTCCAGAGACCATGACCATGTAGCCGGGCAAGTTATTGTTCATCGAGCCGAGGCCGTAGGTGACCCAAGCGCCCATGGAAGCGCCTCCAAACTGGGCATTGCCGGTGTGCAAGAGCAGCTGCGCGGGAGCGTGGTTAAACTGGTCCGTGCGCATGGACTTGATGAAGCACAAATCATCCACGTGCTGGGCGAGGTGGGGCATGGTTTCCCCTACCCAGGCCCCCGACTCCCCATATTGCTGGAAGTCGTAAATGGAGCCCAAGAGCTTGGGACGGCCTTTGATGAAGGCAAAGGTCTTGCCTTCAATGAATTCTTCCGGACAAGGCTGGAGGTGATGCTTCATCAGCTCCGGCTTGTAATCGAACATCTCGTGCTGCGGCGGCGAGCCGGCCATGTGCAGGTAGATGACCTGCTTGGCCTTGGGGGCAAACATCGGGATCTGGGGCTGGGCCTCGGGGACGGCACTGGCCGCCCCGGCGGATTGACCGAGAAGCTGGTTCAGGGCAATCGCACCCAGTCCGGCATTGCAGCGTTGCAAAAAGTGACGGCGGGTAAGGGCCTGCGCGCGAGCCAGGCTGACTTCGTTGACGGGGTCGATTCGGTTCATCTTATTTGCAAAGGAAAGCGTCGAGGTTGAGCATGACATTGGCGACGACGGTCAAAGCGGCCACTTCGGCTGCCTCCTCGTCGCTCACGGGTTCCGGAACGGTGCCTGCCAACTGGTGGGCCTCGTCGCGGTTGTTCTGATAAGTGGGGAGAGTCTCTTCGTAGAGGGCGCGCAGGGCGTCCACCTGGGAAGAGGTTCCCTCCGTCAAGAGCACCTGGCGGAAGCCCTCTTGGATTTGCTCCTCCAGGTTGTCTGAGGACTTTTTCATGGTCCGGGCGAGGGCTTGGGCGGCTTCCACAAAGACCACATCGTTGAGAGTCATGAAGGACTGCAAGGGGGTATTGGTGCGGAAGCGGCGCAGCACGCAGACATCCCGGGAGGCCATGTCAAAGGTCTCGAAGAGGGGGTGGGGATTGGAGCGCTTGAGGTAAGTGTAAATCGCCCGCCGGTAGCGGTCCGGTCCTTCGCTCTCGACCCAGATGGTGTCGCCGAGGAAGGCGTTGGCAAAGCGCTTGATGGGGGTCGGCGGGTAGACCGGTTCACCATAGAGCTCGCGATTGAGCAGGCCGGAAACGGCGAGGGCTTGGTCGCGCACCACTTCGGCGGTCAGGCGGAAGCGGGGACCGCGGGAGAGATAGATATTGCGCGGATCCTTCTCCAGGCGGTCCGGAGTGGCCGCCGAACCCTGCTGGTAGGCGGCCGAAGTGACGAGCAGCTTGAGCAAGGCCTTCTGGTCCCAGCCCGTTTCGACAAAGCGATGGGCCAGCCAGTCGAGCAAGTCGGGGTGGGAGGGCAGGGTTCCCTGCATACCGAAGTCTTCTTCAGTCTCCACAATGCCAATGCCGAAGAGGCGTGCCCAGTAGCGATTGACCGCTACCCGCGGGGTGAGGGGATTGTCAGCGGCGACCAGCCATTGCGCCACTCCCAGGCGATTGCGGGGAGCATCGGCAGGCAATTCACCAAAGGCCTTGGGCAGAGCCGGAGAAACCTTCTGGCCCAGTTGCATGAAGGAGCCGCGGGTCATGAGATGGGTCTCGCGCTGCTTGTCGGCCGGCAAATCCTCGGTCACCGGCACGCGAATGGGCTGGGGCAGCTCTTTCTTCAGTTCCGCGATTTGCCGCTCGATGGGATTGAGGGTGTTCTCGGTGAATTTCTTGGCAGGCTCACTGACTGCGGTGGTGGCAAGGCGAACGCGACCGGCGCTGGTGCGCACCCAGGGACCCTCGAAAACCAGTTCCACTTCGAGGCGGGAGTCGGGGGCGAGGGTGACGGGAGAGGCCAGCTCCAGCACTGCTGTGCGGCGCGCGCGGAGACCTTCCTTGTCATGCTTCACCGCCCAACCGTATTTCTCGGGCTTTTCGCCGATGACCTTGCTGATGTCGTGGTTCGGCTGCGAGTGATCGGCCACGGCCTTGCTGAAGCGATGCCACTCCTGCGTGCCGTCGGCTTTCTTCTCCAGCAGCCGCACATGGGTCAGCACCACTGCGCCGCCACTGGCGCGACCAACGAATTCGTTGTGACTGACGTCGGGAATGAGCTCGAGGCGCAGGGCCGAGACGGGGCCGGCGGGCGCTGGTGCGGAGAGGCGATAAGTCGGGTAGTCCGGATTCGGGCCGCTGGCGAGCACCGAGCCGTCGTCTTGGGATTGCAGGACCACACCGTCGGTGCCCTCCATCTGGTCAAAGGTGAGAACTTGCCACGGCTTATGAGCGTCCACTTGAGTCTCCAGCTCGGCAATGCGGGCCTTGATTTCGCGGGTTTTCTCTTCGTGGCCGAAGGGCATCACCGGCATGCGCGGGCGGTCGTCGCGCTTGTCGGAGTCCGCCGTCTGGTTGAAGAAGGCGTAGAGTTGATAATACTCCTCGTGGCTGATGGGATCGTATTTGTGGGTGTGGCACTCGGCACAACGCACGGTCAGTCCCATGGTGGAGTTCACCGTCGTGCTCAAGCGGTCCTTCACCGCGATGGTGCGGAACTCCTCGTCATTGGTGCCGCCTTCGTTGTTGTTCAGGGTGAGGCGGTGGAAGGCGGTGGCGAGCTTCTGTTGCTCGCTGGCTTGGGGTAGCAAATCGCCTGCGACCTGCTCGATGATGAACTGGTCGTAAGGCATGTTGTCGTTGTAGGCCTTGATGACCCAGTCGCGCCAAGGCCAGATGTCGCGATGCTCGTCGCCGGAGTAGCCCACGGTGTCGGCGTAGCGGGCGATATCGAGCCACATGGAGGCCCAGTGCTCGCCATAGGCCGGAGAGGCGAGCAGGCGGTCGGCCGCCTCCGCCACCGCTTGCTGGGGATTCTCGCGATAGGCTTCTTTGAATGTAGAGACCTCCGCAAGGGTGGGGGGCAAGCCGGTGAGGTCCAGCGCCAGGCGACGGAGCAGCTCCACCGGATTGGCCGGAGCGGTGGGTGCCAGGCCCAGCTTCTCAAGCTGGGCGAGGACAAAGTGGTCGACCTCGTTTTGGGGCCAGGCCGAGGATGCGACTGCCGGGGGCTCGGGATTGGCGACAGGCGCGAAGGACCAGTGGGTCTCGTATTCCGCTCCTTCGCGAATCCATTGTTCCAAGAGCGCAATTTGTTCGGCGGAGAGCTTGTGGCCGTGTTCCGGCGGGGGCATGACGTCGTCAGGGTCATCGGTGAGGACCCGTTCCATGAAGAGGCTTTCCTCCGGTTTTCCGGGGATGATGACCGCATCGCCACTCTCCGGATTGGTCACTCCCGCAAAGGTGTCCAAGCGCAGATCCGCCTTGCGATCCCCCGGGTCCGGTCCATGACAGCCGATGCAGTTCTTGGAAAGAATGGGACGGATCTGGAAATTGAAGGAAATATCAGCAGCGAGACTTCCGGAGCCAAGGCTGAGGAGGAGTAGGTGACGGAGAACTCTGGACATGGTTGAAGGAGGAATCGGGGGGCAGGTAAGCAATTAAGCACCTGCCTTTTTCGGGGTTGCCGGCGGGGTCGTTTCCCGCTCTTTGCTACTTGTTTACTGCCATCCGGACCGGAAATTACCCAAAAATCGGGATTTTTGGGCCAGGGAAGAGGAGGGTTGGAGCTTGTCGGCCCCGGTTTCATTTGGCAGCTTGGCGAGTGATGGAACAACAGACTTTTGGAAAAAATCGCCCCTTGGGAAGAGGAGGGGCCGTCCTTGTTTGTCTACTCGCGCTTGCTGGGGGACCGCTCTGGGCGGAGCTGCAGGCCGACGGTTTTGCGGCTCTGGGAAAAGGCACTTCGGGAGGGGGAGAAGCCAGACCGGTCCGGGTGGCGGATGAGGCCTCTTTCCTCGCCGCGGTGAAAGGTCATGAGAAAAAGGTGATCCACGTCGCGGGTCCGATTGTTCTCAGTAAAAGTGTCTCTATCGGCTCCCACACCACTCTTTCCGGGGTGGCCGCGGATGCGGGCTTCTCGGGGGGGGCTTTCAAAATCCAAGGCGAGAACGTCATCGTGCAGGGGCTTAGCTTTGGGCCCGCGAAAGGCGACTTGATGGAGATTTCCGGGGCCCGCCGTGTTTTCGTGACCCAGTGCGATTTTCGCGATAGCAGTGACGAACTTTGTTCCATTGTGCGGGGGGCAGATCTGGTGACCATCTCCTGGTGCCGGTTTTTCTTCGAGAACCCGGATAGCCATTCTTTTGCGCATCTCATTGGCAATAGTGACAAGGCAACCGGGGATCGGGGCAAGTTACGGGTCACTCTCCATCACAATTGGTACACGACCGGGGTGCGTGGACGGCAGCCCCGGGTTCGCTTTGGCCAAGTCCATCTCTACAACAATCTTTATGATTTTGCCGACACCGGCTACGCCATTGGCACGGGCAAAGAGTGCCAGGTCCGCGTCGAAGCCACTCATTTCGCCGGAGTTCGCCAGGCGTGGAAGGACCACGGTGGCAGCAAGGATGGGCGTATCGGCTGGCGGCACCTCAAGTTTTCACAAGGCTCGCATGAGCCCGGCTACATGGAAAATTCCTTTCCGGTCTTTGAGGTGCCTTACGAGTTCCAGCCCGATCCGGTGGAGCGGGTTGCCGAAATCGTGCGCGAACGGGCGGGCCACCGCTAGCGAAAAGAGCAGCCTTCGAGGTGGTCGTTGACCAGTCCGCAGGCCTGCATCAGGGAATAGGCGGTCGTCGGCCCTACGAACTTCCACCCTCTCGCTTTCAGCTCCTTGGCCAGTCGGGTGGAGGTGGGGCTGTGGGCGGGCAGAGAGGCTTTCTCCACGTGGGCCGGGCGTTCGCTAGCCGGGGGGACGAATTGCCAGAAAAAGTGGTCGAGGCTGCCGTAGTCGCCCACCAGCTCGCAGGCGCGGCGGGCATTGTTGATGGTGGCTTCGATCTTGCCCCGATGGCGGATGATGCCGGCATCGCCGAGGAGGCGGGCGACATCCTTCTCGTCAAAGCGGGCGACTTTTTCGAAGTCGAAGTTGGCGAAGGCGGCACGGAAATGGTCGCGCTTGCGTAGAATGGTGAGCCAGCTCAGGCCGGACTGAAAGCTCTCCAAGGCGACTTTTTGAAAGAGGAGGTGGTCGTCATGGACCGGACGTCCCCATTCGTGGTCATGGTAATGGCGGTAATCGTCCGCTGAATTGCCCCACCAGCAGCGGGGCAATCCGTCAGGACCATAGGCCAAGCCCTCTGGGAGCTCACTCGTCACCAGCGGCGTCCTCCGCGTCGGCTTGATCTTCCATCACCTTTTCCTGGAAGGCCTGCATGCGCTTCTTGAGAGCCTCCTGTTCGTTCTGGGCTGCTTCCATCCCGATTTGCATGCCCTTCTGGGTCAGCTCGGGCATGGTGTGGAGGACCTTCTGGCCGAGAGGAGTTTGGTAAAAGGCGTCGAGTTCGCGCAGCTCCTCCAAGGTGAAAGTCTCGGTGTAAAGTTCGGTGAACTTGGCGATGACTGCCTCCTGATCGATATCTTCTTCCCACCAGGCGGTGAAGATCGTGTTCAGTTCGGCCACTTGGGCCTCATTGAGACCCATCTGCTCGATCATGGGCTGCAGGCTGGGTCCCATGGCGGCATGAAAGCCGACGGCCATCTGCTCGCGCACCTTCATGGTGTCGAGGAGTTGGGCGGCCGCAGCGGCTTTGGGCTCCCCGTCTTGAGCTGGTGCCAAGAGGGTGAGCAGGGCGAGAGTTGAGGAGATAAGAAGTGCTTTCATCGCACCCCCACTCTAGGTGGGTTGCTCGCCCCTGGCCATGACAACTTTTCCGGTGCGGACCGTTTCGATGATCTTGAAGGAAGAGAGCATGCCGATGGCAGCATCGATCTTCGGGCTATCACCTTGAAACATCGTGATCATGGACTTCGGAGTGAGATCGAGGGCCTTGCCGCCGAAATGGTCGACGATTTGCAGCGCTTCGGTGCGCTGGCTGGCGTCGACGAGCACTTTGACGAGGAGCATTTCCTTCACCACCGCGTTCTCGGCGGTGTGCTCGTAGCAGTGAATGACGTCGATGAGCTTGTTGACCTGCTTGATGATTTGCTCCAAGCCCTCGGGATCACCTGAGATGCCGATGGTCATGCGGGAGAATTGCTTTTTGCGGCCTTCCGAGACCACCAGTGAGTCGATGTTGAAGCCCCGTCGGGCGAAAACCTGACAAATGCGCATGAGCACGCCGGGGTTGTTGTTGACGAGAACGGAAAGAGTGTGGGCGCCGCCGCGGGAAGTGTCCTCGGCCGGGGTGTCGGTAGTGACAATCGTTTTCATGGAAAGAGTTTAAAAGTTGAAGAAAATGAAGAAGGAGACAAGGAAAAGCGGGCGACCGGAGCCGCCCGCGTGAAGGGAAGGTCTGGCTTCAGGTGGAGCCAACGGGCTTGGCCATCTTGGTCTTGGGCGGCTCGGTGATCATGTCTTCAATCGCTGCACCGGCGGGAATCATGGGGAAGACGTTCTCGGTCTTCACGCACTCGGCATGAATGAGAATGGGACCGTCGTTGTAGGCGAGCGCTTCCTCGATCTTGCGGGAGACATCGGCCGGGCGCTTGATGTTGACGCTGGGAATGTCGTAGGCGGCGGCGAGTTTACAGAAGTCGGGGTTGCCGAGGAGATCGACCCCGGATTCCCGGTTGTCGAAGAAGAGTTCCTGCCATTGGCGCACCATGCCGAGGTAGTGGTTGTTGAGGACCACGATCTTGATGGGGAGCTTGTGAATCTGCGCGGTGGCCAATTCGAACAAGGTCATTTGGAAGCCGCCATCACCAGCGATGGAAATGACGCATTTCTCAGGCTGTGCCAATTGCGCTCCGATGGCCGCGGGGAAGCCAAAGCCCATTGTGCCGGCCCCGCCGGAGGAAATCCAGTGGAAGGACTCGTCGTTCTTGTAAAACTGGGCGGCCCACATCTGGTGTTGGCCCACGTCGGTGGTCACGATGGCCTTGCCTTCGGTTTGCTCGTAAAGCTCGGCGATGACCTGCTGCATACGCAGACCACCCTGCTTGCGGTAGCTGAGAGGGAACTTCTTCTTGTAACCATCCAGGCGGGTGAGCCACTCGGCGGTCTCGAGGGGCTGCACTTTTTCCAAGAGGTGGTTGAGAGCGGCTTTGGCATCACCCACGATCTGGACATCGGGGCGGATCATCTTGTCCATCTCCGCCGGGTCGATATCGATATGGATGATCTTGGCGTCCTGACAGAATTTGTCGGGCTTGCCGATGATGCGGTCATCGAAGCGGGAGCCGACATTGATGAGGAGGTCGCATTCCACCATGGCCTTGTTGGCATAGGCGGTCCCGTGCATGCCCAACATACCCAGAGAGAGGTCATGTGTCTCGGGGAAGACGCCCTTGCCGAGCAAGGTGGAAGTCACCGGGCTGCCCAGGGTGGTGGCCAGCTGCATGAGCTCCTTGTCCGCTCGTGCAATCATGCAACCCTGTCCGGCCAAGATGACGGGGCGTTTGGCCTGAGCGATGAGAGCCGCCGCCTCCTCCACTGGAGTGGGATCGATGGTCATCGACTCGGTGGGATCGTAGCCGGGCAAGTCCAGGGGAGGATTGAGGTCTCCGGTGAAATCTCCCGAGGAAATGTCCTTGGGAATATCGATCAAAACAGGGCCGGGGCGCCCGGTGGTAGAGATGTGATACGCCTCGCGGGCGATGCGAGCGAGCGCGTTGGTGTCCTTCACCAGATAGTTGTGCTTCACCACCGGGATGGTGATTCCGAAAATGTCAGCCTCTTGGAAGGCGTCCTTACCCAACATCCAGGTCACTTGCTGGCCGCAAAGCACAATCATGGGCACCGAGTCCATCATCGCGGTCATCAGTCCGGTCACGGTATTTCCTGCCCCAGGGCCGGAAGTGACCAGCACGGCGGCGGGTTTGCCCGTGGCCCGGGCGTATCCGTCTGCCATGTGGACTGCGCCTTGTTCGTGGCGGACCAGAATAAACTTCATCTTGGTCTTGACCGTTTCGAGCGCGTCGAAGATAGGAATGGCAGCCCCGCCCGAGTAACCGAAAATATATTCGATCCCGAGGTCATCGAGGGTTTTGATGAGCGCTTGCGCGCCGTCGAGTGCTTGTTTCTTGGCCATAATTTGGGTTGAGAGGGTTTTTCGTCTCTGGTGGCTCGATTTGCAAGTCGAAAATTGTTATTTTTGGGCAAAAAGGTGATTTTTTAGGGTGCTCTCAACCTGAAAACGACGTTTTTTTCGGGAAATTGAGGTTTCTTCGCTTCTCTGGTGAGGGAAAGCGCGCCATTTTTGCCAATTGTTCTCTCCTTCGGTAAGGTGGACTCTGCGGTCTCTGGGAGGCCGTCTGCAGACTGTTTAAGGTTTCTGAAGCAAAAAGGGCCCGTTTGGGAAAAGCTTTGTGAGTTGGGGAGAGGTTTGTTTTTCAAGTGTTTTTATAAGGTCTGGTCAGGAGAAAGAGTGAAGGGGTTTGCCGTTCTTCGGAAATTCTCTTAAAGATAGAGGGAATCATTCGGGGACTATGAAAATGCACGCTTGTTTACTGGCGAGTCTGGGGGGGCTCGTCCTTGGGGGAATGTCGGTCTTTGCCCAATCGCCGCCGGTGGCGGACCCGGAGGTTTGGTTGCGAGCGGATTTGGGGGTGGTGGTCGATGGCTCTGGAGGCGTGGAGCGCTGGGAGGATCAGTCGGGGAATGGGCATCATTTCGAACAGGCCAGTGAGGACAAGCGCCCGAGCGTGGCGACGAGGGGGCTGGTGCTGGCCGGGGGGCAGCTGGGCCGTGTTCCCCGCAACCTCAATGGCAGTTCAAATTATGGCGGCACCCTGGCCACCGATTTTGTGGTCGAGGAAGCGATCGAAGTCACCGAGTTGGGGATTTTCGACCAGGATGGCGACGGGCTGAGCGAAGACATCACGGTTGCGATCTGGCAGCGTCTGGACAATGGCACTCCCGGGGATCCTTCTGATGATGCCGAGGGGGCCATTCTTTTGCAGGTGATTTTCACCCCTGCGGACTCCGGTTTGCTGGTGGGCCGGGAGCGTTGGAAGCCTCTGGCCAGTCCGCTCACCCTTGCTCCGGGCAATTACACCATCGGGGGCTGGGGCTACGGGGGGCAGCGTTACCAGTATCTGAGCAATGACAGCGGTTGGCCCCGGCAAGCGGTGCGGCGGGTGGGGTCGCGCAACTCCGCCAGCAATGCGCCGGGGAGCTGGGGAACCAGTTTTTCGACGCTGGATGATCGCTACCTGAGTGCGGCCAATTTCCGCTTCCAGCTGGCAGGGGAGACTCCGGTCGAGCGGCCCGCTCTCCGCTTCGATGGGAGCAATGATGGTCTTCAAGCTGTCGAGACCCTGGCCCTGGGTCGGCCGGGCAGCGTTTTCGCCGTTTATGAGCGCGATTGGAATGACAGCGGTTTTGTCCTCCAAAATAGCGCGGGCAATCATTGGTATCTGGACCACGATACCGCCTATGCCCTGGGTTCGGTGAGCCAGCGCAATCGCGACTGGCGGCAGCCCTGGCGGGTGGAGGTGGCCAGCCTTGCCAGTGAGACCCGGGCCTTTGTGCAAGGGGAGGACTGGACGGACAACCCCGCTCCCAACAATGCCGTCCCCGGTCGCCTGGCCTTGGGGGGCGGGGCCGGACGGTCCAATTCCCCGCTGGCGGTCCGCATCGCCGAGGTGCTGGTTTATGAGCGGGAGCTGACTGCCAGCGAGCGCTGGGAGGTGAATGCTTATTTGGCGGAACGCTACGAACCCACTCCTGTGGCGGTGGCCAACCCGGAAATCTCTCCGGCGGTGGCCGTGGGCAGCGGCCCGGTGGAGGTCACCCTCAGTTGTCCCACCCCGGGGGCGGAAATCCGCTACACCCTCGATGGCTCTGAACCCACGGCGGCAGACTCGCTCTACAGCGCTCCCTTCACTGTGGCCCGGGGCAGCGAGGTGCGGGCGCGCGCCTTTCTGGCTGATCATCCGGCGAGTGGAAGCGCGGCCCGCTATTATGAAGACAGTGCGGCGAGTGAAGTGCCGGTGGCCAATGCCGTGATGTGGCTGCGGGCGGGACTGGGAGTCGAGCGCGATGAAAAGGGGCTCATCCGCCGTTGGCAGGACCTGAGCGGCCACGGCAATGATCTCACCCAGGAGATTTCCGCGCTCCGTCCCACTTGGCGCGAGCGGGGAATGGAGGTTGGCCAGGGGCAGGCAATTGTGCCCTCCTCCCAATCGACCGCTGGGGGTCACAACTTCAATGGCACTCTGGGCATGGATTTTGTGGTGGATGAGGAAATTTCAGTCACTGAAATGTTGGCTTTTGACCATTTGGAGGATGGTTTTGCCTCCAGTGTGACGGTGGCTATTTGGTCGCGCAACGATGGGGGCACGACTCTCACCCCCCAAGACGATACGGCGGGGAGCTCTCTCATTGAAATGGAATTCACCCCGGCCGATCCCGGAATTCTCGGGGAAGGGGGTTTCCGCACCAAGGTATTGCCCGCTCCGGTGACCCTGCCTCCTGGCGATTACACTCTTCTGGCCTGGGGCTTCTCGGGCTCCAATCGGTATCACAACAGCTCCAATGGGAGTTGGAGCCGGGGGCAGGGGGTGGAGTTTGTCAATCGCTCCCGCAATGGCTCCGGGGCCGGGGCTTGGCCCACGACGATCGATTCCCATCCGGTGAAGTATGAGGCCTCGGGCAACTTTCGCTTTGTGCGCAGCGGGGCCTCGCCGACGTCCTACCCGACAGTGACCTTTGATGGCTCCAATGATGGCCTCATCGCCGTGGAGGGCTCGACCCTGCCCGCCGAGTCCACGGTCTTTACCGTCTACAATCGACGGGGGACGGACGCTGGCTATGTGCTGCAGAGTGCGACCAGCAATGATTGGTGGTTCTTGCGGGATGACGGGGCTTATCTGGATGGCTGGATCAACAATCGTGCCATCCCCCGGGGGCAGATCACGGTCGCTTCTTTGCGGATGACGGCGGGCGGCAGCGACTTTTTCATCAACAGCGACCTCTGGAATGAATTCTCCACCCGCACGGGAGCTCCCGGGCGCCTGACCCTCGGGGGCGGGGAAGGGCACTCCATCGATCCTCTCTGGGTTGATGTCGCCGAGGTGGTGGCCTTTGAGCGCGCGCTCTCCGAGGATGAGCGGCTGCAGGTGGAGAACTGGCTGCGCACCCGTTACACGGGCAGCGACCCCGTGGTGCCGGCGGTGGTCTTTTCTCCTCGCGGGAATTACGGAACGGGCGCGGTCACGGTGGGCCTGGAGGCTCCCCTGACGGGCACGGAAATCCGCTTCACGACCGACGGCAGCGAGCCTGATGCGGGCAGCAATCTCTACGCCGGGCCGCTCACCGTCGCTCGCGGCACTCTTCTCCGCGCGCGCGCTTACTTGGGCGGGGTGGCCGGTCCCCTCGGCGAGGAGTTCTACGGTGAGGAGAGTGCTCTGGAGCTGCCCGTGGCGGGAGCGCGCATGTGGTTGCGCTCTGATCGGGGACTGACCTTGGATGCGAACGAGGGCGTCGTGGAGTGGCAGGATTTGACCGGAAACGGCAATCATGTGCGACAGGGCATTGCCGAGCTGCGCCCGCACTGGCACCCGCAGGGCTTGCGGGGGGAGGAAGGCCTGATTCAGGGCACCGGTGCGCCCGGCAACCGGAATTATGGCGGGAGTCTGGGCGAGGACTTCACTGTTTCCGAGGCCGTCGAGGTCACGCATCTGGGGGCCTTCGATCATTTGGGTGATGGCTTCTCCGGCACCATCACGGTGGAGCTTTGGTCCCGTGACGACCAAGGCACAGCCAGCCGGAGCGACGATAGCGGGACAACTCTTTTGGCGAGCGAAACCTTCACTGCGGCCGCTCCCGGCGAGTTGGTAAAGACCCAACAGCGGCTCAAGGCTCTCGCCAGTCCCGTGACCCTGCCGCCCGGTCACTACACCGTCTTTGCTTGGGGCTATACGGGAGGGGACCTCTATTACGAAGGTGGGGGGGCCACGACTCTTTCCGATGACAGACTGGCTTTCACGGGGGCGATCTACCACGGCACGGGCGGGATGTTCCCTTCCATCGTCGATGGGGGGGGCGCTCTGGACTACCACGGGGCCGCCAATTTCCGGATTTTGCCCGAGGGCGAAAGTTCGGCCGTCCCGGCCCTGGTCTTCGATGGCGTGAATGATGTCTTGCAGGGGGGGGAGGAGATGGATTTCGGGCGTCCCTCCACCGTGCTGGTGGTCTTTGAACTGGATCGCGAGGACTCCGGTGATGTCTTGCAGAATACCAGCGGCTTCAATTGGTCGATTGACCGGGGCGGCTACTATGTGAATGGCTGGGTGCGGGACGAGAACTTCGCGCTCCAGCAGCCCACTCTCGCTGCGATGGTCAATGGACCGGATTTCACCACGGCCTGGCGCAACGGGCAGGAGGTGACGACCAACCGATCGCTGGCCAGTGCCAATCCCGGGCGCCTTCTTCTCGGAGGAGGGGAAAATGGCGTTTCGACCAATCCTCTCGCCGTGCGTATCTCGGAATTGCTGGTCTACGACCGGGTCCTCGATGAGACCGAGATGAATGAGATTTCCAACTATCTCGCCGCTCGCAATGGCCTCTATCAGCCCAAGGCTGAAATTCCTGAAATCGGGCCGCTGGCGGGCTATGGCACGGGGTCGGTGGAGGTCGATCTTTCTTCCGTCACCCCGGGGGTGGAGATTCGCTACACCTTGGATGGCAGTGAGCCGACGGCTTCCTCAGCCCTCTACGCCGGACCTTTTTCGGTCCCCCGGGGCACGCTGGTGCGCGCGCGGGCTTTCGGTCCCGGTCTGGCGGCCAGTCCCATTGCGGAGAGCTTCTTCGGCGATCTGGCCGCCCATCCTCTCCCGGTCACCGATCCCGCTCTTTGGCTGCGAGCCGATGTGGGGGTGGAATTGGATGAAGCGGGCCGGGTGGAGCGCTGGCGAGACTTGTCGGGATTCGGCCGCGATGCCTCCCAAGTGTCTTCCGAGCGAGCACCGGTGCGGGAGAGAAGCCAGTTTGGAGGTCAAGGACAGTCCCGGATTCTTGCCCCTTATTCCGCGGCAACCGCGCCTCATACCTACAATGGTTTCCTCGCTGCCGATTTTCAGGTCGATGAACCGGTCGAGGTCACCCACCTGGGAGCGATGGACTCCGATGGCGACGGTATCGCCGGGTCTATTACCGTGCGCCTCTTCCGCATGGATGACGGGGGAACCAGCGGAAATAGCAGTGGCGATCGGGCGGATGATACGCTGGGGGAAGAGTTGGCCGCGATGACCTTTACCAATGCTGAGCCGGGAGTGCTGGAGGAAGGGGTGCGCCTCCGTCCTTTGGCTGCTCCCGTGTTGCTGGAACCGGGGACTTATACCCTTTACGCCACGGGTTATGTGGGGGCGGACAGATATCTCAGCCAGGATTTGAATAACCAGCCCCAGCACTTTGGCATCACTTATCTCAATCGCAGTCGCTACTCTGTTCTCGAAGAAGATTTGTTCCCGGGCATCCCGGTGAATGATGATCGTTATCTCATGATGGCGAATGCCAAGTTCCGCCCGGCGGGCTTCGACCAGACCGCGCCAGCGACCGACGTGGTGGTTTTCGACGGTATAAATGATGGCTTGCTCGGTCCGGATGATTTTCTGGTCGAAAGACCCTCCACCATTTTCCTTGTCTTTGAACAACGGGAGGGAAGATCGGGTCGCCTGCTGCAAAGTGGCAGTGGCGCGAACTGGCTCCTGGGCACCTATTCTTCAAACCGTCATGGCTATTATGCCAACGGCTGGGTCTACCTGGATAGCTTCTTCCTCGGTCAACCTGCTTTGGCCATCGCTGAGCAAGGAGAGTCGGTGAGCCGCTACTTCCTCAATGGTTATCAGCTAGCGGAGACCCCCAATATCCTGGGAAATCTCGGTCGCGTGGCTCTGGGGGGAGGGGAAGGAACCTACAGTGGTGAGACGGGCAATACCGCGCTGGCCGAGGTTCTCATCTATGATCGGGTCTTGACCCCGGGAGAACGGCAGGAGGTCTCCCGCTATCTCTCGCACAAGCACGGACTGGCCGCCCAGTCCCTGCCCGAGCCGACCATGAGCCCGCTGGGGGGACTCTATGCCTCCAGCCAGAGTGTGACCCTGACCCCGGCGGTAGCGGGCGCGGAGGTGCGTTACACTCTGGATGGCTCCGAGCCTGATGAGAGTTCGGCCCTCTACACCGGCAGCTTGACCGTCTCGGCAGACACCGTGGTCAAAGCCCGCTCGTATCTGGCGGGTTACCGGCCCAGCCCGGTGAGCGAAGGGATTTTTTACATCGATTCCTCCGCTCCCGAGCCTCCTTCCCGAGCCGACATGCTTCTCTGGTTGAGTGCCGCGAAAGGTATCGAGAGCGATGGCGCGGGAGTCTCACGCTGGCGCGATCTTTCCGGTCAAGGAGCCGACGCGCTGGCTCTGGAGGTGAGCCAATCTCCCCAACTCGAGCCTGCCGCAATCGGCTCGGGGCCGGGCGTGGTCTTCGATGGTGTGGACGATCATCTTTCTCTGGCCCCCGGATACGAGGACTTTAGTCGGGGAGTGACGGCGATCTTCGTCTTCAATCCCGATGAGAACCTGACCAGGTGGGGGCGCTTGCTGGAGCTCGGACAGGGACAGAATAACGACAATTTGATTTTTGCTCGCAACGGCACGACCACCGATTTTGCTTACATCACTCGGGTGGGAGGTGCGTGGGATGAGCTGGTCGCTCCCAATGCCTTCCGCTCCGAAACCGCGCAAATCCTCACCGTGGTGCAGGCTCCGGATGGTCAAACGCGCATCTTCCGTAATGGTAATCTGGAAGTGGAGGAGGCCGTCAACATGCCCTCCAATGTTCTGCGGCACCTCAACTATTTGGCCCGGAGTAACTGGGTTTCCGATCAGTATTATTCCGGTGCGATCGGGGAAGTGATTCTTTATCAGTCTGCTCTTGATGATTTTGAGCGGGAAAACTTTGAAGCCGAGATTCGCGCAAACTATGGCATCGCCAGTTCCGCGACCGGGATCGTGGGGATTTCTCCCGATAGCTCGCCTCTTTATCCCTCGGGAGTGACCGTCACGCTGCAAAGCAGCACGCCGGGAGCGACCATCTATTACACCCTGGATGGCTCCGTGCCGGATGAAAGCGCGACTGCTTATGCGGCCCCCTTCACTCTCACGGGGTCCGCGCGGGTGCGGGCCCGGGCCTTTGCCGCCGGGCTGAATCCAAGCAACCTCTCGGAAGCCACCTACCTCGTGGGTGATCCGCCGGGAGGGGGGGACGGCTTGCTGGGCACCTACTACAACAACGATGACTTCACCGGTTCTTCGTTGGTGCGCCTGGATCCCAATGTCGACTTCAACTGGGGAAGTGGCAGTCCGGATCCGGCCATCGACCCCGACTCCTTTTCGGTGCGCTGGACGGGAAAAATTCTCGCCCGCTTCACGGAGGATTACATTTTCTCCACGCGGGACGATGGCTCGCGCCTGCGCATTGACCTCAATCAGAACGGCACTTTTGAGGACGAAAGCGAGCTCCTCATCGATGAGTTGGATTCCTCCAGCCTCGTCGAGCGGTTCGCCGCCCCGGTGTCGCTGGTGGCTGGTGAACTCTACGATATCGAGCTGGAGTATGTGGAGGAAACCAGCACGGCTTTCATGAGTTTCCGTTGGCAATCCTTCAGCGAACCCTTTGCCCCCGTCCCGCAAAGCCAGCTCTTCAGCAATGCCGAGTTCACTCAGACCGTGAGCACCCCAGTCATCTCTCCCGCCGGAGGCACCTATACTGAGGCCGTTGAAGTGACCATTGCCACCGCGACGGAGAACGCCACTCTCTACTACACCGCTGATGGCACCGACCCCGATGAAACTTCTGCCGTGTATACCGGACCCTTTATGGTGGCGGCAGATTCCGAAGTGCGGGCTCGCGCTTACAAGGCGGGCTTCAATCCCTCGGGCGTGGCCAGCGAGTTCTACGATATCGATGCCCAGCCGCCGCTGATCACCTCTTTTGATTGGAACGGCAGTCCGCTCCTCGGCGGGGAAGTCTTTGCGGCCACGGGCGAGCTTTCGGTGACCGCGACAGACAACCAGGGGGTGGCCAGCGCCGAGTTCTTCTACCGGCCTGTGGCGGGCACGAGCCGGGTGCTGCTCGGGCGCGATACCAGTGTCGGCAACGGTTTGCGCAGCAGTTGGAATGTTGGCAATCTTTCCGATGGTTCCTATGAACTTATTGTCAGGGTCTACGACACGGCGGGGACCTACTCGGAGGAAAGCCTCACTATCTCCATTGCGCTGGCTCCGCTGCCTGCCCCGAGCATCACCCAGCCGCTTGATGGACTGGAGGTCGAGGTGCCTACCGTGAGCCTGCGAGTCGAGTCGCAGCCTTCAGCCAATGTCCGCATCCGGCGCGACGGGGTGTTGATTTTCTCGGGCTATACCAATTCCTCCGGGGTGCTCACTTACCATGCCACCTTGCCCACCGGCCTGAGTTCCTTTGTGGCCACCGCCGTCAACCGGGCGGGCAGCAGCGCTGATTCCAATATCGTCTCGGTCACGCGGGTGCGCGAGTTTCCCCAGCTCACTCTTAGCTTTCCGGATAATACCTTGGTGGAAGGCATGCCCATGCGGGGCACGCTTTCTCTCCCCACGGCCGCTCCCGAGGAGGTGACGGTCAGCCTCCGCACCACTCATGCAGGGGAAATTCAAAGCCTTCCCTTGGTGACCATTCCGCTGGGGGCTTCCAGCGTGGAGTTTGATTTCGTTCCCATTCAAGATTCGCGGGTGGAGGCCCCGCTGAACCTGCAGGTGACGGCGACCGCCCTGAATCACCGCGATGGCGTCGCCAGCTTGCTCTTGCTGGATGATGACACCCCGGTGCTCACTTTGGAAGTGGACGAGACCACGGTCTCCGAGGGCGCGGGCACCGTGACCGCGCGCGTGCGACGGGGCAGTGCGACCGGATTGGCCCAATTGGTCTACCTGAGCAATTCCGCGCCCGATCAAGCGAGCGTGCCAACTTCGGTCACGATTCCAGCCGGGGCGACCGAGATTGGCTTTGTGGTCAATGTGAATGACGATTTGCTGGCAGACGGCAATCAAATGGTGGACCTGCAGGCCAGTGTGCGCGTGGGTAATCAGGTGGTTTCCACCTCCGCGGTGGTGAGCTTGGAAGTGCGTGATAACGAGGGGCCTTCCTTGACCCTGATTTCCAATGCGAGTTTGCTCAATGAAGGCAGTCTCAATACTTTCACTCTGCGTCGTTCGGGAATCTCTACGGCCCAAGCGGTGACCGCGACCTTGACCCAGATGCCGGAGGGCGAGATCAATTCTCCGGCGACCCTCACCATCCCGGCTGGAGCGGAGGAAGCGACTTTCACCGTCACGGCTCTGGAGAGCGCCGCCAGCGGGACCCGCAACGTCATTCTGCGGGCGGCTGCGACAGGGTATACCGATGGCTTGGCGCGCTTTGCGGTCACCGATGTGCTCTTGCCTGATTTGGCTGTTGATCGTTTAACGGCTCCCTTGACCGCGCGCACGGAGTCGACCATCGCGGTCGATTACCGGGTGCGTAATCTCGGGCTGGCCGACTTGCGCGAGACCACCTTTTTGGAGCGGGTTTACCTCTCGCTGGACCCGTCGCCCAGCGGGGATGATGTGTTGGTTCGCCAGGTCGAGCAGAGTGGGGATATTTTGGCCGGGGGAAGTTATTCCCGCAGTGTTTCCCTCTTTGTGCCTCGCGAGGTGGGGACCTATTATCTCATCGCCACCCTCGACCCGGTCAATGCGGTGGCGGAGGTTCTGGAGACCAACAACACCACGGTGCGGGCGATTCCCCTGGAGGTCACTGCTGCCTACTCGGCGGTGGTCTCGGCGCATGAGACCGTGATCCCGGCCAACACCCCGATTGAGTTCACTGGCTCCGCCACGAAGGGGGATGGCTCGGCGGCAGCCAATGCCATGGTCAATATCCACATCGGGCGGGGGGATTCCGAGCGTGTCATCTCCGCCTTTACAAACTCGGTGGGTCAGTTTGCCACAACCTGGACTCCGCTCCCCAACGAGGGTGGCTCCTACACCATCGGCGCGACCCATCCCGGGACGTCCGTTGCCCCGGTGCAGGATGCCTTCGATATCTTGACCATTGGGTTCGATCGGCCTCCCCCGGTGCGCTTGGACGAAGGAGAAACGGTGGTGGTGGAGACCATCCTGCGCAATCCCAACAATGTCGATCTCACCGGAGTTTCCGTGGCGGTGATAGGTGATGTGCCGAGCGGGTTGACCATCGCTCCCATGGTCCCGAATACCACTTTGGCCGCCGGAGCAGAGATGACGGTTGCCCTTTCAGTTTCGGCCGCCAGTGGTTTCTCCGGCAGCGGGCAGTTTGGGCTCGAGGTGACCACCGCAGAGGGGGTGGCCCGTGGGCAACGTTTCTCCATCCAAGCCGATTTGCTTGTTCCGGCGCTGAGCTTTGTGCCGTCCAGCTTGAATGCCTCGGTGTTGCGAGGGGGCTCGAAGGTGGTGAACCTGCAGGTGACCAATACCGGAGGTTTGGCGACGGGTGCGGTGCAAGTGCTCTTACCAGAGGTTTCTTGGATCAGCTTGACCTCTCCGGCCGTCATTTCCAATTTGGCCCCTGGAGAAACCACTTCCGTCGATATCCTGTTGGCCCCCGGCGTGGATGTTCCCCTCAATCTTTATTCGGGAACCCTCGTCCTCCGGCCTGAGAATGGACGGGACCGATCAGTCTCCTACCGCTTCCGCGTCGTCTCCGATTTGACGGGTGACTTGGCAATCGAAGTGGTGGACGAACTCTACTACTTCACCGAAGCTGCTCCCAAGCTGGAGGGGGCCAAGGTGACGGTGCGGGATGCGATTTCTTCCTCGCAAGTGGCCTCCGCGACGACTGGAGTCGATGGGCTGGCCCTCTTCGAGGACTTGCCGGAAGGCTGGTATCGCGTGGAGGTGAATGCTCCCGAGCACGATCGCTTTTCGGGCAATTATTATGTCAGTGCCGAAGAGGTCAGAACGGAGCAGATTTTCATTTCCAAGCAGTTGGTCAAGGTGTCCTGGACGGTGGAAGAAGTGGAGATCGAGGATGTCTATCGCATCAAAATCGAGACCACTTTCGAGACCAATGTGCCTGCCCCCGTGGTAGTGGCCTCTCCCAACCGCTTTGACGTCGAGGATTTGGTTGCCCTGGGTCAATCCAAGGTCGTCAATGTCACCTTGACCAATGAGGGTTTCATTGCCGCGCAGGAGTCGGCCTTCCGCTTCACGGATCATCCCTTCTACAAGTTCCAACCCTTGGTGGAGAATATTGGCACCATCCCTGCCAAGTCCTCGCTGGTGGTGCCCGTGACGATCACGCGGGTGGGAGTCTTCGGGGAGGATGGTTCGGTGGTGACCCTGGACAAGGCGGGTAAAAACAAAGGACTGGAAACCGCCAAAGGTCTGCCGAAGTCGACGAGCGTGCCTTGCAATGCTGCTGGAGCCGTGGACTACAGCTATCCGTGTGGACCCCACTTGGTGGACAAGGTGGTCGCCCTCGTCGTCAGTGGCGTGCAGGGCAACTGCGGGGGAGCGGGAGGAGGTTCAGGGGGCTATTACGGCTTCGTCGGCTGGTTTGGCGGGGGAGGTGGTGGCGGCGGCGGCGGTGGCGGGGGACCAGGGATTTCCTCGAATAGTTTCAGCTCTCCCGACCCCTGCACGCCTCTTTGCATTGCCCGGGCGACCTTGGATTGTCTGGTGGGGTTCACTCCTCTGGGATGCCCTTATGCAATCGCCAACTGTATCGCTTCAGAGGGTGATCCCCTGACTTGCGCAGGAGCAGCCTTTTGTTGGGCTGGTCCGGTGGCCAATAGCCTGTTTTGTGTGGGAGGCTACATCAATTGCTACATCAATTCTCTTAACTCTTCTTCTGCCAAATCCTTTCCCAGTGGTGAAAAATCGGCCGGGGCAGTGCTTTTCTCGGAAGAGCAACGGAATTTTGATCCGGCCGTGGCATCTGCATTCGATCGACTGAATACGATCCTCGATATGCAAGAGGTGATTCTTGGCTCCGCCGATAGGGTCCTGTTGCAACGGGAAGCTCGCTACAAGGGCTGGTTCGAAGCCATGGGAGCCGCCAGCTCCAACGGGAGTCCTGGAGATCGAGTTATCACGGCCGATGAGCAAGCCGACCTGGCCAATATCGTGGCTTCCGAGGGCCTTGATGCGGCTGAGACTGATGCCATCATTGCCCGGTGGAACCGGACCATGAATTATTGGGAGGAGGGGGTCTTGGAAGTAGAGGATGTTCCTTCCGGTCAGAGTGTGGACTTCATTCCTCTCAGTGATTGGCAGGCCGCATCGGCTCTGGTGATTGATGCCTATGCGGTCAGTCAGACCAAAGGATACTTGGACCCCTTCGAGGAATTTGTAGATGCCTTTGGCGATTTGCGGGAAGCGCTGGAAGGGGGACAGGGAGGCACCTGTGCCACCGTCAAAATCGAGCTGAGTCAAGATTTGATGCTCACGCGCACCGCCTTCGAAGCGAGCCTGGTGCTCGAAAACGAAAGAGAGGATAGCACGGTCTCCAATATTTCCTTCGAGATGATCATTCGCGATGAAAGCGGACAGCCGGCCGATGATCTTTTCAATATTCAGGATCCGGAATTGACCGGCCTGTCCGCAGTGGATGGCACTGGTGAGATTGCGGTGGCCAGCACGGGACGGGCCCGCTGGACCTTGATTCCGCGGGATACTGCGGCGTTGGAAGAAGAGCGCATCTACACGGTGGGTGGAGTGGTGACCTATGTGCAAAATGGCACCGAGTTCACCATCCCGCTTGAGAATGTGCCCATCACCGTGCGTCCGGATGCGTCCCTTTCCTTGAAATATTTCCATCAGCGCGATGTCTTCAGTGACGATCCGCACACCGATGCCATCGAGCCCGCCATCCCTTACAAGCTGGCCGTCCTGGTGGAAAACAGCGGCTATGGCACCGCGCGGGACCTGAAGATCATTTCCGGCCAACCGGAAATTGTGGAGAATGAGAAAGGGCTCTTCATCGACTTCAAGGTCATCGCCACTCAAGTTGACGGCCAATCGGTGACTCCTTCCCTGACGGCCAATTTTGGTGACTTGGGGCCCCAGGAGAGCTCGGTGGCCACTTGGTTCCTGACCTCCACACTGCAAGGTCTCTTCATTGACTACGAAGCCACCTTCGAGCACGTGACGGGTCTCGGCGACGAGCGCATCTCTTTGCTGCAAAATGTGGAAATTCACGAGATGATTCGCTTGATTGAGGCCAAGGACGGTTCTCCGGCCTTCCTCGTCAACGACGTCGTGGATGTGAACGATTACCCGGATACCATCCATTTCGAGAATGGCGACATTGAGCTCGTCACCGTTCAGGAGAGTGGCACCGTGACGGGGAGCCTGGGAGGGGGGAACCTGACGGTGACCCTCGACACCGGAGCCTTCACCGGATGGTCTTACCTGCGCATTCCCGACCCAGGGGATGGGGCCTATCGCTTGGTGGGGGTGACTCGCCAGGATAACGCTGTTTTGCCCTTGGATTTCAATGCCTGGACCAGCGACCGAACTTTCATTGGCCGGGGCCGTCGTCCCGTTTACGAGAACATTTTGCATCTGGTGGACTGCGATAGCCCGGGGCAATACACCTTGCGCTATGAGGTCGATCCGGAGGCCGATTCGCTGCCTCCCAGCAGCGCTGTCACCGCCTTGCCAGCGACGAGTTCCGCCAATATCCCCGTGGTCTGGAGTGGCACCGACAACGTGGGAATCGCTCTCTACGACATCTATGTCTCGACCAACGGAGGTCCTTGGACCCGCTGGAAGAGCAAGACGACCGCGACCGGAGCCGTTTATCCCGGCACCGTAGGGGAGACTTATTCCTTCTACTCCATTGCGCTGGATGCGGCGGGGAATCAGGAAAGCAAAAGTCCCGTGGGGGAGGCGACTACGGAGGTGGTTGATGACAATCAGCCGCCCGTTCTCACCGCCATCGCGGATCAGACCATTCAAGAAGGAGAAACCTTCTCACTGCAAGCGAGAGCGACCGATCCTGATGGTAGTGCGAGCGATATCCGCTACTCGGTGGGCTCCTCGGCCACGGGGGTGACCATTGATCCTGTCACGGGCCAAATGCGCTGGGTGACGGGCGAGAACTCGGGTGGCACCGTGGTGACCGTCGTGGTGGTGGCGAGGGATGCCAATGAACCTGCCGGGGTGGCCAATGAGGAGTTCACCATCACCGTGCAGGAGGTCAATAGTGCCCCGATTCTCAGCCAGGTCCCTCCCCAGACCATCGCGGCGGGGGGGCTCATGCTTGTGGGCTTCACTGCCAGCGATGGCGATTTGCCGACCCAGGCTCTGAGCTTCTCGCTGCTCGATTCCCCTGCTGGAGCCGGCATCGATGCCGCAACTGGAGTGCTCTCCTGGAGTCCCGCCAATGGCGATGCCGGTCGGAGCCATGTCTTCACCGTGGCGGTGACTGATAGTGGCATCCCGGCCCGGACCGCGCAGACGAGCTTCTCGGTGACTGTGCCCGAGCTGGAGAGTGATTTGCCACCGGTCTTTACCACCTTGCCGGTTCTCCTTTGGCTGGAAGGCCGTAGTTACACCTTCGAGGTGATGGCGAGTGATCCCGATGGCGACGCGGTCGCGCTGAGTGCCAACCTTACCGGGGCTCCGGGGGCGAGCTTCTCCGACTTGGGCGCCGGGACCGGGCGGGTGAGCTGGGACACCACGGGAGTGGCCGCCCAGAGCTATCTCATCCCCTTGACGGCCACCGCGAACGGGCTCTCGACCAATGGGCAACTGCAGATTCGAGTGGAGGAGGAAGACCTCTACTGGTCTTGGGCGAGCGAGATGTTCGGGGAGGTCCTGCCTGCGGGAATCACGGAGGCCGACCTCGCACTGGAGGCTAATCCTGATGGCGATGGACGGGCGAATGTGCATGAGATGGCGCTTCTCACCCATCCGCTCAAGGATGACGAGCCTCCCATTGCTATCCAACTCCTGAACCAAGAAGGCTTCCGGGTCGTTCAGGTCAGCCTGCATCGCCGCAAGGGATCCGAGGATTATGTCCGTCTCGCTCCCCAGCGCAGCGATGATTTGCAGGGTCCTTGGCAGGCCATTCCCTCCTATGACTACGGAGCTGATCTTGATCGGAATGGCGATGATGACTCTCGCCCCGAGACCGAGTCGGTGGATTTCTCCATCTTCCAATTCGGGGCTGAAGAAGACTGGGATCCGCGCGAATTCTTCCGCATCCAGTCGACTGTGATTCCTGCCAACTAGAATTCCGCAACTTTGATTCGTTATGAAAACACCCCTCCTCTTGCTCACCGTTCTGTTGTTACTACCCGTTCTTTCGGCTCAGGAATCGCCGAGGTGGCTTGTGCCCGAACGCCAGGCCGGGGGGATTGCCCTTCTCGGTTCGGCCGGGGAACCGGTCACCACGGCGGTGCTGGATGTCGGGCAAGGGCAGTATCTCAGTGGGGATTTCCTCGCCACTTCTCTGGTTGCTTCCCGTTGGCAGGGAGCAGATGCCCTTCCTGTGGGCGGGGGGGTGGTCGGGATGGGGCTCCGTGTCGCGCCCAGTGCCGGGGTCGCTGCCTGGACCTTGACCATGGATGTCTCGCGTCCTGGCGAGTGGTTTCTGGTCGTGGGCGGGCTCTTTCGCGATGATTCTTTCGCCCACGGCCCGATTGAGATTCTCGCTTCTTCCGCTGCCGGGACCGTGCCCCTCACCTTTTTGGGGAGTGGCACTTGGAATGACGGCGTTTCGCACTTGACCGGGGCCTTGGATTGGGATGCGGGCACGGGGAGTCTCTCTCCGGCAGTCGGCAATCAGGGTGATTCCGGTCTCGCCTTCTTCTCTCTTTCTAATGAGACGGGGGAGGTGGAATCCCTCGCTCTTTCGATTGCCCAAGGGTTTCCGCAGGGCGCGGGAGATGAGATTTTCGTCGCCGTCGGCTTCGAGCCCATTCCCGAGCCTTCCGTGATTGCTCTCATCGCACTTGGCCTCGGCAGCTTGTGGCGGCGGGTGCGGTGAGTAAAATTTCGCTGC
The DNA here is from genome assembly GCF_016595415.1 of Roseibacillus ishigakijimensis. Lineage (GTDB taxonomy): Bacteria > Verrucomicrobiota > Verrucomicrobiia > Verrucomicrobiales > Akkermansiaceae > Roseibacillus > Roseibacillus ishigakijimensis. The sequence continues at coordinate 40,684 of NZ_JAENIO010000030.1, forward strand.
TGCCTGACGGAGGTTTCTTTCGCCCTTTCGGCGCATTGCGCTAGACTGGGCCGTCATGGCGAGAGTGGATTATCCGGCGGTGGTCGGGGATTTGATTGGGGAATTGAAGCGTCTCCCGGGCGTTGGTCCGCGGAGCGCGGAACGCATTGCGATCTGGCTCTTGCAAAATGAGAGGGCCAAACCGCTGGAGCTGGCCGCCGCTCTCCATTCGGCAAAGACCGAGGTGCGCAATTGCCCGGTCTGCGGCTTTTTCGCGACGCTGGAAGGGTGTCCCGTCTGTGACGACACTCGTCGGGAGGATAGTCACATCTGCGTGGTGGAGCAGCCCGCCGAGGTGCTGCCCATCGAGCGCTCGGGGGCTTTCAAGGGGCGTTATCACTGTCTGGGTGGCAAACTTTCTCCGCTCGACAACGTCACCCCTGAGGACCTGCGCATTGGCCCCCTCGTGCGCCGGGTGAGCGAGAGCGCGGAACCGGTGGAAGTCGTGCTCGCCGTCGGTGCTGATGTCGAGGGAGAGGCCACTGCCAGCTATCTCGCGGACGTGCTGCGGGGAAAGAATTGTCAGGTCACGCGTCTGGCCCAGGGCCTGCCAGCTGGAGGCGGCCTGGAATTTGCCGATGATCTGACCCTCACCCGCGCTTTCGAGGGGCGAAAGCATTTTTAGCACGGCTCCAAAAAAAACCCGGAGGACACGAGGGTCGTCCGGGCGATTTGGGAAAAGCTTTTTTCCTAGTCGGTGGGGAGCTCGATGAAGCCCTCCAGCTTGCGGATGCGGGTGGGGTGGCGCATTTTCCGCAGGGCCTTCGCTTCGATTTGGCGAATCCGTTCGCGGGTGACTTGGAACTGGCGGCCCACCTCTTCCAGAGTGCGGCTGTAGCCATCCTTGAGTCCGAAGCGCTGCTCGAGGACCTCGCGCTCGCGTTCGGTGAGGGAGTCGAGCACTTCGATGATCTTGTCCTTCAGCATGGCAAAGCCCGCTTCCTCCATGGGGTTGTCGGCGGCCTTGTCCTCAATGAAGTCGCCAAAGCTGGTGTCGTCGCTATCCCCGACGGGCGCTTGCAGGGAAATGGGCTGCTGGGCCATCTTGAGAACGGCGCGCACGCGCTCGACGGGAAGGTGAATCTCCTCTGCGATCTCGTCCGGAGAGGGCTCGCGGCCATACTCCTGCACCAGCTGCTTCTGCACGCGCATCAGCTTGTTGATGGTCTCGATCATGTGCACCGGAATGCGGATGGTGCGGGCCTGGTCCGCGATGGAGCGGGTGATGGCCTGGCGAATCCACCAAGTGGCGTAAGTCGAGAACTTGTAACCCCGGCGGTATTCGAATTTCTCCACCGCCTTCATCAGGCCCATGTTGCCTTCCTGAATGAGGTCGAGGAAGGAGAGGCCGCGGTTGGTGTATTTCTTGGCGATGGAAATGACGAGACGGAGGTTGGCTTCCACCATCTCGGTCTTGGCTTTGTGAGCTTCCCGCATCCAGTGGCGCAGGTCGCTCTTGGTCTCTTCAAAGGACTCAGTCGTGCACCAGGTTTCTTGCTGGATTTCGCGCAGCTTGGTCTCGAATTCCTCGGCATCCTTGCCACCGGCTTCCACTTTGCGGGTGTAGCGCCAGAACTTGGTTTCGTAGTCATCAATGCGGTCGCAAAAGTCCTCCACCACTTTCTGTTTGAAGTAAAAGCGGCCGTATTGACGGGCCAGGCTGGTGAGGTTCTTGGCAAATTCCTCTTCCAGTTTCTTTTTGCCCCGGGGATTTTTGGCGGAAAGCTTGCGCCAGATGGAGGAAGTCTCCTCATGCAGGGTTTGCACCGAGAGGCAGAGCTTGGGCAAGATTTTCATGTAGCGCTCCCGGCTCTCGATTTTCTTGTCGAGAATCACGCGGTCGAAGCGCTCCTTGCCGCGCTCCAGCTTCTGCGCCAGTTCGAGATAGCATTGCGCCACGTAGCCAAAGCGGTGGAGATACTTCTGCACGTTGATCTCCGCGTCCTCGATGCGTTTGGAGATCTCGACCTCCTGCTCGCGAGTGAGGAGGGGGACTTGTCCCATCTGCTTAAGATACATGCGGACGGGGTCGTCGAGAATGTCCAGTTTCTCCGCCTTGCCGTCGTCGCTGGTGGCTGAGTCGTCGCTTTTCTTGTCCTTGAAGCGGTCGACATCGGAGGCGTCGATGATGTCGAACTCCATGCTGCGCAGGCGCTCGTAAATACCCTCGATGTCGGCGGGCTCGACCATGTCCTTGGGCAGGAGGTCGTTGACGTCATCGTGGGTCAGATAGCCCTGTTCCTTGGCCAGCTTGATGAGCTCGCGGATGACTTCCTGGATTTCCGGAGAGTCGAGGCGGCTTTTCGCCTTTTTGGGGGCAGAAGCGGCTTTCTCTTTGGGCGCTGCTTCTTTCTTGGCGGGAGCTGCTTTTTTAGCGGGCTTGGCCTCGGTCTTCTTGGCCGCGGCTTTCTTGGCCGGTGCTGCCTTTTTGGCTGCGGTTTTCTTGGCAGCAGGCTTTTTCGGAGCAGTTTTTTTGGAAGCTGTCTTCTTTTTAGCCGTAGAGGAGGTTGTCTTTGTTGCAGCTACCTTTTTTTTCGCCATGATTTTGTTGGAAGATGAGAGCTAGGGGCGCCTTGCTTGCGAAAAGCGACAATTCACCCATAATAGCAAGCGGAGAAGCCCGCAAGGGCCGAGACTCATGGACAAGGTTTCCTGATTCGTCAAGGACTATTGCTGTCGCGCAGCATCTTGTTGATTTCGTTGGCTTCGTTTAAGAGTTGTCCGATTTTTTCCGCGTCCAGGTGCGCTTCTTTGAGCTGGGAAGAAATTTCATTCAGTCGTTTTTGCAAAGACTTTTTGGCCAACTGGTTGAGGGCGCGGATGGCGTGGTCGAGGGGGCTGGCGGGGGCGGGTTTTTCCAGGGCGTCGGCCAGGGTGAGGCCCTCTTCCGGGGGAAGTTCGCCGAGAAAGCGGTTGAGCGCCGCCGGGTTGCCCGGATTGGGGCGGTGCCCCAGAATGCGGGCGAGACTTTCCGCCCCCGAAAGGCCGGAGACGGTCTCGAGCAGGCTTTCGGTCTGCTCGCAAAGCCAATCCTGCACGGTCAGGGACTGCAGGGCGAGCTGGCAGAGGAGGAGAACGGAGGGCTCGTAGACCTTGGCCTCCACGCGGGCGGGCTCGTCTTCCGCCGGGCTCTGATAGACTTTCTCGGCCTTGGTGCGGGCAAAGGTTTCGCGAAATTCTGGCAGTCCAAGTCCCAGGCGGGTGGCACAATGGGCCATCAGAGAATCCCGCGTGACTGGATCGCTGATTTTTTTCAGGTAGATGGCGAGGGTTTTGGCCAGATTGGCTTTTTTGACCGGTTGGCTCAGGTCGGTGGTGAGGATGGCGTGGTCGATTTGGTAGTCGAAGAATCCGCTCGCCTTTTCCAGCAGGGCGCGGAAGGCCTCCGGGCCCCGGGCTTTGATGAGGGAGTCGGGGTCTTCTTTCTCAGGGAGTGGGGCCACTTTCACTTCCAGCCCGGCTTCGGAGAGTTCGTTGAAGGCCTTGCCCACGGCCTTGTGTCCGGCCGCGTCGGAGTCGTAGCAGAGGATGGCGGTGTCGGTGTAGCGCTTCAGCAGGCGGGCATGGTCACTGGTCAGGGCGGTGCCGAGCCCGGCAATGGCGTTTTCCAGCCCGGCTTCGTGACAAGCGATGACGTCGATTTGTCCTTCGCACAGGAGGGCGAATTTTTCCCGGCCGATGGGGCGGCGGGCTTTGTCGAGACCAAAGAAGACCTTTGATTTCTTGAAAAGAGCGGTCTCGGGGGAGTTGATGTATTTGCCCGATTTCTTGTCCTCCACCAGCTGGCGACCGGAGAAGGCGATGATGTCGCCGTAGTCGTTGTGGATGGGGAACATGAGGCGATTGCGGAAGCGCACGTAGAGCCCCGCGCGGGGATTTTTCTCATCGCGGGGGGAGGCCATGCCGGTGCCGCAGAGCTCGCGGCCGTTGAAGCCTTCTTTCTTGGCCCAGGCGAGGAATTGGCGGGGATCATCGGGCATCCAGCCGACCAGCCAATGCTCCGCCATCTCCTTCCCGTAGCCGCGGCTGCGCAGGTAGGCCCGGGCGTGGCGGGCTTCGGGATCCTTCACCAGCAGCTCATGCATGTGGCGGGCGGCCTTGTTTTGGAGCTCGAGCAGGCGGGAGCGCTGGCGACGGGCCCGCTCGGCTTCGGGGTTCTCCACTTCTTCGATGATGGTCACGCCTGCCCGTTGGGCCAGCTCGCGCAGGGCATCGGGGAAGGGCATGTTTTTGAAATTCATCAGAAAGGCGATGGCATCCCCGCTGGCCTGACAGCCGAAGCACTTGTAGCGCTGGGTGGCGGGGGTCACGTAGAAGGAGGGGGACTTTTCGTTGTGAAAGGGGCACAGGGCGCGGAATTGCGAGCCCGCCCGCTGCAAGGGGACGTAGCCGTTGACCAGATCGACGAGGTCGGTCTGGGCGAGAATCAGTTCTTTGGTCTCGGGAGGGATGGTGGCCACGGTCGGGACCCAGTTAATCTGCTCCGCCTGCCGTTGGCAAAGGGAAGGAGAGAGATTTTTTCGGTCGCGGGGTCGGATTTCGTTGACCTTTTTCCTTTTCGCTTGGTCTCTAGCGCGCAGACCCGATTGAAAATGAATCCCAGCAAGACCTTTTCCCTCCTTCTCGCCAGTGCTCCCGTCCTCTTGGCCGCCACCGAAAAGCCCCTCGATCTGGAGGAAAAAATCGATCTCTCCGGAGTGGTCACCGGCTCGCCCTGGGAGGTCACTGCCGCTGCCAGCGTGGCCTTGGCGCAGGGCAATGCCGAGAGCCTGGCCTATTCCCTGCAAGGTCTGGCGACTTACGAGGGGCCGCAATGGGAGGGTTTGTTGGGTGCTGACTACTTTTATGCTGAAAATGAGGGCGTGACCTCCACCGATTCCTTGCGCTTGTTCGGGCAAGGCCAGCGCCTGTTGGGTGAGCGTTTCTACCTGGGAGCGGCCGCGAGTTATCTCCAGGACGAGCTCGCCGACCTCGACTATCGGGTCGATGCCGCCGGGGTGCTGGGTTATCATTTCCTCAAGGATGATCGCACGAAGCTCTCCTTTGAGTTCGGTCCCGGCTATGCCTGGGAGCAGCAGGGCGACGAGCGCGATGACTTTGTGACGCTGCGTTTCGCGCAACGCTTCGAGCACGAACTGAGCGTGCGTTCCAAGGTGTGGCAAAGTGTGGTCATGACCCCGCGGGTGGAGGATTTCGGCGACTACTTTCTCACCTTCGAAGCTGGAGTGGAATCCCGTCTCAGCGAGCACTGGGCCTGGCGTGCCAGCCTGCGCTACCTTCACGACAGCACTCCCGAGGCGGACAAGGAGGAGGGGGATCTGGCCCTGCTCTTCGGCCTCTCTTATGCCTTGGGGGGGCTTCCGGAAGCCGCTGAAGAAGGTCGCCGCACTCTGAAGCCTGTCGAGGAGGCGGCCACCGACCCCAAGATGGGCTGGGTCTCGACCGCCGCGCTGGGTCTCTCTTTGGCGAAAGGAAACTCCGACAGCCTGCAGGGCAACGTGGCTTACCACAGCGCCTTCCGCAGCGAGCGTCGCGAGTTCTTTTTCGATGGCTCCTACGCCTATGGCCAGAGCGATGGGGATACCTCCACCGACGCGCTGGCCGCCGATGCCCGGTTCAATTGGCTTTTCAACGAGCGCCTCTACCTCGGCACCGGGGTAGGGTATCTGCGCGATGACGTTGCGGAGGTGTCCTACCGGCTCACTCCCAATGTCCTGCTCGGTTATTACCTGCTCAAGAACGAGACCATGACCCTCGCCCTGGAGGGTGGACCGGCCTATGTCTTTGAGGAAGTGGATGGGGTGAGCGACAACTACTTTGCCTTGCGGGCGGCCGAGCGCTTCACTTGGAACATCGGTCCCCGTCTCGACTTCAAGCAATCGCTGGTGGTGGATATCGACCCCAGTGATGCCGACAATACCCTCACCACCCTCAGTGCCCATCTCGACGCCGACCTCAGCGAGAAACTGGCCTGGCGCTTGGCCGGGACCTACGTCTATGACAATCAGCCCGGAGAGGGGCTCAAGGAAGAGGACCTCACTCTGACTTCTGGGATCGCTTACGAATTTTAAGGGGAGGCTTTTCTCTTGCCGACTCTGGAGTCGGCTTCAAAGGCATAGGAACAAGGGTTCAAGATGGCTTCGATAGTGAACTCGGAGGTAGCAATAGGACTTCTCCGTGACCCTTGTTCTTCAGTTTTTTCTTGATGTGGGAAAGTTCTTCACTTGTGAGTTCTCGGCTATCGAGGACTTCAATGAAAAAGAGCGGTGCTTCACTGATTGAGGGGATGCCTTCTTTTGGGGCTGAGTAGACGGGGCTAAATTGATAGCCCTTTTTTGGGAAATAGCTCTCAAACTCACGCGCCAGCTGCTCTCCTTCATCTAAAAAGTTCTGCAGTTGAGACCATTCCTGTTGAGTCATGCTCGAAGATTGGGTGTTTTCTTTTTTGCATGCGCTAGACAGGATGGCTATCGCGAGAAAGAGTTTGATAGAGAGCGGCTTCATAGGGCGTGCTTTGGTTGAGGCAAGAAGAGGCTCTACCTCCTCCGCTTGGCGCGATCGAAGCGGGAGCTGCGGCTGTTGGAGGAAGCTTGGGCCGAAGGTTGCGTTGGTTGCGGACGCTGGGACGGGGTCTCTTTGCTCGGTTCGGTGGCCTGGTGCGCGGTAGCGGTGGCTTTGACCGGTTGGCGGGTTCTCTTGGCCGTGGTTTTTTTCGCAAAGGCAAATTGCGGCAAGTGCCAGCCCATGCGGGTGATGAGGGCATCGGCGAGCATGAGGAGAAGGGCGGCGAGAGCCAGGGGGACACGCAAGTCCGAACTAGCGGTCAGAGGAGGGTGTTGCCAGGCTTGGGAGAGGTCGAGGAGTTCGCGGCCTCCGCTGGCGAGGGAGGTGGCCCGCAGCTCGGCCAGCCGCGTGGGGTCGAAGTCCCATTCGGTGGAGGAGCCCACCGCGAGGGGGCCAAAGGAGAAGGCGTGGGGCCCGGCTTGCACCGCGCCCCGGATGACGGCGCCTTCTTCCAGCTCCCGGGTCAGGCTGAAGTGTCCGGGGGCCAGCCGCTGCCAGGTCACTTCGTAGGGCTGGCCACTGCCTTCGCCATCAAGGAGCTTGATCACGGGGGGGTGGAGGGCAAAGATGGGATCCCATTCCTCCAAATCGTAGTGCAAATCGAGGGTGAGGGTGGTGCCTTCCAGCCGGTGGCGGAGACCGAGACCGGGGGGAATGGCATCTCCGGCCAGCCAATTGGTCACCGATTGCAGGAAGTCGCCGTAGCCAGGCCATTGCCGCGTCCTTTGGGAAAATTCCCCGCCCAGCGGAAAGGAGATTGCCATCGTGCGCCCAAGCCCGCGTCGGGCATGGGCCACCAGTGGGGCCAGATATTCGTCCTGGGCCACCAGCAAGGTGGTGGCTTCGGGCCGGGCATAGGAGAGATTGTAGCCATCGACTTCCTCCAGCCAGGCGATTTCCTTTTGAAAAATCTCTGCCCCCCGCCCGCTGGCCAGAGTGCCCACCGGGTCGTTGAGAAAGGCTGACCGCGCAATGGTCACCGTCTCTTGGGCAAAGAGTTTGGGAATATCGAGAGGCTTGTCGGTGAAGAAGATGCGGCCATTGCCTCGGGTGGCGATGTCTTCCAGCAGGGCGGCATCGGGGTCGGCCTTGGTGCCGAGACCAATGACCGAGACCGTGGCCCCGGCATTCTCCATCTCTTGCAGGAGAGTCTTGTAGTTGCCCGGTTCTTCACTATCAGCGGCGTCGGAAAAAAGGATGATGTGCTTGGTGCCCACTTGTGAGGTCTTCAGCTGGTCCCAGGCCGCCTTGAGCCCGCGGTAGACGAAGATGCCACCGCCTTGCGATTGCATGCGCAGGGCTTTGTCGATGAATTCGTTCTTGCGATTGCCAATGCGGGTCAAAGGCAGGATGCGGTGGGGCTCGGAGTCCACCGCCAGCAGGGCCACCTCATCCATCGCTCCCAGCAGCTTGATGGCCTCGGCGGTGCCGTTATTGGCCAGCTGCATTTTGGTCACCGGTTTGCCGGCCGCAGGCACGGTCATGGCCATGGAGCCGGAGCGGTCGATGATCACGGCCATCGCGACCGAGAGCTTGCGGTGCTCGTTTTTCAACTCCATGGAGACGGGCAAAAGCTCGTCGAGAGCGGATTGAAAGTAGCCGCCAGCCCCGAAGGACTGCTTGCCGCCAGCCATCAGAAAGCCGCCTCCTTGCTCCTGCACATAAAAGGGTAGGGCGGCGAGGAAGTCGCCGGGAATTTCAAAGGCAGGGACGTTGTTGAAAATGACTGCTTTTGCTCCGGAGAGCTGGCCCGGGCGCAGGGTGGCGGGGTCGCGCACGACGTCCAGGGTGTAGCTTTGGTTGACCAGCACCTGCTCCAGCGGGTCGGGCTCGTATTTGCTCACCAGCAGCACGCGGGGCCCGCCGGTGATGGTGATCCAGCGCTCGGTTCCATTGTTGCCCGGGTGGGCATCGGGGATGGGAGGCTCTGCGGCGGCGGGAACGATTTCCGCCCGATAATGGTAGGAGCCGGTTGCCGCCAATCGGTCGGTGAACTCGCTCTGCGCCACTCCGTTGACCAGAGTCACGAGGGTCTCGCTGAGCAGTTGATCGTTGCGGTAGATTTTGAGGGGCAGCTCCTTGTCCTCGGCTCCGCGCACCGTGAGGGACAGGACAAAGGGCTCGCCGCTCTGGGCTTGGTCGGGCAGGACGAGACGAGTGAGGGCGTAGTCGTCGGTGGTCTCGTCGCGCACCAGGCGATAGTCCAGAGGCACCCCGCGGGCTTTCAGCTGGGCGGTGGCGGCGGCGAGCGATTCGGTGGCGAAGCCGTCGGTAAAGGCTAGGACCCGGGCGGGCCGATCGTCCTCGGCCAGCGCGAGGGCATTCTGGATGGCCAGTCCGGTGCGGGTGAGCTTGCGCGAGCCGGTGTAGAGCCCCCGGTCGTTTTGCTCTTGCGCGATGACTTCCGCTCCGTAGTCGATGAAGCGCAGCCTATCCTTGCGCCCCGGACGGCTTTTTTCCAAAAGCTCCCGCCACTCCGGCAGCCCCCGGTCGATGAGGTCCTCAGTGGAGTCCGAGCGGTCGAGAAGGACCCAGAGGTCGAGCACCTTTTGTTGGCGACTGTGGTGGGGGTCGGCCAACAGGAGGGTGAGGAGGGCCAGCAGGAGGAGACGCAGGGGACGGAAGAGGCGGAGGCGCCGCCAGACTAGCCCGAGCACCAGCAGCGCGGGGAAGAGGAGCAGGAACTCGGGGTGGGCAAAGGACACGGCGGCGCGGGGAAGGCGGGCTAGAGAATGGTGACGATTTCGGTCTTCACCGAGTTGGCGAGGAAGCACTCCTCATGGGCCTTGTGGTGCAGTTCGGCGAGCTTCTCGGCGGAAACCTCCACCCCGTCGGCGAAGGTGACTTGCGGGTGGAGCTCCACCCGGGTCAGGACGGGTTTACCCTTTTCCCCTTTCTCCAAGAGGCCCACGGCCTCGTCCTGGTAGCTTTCAACGGTCAGTTTTTGCAAAGAGCAGAAGGCGAGGAAGGTGAGCATGTGACAGCTGGCGAGGGAGGCGGTGAAGACTTGCTCGGGGTCGGGCAGTTCGGCCTCGCCCTGATACTCGGCTGCCGCGCTGCAGGGGAGGCGGTGGCCATGGCCAAAGCTGACCTCGTGATTGCGGGAGAATTCCTTGTAAGTGAAGGGGGCTTCGTCGCGGGTCCAGCTCAGGTGGGTGGTGTGTTGGGACATGCCACTACTGTGGCCAGTGCAGAGGGGTTGGCAAAGTGGAAAATGGAAAATGGGACGGGGCTTGGGGGGACGGGGCTGCGGTTCAAAAGACAAAAAAAGCGGC
>NZ_JAENIO010000031.1 GCF_016595415.1 Roseibacillus ishigakijimensis
CCTTGCCAAAGAACCCCAGAACAAGTAATCAATTTTCCCTCATCACCATCGTTTAGCTGAGCCCTCAACTGGCCGAACTTTGGGGTCCACCTCAAGGATGGCGATGGACTTGGCAACCTTGAGCTCCCAAGAATCCAAGCCGTGGGTGTGAGAAACGCGGTCGATATGGAGGACGATCTCGCGTGCTGCCTGAGAGAGGTCGCTGGCGAGAACATCGTAGAGGTCCGCACTGGTCAGGAGAGTGGGGACCTCCTGCTCGATGATCGGCTGGCGACCGGATTGGCTATTGATGAGGATATCCTGCACACAGCGAATGGCGGAGCGGAGGCCGATGCCTCCCTGAAGCTTGGCGAGGGAGCGAATGGCCTGGATGAGAACATCGAACGATTGGGGCAGAAGCGGATAGAAGTCGGTGAAGGTGTCCGTCGTGAAATCGTCGGTGGTGGTGAAGTCTTCGAGCTTGGTAAGGTGGGTAAGCTTTTGACCGTCGGTCGCGAAATGGGCTTTGAGGGCCTTTTCACCTTCAACGGATTTTTTGAGCAAGCGACGGTGGGTAATTTCCCGGATATCGGAGGGCTTGAGATCGATCTTGATGGGGAAGCGGTCTCGGAGTCCGAAGAGGGCTCCGGTGTTGGGAAGCGTTTCCTGCGCCGTGGCCATGAGCCAGGCCATGCCGTGTCCGACTTCCTTCAGATTTTTGGCAAGGCCGTCGAGATTGTTGATGAGGGAGTCATTGTTGCGCAGGAAGTGGCCGACCTCGTCCACGATGAAGAGTACGCGTTTGGATCCGGTCTTGCGCTCGATGAGGTCGACCATTTCCTGGACGCGCTCCCGCTCCGTCTGGGTGTTGATGGTGTGGGTGTTTAGGAAGGTGTCTTCGGTCTTCCAGATGGCGGGATAGAATTTGTGAGCCAGGTCCGATGCGATGGGCATGAGTAACGTGGGGTCCAGCTCTTCGTAGGGGAAACCCGATTCAGATTCGACGGATTGGCGGAACTCTTCGAGTTTGCCATCCTTGTCAAGAAAGCTCTCCAGCTGGCTGATTTTCCGATCCGAAGAAAAGCCGGCCCAATTGCAGACCTTGTCGAACAGTAGGGTGGAGATGGGTTCATGGGTGACCCCGCTGCGGGCCTCGGAGGCAAGGTCGAGCAGGAACACGGTGACGTTGAACTTCTTTCGCGTCATGGCAACGCGCTGCCGGAAAGGCTGATTGGGGAATTGCTTGAGGAACTCCTCGGCAAAATGCTTGTCCTTCTCGGAAGCATCGGGATCGAAGGTCATCCCGAAGTATTTGGCGAAGGAGCTCTTACCCGAGCCGTAGAAGCCGGAGAGCCACACACAGCATTCCTCGAAATCGTCGTCACCATCTTGACTGCGCTCAAAGTGCCCGAGCAGCTTCTCGTATTCCTTGGCGAGATTATCAGTCACGACATACTCCCGGGCTTCGCGGAAAAGGATCTCGGGACGGCGATTGGAGAACGTAATGACCTTCTCGATAGGTCGGTCAATGGGCGTATTGGGATCGAAAAGTGTGCGGATGCTCATGGTGAAGGAAAATTAGTAAATGTGTGTGGAGCGGTAGTTTCCGTCCGAAGGATAAACTCCGAGATAGCTGGGATTGTCTCCGATATTGCCTCGCTCACCGGGATAGAAGAACACGGTTGGAACGGCGAAACGGCCTTGTAAAACTTGCTCGAATGCACTGACCCGGAGAAGGGGGTGCGCCATCTCAATATCAGTGATGAGGAGCAGCCCGTTGGGCTTGGAGGCAGCGGCTTGGATTTCCTCTTCAATTGCGGCGACGATGGGGGATTCCAGATCCAGAGACTCGCCTGGCTTTTTGTTCGCGAGAATGCTGTGGAGGGTGTCGGTGAAAGCCTGGTGTGATTGCTGGCGGGCTTCGCTTCGCCTGAGCAGGGCAATTTTTTTGCCGTTGTCCCCAAAGATTTTCTCCATGAGGGCGAGGAGCGAGCAATGTCGAGGTGCGTAGGACTGGTCCTTGAGACGAGCCATCAGCTTGGGGAGGCGCGTGCGGAGTTCGGCCCACAAATGAGGAGGGTAATGGACGTTAAAAACCTGATCGCCCTGACGAGCATTCGTTGTTCCTTCTGGGGCTCCCAGGCGTCGGATGAGTTCGTCTATTTTTTGGTCAAATGAGAACATGGGTGAGTGCGTTGCGAGTGTGATGGCTCCATTCAATGCGGCAGAGGCTTCCGCTGTCTTGAAGGACAAGGTGGCTCTCTGATTCAAACCTTTGGAGATAGAGAATGACGTCGGGGCGGGAAAGCCCAAAGGCTGTCCATTCCTCGGCATTGATGACTTGATCGTCCGAGAGCCCAAGAAAATGAAGATCGTAGGCTAGATAGAGTAAGGTGTTTTCGTGAGGGTGCCACGAATGGATATCTGCTCTGCCTCGGCGAGAGGGAGAAAGAAGCTCGAAATCTCTCCCCATACCCAAGACATATGAGACGACTCGCTCGACCACCGACGGACTCCATTTTCGTGCGAGCTTTCCTTCAATCACGCCTTTGTCGATTAGAGAATCGACGTCCTCTGATAGGATCTGATTTCCGGCGCTCCGGATTGTGGTCCAGTAGAGCTCCGTCATGAAATCGAAGAAGATCCCATGTTGCCGGAGGGCATAGAGAAGGATGATTTCGCGAATGAGTTTGGGAGATTGTGAATGTAGGAGGACTCTTCGAACTTCAGGAGCAGCTTCCAGATGGGGAGGACGAAGGAATCGCGATCCAAAGCCCTCGGTCACAATGTTGCGTAATCGCCGCTCGGAGTCAGTTTGTAATGAGCCCAGCTGTCTGGCCGATTCTAAGAGCATGTTGGCAGTTTGTCCTTCTTCCCACAGTTCGAATAGAGTGAGACATTCCTGAATAATGCCCTGAGATTGGGCAAGACTCGTCGAGTAGTGGCTCCGTCGGGTCTTCATTTCCTGAGTTTGAAGAATGGAATGCATTTCTTGTTTCCTGAAAAAGCCGCTTGATACAATGCGGAAAGGCGAGTGAGATCGTTTTGGAAGTGAAGTTCGATAGTCCCCAGGTCTGTCGGTCCATCGGAGACGGAGTCTGTTTCGTGAAATTGGAGAGGGCCCAACAAGCTGAACTCGGGAGCGGTCATTTGTTCAGTAGTGAGGGTGTCGACAAGTGCGAGTGATTCCTGGTGGATGCGAGCATCCCAAAAGGCTGGCAGGCGGAAGAGGTGATAAATTCCCCGTGAACGAACGGATTCATCGTAAATTTTCTGAAGACTGCTACCAACTAAGGTCGACGCAGCCTGAAGAGTTGTGCGGGGAAAAATCGCAGAAAAATCTCCTTGTCCGGTCGAAAAGGCAGTCGATTGGAGGCCCCATAGCGCTTCGGATTTTGCCGCGACAATGAGTCGGAGGAGCGCAATAAATCTGAAGGGATTTTGAGGAGAGGAGTTTGGAACAGTTGTCATCGACGAGGGCAGCTTTGCAGACTGGGGTTTTCAGGCAAGAACTCTGATGGCGAGCTCAGCAGGTTGTTTTGGAAAGCTGCGTATTGAAGAACGAAGCAAAGTATTCCCGGGAGCCGAACCCCTTGGAACCGATGGATTCCCAAGCTTGCTTGGTGACAATGAGGCCGTCTTGTTCCAGCTCCCAAATGACTTGGAGTTCGTGGCCCTGAGCATCCTCATCCATACAAGCCAAGTCGAGAACCGTGCCGTAATTGTCGTAGCTCGCCCCTTCCACCACGTAGTGACGAGTGCGAACCTGAACGATATCACCGGGGGTGGGTTTGGTTGAAGATGGTGCGTGGGCGAGCATGAAAGAAAATCTCTAACACGCCAATGAACTATCAGGCAAGCTTCTGATTACAGGGAGAAAATAACTGTTCAAAGGGCGTTCATTCCTCGCAGAGTTTTGGTTGAGGAAAGCTGACACTGCGTGTCAGCCCTGAACTGACTTGTCGAGGCGTTGGCAGCCCGTGTCAGTGTTGTCAGGGCTGTCAGAGCGGTGAACGGGTGCATTTTCGTGAAGTGGCTGTTTTTCCTGACAGATTCGCAACGGTTTGCGGTTTTGTCTTTGTAATTCGCTCATTTAGAGTTGAAAGAGAAAGAAAAAGCCCGTGACAGTTGAACTGCCACGGGCTGGGATTTGAGGATTTGTGAGTCGGTAGAAGGTCGCTAGAGGAGCGAATGGATGGCCCGGGTGTATTCGTCGAGACTGACAGCGGACACCATTTTCCCGTCGAGGGTGATCATTCCCTCTTCGGCGAGCCGGGTCAGCAGGGTGTCTCTTTCGGTGGCGGTGGAGAGACGAAAGGTGCGCTGGAGTTCGCGGCGAGTGAGGTCCTCTCCTTTGCGAAGTTCGTGGAGAATCTTTTGGATAAGTTTCTCGCGGGAGCTGGGAGTGAGGCCAACCCGATGCCAGATGAGGGTGTGGGTAGCGATGATCAGGCCCTTGAGAGTTTCTTCGAGAAAGGTGAGGATGATTTCGGCATTTTCGGGAGGCTCTTTTTCAAGACGAGGGGGATCGTTGTCCCAAGCGACAGTTGATTGGTAGAGATTGCTGCAGACGGCAAAAAGTTCCCGGCTGACCTTGAGGAGGCCGAATCCGTAATCGCCGGGGAGCCGACTCAGACCGTCGCGTAGATAGGATTGATAGCGAAGGGCGGCTTCGGTGCGGGGAAATTGGTTTTGGGGTGTTACTGCGATGGCTCCTTGGAAAGGGCGCCACATCATCAACATGGCGGAGAAGGTGGGCCAGAGGGGGACGTTGATGCTCGCGTCGCCCACATCCGGGAGGGTGAGGAAGGGGTGGCCCCACTCAAAGAGGCCGTTCTCTTCCAGGGCAATCAGGGTGGCACTGTCGAGACGACCGGCGACGGCGAACCTCTTTGGCGACCGCTTCAAGCTCGAATCGATTCCGATGGACTTCTGGAAGAAATCTCCTTTTTTGAGATAGTCCTGTAATTCGCGGAGGTCGGCTTTCCCGTCCAGTCTGGCGACTACAGCTCCGTCCCCGTTACTGATGAGGCCCACGTCCTTGTGCCAGCATTTGGAGAAGGGGCGGCTGCGACCAAATCCGAAGAGGCTCCAGTGGGCTTTGCGGTATTCTTCTTTGTTTTCATAAGCGGCTTGTCGATAGAATCTCGTATCGTAGGCGAGGTTGTTGTGGTAATAGGTGACGGATTCGCGGAGGTAGTGCTCGGCGATCTTTTGGCTGACGTAAGGGATCCTAGGCCGCGAGAGGTCTTGAGTGCTGTCTGCGTCTTCTACGAGGAGCTTACGAGCAAACTCCCAGAGTGGGCTGGTCTCTTTTCCTGGGCTGCCAACAAAGAGAGTGGATGGGAAGCTGCCGAGTTGCTGGGCTAGCGACAATTGCCAAAAGGTCGTCAGGCAGGTTGTGATGGAAAGAGTCCTTGCAAAGGGATCCGGCGAGCATTGGGATTCAAATTCGCGGAGAGCCTGAAAGAAGGTGTGCTGAAGCGCGGCAGAGGGTTTTGGGGGCTTGGGAGGCTTAAGCATGGTTCTGACGTTTGGGGGCTTCTGGGGACAGGAACGACTGGGCTGCAGAGGGGGCGCGGGTTTCCTCCTGGCAGACTTCCCAAAGAGGGCCGTCTTTCTGCGCCAGAGATTTTTCTTCCAGTTCAGCGAGGAGTTGGCCGCAGAGTCCAGCGGGAATGCTCAAGGCGCGGTAGAGGTCTCTTTCGTTGCTGGGTCCTTGGTGTAATTTTCTCAGCAACCGTTCTCGAAGATGCTGGCGGTGTTGGTCGATTTCGGAACCGACCAAGGCTTGCCGGGCCGCGACCGCGCGGCGCACCATGAGGCGGGCCAGCTCGTATATGGCCCCCGGATGGCGGAGCGCTCGGCCTTGGATGCGTTTTTGAGCTTCGTTGATTTTTGGTAGGGCGAAGAATAGGGTGGGGAGGAGTTTGCCGGCGGTTTGACTGATGCCGGGATATGCGGGTTCTTGGGAACGGAGAAAGCGAGACCAAGAAGCCAAGCTCTTGGGGCAGTGAAAAGAGACGGTGCTCTCGGGTAGGGATTCTACGCAGAGTCGATCGGCGAATGCGATTTTCAGAGCGGCTTCCAAGGAGGGGAACCGGATAGGTGATTCGCTCAAGGGGATCTCCGGAAGCGAGGGAAGGTCCTGTCCGGGAATGGGGTCGAGGAGCCAGAGCAAGTCGGTGGTTTGGTCGGGGGACTTGGAGACGACGTGAGGAAAATAGTTGCAGGAATCATCAACGAAAAACTGTCCTTGCGTATGGACCGGGAAAGGGCCGGGGATGGAGTGCCCGTCGATGATGGAGCGCAGGAAGGGCAGCCAAGTGGTGTATTCCTTTGGCGAGTGGAGCTTAAACGAGAAGAAGGGCCGGCCGAGGTGGGACTGTTCCAGATTGTTCTGAAGCTCGGAGGGACGGGAGCCTTTTCGAAAGACTTGGCATTTGAGAAAGCGTTGGTCGGAGGGAACTCGGGCGGCTTCTGAAAGGATTATTTCCCAACCGGGACTCTCCGTGGGCCAGGCCGTCTTTTCGGGATTGCGGAGCAAATGGAAGACTTCCTCGGCAGAGCTGCGGACTTTGTCTTCTGGAAAGGCCCAGTCGGCAGGGCGAGGTTTCTGAACCTCCGCAGCCAGCTCTTCCACGAAGGCGAGATTATGGGTGTTGAGCGAATTCTGGAAAGAGGAGAGGGGCGTGACGACGAGCTCATGAACGGCGGCCATGCTAGCGCTACCGCTGATGATGAGGTTAGACCCAACTGAACGGACGCGACCGTCTTTGTTCTGTAACCCCGCTCCCGGTCGGGAGAGATTACCGATTGCGGTAGCGAGAGCGACCAGCGCGTGGACTCCGGCGAGCTGATCGCCATCGCCGAGATCCATCAGGTCGAATTGAGAGAGGAAAGGGCTGAGGGCGGAAGGGGGGCTTGTTTTCATGAGGTGCCAATGGTACCGGGAAGGTTCCGGGCCGGTGACGAATAATCTCATGAATCCTTTCCGAAGTACAGGATTTATGGCTGCACGCCTGGTGGGGAGAAACTGCCAATTCTCGTCTCGTAGGGGCAGTATTCGGGCAGTAGAAAAATAAGCCCTGATTGCTTTTGGAGTCGTATCTCACTAAGAGTGAGATGGTGGGCAGGGCTGGATTCGAACCAGCGTACACTTACGTGAGCAGATTTACAGTCTGCCGCCTTTAACCACTCGGCCACCTACCCGGTTGAAGAGGGTCCGCGTTGCGCGGGGCGGATTGAGTAGGCTTTGCGGGGGGCTTTGACAAGAGAAATCTGCAATAAATTGTCAATTTTTCCGAAATTTCGGGTTTTACCGGTGATTTCTGGTGGCGGGGAGGAGCCAGATGGCTTTCAGGTAGGGTTCTCCGCTGAAGTCTGGGGGCATGGGGGCGGGTTCGAGTCGGGTGTGGGGAGGTTGGTGTGGCTGCAATTGGCGGCGAAAATCGCCGGGGCTGAGTTTGCGGCAATTGGTGGAGGCGAGGATCCAGCCACCGGGAGTGAGGCAACGCAGGGCGAGGGCGAAGAGGTCGCCGTAGTGTTTCTCTACGCTGAAGACATTGCCTTGTTTGTCGCGAGAAAAGGTGGGGGGATCGAGGATGAGGCCGTCGAAGGTGCGCCCTTGTTTGGCGAAGCGCCGCAACCAGTGGAAGGTGTCGCCTTTGCAGAAGTAGTGCTCGCCGGGGTCGAGTTCGTTGAGGTGGAAGTTTTCCTTGGTCCAGTCGAGGTAAGGTTGGCTGAGGTCGAGGGTGGTGGTGGTGGCTCCGCCCAAGGCGGCGCAGACTGAGAAGGCCCCGGTGTAGGCAAAGGTGTTGAGCACGGTCTGGCCCGGGCGGACCAGCTCGCGCACGCGGGCGCGGTTGTCGCGTTGGTCGAGGAAGATGCCTTGGGAGTAGCCAGCGGAGAAGTCGATGCGGTAGCGCACGCCATTTTCCAAGATGGGGAAGGGGGCGTCGAGGCGGGGGCCGCTGAGGTGTTCGGGGGAGGTCTTCTGGTTTTGGTCGAGGTGTTTCCAGTAGACTGTTCTGCGGCTCCCGCGAAGGGCGTGGCCCAGCTCGGGGGTGAGAAGGTGGTCGTGGCGGGTGGCTAGCAGCCAGTGGTTGGCGTAGGTCTCCAGAAAGAGATCGGGAAGACCATCCCCTTCTCCGTCGAGGAGTCGGAGGGCGTTGGTCTCGGCGGTGAGCAGGCTCTGGCGGCGGACGAGGGCGGCGGTGAGAAGGGGATGGGTCAAGGGGGTGATCTTGCGGGAAAAGAGGGAGGCGGGGAAGTGTCATTTTGGGGATGGGATAACTTTGTCACCGCCCTCTCTTCTTTCGTCTTGCGGAAGTTTCGGAAATTTTGTATGGCAGAGTTTGACTCAGATGGCTGTGTGAATAATAAATAGCAAGTTTTTCGCGCTCACTCAAGAAACCACCATTTTCAAAAGCGGTCCTACTTCTCTGGCTGAATCGTGAATCTAAAAAAACTCTGTCCTATTATCTAATATGCGTTTCTTCGCCATACTAGCACTCTCGTTTTTGGTGGTTTCATGTGAGAAAAGTGCTGAAAGTAAAGTGGAGATGTTTTTGGATGTTTACTCAGATTCGAAGCCAGGAAACGTTGTTATTTCAGCAGAAGGCCAACTTGACACAAGTCCCGTGAATGTCTACTTGGATGGAGTGCTCATTGGTTCGACTCCATTGAACTTTACAAGTGATGACTTGGAGCGTCTCAATCTTCCGGTATACGAAAGGGTTGAAGTTTCCCCTGCTGAGCATTGGATGACATGGGATTCAAAGGGAGACGGCACGTTGGTGATTTCGCATCGAGATTCTCCCGAGGAGAAACGACATCTTGATTTCAGGTCTACTGACCCCGAAAATCCGGAGATAAAATATTTCAAAGGAATGGCAACTAGCCGTCGCCACGACGGTGCGATTGGCCTTTATCCCAGGTTTGTTCAACCAGACCGAGCCCAACAAACCACTGAGGCCAACTGAGCACCGATTTTTCTTTTCCTTGGGAGAGGGGGTGGTGAGGCTGGAGAGGCGATGTCGATTTCTCCTCAAAGCTCCGGGTGCTGGCCGTTTGTGAATGAGATCGGGGAGGCTGAACGGGTTCCCCGGGCGCGGATGGATGAGCTGTGGGCGGAGGGCTGGCGGCATTTCGGACCCCGTTTTTTCCGTTACAGTTTGATGTGGCAGGAGGAGGAGTGGAAGCGGGTGATCAATCTGCGGTTGCCGCTGGCGGAGTGGCGGCCTTCCAAAAGTCAGCGCCGCACTTTGCGCCGGAATGAGGACTTGCGCTATGAGTTTGCTCCCGCCGAGCCGGGAGCGGTGGAGGAGGCTCTTTTTCAGCGGCACAAGGCGCGCTTTCGCGATAATGTGCCGGAGTCGTTGCAGGATTTTCTGGGAAGCGAGCCCAATGGGGTGCCGGGTCCTTGTCTGCAGCTGAGTGTGTGGGAGGAGGAGTCCTTGGTGGCGGCGAGCTTTTTGGATTTGGGGGAGCGGGCCTGTTCCAGTATCTATGGAATTTTCGAGCCCAGCAAGGGATCGCGGCGTCTGGGAATTTTGACGATTTTACTGGAGATGCTTTACGCGCAGGAGGTGGGCCTGGAGTTTTACTATCTGGGCTATGCCTGTCTCGAGCAGTCGCCGTATGACTACAAGAAGGATTTCAAGCCGCTCTGGGCGTGGGATTGGCGAGGCTGGCAGCCCTTTACGCGCGACGATTACTCCAGACGAGCCCTCCCATTACCAGCAGGCCTGCCGGGAGGAAGAGGAGAATGAGGTTGTTGAGGAAGCTGACTTCGGGCCCGATGAGGTTGAGCTTGTAGGTGCGCAGGCCGCGGGGGCCGACGCCGACAAGTTCTTCGCGTCCGATGAGCCAGTTGACGGAGTTTTTGACGAAGTCGATCTGCTCTTCGCGGGCGCGTTCGGGGTGGAGGAAGTGGCTGTTGGAGATGACGACCATGCGGGCGGCGGCCTCGGCGGCTTCGTCGGATTTGGCGTCGCCCATGATGACGGCAGCGGCGACGGGCAAGCCTTGTTCGCGGCGGAGGTCGGTTCCGGAGTTGAACTCGGGGAGGACGCCGACTTCCTGGTAGCGGGTCTCGCCCCAGAACTTGGCACTGGCTTCGAGGAGATTGAAGGGGTGGATGTTGCGTTTGTTGAGGTCTTCCGCATTTTCCCGCACCGTCAGGGAGCAGGTGGGACCATCGAAGGTGGTGGATTGCCCGGCAAGGCCTTCATTGACGCCGGCAAAGGAGGTGAAGATGGCGGGCACCTGGCTGATGCTGCGGCCGTTTTGGACGGAAATGAGGCGGTCGTCATTGGGGGTAATGCCGTGGCTGCGGAGAAAGGCGCGCAGCTTGGTGGGACGGTGGCGGGGATCGAGAATGGCGAGGATGGCTGAGCCGGGGCGGGCCCAGTATTCGTTCAGGATATCGATTTCGCGGTTTTCCAAATCATAGGAGGGCGCGACGAGCACGATGCCTTCGGCGTCGGCGGGGATGCTCTGGATGTCGGAGAGATTGAGGGGGGTGAGGACGAGGTTTTGGCGGAGGAGGGTATCGGCCAGCATGGCCCAGGGGCTTTCGCTGCTGCCGGACTCGACGGGGGATTTGTCGGCGAGGAAGTAGAGCTTGCGGGGTGCTCCTTCGGCGATGGAGAGGAGGGCGGTGGCCAGGCGGTCCTCGATCTGGAAGCCCTCGGGGCGGCGCTGGTTATTTTGATCGGTGCTGTAGATGATGAGGTCGTCGACCTCTAAAAAGCGAGTGAGGTTGGGGTCGGGTTCCGAGCTGCCTTTGGTGCGGGCATCGATGAGGAGGAGGTCGGTATTGAGGGTAATGCCGGGGTAGTTGCTCACGAAGCGGGCGGCAGCGTCGGGCTCCCGCACGGGGTCCAGGTAGCGGGCTTCGATGCGGCCACCCGATTCGCGCTCGAATTCATCGACTGTGCGGCGCACGCGCTCGAAGAAGGGCGAGCTTTTGCGGAAGGCCACGGTGATGCGAATGGGGTCTTCGCGCTCAGAGAGCGGATCTTTGGCGAGAATCTTTTGAGTGAGGTCCGAGAGGGTGAAATCGCGATCCTTGGTCAGGTCCCAGACTTTGTAATAATTGGCGGAGAGATAGGCTGCGGCGAGAAAGAGCACCACCGCCAGCACGAGCTGAACGAGGGAAAGACTACCGATGCCGAGGCGGGAGATGGGTTTCATGAAGAGGCTGAAGAAAAAGGGAAAAGCTCAGTTGCGCCAGCGGCGGTAATCAACAAGGTGGTGGGTGAGAAAGACGACGAGAGCAGCGGAGAAAAGGTAAAAAGCCAAGGCCCGGGTATCGATGAGGCCGGTGGTGAAGTCGGCCAAATGGCGTTGGGAGGAAAGGTAGGTGAAGATGCCGGCCGCTTGAAAGTTCTCGCCCCAGATAACGGGGACGTAGCCCAGGAAATAGTGGAAAACCAGGAGGCCGATGGTGATGATGCCGGCCACGATTTGGGACGAAGTGAGGGCCGAACCCAAGAGGCCGAGGGCGGTGAAGTAGGCCCCCATCAGCACGAGAACGAGGATTGCTCCGAAGAAAGAGCCTTGCGAGAAGGGAGCGGGGATATCGGTCAAGGTGGGAAAGAGGAAAAAATGCAACGCTCCCGGGACGAGAATGACGAGGTAGAAAGTGTAGGCAGCAAAGTATTTGGCCAGAACAACCTGCCAGGTTTTGACCGGGGCGGTGAGGAGAGTCTCCAGAGTTCCCGAGCGCTCTTCCTCGGCAAAGAGTCGCATGGTGATGAGGGGAAAAATGAAGAGGAAGTAGAACCAAAAATTCGGGGTGTGATAAGTGACGTAGACCAGTGATTGCGCCACCGGGGCATCGGCGAAGCCCTTCATGGCAGTCGAAAGGGAAAGCCCCTGCATCAGGGCCACAAAGGCCAGCACCACCCAGCCGAAGAGGGTGTAGAAGTAGGTTTTGAGCTCCTTGCGGTAGAGATTGAGAAGGGTGCGCATGCGTGAAAGTCCGTGGGCGTGGAAACTAGACTGCCGGAAGGGGGAATGGCAATGGGGGAATTGAAAAAGCAGCGGGTGGGAAGCGTGCGATAAAAAGAGGGATGGAGTGACCCATCCCTCGATGACTGGGCAGCTTTATTGCATCTCCTTGATGAAGCGGTCGGCTTCTTCGATGGAGCGCTCCATATCGCGGATGAGACGGGCGACGTCGACCTTGACCTTGACCACTTCGGTCTCCAGTGCGCTGATGGCCTTGGCGTTCAGATTGTGCTTCAGGAAGAGGGTCTGGTCGCGGAATTTCTTGAGCACGGGTTCCAGCTTGGATTCCGCAGCCCGCATCGCGCGCTCGAGTTCCTCGAAGCGTTCTTGGGCGGCTTTGTATTGCAACCGGGAGGTGGCCGCCAGCTGTGGGTCGGTGAATTCCTTGATTTCGCGGTCCCACTCACGGAAAAGTGCTTTGCCGGTGCTGGCTACCGCGTCGTTGCGATCGCGCACGTCCTTGGCGCGATCTTCGGATTTCTCGTAAGCTTTCTCGATGCGGCGATACATTTTTTCCAGCTCGCCGCCCTTATAACCGGAGACGGCAATGAATTCATCCAAGGCGGAGGAGAATTGCTCCTTGGCTTCGATCTGGGAGTCCTTTGCTTTTTCCACCCGGCTGACGAGGATATGGCGTTTCTCGTAGCCCAGCTTTTCCATCGCGCCGTAATAGGCGGTGGAACAGGCGGCCAAAAGGAGGGTGACGGTGAGAAGGGGGAAAAGTTTGGTTCTCATAAGGGCGTCTGTTTTGAACAAAAGAAGCGATGCTGAATAGCCTTTTCCGTGACTGATTGGGTCAAGGGGATTTGCCGATGCTTTGTTTTTTGATGCAGGGCCATTGAAGGAGTGATTGCGGGAACTTTGAGTTCTTGGAATCTGTATATTGAGCGGTGGGGAACTATCGCTCCCGGTTTCAAGCAAAAGGCTCCGTGCGCCGTCCCTTCGTAGAAAAGGACCGGCGGACGGAGCCATGGTGTGTGTGGGTGAAAGTGAGGACTTAGCTCTGGAACTTGGGCAACTCTTCGTCGAGGGCGGCGAAGAGTTCCTTTATGGTCTCGGGGGTTTCGTTGCCCATGTTGGAGATGCGGAAGGTGGTGCCTTTGATCTTGCCGTAGCCGCCATTGATGAGGAAGCCGTGATTGTTGCGCACGGCCTTGATCCAGCCGGAGAGGTCGAGATTGTCGGGAGTGACAAAGCAGCCGAGCGCTTTGGAGCGGTAGCCTGCGGGGGCGAGATTTTCGAAGCCGTGCCCGGCGGCCCACTCCTGGAGGAGGGCGTTGGTGGCTTCGTGGCGCTGGTAGCGGTTCTCCAGCCCTTCCGCGAGCATGTGGCCGATGCGCTCCTTGAGCCCGTAGATGTGCGGGATGGCGGGGGTGGAAGGGGTATTGTTCTTTTCGTGATTCTTCTGGAATTCGCAAAAGTCGAAGTAGTAGCCGCGATCCGGGGTGCTGGCGGCCCGGGCTTGGGCGCGCTCGCTGGCAATGAAGAGGGAGAGACCGGGCGGCAGGGCAATGGCCTTTTGCACCCCACAGAGCATGACGTCGAGGTCGAGCTCATCAAAAGGGGTGGGCACGGCCGAGAAGGAAGAAACGGTGTCGACGATGAGGAGGACGTCGTCAAACTCGCGCACCACTTTAGCAATGGCCGCGAGGTCGTTCATGCAGCCGGTCGAGGTCTCGTTGTGCACGAGGGTAACGGTGTCGAAGCCTCCCTCGGCGAGTTTGGCCCGCACGGCGGCGGGGTCGATGGGCTGGCCCCACTCCACCTGAATGGCTTCCGCTTCTTTGCCGCAGCTCTTGGCGACGCCGAACCATTTGTCGGAAAAGGCACCGCAGCAGAGGTTGAGCACTTTCTTCTGGGTGAGGTTGCGCAGCGCACCCTCCATGATTCCCCAAGCGGAGGAGGTGTTGAGAAAGACCGGGCGACTGGTGCCAGCGACTTCCTGCAGACCCGGCTGGACGGAGGCGTAGAGTTCTTCGAAGTCCGCGCCACGGTGACCGATGGTCGGCCCGCACATCGCGGCATAGGTTTCGGGAGCAACGTCGACGGGACCCGGCGAGAAGAGCTTTGGTTTAGCCATGTGCGGGCGAATGTGAAAGAAGGGATTTTTCTGTCAAGGAGCTTTGCGCGCGGACTCCCTTTCCGGCTGCTCCATTCTCGGGGTAGGGGAGTCGCTTTCTCTTTCTTCCCTCTTTTGTTTGCAATCTCGGGATGGCTGGTCCATGCCCTTGCGCCCTGAACGCAATGACCCGCCCAGCTCCTGGACAAAGATGGATGAGTCGCTCGGAACCCAAATTGGGTCTGGGCGTGATCGTGGAAGTGGAAGGAGCCCAAGTGGTGGTGCTCTTTCCGGCAGCGGAAGAAACCCGCCGCTATGCCCTGCAGACCGCCCCTCTGGTGCGGGTGCTCTTCAAGGAAGGGGACGAGGTGCAGGACCAGTTCGCGGGGACCTTCACCGTGGCCAAGGTGGAGGAAACGCCCGAGAGGCTCGCTCATTATCACTGCGAGGACGGCACCGTTTTGCAAGAAGTGGACCTCCTTGATACCCTGACTTTTTCCTCTCCCGAAGATCGTTTCTTGGCCGGAATTTGCGATGATTTCCGTCTCTTTGACTTTCGTCAGCGGGCCTTGCGTTGGAATACCCGCTTGCGGCAGTCGCCCGCGCGCGGCTTCCTCGGTGGGCGGGTGGACCTCATTCCCCACCAGTTCGCCATCGTGGCGGAGGCTGCCGATCGCCTCTTTCCCCGTTTGCTCCTTGCTGATGAAGTGGGCTTGGGAAAGACCATCGAAGCCTGTCTCATTCTCCATCATCTCCGCCTCACCGGGCGGGCCAGCCGCATCCTCATCCTTGTGCCCGAGCCTCTGGTGCACCAGTGGTTTGTGGAGCTCTACAAGCGCTTCAATCTGCTCTTTGCCCTCTTCGATGAAGAACGCGCCGCCGCCATCGAGAGTGGCGACCCCGAAGGCAACCCCTTTCTCGATAGCCAGCTCATCCTCGCCTCCACCGAGTTTCTCGCCGATTCCCCGGAGCGGGCGGCCCAGGCACGGGCGGCGGACTTCGACCTCCTCATTGTCGACGAGGCCCATCATCTCGAGTGGACTCCGGAAGCCGCCAGTCCTTCCTACGAAATGGTGGAAGGGCTCGCCGCGGTGGTGCCCAGCCTTCTTCTGCTCACCGCCACTCCCCAGCAGCTCGGTCCCGAGGGACACTTTGCCCGGTTGCGCCTGCTCGATCCCGACCGCTACACCAGCCTGGAGGAATTCGCCGCCGAGGCCCGCTCCTACGAGCCCCTCGCCGCCGTTGTCGAGACCATCAGCGAGGGCCAATTGCCTGACTCCGCAACCATCGCGCCCTTTCTGGAAAGCTCGCCCCGCGCCCAAGAGCACTTCCTGGCTCTGCAAGAGGGCGAGGAGGAGGCCCGGTCCCAGTTGGTCTCCGAGCTGGTCGACTCCTTTGGCACCGGCCGCGTCCTTTTCCGCAATACTCGCGACCAGTTGACCGGTTTCCCCACCCGTCGGCTGAAGCTTTATCCTTTGGGCAAAGGGCAAAAAGCGTCCCTTTGGCTGGCCAATCTGCTGCGCGAGTTGGGCGAGGATGAGAAGGTTCTCCTCATCACCCACACTCCCGAGGCTGCTATCCGCATTCAGGAAAATCTCCTCGAGCGCATCCATGTCGAGTCCGCGCTCTTCCACGAGGAGCTCAGCATTACCGAGCGTGACCGCAATGCGGCCTGGTTTGCCGATCCGGAAGGGGCCCGCATCCTGATTTGTTCCGAGATCGGGAGCGAAGGGCGAAATTTTCAATTTGCCCATCACCTTGTGCTCTTTGATTTGCCGCAGAATCCCGAGGTCCTCGAGCAGCGCATCGGCCGCCTCGACCGTATCGGGCAGACGCGCGACATCTTCATCCACGTCCCCTACGTGCAAGAGACCAGCTACGAACTCCTCACGCGCTGGTTGGCGGAGGGGTTGAGTGCTTTTGAAAAGCCGCTCAAGGGATCCGCCACCCTCACTGCCGAGCTCCTGCCCGAGCTCATGGACTTTGTGCAGGATCCCCGGCCCGACGAATTCGAGGATTTTCTCCAGCGCACCCGCCTGCGTCGGGAAGAGGTCGCCGAAGAGCTGGCCAATGGGCACGATCGCCTCCTGGCCCTCGGAGCCCCTTCCAGCGACCGGGCCGACGACTTGTTGGAAGCCGTCGACGAGGCCGATGGCAATCGCCGTTTCGAAAGCTTTGCCCTCCGGCTCTTCGACCAGCTCGGGCTGGACGTCGACGACCTCGCCGAGCGCAATTACCTTCTCAAGCGCGGCCAACGTCTCAGCGAAACCTTCGCTGACCTTCCTGAGGACGGACTCGCGGTCACCTTCGAGCGCTCCGAGGCCCTCTTCCGCGAAGATTTGACCTTCCTTTCCGCCGATCACCCCACCTTCCGCACCGCTTTGGATCAATTCCTCGCCGATGATTTGGGCAACGCCAGCTTTGCCCACTGGAAGACGGGGCGGGGGAAAGGGATCTATCTCCAGTGCGGCTTCGTGCTGGAGAGCCTGGCTCCCGACCGCCTTCATCTGGACCGCTTCTTCGCTCCCACCCTCATTCCCATCACGGTCGATCATCGCGAGATGGATCGCAGCGACGAGGAGGACATCTTTCGCGAGGCTCCTCTGCGTCCCGCCGACCCGCATCGCCTGGTCTCCCAGGAGAGTTTCCGGCTGAAGATTCTCCCCGCTTTGCTTAAAAAGGCCCGGCAGTTCGCCACCGAGAAAAGCGCCGAGCCTCTCCGTATCGCCCGCGAGAAGGCGGAACGCAAAATGGAGGCCCGCATCGCTCGCCTCGAAGATCTGGCCAAACGCAATCCCCAGGTCAGTCCCGCCGAAATTGCCGCCCTCAAGGAATGGCAGGGCGAGATTCTCAGTGCTCTCGACCAATCCCGCTTGCGGCTCGATAGTCTCCGCGTGGTCTGGCAGACCTGAGGCCCGTGAGCGGGCGGGGGAGATTGGGGAAATCCGGCTGAAGACTCTTTTCGCACTTTTCGTTTCATCCCGGTGATGACACGGTGCGCCCCCATGCGACGATTTTTTCTCGGACTCGGCTGGTTGAGTTTGATGGTGTGCAGCTCCTGCGCCCCCGTCCCCGCCAATTACCCTGCAGCCAGTTCCTCCGCACTGCCCGCTCCCACTCCCCGGCCGGCCAATCCTATGCTGGCTCCGGTAGCGGAGACCCCCCGCGACCTGCTGCCCGGCAAGCCCGTCCCCGCAATCTCGGCCCCCGCCGCTCTCGTGATGGATGGCGTCACCGGGCGCATCCTCGCTGCCAAGAATGCCGACGAGCGCCGGGCCGTCGCCTCCACCCAGAAATTGCTCACTGCCCTCGTCGTGATGGAGGATGGCCCCCTCAGCGATCCCGTGACCGTGGCCAGCTCCGACACCATGGTCGAACCGTCCAAAATTTACATCCGCAGTGGGGAGACCTACACCCGGGCCCAGTTGATGAAAGCTCTCATGGTCAAGAGCGGCAACGACGTCGCCAAGGCCTTGGCCCGTGATGTCGCCGGGAGCGAAGCGGCCTTTATGGCCCGAATGAATGCGAAAGCGGCTTCCCTGGGCATGCGCAATTCCTTTTTTAAGAATCCCCACGGACTCACGGAACCCGGGCAATACTCCACTGCCCGCGATGTCGCCATTCTCGCCCGGGCAGCTTACCAGTATCCTGCCATTCGCGACTATGTGCGCACCAAGAGTTATACTTTCACACGTCCCGGAGGAGGGAGCAAGAGTCTCAGCAACACGAACAAGCTCCTCACTCGTGTCTCCTACTGCACCGGGATGAAGACGGGCACCACCAATGCCTCCGGGCGCTGTCTCGTCTCCAGTGGTGAACTCAATGGTCGCTTCTGTATCGTGGTCGTCCTCGGAGCCACCAATACCACCAATCTCTACAACGACTCGGAAGCTCTGCTCCGCTGGAGCCTGGAGCGTAGCGAATAGCTTCCCGTCAAAGGGAAGCCGGGGAGCGCGGGAACTCTTTTTTGAGAAGCGAGCAACAGGCTCTTCGTTAGTCTGTTAGTTAGCTATTGAGTTTTCGTGGTTTCCGTCGTAATCTCAAGAATTTCCTCAAACTGGAAATCTGTTGTTCTTGCCTGAAAACGAGCTGGTCAGAGCGGTCATAAATCCTCTAGCTTGGCGAGCGGTATCTTACCCAATGAAATCTATCAATTATCAGACTCGTGATGTTGTTGCTGCGGCTATTTTTACGGCCTTGCTAGCTCCGGGGTTAAAGGCCGCGACCATTATCGACTTCAATGACGGAACCGCTGGTTCCGATGTGGGCACGTTCTACAGCAGCCTTGGCGCGACGTTCTCGAACGCGGAGTGGTCGAGTCTCAGCACGGGCTACACTCCTGCACCGGATTCGACCGGTTTGCGGGTGGTGGGAGACAACGGGAACTTACGCCCAACCATCGGCAATCCGATCGTGATCGTCTTTTCAACGCCGATGATCTCGGTTTCTCTGATCGCCAACAGTGTCAATGCCAACGGTGCGCGGCTCGATCTGTATGACGCTGTCACTGACGGCAACTTGGTTGATTTCGACCAAGTGGTCGGCACTTCTGGTGCGACGAACAGTAATTTCACCCTCTCCGGGACCGCTGCCGGAATCCTCCGGGCTGAGTTTTATCAGCCCTTGAATGCTGAAAACGAGGGGGTGTTGATCGACAATCTGATGTTTACTCCGGTGCCAGAACCTTCTTCGTTTTTCCTCCTCTCGACCGCAGGCTGGGCAATTTTGGCAAGCCGAAAGCGGCCAATATCTTAACAGCGGATTACACCAGATACTCAATCGGGCACGATACAGGCACCCGATTGACTTCGGCTGAGCCAGGTTCCGTCCGAAAGGCAGGGGGTTTTCCAAATGACCGATCGACAGGGGGGAAGCATGGGGCGGGACAATGGCCGTGGAGAGCCTTCCCCAACCGGGTGGCGAGAAAGGGCGTTGCCAGAGACGGGCTTTCCTTGTTAGTGCTCATGATGAAATGAGCAATGTCATTACCAAGGAGGCACGGGATCGCTATTGGCGAACGAATTTGAAGTGGTTGGCGGGCCTGTTGACGGTCTGGTTTGTGGTCTCCTATGGCTGCGGGATTCTGTGGGTGGATGCCTTGGACCAGGTCCGCATCCCGGGCACGGGGTTCAAGCTCGGCTTCTGGTTCGCCCAGCAAGGAAGTATTTACGTTTTTGTCCTGCTCATCGCGATTTATGTGCGGGTGATGAACAAGCTGGACCGCGAGCTCTTGGGCGAAGGCGGGCAGGAAGAGGGAGGCGCGGTCTCGGATCACTAGGAGCACGAAAGGGAGAAGAGAATGAGTGTTGATTTTTGGACTTACACCTTGGTGGGACTGAGCTTTGCCCTCTACATCGGCATCGCCATTTGGTCGCGGGCGGGAAGCACGGGCGAATTCTATGTCGCGGGGGGAGGGGTGCCTTCGGTGGCCAATGGCATGGCCACGGCGGCGGATTGGATGAGTGCCGCGTCCTTCATTTCCATGGCCGGCATCATTTCCTTCGCGGGACGTGATGGCTCGGTTTATCTGATGGGATGGACGGGCGGCTACGTCTTGCTGGCGCTGCTGTTGGCTCCATATCTGCGGCGTTTCGGTAAATTCACGGTGCCGGATTTCATCGCCGACCGGTATTACTCGCCCACCGCGCGCCTGGTGGCGGTGATTTGTGCCATCTTCGTTAGTTTCACCTACGTGGCGGGCCAGATGCGCGGGGTGGGGGTGGTCTTCTCGCGCTTCTTGGGTTTGGAGGTGGAAGAAGGGGTTATTGTGGGGATGGTGATTGTGCTGTTTTATGCCGTTTTGGGCGGGATGAAGGGCATCACTTACACTCAGGTGGCCCAGTATTGCGTATTGATTTTCGCCTTCATGGTGCCGGCTATTTTCCTCTCCATTATGATGGCGGGAAATCCCATTCCACAGTTGGGCTTTGGCGGGATGGCAGTAGGAGAGAATATCTCCCTTCTCGACAAACTGGATGGACTGAGCACGGAGCTGGGTTTCAACAAATACACGGAGGGCTCCAAGGCGACGATTGATGTCTTTTTCATCACGGCCGCTCTCATGTGTGGAACGGCGGGCTTGCCTCATGTCATTGTGCGTTTTTACACCGTGAAAAAGGCCAGTGCGGCGCGAACCTCGGCCTTCTGGGCGCTCCTGTTCATCGCCATTCTCTACACCAGTGCTCCGGCGGTGGCGGTTTTTGCGCGCACCAATTTGCTCAATACCGTTTCCAATGCCAGTTACGCCGAGATGCCCCAGTGGTTTGGCAACTGGGAAAAGTCGGGCCTCATTGCGTGGCTGGATAAAAATGGCGACGGGCGCATCCAGTATGATGGCAGTGGAGCCGCCTTTGCCGCGACCGATGGCTCGGCCAAGGTCTTGCCGGAGTTCACTGACCAGCGGGGGGCCAGCGGAGAACGCCTCTTGGCCAATGCGGCTACCGAAAACACGAACGAACTCTACATCGACCGCGACATTATGGTTCTGGCCAATCCTGAGATCGGGGGCCTGCCGAACTGGGTGATTGGGCTTATCGCGGCGGGGGGACTGGCGGCAGCCCTCTCCACTGCGGCGGGCTTGCTTTTGGTGATTTCGACCTCGGTGGCGCACGATTTGGTCAAAAAGACCTTCGTGCCCGACCTCCCGGAGAAGAAA
Organism: Roseibacillus ishigakijimensis; assembly: GCF_016595415.1. GTDB lineage: Bacteria > Verrucomicrobiota > Verrucomicrobiia > Verrucomicrobiales > Akkermansiaceae > Roseibacillus > Roseibacillus ishigakijimensis. The sequence continues at coordinate 20,712 of NZ_JAENIO010000031.1, forward strand.
GAACTGCTCTGGGCGCGCGGTTCGGCCGCCGTGGCGGTGGTCATTGCCGGTTACTTTGGCATCAATCCGCCCGGCTTTGTGGCCCAGGTGGTGGCCTTCGCCTTCGGGTTGGCGGCGAGCTCCTTTTTCCCCGCTATCATTCTGGGAATTTTCACCAAGCGCACGTCCAAGGAAGGGGCCATTGCGGGAATGGCGGTGGGTCTCGTCTTCACGATGAGCTACATCATCTACTTCAAGTTCGGTCCGGGCACCGAGGAACAGTGGTTCTTTGGCATTTCGCCAGAAGGCATCGGCACCCTTGGGATGTTGATCAACTTCGTCATCGCGGTGGTGGTCTCCCGCTTCACGCCGGCTCCTCCTGAAGAGGTGGCCGAAATCGTGGAGAAAGTGCGCTATCCACGGGCAGCGGTGGCGGAGGATGAGGGGAACCGCTAAGACGCCAAGACGCAAAGTTTACGAGGCTTTTATTTTTCTGACCCAGAGCCACCGAGACGCAGAGGTTCACAGAGTTTTTTTTGGAAGGAAACACCTCTGGGAAGCTTTGTGTCTTTGCGGCTTTGCGGTCAGTTCAACTCACGGAGCCCCGGCCTCGGCGTTCACTCCATGACCTCGGCGACTCTGCGGTTAGGGCATGGAACGGGGTGGGGTGATGAGAGAGGGATAGGGTTTTCGCTTGTTCGATGGCCTTTTGGCCCTTAAGCGGGGGGCCGCCCAAGTTGCGGCGGCAATCATTGTTATGGCTATTCAACGAGCACTTCTTTCGGTGTCGGACAAGACTGGTTTGGTGGTATTTGCCCGCCGTCTGGCAGAGGATTTCGGAGTGGAACTTCTTTCCACCGGCGGCACGGCCTCAGCCCTGCGCGAGGCGGGTCTGGAGGTCACCGAGGTCTCCGATTACACCGGCGAGCCGGAACTTTTCGAAGGCCGCCTCAAGACTCTGCACCCCATGATTCACGGTGGACTCCTGCAGCGCCGCGATTCTTCCGAACATCAGGCTCAGGCCAAGAAGCACAACATTCCGCCCATCGATTTGGTGGTGGTCAATCTCTATCCCTTTGAGGAGACCGTGGCCAAGGAGGGTGTCACTTTGGAAGAAGCGATTGAGAAAATCGACATCGGGGGCCCATCCATGCTGCGGAGTGCGGCCAAAAACTATGCCGCCGTGACCGTGGTGACCGATCCTACCGACTACAATCGCGTGTTGGAAGAGATGGCTGAAGTGGAAAAACTCGGCGAAGAGGTCACCAAAAAGGGAGAGACCAGCTTGCGTCTGCGCGAAGAGTTGGCTTTGAAGGTTTTCCGACGGACCAATGAGTATGATGCCGCCATTGCCAACTATTTGGGCCAGTGCGACGAAGGCACAGCGGGCAGCTTCGCGGTCTGCGAGCCGCTGGAACAAGAACTGCGCTACGGCGACAATCCCCATCAGGCCGCGCGCTTGTATGGCAATTTTTCCGATTACTTTTCGCAATTGCAGGGCAAGGAGCTGAGCTACACCAACATTCTCGATATCGAGGCGGCGGCGGACATGATTCTGGACTTCAAGCGTCCCACGGTGGGGATTCTGAAGCACACCAATCCTTGCGGTATTGGTCAGGACGACGACGATTTGCGGGTGGCGTGGGGTAAAGCCTTCGAGACCGACCGGCAGGCACCCTTTGGCGGTGTCATCGTGTGCAACCGGCCCATTGACGAAGGCCTGGCCCGTGTCATTTCCGAGATTTTCACCGACGTGATCATCGCGCCCGACTACCTGCCGGAGGCCCGGGCCATTTTGCAGAAAAAGAAGAATCTGCGTCTGATGCACATGAACGAGCCTGCCTACCGTGAGGAGAAGAAGAAGCAGGTGGTGCGCAGTTGTCCCGGAGGTCTCATGGTCATGGACCGCGATTGGGAGGTCAAAGGCCTCGACAATCTCGAGGGCAAGGTCGTCAGCAAGCGCCCGCCGACACAGGAAGAGCTCATCGCGATGCGCTTTGGCTGGCGGGTGGTCAAGCACGTGAAGTCCAATGCCATCGTTTTCGCTGGCTCCGATCGCACTTTGGGAATCGGTGCCGGACAGATGAGCCGGGTCGACTCCTCCCGCATCGCGGTGTGGAAGGCGGAGCAGGCTGGTCTTTCCCTGGAAGGCAGTGTCATCGCCTCCGATGCCATGTTCCCCTTTGCCGATGGACTGGACGCCGCAATCGAAGCGGGGGCCACTGCCTGCATCCAGCCAGGCGGATCGATTCGGGATGAGGAAGTGATCGCCGCTGCCGACGAGGCGGGATTGGCGATGGTCTTCACCGGACACCGTCACTTCCGTCATTGATCAGGCGAAAGTCGTCAGCTGAGAATTTTTTTGAAAACCGTGCCCCTCAGGGGTGCGGTTTTTTTTTCGGGAAATGAGGTCGAGAAAAGAGCCGACCGGGTTGCTTTCCCGGTGGTCGCGCCCCGGCTCATGTTATTCGAGGGCAAAAGGATCATCGACCCGGGCGGGAAGCAGGTCTTCCACTGGTTCTGGGGGGACTTCATTTTCAGGATCGCCGACCGGCGACGGGCTAGGGGAAAGACCTCATGTGCTCCCACCCGGAGAGCTTGCGGGGCGGAGTCAAGTGGCCACTCCCATCGCGGGGAGAATCCAAAGTTGGGCTGCGAAATAGAGGCCCAGCAGAGCAAAGAGGCCCAGGGTGCCCGGCAGCGGGCTTTCCGTTTTTGCTCCTTCGGGGACCGTTTCCTTTTTTGGCATGTCCCTGGGAGTCGCCATCGGGTGGAAATATTCCGGGGAAAACGCCCTTTCTTCCCTGCAAGACCCCGTGCGCCCTTGCGGTCAGGCCCGAACTGGCCCACTGTTGTCGCACTCAACGCTTATGGACCTTCTTGTCAACTTGCTCGCCATCGTGGTGGTGGTTCTTCTCTTCAACTTCATGATTTTCTTCCACGAGCTGGGGCACTTTCTGGCCGCTCGGTGGCGGGGGTTGGAAGTGGAGAAGTTTTACATCTGGTTCGGAAAGCCAATTTGGAAAAAGACCGTCAACGGGGTGGAGTATGGCCTCGGCACCATCCCGATGGGGGGGTATGTGGCCTTGCCCCAGATGGCTCCCATGGAGGTCATCGAAGGGGGAGATTCCGAGCGGCGCAAGCAGCTGCCTCCCATTTCGCCTCTGGATAAAATCATCGTGGCCTTCGCTGGACCTCTTTTCAGCTTTCTCCTCGCCCTCTTTGCCGCTTGCGCGGTCTGGGTCTTTGGCAAGCCGGCGGACACCATTCACACCACGGAGATTGGCTATGTGCAGGAAGGGAGTCCGGCCGAAAAAGCAGGCCTGCAACCGGGTGATCGCATTCTTTCCATCGATGGGGAGAAGGTGAACCGCTTTATCGGCGGACTCGACGGTATCAGTGAGAAGATCATGCTGAGCAAGCACAACACCGTCGATATCCGCTTCGTTCGCGATGGCCGCGAGATGAGCACCACGGCCGGCTTTTTGGTCGACGACACATCCTGGTTCCAGCGCCGGGCCATGCGCCGCATCGGAGTCAGCTATGCCGATTCCATGGAAGTGGCCGAGGTCACCGAGGGGAGCCCGGCGGCTGTGGCCGGGCTGCAGGCAGGAGATCGGATCCTGGCCGTGGCAGGGAAACCAGTGCACAGCGTGCCGGAGATGAGTGACTTTTTGGCCGAGAAGGTGGGCGAAGAAGTTTCCCTCACCCTCGCCCGGGGAGAAGAGGAGCTGGTGCTGACCGTGCCGGCCCTCGTTCCGCAGGACAAGGTCACTGGCAAACCCCATCCGGATGGGCGGCCAATGATAGGCGTGCGCTTTCAATCTTCCTACGACCTTTCCCTCGTCAACCCTAGTCCAGTGGACCAAGTCAAGGAAGGCCTCTTGCTCATGTTGACGACCCTGCAGGCCATCACAGCCAAGGATTCCAACGTGGGCATTCAGCATCTCAGTGGTCCGGTGGGGATCGGGAATGCCATGTTTGGCTTCATCCGCACTGATGAGGCCCTGCGCCGCATTCTCTGGTTCATGGTCGTGCTCAATATCAATCTCGCCATCATGAACATGCTGCCCTTGCCGGTCCTGGATGGGGGACACATCGTGCTGGCCATCGGGGAACAGATTCGCGGGCGGCCCGTGCAGATCCGGGTGCTGGAAATTGTGCAAAGTGGCTTCGTGCTCGTTCTCCTCAGTCTCTTTCTCTACATCACCAGCAAGGACGTGGCCGACCTCTTTCCCACCGGGCCGAAGCCCCAGACCTGGGGAGAGAAGGGCATCGTCTGGCCCCTGCAGGATGCTTCCTAAGTCTTTCGACCCTTCCTTCGTTGCTTTTCGCGCATGAAAACGCTCAAGATTCTCCGCTCGCCTTCTTCGGTCAATGTGGCCCGCTTGAGTTTTCTCATCTTGTGCCTTCTGACCGGGGTGGCCTTGCACTTTGGCTTTGGAGTCGAGTTCAAGGCCGATAGCGAGGTGCAGCGCGACCTTCTCCCGCTCGAGCTCGCCATCGTGGGGGCCCTCGTGGTCGCGGGTCTTCTCATTTGGGTGGAAACCTTGATCCGCGACGTTTCTTTGCGGGAATTCTCCACCGGCACTTTCGGCCTCGCGGTAGGCGTCTTTTGTGGCTGGCTGCTCACCCAACTCAATGTTGAGCAGTTGCTGTTCAAGTTGATCGAACTCCAGGACGGGGTCGATTCCCCTTACTTGGCAGACAACATACTCGATCTCATCACCCTGGGCTTTCACGTGCTCTTCATTGGCGGGATGGGCTTCATCGGCTCCACTCTCGCCTTGCGATCGGGAAAAGAAGATTTCGCCTTTGTGGTGCCTTATGTCCGTTTCCGTCAGGATGGCACTTCGGGAGCCCCGATTGTGGTTGACCTCGAAGTCGTTCTCGACGGGCGGCTGGAGTCGGTGATGAATTCCGGCTTCCTCGCTGGCCGGGTGGTGGTGCCCCGCATGGTGCTGGATCGTTTGCAATCCTTGCTGGAATCCGGGCAGGCTCACGAGAAGCAGCGGGCCCAGCGCGCTCTTGATGCTCTCGAGCGGATGCAGTCTGGAAAGAAATACCGTCTCACCGTGCACGAGCATCCCGCCAATACCTCCTTTGACGATGCCGAGCGGCAGATTGTGCGCATTGCCCAGATCTTGGCCGGGCGCATCTTGACCGTGAATGATGACTTCGCGCGCTTGGCCGAGGTGCAAGGTGTGGCGGTGCTCAACTTGCATGAGCTGGTCGGGGCCCTCAAGCCGCGCGTGGCCGTGGGCCAACGGGTCCGTTTGGCCTTGGTGCGGGCCGGAAAAGATCCCGATCAAGCGGTGGGCTACCTTGCTGACGGCACCATGATTGTGGTCAACAAAGCCTCTTCCCGGCTGGGCACGACTCAGGATGTGGTGGTCATTTCCCGCTTGGAGACGGCCAATGGCGAGATGATTTTCGCCGAGCTGGCGGCGGCCGAGTGAAGGGGCTTTTCCCCGGGCGAACAGGGGTTATCGGGCCGCCGATTCGCCCTTGGGGGGGAGACTGGTGCCATTGACCCAGCTGCCCTCCACGAGGATTTCGCGATAAATTTTTGGGATGCCCCGGGAGCCTTCGTTGATCATGGAATTGAGGGTCAGAAAGGCGACCCGACCGATTTCCTCGGGATGCTGGTTGATCCCGCTGTCGATGGGGGTATCGAGAATGGTGGTGGCGGCGAGGGCGATGTCCTCCGGCACGCGGTAGCCTTTTTCCTGCAGCATTTGAGGTAGGTCGGTGAGGCTGGTGAAAATGGCATCGGGTTTGTGTTCTTCGATCCACTGCACGAGGGCCTGGCGGCGTTCTCCCGTTGACTTGGAGCGAGGGAGCAGGAGGGGGGGCAGCTTGGGCGCGTCGGGCACCATGCGTTGTCCACCCATGAAACCGAGTTCGAAAATGATCCCATTGCGGCGGAGCTCGGCCTCGGGAGCAACGAAACCGATTCGCTGGTAGCCGCGCTTGTGCATGGCCACAAAGGCGAGGATGGTGTTGGAAACTTGGTCGGAAGTCACCACGTGGCAGCTGGGCGCATGCAGGGTGCGGCCAAAGCGCACCACGGAATAATTTTCCCAAGGAAAGTCCTGCCAGTCGGGCTGGTGGCGGTGGGGCGGCAAGAGAATGCCGCGGATGCCACGGGTGCTTAGAATCTGGTGCAGGCGCTGGGGGGTGAATTTGCCATCGAGCCGGAATTCCTCCAACCGATAGCCAAATTGCTTGGCTGCCTCATAAGCACCTTTCCAGTAGTGGTCGAACTCATGGTGGGCGCGCAGATCCTCAGCCTCGGGCCAGGCATTGATCCAAGCGAGGGAGGCAGTGATGGGCTTGGTCTGCTGATTGCGCCGGTAGCTGGCCAGCGCGGCCAGCATGGGATCGGGACTGTAGCCCATCTTTTTGGCCGCCTTTTTCACCCGGTCGCGGGTCGCCTGCGAAATGCGGGGATGGTCATTGAGAGCCAGCGAGACTGTGGAGTGGCTCACGCCCAGCTCTTTGCCGATATCGCGAAGGGTGATTCGTTTGGCGCTTTCGGAGGAGGAGGTGTTGGAGGTCTGCGTGCTGGCCATGGTCGTCGGGCGGGAAGTCGGTGATGAGGGATAAATGAAGGGTGTTAGGATAGAACTTTGATAATTTGCACCTGGGGGCGCTTGATGCGGGCGTCCACGTAGGCAAAGACGAGGTAGCGCAGGCCGGGGGTGAACTTCAGCATGGTTTCCTTGCCCGTGCGCCATTCTTTCTGGGTGTTCTGGAATTGGAAGATGAGGGGGGCCATGTTGAAATCATCCCGCTTTTCGGGCTGGCTGAAGCCCCGGGCGTCGCCGGGGGCGAGGCCTGCCTGGTGCTCGCCCAAGGCGAAGCGGATGGGGCCGTTGTGGAGATTGAGGACGTAAGCCCCCGCCACCGGGAAGGTCTCGTCATTGTCAGCGATGACCTTCATCTTCCATTGCGGACCGTTCGCGCCAGGCATGGGCAGCACCACAATGATGGCCTTGTCGGTATTGGCGGGCACCGCTGCTTCCGCGAAGAGGCTTTCCCCATCAGAAGACGTGAAGCGCAATCGTCCGTCCACCGGTTGGCACTCGTAGGCCTTGCTCATGCGGTTGCTGAAGACCTCGATGGAGAGGAGAGAACCGTCCGCTCCGGGATGGGAGAAGTCGGGGACCTTGGCCTTTCCCACCGTTAGGAAGCGGCAGGAGAGGGCCGAGGACTCATCTTGGGCAAAAGCGCTGAGGGTGAGCAGGCTGAAAAGGAAGGTGGCTATCAGGAATCGCATAAATTGGCTAGGTCGGTGGTTATGGGGTGAACTGTTTTAGACTTCTTCGGAGTCCAGCCAGCGGAAGGCCACTACGCGGAAACGGCGTCCGAAATTTCGGTTGGTCTCGCTGGTGAGGTCATCGGGATGGACTTCGGCGCGGTCGCTGCTGTCCAGCCAATCGATGCCCCGTTGCACCACGGCTTCACAGGTGGCGGTGGCGAGGATTTGCCCCGATTGGCTCAGGGATTCTCCATAGCCCCGGATGGTGAAAGTGTCCGAACGGGCGGTGGTGGCATTGCCGAGGACATTGAGCAAATCGGCTTGGCTCAAGTAGCCTGGCGCTCCCTGGTAGCTGGCTCCCGCTCCCGCTTCGGCATTTTCGTAGCGATAGGAGGTCACGCGGGAAGAGTCGATGGTGTAGCCGGCTTCGGCGTCTTGGGCCAAATCTTCATTGAGACCCGAGTTGTCGATGGCTTCTTGCAAGGCCCCGCGCAGGGAATTGTCGCTTTGATCCAGCTGGCGGTTGACGAATTCAGCCAGAGAAAGGAAGGGGCCGCGCTCGCGCACTTCCTGCACAATGGCTTCGGCGAGCAATTCGAGTTCTTCGTCGCTGTATTCCCGCGGTCCGGTCCAGTAAGAAATGCGCTCTGGGCCACCCTGCTCCTGCGAGGGAGTCAGCGGCAGGCGGAAGCGGCTCAGGCGCGCTTCCTGGTCGGCGGTGTCGCCCAGTTCCGTGATTCCGCTGGCGGCATCGTTGGGGTTGATCAGGTTCATGAGGGCTTCGGGCGCGTGGACCGAGGCCAACATGGCCTTCCAGGCGGCTACCGAAGTGGAGTTGATGTTGAAGGCTCCTTCCACTTTTTGCCAAGCGGCAAGCTGGCTCCAGTTTTCCGGGTCTTCGGGATTTTGCACCAAATCGAGGAGTTCTTCCTCCGCCCGACTATCAGGTAGTTGCAACTTCAGGCGCGGATCCGTGGTGGGACGGTTTGCGAGGAAGTCTTTGGCCAGCTGCTCACTGGAAAGCCCGCTGCCAAAGGGGCCGTCTTGACTGCCAAAGCCCGAGAAATAGAATTGGTCGTAGAGGGCGGTATTGAGGAGGAAGGAATGGTCCAGCAAGGGGGAGCCGTCCGCTCCGGTGGAAGTGATCGCATTGCGCGGCAGCATGGGGTGGGCCCAAGAATTGCCGATGGGTTGGGCAAAGCGGGGGAGGTAACCCGAGGAACCGCCGGGATTGGCACCATTGAGGGCGGCCAAACCCTGCAGAGGAGCCAGCGGCACTTCATAGAGAGCTCCGAACTTGGTGCCGAGGTCGGGAGTATGACCGGTGATGAAGTTGGAACGGTCCTGGGCGTCCACGCCGATGGCGGAGGTGGTGCCTTCCCCGAATTCGAGAAGCTGAAGGTCAACTTCGTGCGAGTGGTTGGCGGGGTGTTCGCTGAGCACCTTGGCCGTCGTGGCTCCAATCACGCCGTGGGCGAAGGACCAGGGCTTGGTGGCGAGGCGGCCGTCGAGGTCACTCTCGTCAAGGCCACCGAAGGTGGTTTTGGCCTGGCAGCTGAGCATGGCAAAAGGCTTGACCTTGGTGATGTCGGCGATGGCGGTGGTGGAATGGTCCACCAGCTCGAGACCCTGGATGGTGCCCTCTTGGGGGAAACGCAGGGTTTCGTCTTCTCCCAGCAAGGTGTTTTGCAAACCTTCCAGCTGTTCATAGTCGATCTCAATGGCATTGACGATGGTCTGGGCCCGCGAGTCGGCAGGGCGGGCCTGCATCTGGATAGTGAACTTATTGTTCGAGTAACGGGTGCTCAGAGGCGCGAATTCGACGTGGATTTCGTCATCTCCGGCCAGACCGAAGCAAGAACGCCAACGGCCATTTTCGGCGACTCCGTCGATAGCTTGTTGTCCTGCCAACCAGTCACAATCGAAGCCGATGCCGTCGCCCCGCCAGCCGGGAATAGCGTCGATGTTGGAGGTGAGTCCAGTGCCTACATTGATGTCCCAGAACTTCCGGTCGCGGAGGTCCGTCTGGTAGGTGCGGGACGGGTCGAGGTAAGGAGAAAAGAGGATGGTTTCGCCGGGCAACATGGTGAAGGTGGAGGAGGAGGGCTGGTTGCGGCGCTTCGTTTTCAAGTTCATCCCAAAAACCTTTTTGGTGTTGGGGGAGTAGTCGACATACATGGTCTCCAAGGGCACCAGACCATTGGACTGGGGTTGGCCATTGCGGAAGACCTGCATGGCAAAGGGAACGTGCATGAACTCAATGCGCATTTCTTCGAATTCCAAGGCCACGTTGTAGGGATTGTGCAAGGTCACCACCGGGGTGTAGAGGAGGTGGAGGTCAAAATCGTAATTGGTGCCTTTGAAATGTCCGGCCTGGGGGTTGTGCATGTTACCCGCGCTTTCGGGAACGCGCAGCGGCACGCCCTGTCCCCGCCGGAGACTGTAGCTATATAGGTCGCGACCGATGAGGCTGAAGATCATCTGCACCTTGGCAAGGGTGGGCATGAGAACGGGGCCGGGAGGGGCCTCGCGATTGACAAGGAGGTCGCCCGAGCGGCGGCTTACCGTGGCCGCCTCCCAGCCTTCGTCGGTGGGAGCGGTCGCCTTCAAGACGGGAGTGCCATTGTTGTCGAGGATGCGGTCCTTGTAGAGTCGGCTGAATTCGTGGAGGGTGTCCCACTTGGGATCGGAGGGGGCATCGAGGCCAAACTCGGTCTCGTAGACACCGCGACCTTCGTAGTTGCCGGGAAGGGTTTCATTGTTGGCCATCAGGTGGAAATCCTGGCGCAGGCCTCCCCGGGCGGTGTTGGTGAGCAGTCCGGTGGAGTGAATGGTGACATCGTGATAAACCTCTTGCAGACTTTCCTTGGTGAGGCCGCCAATTTGTTGCCCGGCAAGGAGGAAGTTATTGTGGGTGATTCCTTTGGCCATCACGGCAGAGGCTTCACTATCGATTTGGAATTCCTCGCGGGTGAGGCCCTCCAAACCGGGAATAAACTCGGTGGCGGCCCGTTGCCCGGAGCCAAGTTGGGCCACTTTTTCGCCCACGGTGGTCGCTTCCGGCTGGTAGAGGCTGTTGATGCGCGCTTTCACCCCTTCGTCCATGACGGCCCAGGCCATCGCTCCGGCGGGGGCTTGGTTGCTCTGTGCGCTGAGGGTCACCCGCTGGGCTTGCACCAAGTCCTCGCTGTTGGCATTCGCCCCGAGGGTTCCCCGGTTCCAGAGGGCGATCGGGTTGGCAAAATTCTCTTTCGCAAGCTGATAGCTCCGGTCTTCCTCTCCCTGAGCCCCCGAAACAAGCCAGGACTGAAAGTGGCGGGACTCCTTCGTGGCCGCTGAATAGTCATTCGCCGTTGGGGGCGAGTTGGGATCCACTTCGCGAGAACTCCAGACCCCGGTCAAGCGGGGATGGGCCACATTGTTGTCGAGAATGTCCGCTCGGGCGGTCACCCGAGTATCGAGACCGGCGTGTTTTTGCAATTCTCCCAAGGCGACAATCAGAGCCATGCGGGCATTGGCGCGTGCTTCCGCCGCCGCCTGGGCATGGGAAGCGCTGCGGAGCGTGGCGCTGGAAAGGCTTAACAAACCCACCGCTAGCAGACTGAGTAGGATCAGCATCGTGACGGTGACAATGAGCGAGAAGCCCTTCTGCCGAGGAGAACGGGCTGCAGAGCGAGTGGTCTGGTTTTTCTGTTTCTGACTGATCATGGGTTGAAAAGGGAGGGGGGTGAGACGGGTTTTTGGTCTGGCGCGAACAAGATAATCTTCGCTCGAAAGTAAATACACTGGAGATGCAGAGAGAGCACGGGATATCTTTTTCTTCCTTGCTCGACCTGTAAACCTGAAGTAGGAGGGTGCGGTGAGGCGCGCACCCTTTCCGCCCGAGGGAGGGAAAGGGTGGCTAGGGTGCGAATTCTGGGTTTTCAGTTCGGAGCGGATCCCCATTCCTGGTTGGGTTCATCACCGAGTTGCAGTTGCAAGGTGCCGCCAGCGGCGAAGGCTCGATGGGGGAACTGGAAGTGATTCCATTCCCGGCCATTGAGCTTGGCTCCCTGGATGTAAACATTCTCGGGTGAGGCCTCGGGGGCTTCGATGACGAAGGTCTTGCCTTCGTAATAGTCGGGATCGAGGTGAATGGTGATCTTGCTGAAGACTGGGGCGGTGAGGTCGTAGTGGGGCTTCTGGGCCGCTCCTCCGCTCATATCGAAGAGTCCCAGCGCCATCAGCGCACTGAGCGAGCCCATCAGGCCCTGGTCTTCGTCGCCATTGTAACCGCCGAAGGGAGTAGTGTCGGAGAAGGTCTTGGCGAGAACCTCCCGGACCCAGTATTGCGATTTCCACGGCTGTCCGATGTGGTTGAAGACGTGGGCCATGCCGGTGGCGGGCTGGTTCTGGTAATCGACCCAGGAAATGGCGTGGTTGCCGTGCTCGGCGATGAAGCGCACGGGGGCGGCTTTTTCGAAATTGCTTTCCAGACGCTCGGCCATGGCTTCCTCGCTGCCAAAGAGTTTTGCCAATCCCGGCAAATCGTGGGGGATGTAGAAGGTGTAGATGGCGGAAGCGGATTCCACAAAGCCCGGGGAGGTGAAGCCTTTGTCGTTGATGGGGGAGAAGGGCTCGTGCCAAGAGCCGTCTTTGTTGCGGGGGCGCATCCAGCCGATTTCGCCGTCCCAGACGTTTTGATAGTTGGTGGCTCGCTTGCCGAGGAGGGCGGCTTCTTCCTTTCGCCCGAGGGAATCGGCGAGTTGGGAGAGACACCAGTCCTGGTAAGAATACTCGAGGGTTTGGGCCGCGCCCTGGCGGTGCCCCCCTTGTGATTTGGGAATCTTAAGGGGCACGTAGCCGCGGTTGACGTAGTAGGCCATGCCGCCGCCATTGGAGTAGGTCTGGGTCTCGTAGCCCGCGTGATCGCGGATGCCGCCGGGGAAGGCGTTGCGCATCAGCCCGGCGAGGGCCGCTTCTTCGTCCCAATTGCGGATGCCCTTGTGATAGGCGGCGGAGAAGAAGGAGGAGGCCGGATCCCCGATCATGACGTAGGTGTAATTGCCCCCGGAAGGACCGCGGGGGATGAGGCCCCCGTTGTGATACATGTCGATCATGGTATTGGCGAAGTTGTCCATCAGCTCGGGCCAGGCGAGGGGCCAGAGGACATTGATGGACCACTGCGCTCCCCAGAGTGCATCGAAGTTGTGGTGTGGGCGGCTCCCCTGCCGGACAACGGTGTGGGCTCCGGTGTTGTCGGCATAGCGGTGATCGACGTCGCTGACGATGCGGCGGCCTTGCAGGGCGTGCCAGAGATCGGTGTAAAATTTGGTTTTTTGCTCATCGCTGCCACCCTCGACCTCGATCTTGCCCAGCCACTCGTTCCACTCGGCATGGGATTCGCTGACGATCTGGTCGAAATTCCAGTGGGGCAGCTCGGTGGCGAGATTTTTGCGGGCCCCATCGAGGCCGGTGTAGGAGAGGCCGACCTTCATCAGCAGGGGTTTTTCCAATTGGCCAAAGTCGACCACGACTTTGCCGTCCTTCCAGTCGCCGTGGCGCGTGAGGGGGTGGTTGAACTCGGCCACGAAGTAGACTTGGAAGGGCTTTTTGCGGCGGCCCGTGGGCCCCATGGTGAAGGTGCCTTCGACGGCCTGCTGGTCCGCGCGCACGGAGGCCTCGTGGGCAATCATCTCGTGATCCATGAGCTTGCGGGCGAGGTCGAGGATGACGCGGGCCTCCTGGTCGGCGGGGTAGGTGTAGCGGTGGAAGCCGACCCGGGTGGTGGAGGTGAGCTCGGCATTGATGCCGTGGTCTTGCAAGAGAACCTGGTGATACCCGGCCCGCACCACTTCTTCCTCATGGGAAAAGCGGGAGGCATAGTCAGCGAGATCGCCGCTGCTGGTGATGGGCATGACGGGCAGACCCGCGATCTGCCAGCCGTGGATGTGGCTGAAGCACTGGATTTTCTCGTCATTGTAGCGGTAGCCGGAGTCCCAGGTGCCATCGGTCTGGGTATCGGGGCTGAGATTAACGAGACCGAAGGGCCGGGTGGCGGAGCTGAAGTAGAAAAAGCGTGGCTTGACGGTGTCGATCTGGGGATTGACCCAATCGGCCGGGGTCTTTTCCGCGGCCTGTCCGGGAAAGAGCGCGGCGAGCGCGAAGATGGTGAAGAGAGAACGTAATTTCATGAGTGTTAGGAAAGTTGATCGAGAGCGTAGGCGTAGGCCCCAATGGCCACGGCCTCGCTGGTGCCGAGACGGGTGATGCCGATTCCACTGCGCGGCAAGGGGTCGTAGGGCAGGGTTTCGTTGCTGCCGGGGATGGCGATGGCGCGGGTTTCGCCCTGCAGAAAGTGCTGGTAGCTGGCTTCCTCCTCGAGGTTGCAGGCTTCTTGCACCAGTCGGGGGAAGTCCTCTCCGGCGGGCGAGCGGTAGGTCCCGTTCATCTCTGCCAGGAGGGCCGGGAGAAAGAGATCGGCTGCTCCCGAGAGCCCGCCACCGATGACCACGAGGCCATCGGTAAGGGTGACGAGTTGGGCCAGGGTGTCGCCCACCACTTCGCCCAGCTGCTGGTAAGCCCAACGAGCCGCTTCTGCCTGGGGATGGTCGCTCTGGCGGGCCAGCTCGGCAATGTCCTTGGGGGAGGGCGCTTCCGCCAGGGGGAGTCCGCATTTTTCGCTGAAGCTTCGTTGCACCGCCCGGATGCAGGCCCCTTCTTCCGCATTGCTCTCGGGGTGGAGCTTGTTGCGCATCAACCAGACCTCTCCGCCGGAGACGTTGTCACCCCGCAACAGATGGCCGTCGATGACGATGCCGCCGCCGAATCCGGTGCCCAAGGTGACTCCGCAGAGGTTGCGGTAGCGCTTGGGGCTGCCCGCTTGCGCGAGGCGGGCATTGACCTCGGGTAAGAGTCCGGCCATGGACTCGCCGTAGACGAAGAGATCGCCATCGTTGTTGAGAAAGGTAGGCAGGCCGAAGTGATTTTCCAGAAAAGGAGCCAAAGGAACCCCGCCGCGAAAGCAGGGGAGATTGGGCAGATCGCCCACGATGCCATGGCGGTAATCGCAGGGGCCGGGGAAGGCGAAACTGATGGCGGAGGGTGGGGTGGCCAGTTCAGCACGCACGCGCTCAAAGCCTGCCACGAGAGTCTGCAAGCAGGCGGTCAGCTCATGGGTGTTGGAAGGCAGGGAAAAGGACGCGATGGCGGGCTTCCCCCCCTGCATAGCGGAGAACTTGAAGCTCGTGCCCCCGGCATCGAGGGTCATCACCGAGCGGGAGTCGTTCTGGGGCGAATTTGGCATCTGGATTCAGGCGGTCGGGAGTTCCCTTGTTTCTTTACCAAATTTCGAGGCCACGAAACCAAAGAAAGCCAGATAGAGATAGCTGATCAGCACGACCGAGAGGGAAGCTCGCACGCCGAAGGCGTCCATCAGGCCCCCTTGCAGCGCGGGCAGCACCGCCCCCCCGCAGATCATCATCACGAGGAGAGAGCTGCCCTGGCTGGTGTCCTTGCCGAGGCCCTGGATGGAGAGGGTGAAGATATTCGACCACATGATGGAATTGGCTAAGCCAATGCCCACGATGGACCAGAGGGCGAATTCTCCGGAGGCGGTCATCGCCAAGAGGGAAAGCACGGTGGCGACGAGGGCAAAGAGGCCCACCATGCGCCCGGGTAGAGCATTGCCGAGGCGGAAAAAGACAAAGCTGAGGGCGACCGTAACGAGATAGGGCCAGATTTCACCCACCGTGAGGTCGGATTTTCCTTTTGCCGACAGGAAGATGACGAGCACGGAAATCGCGGCCGCCGCCACCATCATGGGAAACTTTTTGGCGGCACCGAGTTCGCTGAGGGAAATCGCTCCCATCAGGCGGCCAATCATGAGTCCACCCCAGTAGAAGGAGAGATACTTGACCCCTTGCTCCTCGGTGAAGTGCATGATGTTCTCGAGATAGTTGACGAGAATGCTGCCCACGGTCACTTCCGCCCCCACGTAGAGGAAGATGGCCGCCATGCCCCAGGCAAAGTGCTTGTGACGGAAGACCTTGACCCCGGCCTCAATCGTGCCCTCCTGGCGAAAGGTGGGCAGTTTGATGAACTTGATGGCGGTGGCAAGGGAGAGAAGGATGACGGCGAGGCCAATGTAAGGGGTCTTCACCGTGTCGAGACCGCTGTTGCCACCCGCACTCTGGAAAATGAGCGTGCCACCGATGAGGGGAGTGAGCACGTAACCGAGGGAATTGAGCCCTTGGGAGAGATTGAGGCGCGAGGAAGCGGAGGACTCCGGCCCCAGAATGGAGATGTAGGGATTGGCCGCGATCTGGATCAGGGTCACCCCGCTGCCCAAGAGGCAGAGCGCGACCAGAAAGAGGGGGTAAGAGGCCGCATTGGCCGCCGGAACAAAGACCAGACAAGCCCCGGCAGTGAGGACGAGACCGACAATGAGGCCATTCTTGTATCCGATTTTATTGATGGGGTCCCCTTTGGCGGCCGAGATGAGGAAGTAGGCGAGAGAGACCAGGCAGTAGGCTCCGAAAAAGAAGGATTGCACGAGATTGGCCTGGAATTGGGAAAGGCTGAACTCGGCTTTGAATTTCGGGATCAGCAGATCGTTCATGCAGCTAATGAACCCCCACATGAAGAAGAGAGAGGTGACGGTCGCGAAGGCAAAACGGTTGCCTGAAGAAGATGGGTTTTCGGCCATAAGAGTGTGTGTCGTGTTCTTCAATGAAGCTTGCAGCAAAAAACGGCAAGGGACGGTCTGTTTACCCTGTAAACCTGACGTGTTTTCTTGCTCTTGCCTCCTGTCTCAGGAGTGCCTGAGGAAAAATTCCGGACGCTCGAACTTGAGGGCTACTCTGTTTCGTCGAGCAAATAGCACCCAGCAGCGAAGGTTCATGACATCCTGTTTTATCGAAGTCAAACGAGCTGCTTCGGAAACGGTTCGCACTTTGGGGGCTTGGCTCCACTGGTATCTCACGACGTTTCAATGCCCGGGCCGCCCGCACCTTTGGCATGGGCACCACCCAATCTTACCAGAATCTGATCGCAGGGGGAGTCTGGCGGGGTCAATGGGGCAACCGGGCCCAAGCCGAAACTTACCTCGCCAACGGAGATGGCGGCTATGCCGATGGTCTCCACGGAGACGGACACGCGATCTGGCCGGGAGGTTTCAACTACGATTCTGAAGACGGCTTCCTGCGCCGACTCTGGCACACGCGAGTCATGGCGGGAATCCGTGCCGATATGGGAATCCTGTCTTTTACGCGGGAAGCACAGAATGAATTTGCCCTGCTTGGGGAGGAAGCTCGCTTTGCAGTGGAAAGTCCAGTCGGCACAACCTTCCAATGGTTCAAGGACGGAAGCCCCCTTCAGAATGGTCTCCGCATCACAGGAGCGAACACGGCGGTCTTGCGTATTTTCGAAGCAAGGGCTTCTGATGCAGGAAACTATTTTTGCGAAGCAACGGGGGGAGCGGAGACCTTTCTTTTTCGTCAAAAAAAAGCCCCTCCTGGCTCGGGAGCAGGAGGGGCTGGCAAGGGGAAGTTTCCGCCCGGGATCAGGGCAGGGGGCCTTCGATCAGGCGGATGAGCTCGGTGCTACCCAGGCCTGAAACGTCGATGGTCTTGCTTTCGCTCGCCGCTGCGGCTTCAAACTGGCTGTTCGGGAGGGCTTCGAATTCGCTGGTTCCGGAATTGAAGCGTTGGAAGTGATAAGTGCTGCCGGTGCTGAGACCGGCGGCCTCCACTGTGAGGCTGCCTTCGCTGTAGGATGCGACCGCGAGATCCAGTCCGCTGGTGCCTGCGACGGCCTCATAGTTGGCGAGGGCTTGCGCCGCAGTCATGGTGCCCTCGTAGATTTTGAAGTCTTCGAAGGTTCCGGCTGTGCGTGCGTCTCCGGCATTGGAGCGGCCGAGCCAGTTGTTGAGGTCGTTGAAGTCACTCAGATCGGAGCGTCCATAGGGCAGGTTATCACTGCCGACCAGTTGACCATCAAAGTAGATGTTGCGAATCCCGACGGCGGAATCGTAAGTGACCACGTAGTGATGAAGGGTGCCGGTGGTGATGGTGGCCGAGGTGTTGAGCGCGGCAGTGCCCAGGGCCCGGCTGGTGGTGGCTTCCGAGGCGACCACTCCGCTGCCACTCCGCCGGGGAGTGAGGTTGAAGTGGTTGGTCTGGAGGCCGGGATTGTCTTCTCCTCCCGTCGAATTACCGAAGTCGAAGATCCGGATCCAGGCGCCGGTGCTATCGATGGTGACCCAGGTCTCGATGGTGATAGCATCGGGCAGGGCGGAGATCATGCCATTGGGCAAATCCACGTAGGCCGCGTTGATCTGCCCTTCGGCCGGGAATTGGGGGCCTCCGGGCAAGGTCAAGCCGGTTCCGGTGAAGAGGGCTTCGTCACCCACGACAAGGCCATCGGCTTCGCCTACTAGGTCGGGAATCACGGTCGTGGCGGGAGCCGCTCCCGCCGTGCCATCGAAGTCGTAGTGGTGGCGGAGAGCAATGGGCTTCTCGGGCACGGCTGCGAGAGTCAGGGTGACGGACTCGCTGATTGAGCTGACATCATCGCTCAGGAACCACTTGGCGGTGATCACTGAATCGCCCAAGAGGGATTCGTCACTGCCGGGAGTGGCTACTCCGTTGAAGGAGCCGATGGTGATGTCGCTTCCGCCATCGGTGGTGAACTCAATGCCGTTGAGGTCATTGAGCACGATGGGCTCAGTGATGTTGGGGGTGGTCACCTCGGCTACGACGGTGATTGATTGCCCCCCCACGTAGAGCGTCTCGGTCGGGACCGACAGGGTGATTGAGGTCGGGTCCTCCAGATTGACTTCGGTGGTGCCGGTCAGGGTGGGGAGACCGGGAACCGCCAGTTCGGCCGTGATGGTGGAGGTTCCTTCCGGCCCGGGGATGACCAGACCGGTTTCGTCAATTTCCAGCGAAGAGGTGTTGCTGGAAAGGTAGGTGAAGTCCGGAAAATTCTCGATGGACACATTGGAGAGGCTCTCGCTATTGGCGGTCGCGTTGAGGTCGAACTGCGGCCCATAGGCGAGGAGGTAGCTGGGATCCGGGATTGAGAGCACGATCTCGTCGGCAGTCTCGACCTCGAAGGCCACGGTATTGCTCACTGCCTGGGTGTCATTGGCCCCGGTGATGGTGGCCGTGATGTTCGCGGTGCCTTCCCCCACGAAACTCACTTGCCCGGAGGGAGAGACTGTCACCGCGTTGGGATTGTCTGATGAGAAGGTGATGTAGTCGCTGCCCAAGCCGTTGGCGGCGATCACTCCGGCATTGGAGTAATCCGCGGTGGCGGTGAGAGTGAGAGGAGGTGAGCCGGCCAAGAGCAAGGTTTCCGCCGGCTCGCTCAAGGTCACCGAATTGGCTTCGCCGAAGTCGGGGGACCCAATGGAGAGCGAGAATCCGTTGAAGGCGGCCGTGCCTCCATTGTCGCTGGCTTCCCAATCGAAGGAAATGCTGTCCGTGCCATCGGAGATGAACTGGAATTGCACCCAGGGAATGGCTCCGGTGGAGTCCCCCCGGGTCACCCCGGCACCATTGTAGAGGGTCTCGGCCGAGAGGGGGTCGAGGGTGCTGTAGTGGGCGGTGAAGCGGGAGTCCTGCGAGACATTATCGCCCACACCCCAGCAGGTCAGGGTGATGACTTCGCCGGGAGTAGTGGTGAAGCCACTGACGGTGAGGGTGCTGAGGTCGGCAGTGGGACCTTTGAAGCAATAGGTTTCCGAGATGGTGGCGGTGTCGTTCCAAGAGGCGGACCCGGCCGTAAAGCCACTGGAAGGTCCGGTGGTGGCTACCGTGAAGTCCCCGAAAGCGGTGGCGGTAGCCAAGCTTCTCCAGGTAGTTCCGTTGTTTCCGCTTTGGCCTTCATTGACGGGATTTTCCCCCACATAGATGAAGACGTCGTCGGTCGTGGCTGCATTGAGCGCGGAGTCAGCACTGGCAAAGGCCGCGAGGACCGTAGCCGGATCGGCAGGACCGTTGGGAACGGTCCCGGGACGACCTTCGCGAAAATCGATCGCGAGGTATTGTCCGCACAGTGGAGTGATGAAGGCGGCGAAGGTGCCCGCCGTGAGCAATGGTTTTCGGTTTTTTAGTTTCATTGGATTGAGTTTAATTTGGGAAAGGATTTAGCGCGGATCGGTGAGCTCGACCCGCAGGCGGTAGAAGCGGGCTGGGCCGGGGGGAAGCCCGGCGCTTGTGGCTGCGGTCTCCAGCTGACAATAAACAAAAGTTTCCTCCTCCTCATCCTGCTCGCGCACGACCCACTCGGCATCGAGGAGGGTCCATTGGCGGAGATCATGGCTTGCCTCGATGCCGAAGTGTAGATCGGGCAATCCCTTTGGCCGGGAAAAGACGAGAGCGAGCTCCTCACCCGCCGATCGCTCGGCGCGGGGCCAGCGGATGCGATCGTCCTCTCCCTCCCTCCCTCCGAGGGCGTATTCCATCAGGCTGCTCAAGCCGTCTCCGTCGCTATCGCGCTCCGCCCGCCATCCCGCGCCGGGCTGTTGGCTGAGATGGTGGGCAAAGGAAGGTTGGGGTAGGGGGGTGAGGTCTTCGCTAACTTGAAAAACGCCGATGGCCGAGACCTTGGGATTCTCGATACGCTGCCAAAAGTCGATGGTGAGCCGTCCGTCGGTGACCTCCACCGGGTCGCTGAGGTGATCCCAGGCCCGGTTTTGGCCTCCGGTCTGTGCCACCAAGTCGAGATCGGGAGAAAAAAGTTCGGTTCCTCCTTCCAAAGAGACATTGAAGGTGCGGGTTCCGGTGCTCCCAAAGTAGTTTTCTGCGAACCGCAGCAGCACCTGATAGGAGCCGGGGGGGACGGGGATTTCGTAGCGCAGATCGCCATCGAACCAGCGCTCGGTTTGGTAGAGAGCTTCGTCGTCGGTGTTGGCAATCTCGCTGTCCGTGCTGGCGGTGCGGCTGCTATTGTGGTAGCTGCCCCCGCCACTGCTGAGAATGGCCCCCGGGGTGGTCAGGGAAAATCCGTTGAAGCCTGCCGTATCCGTGCTTCCCCGACCCCATTCGATGTCGATGGCAGAGGCTCCGGCCACTTTGGGAAAGACCAGCTGCCCCCGCGCGGGAGAAGGATCCTCCGCAGTGGCGGTGTCGTAATCGAGGTCCAGGTGCCCGACTTCCTCTCCGCCGTGTCGCACAGTGAAGAATGCCTCCGATTCCGGAGTGTCTCCCACTCCCCAGAGGGTGAGCGTGATGGGGGAGCCCGTCGCGATCCCCTCCAGACCCGCGAGGGTGGCGGTGCGCCCGGCTGAGCTGGAGCCGGTGTGGAGATAGCCGTCGAAGATGGGGAGATCGTCGAGAAGGCCCTTGTTCGTGGTGTGGATTCCCGCGCTCTCATTGGAGAAGGTCAGGCCCGAAAGCCCCGTGGCGGCAAGGGCCACTCCTCCCGAGGGATTGCTGGTGATTTCGTTGACCGGGGCGGAGAGAGCCACCGCAGGATCCGCCTCCGCAAAATCGGCGGCAGCGGCGCGCACCGGGTCTTCTGAAGCCCCCTGCAGGCGGAAGAAGTCGACCAGCACGGTGCCATGAGCGGTGGTGTCGGGGGGAGTGCCACTATCCGCGAGGTAAAGGTGGCCCTCACGGTCGGTATAGTCCGGCCCTCCGGCATTGAGCCCGGTCCAGAAAGAGGTCTCCGCCGCCGAGCGATGGAGAAAGGTGAGCGCGGCAGGTTGGGCCAGGGGATCGCCCGCGAGATCCTCCAGGGCCCCCAGCGTGAGAGTGTAGTATTGGCCTGCGCTCACTCCGGAAAGGGTGAGGTCCACCGCCCGTTGATCGGGATGGGGGCGGACCTGCGTAACGGTCGCCTCGCGGTCGAGGGTGTAATGGCCCGGCTCGGCGAGACTGTCCTCATCCATTTCTTGGTCAAAGCGCACCCGGAGGCGGTCCGGGCCCAATGCTTCCAGGGCGGTGACCTCCGGACCTTGTCTCACCGCGCTGGCTCCCGGCCCCCGGAAGCCAATCCAATTTACCCTCATCAATTCCTCTTCCTCGGGGGAACCGCGGAAAACAAAATGGAGATCCCGGGGACCTTCCAAGGGCTGGCTTAGAGAGGTGGTGAAGTCCTCGAAATCCGCTTCCTCGCTGGTGGGAGTGATGGTGAGGGTGCCAAGGAGAGGGCCGTGCACACTCTCCTGCCGGATCTCGACCGTGCCGCCGGGTAGCGAGGAGGCCCGCAGGCGGATGGCGTCGATGCCTGCGAGACTCAGTTCACGGAAGAAAAAGGAGTCGCCATTGGAGATTGCGGTCACGTCTTCATCGCCTCCCACCACATCCAGGGTGGGCTCCCGCGAGACCCCCGACTGGCCGTCGAAGGTTTGCGCCATCGTGATTTTAGGCTGCAAGGCAAGCCGCGTCTGGCTGGAAACCGATCCTACCCCTGGGGCCCCGCGATCGGTGTAAAAGCCCTCCAGGACATAGCTGAGATCGAGATCAAAGGGATGACTCTCGTCACGGGGGATGAGGAGTCGACCCGTGAGGAGATGACTTTGCACCTCATTGTGCTGGTGGTCGGCATGTCCCAGGGAAGCTTCGAAGAGCACTTCTTCGGCCGCAATGGTGCCGGCGGCAGTGGAGCCGTCCTCGTGGTCGGAGACCTGCAGGGAGTAGTCGACCTCGTCTCCCCAATCGAAGAAGCGGGCACCAGCAGGTTCTTGAAAGGAGATTTGCGGGGCAAAGTTTCCCACCGAAATGGTCAGGGAGGCACGCGCAAAGAGGCCTTCGTCGTCGCTCACGGTCAGCTGGGCCTGATAGAGGCCAGGTTCTTCATAGCGGTGGCGGGGATTGGGCTCGGTGGCATCGGTGATTTGGTCGCCGTCGAAGTCCCAGGCGTAGGTGAGGGCCGCCGAATCCGGGTCGTAAGTGCCTGCAGAACTGAATTGCACTGTCAAGGGAGTGGCCCCCGAAGTGACATCGGCGGCAGCTTGCACGATGGGGGTGGCCTTGGCCCGGGTGTAGTTCAATTTGACCAGGTTGCCGTTGCCCCACTCGATGAGATAGATCGCTCCCTCCGGACCGAAGACCATCTCGTGGGGCCGTTGGAAGGAGAGATGGGGCGCGAATTCGGTCAGCTCCAGGAGGCTGCCATCCGGGCGGGTTTTGGCTTCCAGAATCTTGTTGCGCGACCACAGCAGGAGGAAGACGCTGCCATCGTAGTAGGCCGGGGTCTTTCCTCCCGGTTGATAGCGATAGACCGCCCCTGCCAGGGCACAGCGTCCGCTGTTGCTGCCCAGTTCGGCAAAGGCGGGCGCGGCTTCCTGGTCCGGATACCAAATCCAGGCCGGTTGGGGCTCGGGGATGAGGGCGGGGTCTCCAGCCAGCGCGCCACTGCTCAGAAAATTGGCGGACTGGAAGTAGGCGGAGAGATCCGCGCGCAGACTGGGCAGCGTCCAAGGTTGGCCCTGGCCATCGAGGTAGGGCTTGTTGTCTGCCAAATAATAGGGCCAGCCAAACCAGCCGGGGGCCTTGACCTGATTGAACTCATCATGTCCACCTGTCCCCTGAAAGGCACCGTTGCCGCTGTTGGTGGCATCGGGCCCCACATCGCCGAAGTAGAGCCAGCCGGTCTCGGCATCGATGGAAAAGCGGAAGGGGTTGCGACAACCCATCACATAGATTTCCGGCCGTCCTTGCCCCGTGCCGGGCGGGAAAAGGTTCCCCTCCGGAATGAGATAGTGCGGGTGCTCGGGCGGCCCGGCGTCCACCGCAGGGAGAATGCGGATGATTTTACCCCGCAGGTCATTGCTGTTGGGTGCCCCCTTGCGTCCATCACGACCAATTTCGTTTTCATTGCGAGGGCTGTAGCCACTGGCCTGGGTGTTGTCGCCAACGGAGGCATAGAGCGCACCCTCGGGGCCAAAGCGCAGGCATCCGGCCTGATGATGGCCGGAGTTTACCCGATTGGTGAGGTATTCCAGGATGACGACCTCGCTGCCGGGATCCAGCTGGCCTGCCCGGTCCAGCGTGAAGCGCGAGATGCGGGTGGCGGGTCCCTGGGCCGGAGACCAGAGGAGGTAAAGATGACGGGACTGGTCGAAATCCGGGGCGAGGGCCAGCCCCAACCCTCCGTATTCCCCCCCGCTGTAGACATCCAGCTGCCCGATGGTGCTTGTCAGACCAGAGCCCTGGTCGTGCTTCTTGAGCGCGCCAAACCGCTCCAGCAGATAGATGTCTCCCGTGGGCGCGAGGGCAAGAGACATCGGGTTGCTCAGATTCTGCTCCAAGACGATTTTTTCCCAGTTTTCATTGATGGTGGCCCCGCTGTCGCCATTGAGTTCGCGGCCTGCCCACTCGATGCTGTTGCTGAGGATATCCCGGAAGAGAGGGTCGGAGAAGGTGGCCGCCTGATGCCCCGGGCCGAGATAGACACTGCGGCCTCCCTCGAACTCGCGACACCACATGATGGGGTGGTCATCTCCATGGGCCCCATCGGAGATCCCGGGCCGGGGTGCCTCGCCGAAGGGATTGCTGGTTGTGACTTCCTCCTCCACCACCGCCAGGACGTGAACCTTACCCCGGGGGCTGGTGACGAAATTATACCATTCTTCATTCACGGTCCATTCGCCGAGCGGCTCCGGGCCCGATTGGGTGATGGGATGGACGGTATCGAGAAACTTGACGGTGCCGGATTGGATGGGGCCGTGATGGGAAAATTGTGCTCCCACCATTTCCAAATACCAGGGCCAGCTGTGCTCGGTATCGGTTGCGGCATGGATGCCGACGAACCCTCCGCCCTGGCGATACCAGTTTTGAAAAATCTCCTGCTGGCTGTTGCTCAGGACGTCGCCCGTAGTGTTGAGAAAGACCACCACCTGGTGATTGGACAGGAGAGAAATGAAGGTTTCCGCCTGGTCGGTGTGGGTGACCTCAAAGTCATGGTTTACCCCCAGCTCGGCAATGGCCGTGCGACCGGCCGCGATGGATTGGTGGGTGTAACCGGCGGTCTTGGTGAAGACCAACACGCGAAATCCGTGGCCCAAGAGGGGATCACTCAAAAAAAGAAAAAAACCGAGAAGGAGAGTGATTCGGTGTTTTTTGTGAGAAAATAGGCTAAAATGATGATGAACGGTGAAGCTTGACCCTCGCGTTGAAAGGGAAATGAGCCAGTGATTCATTGGAAGAGAGAGAAGGGAAAGGCGGCAACGACCAAATCGCCGCCCTTCCCAGGATTGCCTGCGGAATCGTTCCCTTCCCGATAGACCGATCGGAAAGGTTCCTATTCCGTAGTTAAACCATTACAAATCCCTTCTTCTGGAAAGGGGAGAGATGGTCACTCAGTTGACTGTTGATTTACCTCGCTCGTTTATTCTCTCTCTTCCAACTTGTTAAGGGAGGAAGGCAAGATTTTTCCTATGACCTCGCGGGGCCTTCCGCTAAGGATTGCCGGACGATGATCAGCCCCTACGACTGGCTCAGTGTGGCCTTTTACCTTGCCTTTGTAATCTGGGTGGGACTGGTCTATTCGGGTCGCTCGCGCAACACCTCGGACTACTTCCGCGCGGGGGGGGCCATGCCCTGGTGGGTGACGGGCACGTCCAGCTGGATGGCGGGATTCAGCGCGTGGACCTTCACCGGGGCAGCGGGAAAGATCTTTTCGACCGGCCCCTACACACTCCTTCTCTTCTACTCCGTTCTGCTTCCCCTGGTTTTTCTCTTTCTCTTCACCAGTCACCGCTTTCGCCGCATGGGGGTGGTGACGCCTCTGGAAGCGGTCCGGCTGCGCTTCGGGCCTCGCTCCCAGCTGTTTTTCACCTGGGCCCGCCTGCCCTTCATCCTTATTTTCGGGGGGGTGACCCTCAATGCGGTGGGAGTCTTTATCGCGGCCGTCCTCGATGCCTACCCCCCTCTCGTGATTTTGTTGCTGGGGCTGACGGTCAGCTTACTCGCCATGTTCGGGGGCTCCTTCGGGGTGGTAGCCAGTGACTTCGTGCAGATGTTTCTCGTGGTCTCGGTAACGGTGATGGTCTCGGTGTTGGCTCTCGCCCAGCCCGATATCGGAGGCCTGCGAGGCATGTTCGTGCAGACCCCGCAGCCCCATTACGATTGGGGGGAATTTGCCCGCCCACAATTTATCCTGCTCTGGTTTGTGGCCCTGATGGTCACCAAATTTTTTGAGGAAAACTCCATCGATAAATCCACTAAGTTTCTCATGACCCGCAGCGAGCGGGATGCCCGTTTGACCCTTCTCATCCCTTTCGTGGGCATGATCCTGGGCCCCTTCATCTGGATGATCCCGCCTACCGTGGCAGCCATCCGGCACGGGGATGATATCGGGCTTTTCTTCAACAACCTCAAGTTCCCCGAGGAAGGGGCCTTTGTTCTGACTGCCAGTGAAGTGCTCCCCAGCGGGATGATGGGCCTGCTCTTGTGCGGCATTCTCGGGGCAACCCTGACCTCCCTCGATGGCGGACTTAATCAGGGAGCGGGCATCTTTGTGCGAAATTTTTACCTCCCTATGGTCAATCCCCGGGCCAAGGAAGAGCGCCTCCTCCTCATCTCCAAACTGAGCACGGGAGCCTTTGGGGCGGCCATGGTGGTCTGTGCCATGGGATGGGAATATTTCCGGGAGCTGCCGCTCTTCGAGCTGCTCACGCAAGTGGCCATCAGCCTGGGGCTGCCCATGTCCATTCCCCTGTGCCTGGGCCTCTTTTGGCGCAAGACCCCGCCCTGGGCCGCGTGGTCCACCGTCCTGCTGGGGCTCTTCGGCTCGCTGGTGACCCGTTTTTGGCTGACCCCCGGCATGTTTGCTTGGATCCCGGGTTTGGAAGGCCCCTATCAGCCGGAGGAAGTGACCACCTTTTACATTTTCGCCAGTGTTTTTCTGGTCGGGACTCTCTGCACCCTTTGGTTTCTGGGAACACGTCTGTTTTACAAGGAAGACGATTCCCGTTATCTCGCGCGCAAGCGGGAGTTCTTTCGGCGCCTGGATCACCCCGGCCCCCCCAGCGGGGAGGAGGAGCTGGCGAGCAGTCGCGTCATTCTCGCGACCATCGGGCGCCTGTGTCAGGTCTATGGCCTCTTCGTCGCCTCCCTCGTCCTGATCCCCAATCCAGCAGGCGGGCGCTTGTGTTTCCTCATTTGTGGCGGCTTGATTTTCGGAATCGGCTTCGTCATTTACCGAAATCATCGCAAGAAAGGGCCGGGTGAGACGTTGAGAGGGGAACAATGAGGAATGTGCTCGTGTGTGTTTGTTTCGCTATTTTCCTATCGGGGGAAATGATGGCGAGGCCGCACCTGTTGGTGTGCGGGAAGGATTTGGCCGAGATGCGGTCCAAGGTGGAGGACGTGGGCTGGGTGCGCATCGCCTACGAGGACATGAAGGATCGCATCGACCCTCTTGCGGCCCGGGTGGCCGATGAGCCCGATTGGCTGACCAGTCGCCTGATGATGAATTGGGAGACTCGTTACGTTCTCCCTGTCACCGAGGGCTCCCGCTGGGTGGGAGGGGAGGGCCGGGCTCCGGTGCCCACCCCGCGCTTTGGCGGTGCGAGGGATTGGAAAACGGACTACACCTTGCCCCGGGCTCTGGAAGACTGGATGCCCTACAATGGCTGGGGCGACGATGTCCGCTTTCTCAAAGTCGAGACCCGCGAGGAGGAGTGGGTCCACCCCAGCGCCACCGGCCTCCTCATCGAGCGAGCCAACCAGCACCTCATGCGCCTCGCCGCCGAGGCCGCCTTCCTCCATTGGCTCACGGGGGAAGAGCGCTATGCCGAGGTCGCTTGGCCCGTCCTCTGGACCTATATGGAAGGCTTTTCCCATGTCCTGCCTCCCCTCGTGAAAGACGGCGATCAAGAGTCCCAGAAAATCATCGGCACCACCTCCTTTGAAGTCATTCACGAGAATATCCTGGTGGATATCGCCATCTGCTACGACTTCATCCAGCCCTATCTGGTGACGCAAGGGCGCGACCCTCTCCTGATCGAAAATGGCATCCGCCGCATGACCCGGCGCATTCTGGAAGGGGGACAGAGCCACGGCAATTGGAACCTTTTTCAAGCTGAAATCGCCGCCCACGGGGCCCTGGCTCTGCAGTCGAATGAAGCCTATCCCGATGGCCAAGGCCGGGAATATTTCCTCGATATCATTCTCAATGCCGACAACGAGGGCCAGCTGGGCCTCATGAAGGTCGTGGAGCGCGGTTACGACCAGGAAACCGCCCTTTGGCCCGAGGCCCCAAGCTATGCCTTCGAGACCACCGCCAGCCTCCTGGCGGTGGCTAATCTGATTGCCCAAGACCCCGAGGGACGGGCCCTGCTCGCCGATGGCTTTCTGGAAAAAGCGGTTCTCGCGCAGGCCGAACTGACCCACCCCAATGGTTTGTCCCTTGGGATAGGGGACAGCATCAACGTCCGGGTCAATACCGAGGCCATCGAGATGCTCATCTCCACCGCCCGCCAACAAGGGAAGATCGCACAGGAGAAACGCCTCACCGCCTTGCTGATGAGGGAAATCGAAGCCGGACGCTACCGCCGCTACCGACAATCGACCGTGCACGCCCTGACCAACTACGTGGCCGAGCTACTGCCGGTTCCCGCCTCGGAAGCCGAGCAAGCACGCTCCTACCATGCCAAGCCGCTCAATGCCCTGGTCATGCGGTTGCCGCAGAATAATTGGAAGCATTCCCTCTCCGCAGCCCTTTTCGGCACCGCCGGCGGTCATGCCCACGCCAACGGCCTCGCTATCGAACTCTTCGGGGCGGGCCACATTCTCGGTCCCGACCCCGGGCGCGGCTCCAGCTACTGGCAGCGCGATCAGCGGCATTATTATTCCCGCATGCCCGCTCACAATACCGTCATTCCCAATGGCCGGGCCGACTATCCAGTGGAAGCTCCCAAGCAATTGGCCCTGACTCTGGGAGTTCTCGAGCCCGCTCCCGGCCGGGAGGGCGTCAGCCCCCGGGTGGGCTTTGCCCAGGCCTCCTTTCGTCATCTGCGGCCCCACGCCAGCCAACTACGCACCCTGGCCCTCATCGAGAGCCCCGGCGGCAGCCGCTTCTACTACGACGCCTTTCATTCCCGCCTCCTCGATGATCAGCGGGAAAAACACCACGACTACCTCTTCCACGCCCAAGCCACCGAAGCTTTGCTCGTAGATGGCAAAGGCCGCCCGCTCTCCCTGCAGGCAGTCAACCGCCTCGGTAGTGAGGCCGGGGATATGGCGGGCTACGATTATTTTCGTAACGAGCGCCTGGCCGACTGCAAGGGCGGATTCCGGGCCCGCTTCATCCTCCCTTACTCGAAGACGGAAGTCCCCGTCATGGACCTCTGGATGCCCGCCCCCGGGCGCCGCCAGCTCTTCTTGGTCGATGCCCCGGCCAATCATGCCATCCGGCGGGGATTGCCCGACCGCCTCACCAAAGAAGCGCTTCCGACCCTTCTGGTGCGGCAAAAGGGAGAAGCTTGGGAGCGCCCCTTCGTCGCCATCTATCAACCCTACCTGCAGGGGGAGGGAGACCCCTTGCAATCCGTGCAAAGCCCCCCCCCGATGCCCGGGATCGCGGGTGCCGTGGTGCGGGGGAACGGGGACTGGGTGGTGGTGCTCTCCGCCACTGAAGAACCGCCGGAAGCCCAGTGGGGCGAGCTCACCTTCCAGGGAGCCATCGCGGTTCTGCTGGGTGATGAAACCGGCCCGCTAGAGCTCTATCTCGGCCAAGGTCGCACTCTGGGCTTCCCCGGCTTGAGCCTCTCCGCCCGTGGAACGGAGCCCCTGAGCGCCTCCCTGCGCAAAACTCCCGAGGGAGAATGGAAATGCGTCAGCTCGGGAGCGGTCGACTTCGAGGCCACCGTCATCCCGGATGACGCCTGGCGCGCCCTGCTCGTTGATTGACTCACAGTGGCCGGGCCGCCCAAGGCTCCCGTGCCGGAAAGACCCACATCCACTCCCAGGACTTCGCCGCGCGGGAAAATTTCCGTCCCAAGGCCCCGCCCATCTCCACCCCGGGACGACCCTCCGCCCG
>NZ_JAENIO010000032.1 GCF_016595415.1 Roseibacillus ishigakijimensis
CTGTGTCGAAACCTCAACCACCTAGTCACAGAGACACTGAGACCCAGAGTTCCACAGAGCCTTTTCCCTAAAAAACAACTCCGCGAACCTTTGCGACTCCGCGCCTCTGCGTCGAAAAAAAGCAAAGCCTTCAGCTAGAACCTACCCCCGACCCTTGAAGGTCAGTTCGGCGATTCCGCTTTTATCAAGATCGCCCAAGCCCTTGGCCACCATGGCATCATATTGCGCCCGGGTGGCATTGTTGACCGGCAAATTGAGCCCGGCCGCCACCGCCAGATCCGCCGCGATACCGGAATCCTTGGCCGCGTGTTCAGCCGAGAACCAGCAATCGTGGTCGCGAGCCACCATGTCTTCGGAGTCGGTTTCCAAGACCCGGGAATTCGCTCCCGTCTGGGAAAAGACCTCCCGCACCATGTCCAAATCCAAGCCAAGAGCATCGGCGAGGCCGAGTCCCTCCGCGAGACCCGCGGTGTTGATGTTCATCACCATATTGACGAGGGCCTTGACTTGGGCGGCGCGACCGATCTCGCCACAATAGCGAAGATTGACCGAAAGGTCTTCGAGCAGCTTCTTGTTAGCCTCGAAGGCGGACTCCTCGCCTCCGATCATGAGATAGAGTTTGCCCTCGCGCGCTTGGGAAATGCTGGAGGCCATGGCCGCTTCGAGCACCTCGGCACCCGCCGCTTTGCCCGCTTCGTAAACTTCCTGATGCACGCCAGGCGAGAGGGTCGCGCAGTTGATGAAGGTCTTCCCCTCCGCACCGGTGAGCAGGTTGTCCTCGCCTTTAAAAATGCCGCGCATGGCCTCGTCATTGGTGACCACGGTGAAGATGATGTCCGCCGCCGCCGTGACTTCCGCCAGCGAGCCCGCGACTTGGGCATTCAACTCTTCGGCCAGGGACTGCGCGGCCTCTTGATTGACATCGGAAACCGCCGTGACCTCGTAGCCACAATCCAACTGGAGGTGCCGTGCCATGTTCGCGCCCATGCGCCCCACTCCTACAAATGCTATTTTTTTCATATCTTTTTCTGTAAATGTTTCTCAACCCCGCAAATCCGGGTCCCACTTTTCGGGTTTGGGTTTGCTTGCCCTAGTGACTGTCCAATACCGCCAGTAGGCAAAAAACAAGATGAACGCTAAAGAACAGACCCAAATAAACTTAGACTCCCAAAAACCCAGATCCCGAGGCTCCAATTCCACCTTAAAAGTCGTCGGAAGGCTAGCCGCCACCTCTTCGTCCACTAACAAACCCTCCTCCAATCGGGGACTCTCCACGCTCACCTCAATCTCAAGGTCCTTAGGAGCATATTCATACACTTGCACTCTTTCTTCCTCGTGAAAATACTGAAAAAAGAACACATCTGGATGCTCTGGAGCCCCTAATTCACTCTCGAAGACGCTCGTCACAGACAGCGCCATTATCACGGCAAAAGCGAGTCCAGAGAATTTCTCCCTTCCACTCAGCTTGCGCAACTTCGGGGGCTGGTCGTCAGCGCTCACTTGAATTCCGGATAGAAGGGATTGTGTGCCTTTTCCTCGCCCACCGTGCTCATGGGACCGTGACCGGGGCAGACGATGGTGTTGTCGGACAGGGTGAAAATTTCCTTCCGATTCGTCTCCAGGGCCGCTTGATAGGAGACCACGCCACCGCCCATCGATTGAGCGAAAAGGGCATCGCCCACGATAGCCACGGGACGCTCCAGCCCCTCGACCACATAGGTGATTCCCGCCGGAGAATGTCCCCAAGTCAGCCGGGTGGAGACCTTGAGCCCGCCGATGCGGAACTCCTCCCCGACCTGAAAGCGCTCCGTCTCCGCGAGAGGCTCGCGATTATGCGAGCGCGCCGTGATGCCGCCCCAGCGCTTGACCTTGGAGGCGGCCAGGATGTGATCGTGGTGGGTGTGGGTGATAAAGAGCTGCTTCACCTCCAGCCCGAGGGCCTGCACCAGCGAGTAAGCATCTTCCACCGTGGTGCCGGTATCAAAGAGCGCGGCCTCCATGGTGTGGGGGTCCCAGATGAGGTAGCAATTGACCGAAAAGTCGCGATAAGGGGTCTCGAACTGACGCAGCCCCTCCATTTCCACCGCAGCCGGCTGCCAGGCATTTTTTGCCCGTTCCACCAGCGTCTCGCCATCGAGAGCGAGCGGGCAAGCAACCTTGCGCAGAGCGTCCTCGTCGAGCTCGCCATCCTCCAGCTTCTCGATCACATCCTCCTCCACTCCGCTGAGAAAAGAGAGCACGCCGCGCGACATTCCCGTGCCCCGCATGGCCTTGCCGAGCACGTCCTCAAAGTTGTCTTCCAGTGGTATCGTTGCCATATGCGGCCAAAGGCTAGCGCCCGAGACCGCTTTGTCTAGAGACGGCTTCTCTTTCGCCCGATTTGGCGGGCCTCATTCCGCCTTGGACCGCATGCCGCGCTCAATGGTGATCAGAAAAAGAAGGCCAGCGACAAAAAACACGAGCCCAATACCCGGCACGATCCACGAGCCCCCCCGGACGCCCCTCTCCAACACTGCCTGTGAGGGCTCCGCCGGGTCGAAGAAGACCTCCACCTGCGCTCCCACCGGATGCCGCCGCACAATGGTATTGGCCCGCTCCCGACTACTGGAGGAATAGTCGCCAAAGGTCACCCGATCGCCTTCCAGCTCCAGGTCCTTGACCTGATAGCGGTAGCGAATGTCCGCTCCATAGCTGGTGCCCTCACTGTCGCTATCGACCTCGATTTCAGAATGAATGATTTCCCCATTCGTGCTCAGCCAATCTACACTTTCGGTCGCGCGAATCACCCCCTTGACCCCGAAGAAAAGCATTCCCGCCCCAATGACGAGAAACAGACTGAAAAAGGCCCGGATTCCCCAGCGCGCGCCCTTGTGGTCGGCCAAGTCCAACTGATGGGGATAAATCGGCAGGACATCACGGCGCACCGGACGGGTCTCCTCCTCCCGAGTCAGCTCCCGGGCCGGCATCTCGTAGCCCACCTCGGCGGGAGAGGCACTAGCGGGCGCTTTCTCCTCCCCCAGCCACCAGTCGAGCCAGCCCGCCAGCTCGTAGGCGACTTTTCCCTCCACCCAGCGAAAGAGTTTCAGCTCTTTTTCCCCGCGCAAAGTCACCGAATAGCGGGGCTCATTGTTGCTATGCCCATTGGCAAGGACCTTGCTTTCGCGAAAATCCTCACGGGAGAAACTCTCGCGCGCGGTCTCTCGTCCCCGCCGCATCTTCCGCACCGTGACCTTATCGAAGCCAAATTCGTAACGCTCGCTGGTGCCCCAGCGCCAGAGGACCGTCGCCAGCGAGCCCAATCCCGCGAGCACGATCACCACTCCCACCACATTGAAGGGAAAGCCCGCCTCGGTGAAGCCGACACCCGCGAAAACGCTTCCAAAGACCACCGCAAAAAACCCCATCCCCACCAGCAGGCCCGCCGAGCGCGAACCGGAAACCTCCAGCCGGAAGCCGCGCCCCACCCGATGAAGCGTGATCCCCTTGAAGGCCTTTTTCTCCGGCGGCGTTTCTTCCCATTCCGGTCCGGCATCGAGGGCGCGACCGGCGAGCCCGTGATTCGCCACCACCACCTCATCGGGAAGGATCTCCAGAATGCGCCCGCCCAACCAACGCAAGTCCTCCTCCTTCAGCGCGAAACCAATCTTGAGATGCTGCCCCACATGCGAACGCAGCATCAGTCCGTAGACCGGCTTGTCATTGGAAGTATGCGACTCATAAAGCCCCACCCCGGCCAGGTCCCCGGCGGCGATCCGTTGCGACTGCTTGCGGCCAAAGAACTTTTTCACCAAAAGCGCCTCTCCCCCGATGATGCTGAGAAAGTGCTCGGTATAGGCGGACCTCAATCCCGCCCAGAAAACCCCGCCTCCAATCACCACGAACAGGGAAAGAAACGCTAC
Organism: Roseibacillus ishigakijimensis; assembly: GCF_016595415.1. GTDB lineage: Bacteria > Verrucomicrobiota > Verrucomicrobiia > Verrucomicrobiales > Akkermansiaceae > Roseibacillus > Roseibacillus ishigakijimensis. The sequence continues at coordinate 3,900 of NZ_JAENIO010000032.1, forward strand.
CGCTCCCAGCCGCCCGAAATCGCCCTCAACGGTCCCGCCAAGAAGAATGAAGACCATCATGAGGAGAGGAAAGCCCCCGAAACCAAGGCCAAATATCAGGAAAAAGTTGATGCCCTTGCGCGCGGGCATGAGCCACTGGCGGCCACCCGGCACCTCCTTCTCCCCAATGCGGCAGCGCCGGGGCTTCTCGCAGACGACCGCCTCCTGCGGATGAGGGGTTTGAAAAAACTGCCACGGACCCTCCCAGCCACAGTGTTCGCAAGAAATCCGCTTCGGCATGCGAACGGGCAAGGTCAGCTTTCGACCACAATCGGGACAAGAAAGCCCCGTCTGACGCGCGAGCTGATAGGCGCTCTCCTTGGCCCACTGGGAAACCTTCGCAAACATGCCGCAAGCTATCCCGGACGAGGGAACGAGCGCCAGCTTTTCATGGCTGCCGACCAGTCTCCGCCGCGCGAGCACGCAACTTCGCCCCCAGCACCTCGCCGTCCTCGTCCTTGAGACCAATGTGCGCGGCATACTCCCGCCAACGTGTGAAGCGAAACGGGTCGGTATGATCATCCTCGGGGTCGAGCAGGAGAAGATAGTGCAGGCGTTGCTCCTCGGTCGGCAGGGCATCCAACATCTCCTTCCAACGCCAACTCGCCTCCAGCACGCCCTTCTGATGCTCTTGCGGAATCTGCTCCAGCACTTGGAGGGCGAGATTCATCGTTTCACTTTGCCCCACCTCCTTCTCGAATTCGTTCAGAACCAAACCCCACCGCATCATCTCTCCCTGAGCCAAGCGGGCCACGACGTGGTCAAGGGCAGCTTGCGGATCCTGCCGAGCCCAATCCTGCAAAAGATACACATGAAGGTGATGCTCCGCAGAATCGACCCGATCCGCCTCGGGGGCCAAGCGAAAGAGTTCCTCGAAATCAAAGCCCTCGGGCAAGCGCAAGGTCGCCAAAAGTCCTGCATCCCATCCGTCTTCTTCAAACGAAGGCCTCAGCGGGAGATTATTGAGGATCTCCGCCAAATCGGCGGGGCTATCCTCCGCCACTTTTGCCATCGCCTCCTGCCAGTACTCGGCATCGAAACCAGCTAAAGCCGCTAGGGTGACTCGGTCGATTTCACAATAAAGGTGAATCGCTCGCAAAGGATCCGATTGTCCCAATTGGTCGATCACGGCGAGCAAGGCGGCTTCCCGCCACTTTTCATCCTCTTGTCCCCGCGCCCATGCGATGCAGCCCTCCTTATCGCGCTGAATCCATTCCCCCACCACGGTTTGGAATCGCTTCGCTTGCTCGTAGCCCGTCCCGCCCCACATATCGACCAGCAAGGCCTCCAAGGCGTGGACCAGTTCGTCGTCAGAGAGCTCCTGCGCCACCTCCGCCACCTCTCTGCCATCGAAGCGTGACAGCCAGCGCTCGGGGTCCGACTGGGCAGTGCTTCGTGCTGCACTTTGGCTCCGCATGTGCTCGCTCTTGCGGGGGGTGACTTCCACCACTTGCTCGCCGTTTGGCTTCAGAATCCAGCCCAGTCCAAAAGACAAGAGAATCCCAAAAACACTCAGAACATTCCTTTTCATCTCATTCAGTGATTTCATTTTGTCGTGCTTTCATCTCGGCGGCGAAGGCCTGCACATCCCACCCAGCATGTCGGGCGTATTCAGCCCAAGTGTCGGCAAAAGGATCATTCAACCCAGGAAAATTCGAGCGCGACAGTTGGCTCAGATAATTCAGCCGCGTTTCCCGATCGGGGACGGCATCAAGGATTTCCTTCCACCGGTAGCTTGCGCTCAGAGCGGCTGAAAGCTTCTCGGCGGGAAGAGTTGTCAAAAGTTCCGCCGCCTGAGAACTCGTCTGCTCTTTGCCTTGGATTTCCTCCCTTTCCCGCAGCACCGCCCCCCACCTGACCACTTTTCCTTCGCTAAAGCTCTCTTCCACAAATTCCCAACTGGCAACGGCATCCCGCTTCGCCCATTCGCGTAATATATCAATTTCCATATGGGTTTGCGGCCGATCGGCTCGAACAAAATCCACCGCTCGACTCAAAAAAACCTCAAAGTCAAATTCCTCATGAACATCAAAAAACATAACTCCGACACCCTCGAACCCCGAACGAGCATAAGTCGGGGCCTCCGGGAACCGGAGAAGGAGATCAGCCAGAGCCTCAGGGTCCTCCCTCGCCATTTCCACAATCGTAGACTCCCAGTTCTCAGCACGAAAATTGTAGAGGTGATTGAGAGTGATCCGCTCGAGTTCGCAATAAAGCTCAATCGCTTTCACCGGATCGGAATCGTGGAGCTGGTCAACCAGAGCGAGAACTGCCGCTTCCCGCCGCCTTTCATTGCCCTGTCCCAATGCCCAGGAAAGGCAACCCTCCGGATCGCGTTGCAGCCACTCTCCGACAACGCTGCGAAAGCGGTTGGCATCGTTGAGCCCCATCCCGCCCCACATATCGACCAGCATCGCCTCCAGAGAGGCAACCAACTCGTCGTCGGTCAGTTCGCGCGCGACATCTGACCCTTCCCGTCCCTCAAAGCCGGAAAGCCATTGCTCGGGATCAGCTGGAGAACCGAGCCCCGGGGACTGCGGTAAAAGTCGATCGCGAGTTTGCGGGGATGCTTCGACCACCCGCTCGCGGGTCGGCTTCAATTCCCAACCCAAGAGAAAAGCGCCTATTGCGGCAAGACCCACCACGACGGGAGAGAGAGCTTTCACGCTCTCATTGCTAACAAAACCGCAACGCGAAAAGAAGGTTTTCCTCCTCCCAAAATCAGCGTGGCCCGAGGGCGGGGTTCGGGTTACAGTCGGGCATGATTTACCTCGATAACAACGCCACCACCCGCGTGCATCCGGAAGTGCTGGAGGCGATGCTGCCCTTTCTCCAAGAGCAGTTCCACAATCCCTCCTCGGGCTACCGCGCGGCCAAGCCGGTGAAGACGGCCCTCGCCACCGCCCGCGAGCAGGTGGCCGCCCTCATCAATGCCCAGCCAGACGAAATCATCTTCACCTCCTGCGGCACCGAGTCCAACAACACCGCGCTGAAGTCCCTCGCCCGCCTCATCGGCCGCAAAAACTCCCGCGTGGTGACCTCCGCCATCGAGCACTCGGCGGTGCTGCGCCCCATCGAAGCCATGGCCGCGGTGGGCTTCGACACCCGCACCATCGGCGTGAAGGAGGATGGACGCTTCGATCTGGATGAGCTGGCCGCCGAACTCGCCCCCGAGGTGCCCACCTTTGCCTCCCTGATGTGGGCCAATAATGAAACCGGCGTGACCCAACCCCTGGCGGAAGCTTGCGAACTGGTGAAGGACGCGGGCGGCGTGCTCCACAGCGATGCCATCCAGGCCGTGGGAAAGGTCCCGGTCGATGTGCGTGCGGTGCCGGTGGACCTGCTCTCTATCTCCGGCCACAAGATTCACGCCCCCAAGGGTATCGGCGCTCTCTATCTGCGCAACGGCTTCCGCCTGGAACCCCTCCTGCGCGGCGGTGGTCAGGAAGCCGGCCACCGCTCGGGCACCGAGAACGTGCCCTACATCGTGGGGTTGGGAAAAGCGGCCGAACTGGCGATGAACTCCGATATTTCTCGTATCACCGAGCTGCGCGATCACCTGGAAAGCCGCCTCACCAACGAAATCGAGGGCATTCACCTCAATGGCAGCCGCGAGCATCGGGCAGGCAACATTTGCCACGTCTCCTTCAACGGCTGCGAGGGCGCAGGCCTGCTCATTCTTCTCGACGAAGCCGGAGTGCAAGTTTCCACCGGGTCGGCTTGCATGACCGGCAAGCAACAGCCCAGCCACGTGCAAAAGGCGATGGGCTTCAGTGATGAACGCGCCAAGTCCTCCCTGCGCATCTCGCTCTCCCGCTTCACCACCCGCGAGGAAATCGACACCGCCGCCGATACTCTCGTGAAGGCGGTGAAGAAACTCCGCGCCATTCAATCCCCCCTTACCGGGCCGGTGCAGGTCTTCAGTTAGGGATCTGCGGGGCAATTCTCCTTGCCGGAGGCGGGCTCAATTTGCTTATTTGCGAGAATGACAATCCGCGCATTCGTCGGTCTTTTGATCGCCTCCGTCCTCCCGCTTTTGGCCCATGAAGGGGAACACACTGGTCCCGAGGAAGTGCAGCACAAGGCCGAGGCTCTTCTCGCCCTGCTCAACGAGGAGCAAAAAGCAGTGGTGTCCTTTGCCCTGAACGATGACGAGCGCGAGAACTGGCACTACGTTCCCCTCGACCGAGCCGGACTCTTGCTCAAGGCCCTCGACGAAAAGCAAAAGGACGCCGTGCAGGAGCTTCTCGGCAGCTCGCTTTCCGCCCAAGGGCAGGCCACCGCCCGCGACGTCATCCGCTTGGAAGAGCAACTCTATGAGCGCAGTGGCAACTCCGACTACCGCGATCCCGGCAAATACAGCGTGGCCATCTTCGGCACCCCCAGCACCGAGCAACCCTGGGGCTGGCGCTTCGAGGGCCACCATCTCTCCCTCAACTTCACCATCGTGGATGAGAAGGTCGCCCTCACCACTCCTTTCTTCTTCGGCACCAATCCGGCGGAAACCCGTGAGGGCGATTTGAAAGGTCTCCGTCCCTTGGGCAAGATCGAAGATGCTGCCCGCGAGCTGGCCAATGAGATGCACATGGCCGGCAAGCATGTGCGCTACACCAACGAAGCTCCCCACGAGATCCTCACTGGCCAAGACCGCACGGCCCAACCCCTGGCAGGAGAAGGCGTGGCCTACGTCGATCTGGAAGAAAAGTTCCAGAAAAGCCTCCTCGCCCTCGTTAAACAAGTGGCTGAAAATCAGCGACCCGAATTCCTCTCCGTCAGTGCCGACGACTTGGCCCAAGCGACCTTCGCCTGGGCGGGAGACTTCGGCAAAGGAGAGCCCCACTACTTTCGCGTGCAGACTCCCGAATTCCTCATCGAATACGCCAACACCCAGAACAACGCCAATCACGCCCACCTCGTCTGGCGCGACTTTGACGGCGACTTTGGCCGCGATGTCCTCGGGGAGCACCTCAAGAACGATCATTAGGAACAATCGCCCGTCTCCACACCACACATTGGTAAACTTAGTCACTCCCCCCACTCCGCTGCCCGGCGGCTGCGACCTGCGATGAAGTCGCTCAGCACGGGATCGGCGCTGGCCTTGAGTTCTGCGGGGGTGCCCTCGAAGTAAACGCGCCCGTCTTGCATGAAGACCACCCGGTCGGCGATGCGAAAGACACTCCGCATCTCATGGGTGACCACCACATTGGTCATCCCGTGTTTTTTCTGCAAATCCTTGATGAGGTGGTCGATGGAATCCGCGGTCACCGGGTCCAGGCCCGCATGGGGCTCGTCGTAAAGCACCAGGCAGGGCATCTCCACCACCGCGCGGGCGAGCGCCACCCGCTTGCGCATCCCTCCGGAGAGGTCAGAGGGCATCTTGTCGGTCTGACCCGGGAGGCGGACGATTTCGAGCGCTTTCTCGACCCGTTCCGCGATGAGGGCTTCATCCCGGACCCCCGCCTCGCGCAGAGGAAAGGCAATGTTTCCCCCGACCGTCAGGGAGTCAAAGAGCGCTCCGCCCTGGAACATCATGGACACCTTCTTGCGCACACTGGCCATCTCGCGCTCGCTCTTGCAGGAGATGGTCTCGCCATCGACCTCGACCGTGCCGGAGACCGGGCAAAGCAGTCCGCAGATATGCTTCATCAGCACACTCTTTCCCCCGCCGGACCCCCCGAGGAGCACGAGGGTTTCGCCCCGGTAGATATCCAAATCGACCCCTCGTAAAATCTCCTGGTCGCCGAATTTTTGCCGCACCTTCCGCATGGAGACAAAGACCTCGCTCATGCCGCCAGTGTGACCCGGGGAGAAGCCGCCGCAAAGCCAGGAATCAACTGCCGCCCATTCGGCCAAGCCCCGTGTTCCCACTCCACAAAAAAAAGGGCCCGAAGGCCCTTTCTCAATCAAAGTCAGCTGGCGAGGACCTCCCTTAGGCCGGCACTCCCACCACATCTCCCGCCAAAGGCTCGTCGTCGTCCTCCGAAGACGAATCCGCCGGCTTCTGGCTGGTCTTGCGCTCGCCATCCGGAACTTCGGGCGGCTTGGGAGAACGGGGAGGATTGCTCATTCCTCCGGTCTTCATCAATTCCTCAATATGAGCTCCGTCGAGAGTCTCATATTCCATGAGAGCTTCCGCAATGACATCAAGGTCCTCGCGGTGTTTGGTGAGGAGTTCAGTGGCCTTGGCGTAGGCCTCGTCGATGATGCGCTTGATTTCGCTATCGATGGTCTGGGCGGTAGCCTCAGAGTAGTTTTTGGTCTTGGCCATGTCGCGGGCCAGGAAGACCTCGCCCCCACCGCCATCACCGTATTCGACCATGCCGAGGGCATCGCTCATCCCCCACTCGCAGACCATGCTACGGGCCAGGTTTGTCGCCATCCGGATGTCGCCGCTGGCTCCACTGGCCACGTCGTCGAGCACGATTTCCTCAGCCACACGGCCCCCCATCAGCACGACCAGCTCATCGAGCATCTCCAGCTTGTGGTAACTGAACTTGTCCTTTTCGGGCAAAAACATGGTGGAGCCCAGCGAAGGACCGCGGGGAATGATAGTCACCTTGTGCAAGGGATCGGTGTGGGGCAGGACCACATTGAGAATGGCATGGCCCGCCTCGTGGTAGGCGGTCTTGCGCTTGTCATCCTCGCTCAAGGCGAGCGACCGGCGTTCGCGTCCCCAGCGCACCTTGTCACGAGCTTCTTCCAGCTCCGCAAGAGTGACCGCTTTCAGGTTTTTACGCGCAGCCAGAAGCGCGGACTCGTTGATCAAGTTTGCCAACTCGGCCCCGGAGAAGCCGGGAGTGCCTCGCGCGATGACGTCGAGGTCCACATCAGCCGACAGCTTGATCTTCTTGGAATGAACCCGCAGGATTTCGGCCCGGCCTTTGACATCGGGCAACGAGACGGTGACCTCCCGGTCGAAGCGGCCCGGCCGCAACAAGGCGGGGTCGAGCACGTCCGGCCGGTTGGTGGCGGCAATGATGATGATTCCCTCCTGGGTATCGAAGCCATCCATCTCCACCAGCAGCGCATTGAGAGTCTGCTCCCGCTCATCGTGGCCTCCGCCCATGCCATGGCCACGGTGACGGCCCACGGCATCAATCTCGTCGATGAAGATAAGGCAAGGGGCATTCTTTTTGCCCTGCTCGAACATATCGCGCACCCGGCTGGCGCCCACCCCGACAAACATTTCCACGAAGTCCGATCCACTGATGGAGAAAAACGGCACATCAGCCTCTCCCGCAATGGCCCGGGCAAGAAGGGTCTTTCCGGTTCCGGGCGATCCCACCATGAGCACGCCTTTGGGGATGCTGCCCCCGAGCTTCTGAAACTTGCGCGGATCACGCAGATACTCCACGATTTCCTGGAGTTCTTCCTTGGCTTCCTGGATGCCGGCCACGTCCTTGAAGGTGACCTTGTTCTTGTCCATGGAAAGAAGGCGGGCCTTGCTCTTGCCAAAATTCATCGCGCCCCGGCCAGCGGACTTCATCTGATGGCGGAACAGGAAAAAGAGCAAAAGCAGCAGCACAAAGATGGGCAAAAAGCTCAACAGCACGCTCTGCCAGACGCCGTTGTCTTTCTTGAGGTCGGCTCCATTGCGAACAAAATACTCCAACTCCTGATACATGTAGTTGGGCACATCGACACGGAAACGAGCCATCGCCGGGCCCGCTCCCTCCTCAGAGGAAGCTCCCTCGGCCAGCTTCTTGGTTTGCCCCACCAGGGTCGCCTTATCGCTCCCCGGCTTGGTGATGAGCTGGAGGGAATCCTCGCCTCCATCCAGAACGATGGCGTTTTGCCAAAGAAGGCCTTTGAATTCCCGAAAAGAAATTTCTTCGCCAGCCTGGGTCACCGTGCCCTCATCATAGCGGACAAGGTCACCCACCAGCTGCCGCAAAGTCTCGCGAGTAACCTCTAGCGAAACTGGCACATGGAAGGTCTCGCCCGCTACCCATTTGTCAGCGGGCGCCTCTTCAAAGTAATAACCGCTAATCTCCGAACCATTGCTGGACTCGATGACTTGCAGGGGGCGCTTCTCGTCATTCATGACCACTTGGTCATTACGGAGAAGCTCCTGGAATTTGGGCCAGGACAAGTCGTTGACCCGACCATCGTTGCCCATGGTAAAGGCAAGCACAATCAGAGTCACGGCCAGGCCGAGAAGAAGGAAAACGCGCCAATTGGAATTCGGCTCCGCGCCGGGTTTTTTAGGTTCGCGTGGAGTTTGGGGTTGCTCGGACATGAGGTTCGTTAGCTATTGAAAGGAAGGGCGGGCTCTCGTTGCCCGCCCCGAATGGCCACCATACGCTAGCTTTGGGAAATGGAAAACGCCTTTTTTAGCGGCCCGGCCAGCCGCCGCCTCTACCCCACCCGGGCTGGCTTCTTTGAGCTTGGCGACGCTCTCTCCAGACTGGACACACAAGCGACTGCAAACCTGCCCCCAAAGGCTCCGAAGAAAAAACAGTGGCGAGCTGAAGTCCGTGGTTCGGAGATAAGAAAGAGTCTCTCGCCAGCTCTCGTTGGATTCCCTAATAAGAAAGAGAAAAATGGTGCGCACGAAAGGAGTCGAACCTTCACGCCCAAAGGGCACTGCCGCCTGAAGACAGCGCGTCTACCAATTCCGCCACGTGCGCACGTTGCAGGTAGGCGGGGAAAGAATCACGATCCGGGACAGGAATCAACCTGAAATGATGCAAAGTTGAGAAGATTTTTTGTCAAATGGCGGGAAATCTGTCTTTTCCGCTCAGATCACTGAAAAGTTGCGTGCTCTCCGGACGGGAAGCGATTAAGAAGAGGGCATGAAGAAGTTCCTTCCCTCCCTTCTCGCCGCCCTCGTGCTGGGGCTGTGCGCTCTGGCCGTTTTTTCCAAGAAAGACAACCCGGCGGCCACCACGGAGAGCCAGGCATTCGCCACGCCCCCCCGGGAGCCTTGGCCCCATGAGACCGGCGATATCCCGGCTAGCGAGCGGGCGACCTTTGGCAGTTTGCCCAATGGTCTGCGCTACGTCATCATCCCGAATAGCGAGCCTCCCAAGCGGGTGGCCCTGCGCATGCACATCGATGCCGGCTCCCTCCACGAGGAGGACGATCAGCGCGGAGTGGCCCATTTCCTAGAGCACATGGTCTTCAATGGTTCGAGGAACTTCCCGGACCCCAAGGATCTGATTCCCCAGATGGAGCGCCTGGGCATCGCCTTCGGAGCCCACGCCAACGCCTACACCTCTTTTGATGAGACCGTCTACATGCTGGACCTCCCCAATCTAGCCGAACCCACCCTGCAGCTGGCCTTCACCGTGATGCGGGACTTCGCGGATGGAGCCCTCTTGAAAGAGGAGGAAATCGACAAAGAGCGGGGTGTTATTCTCTCGGAAAAAAATTCGCGCGACTCAGTGGGGATGCGCCTCATGGAACAGCAATTCGAGTTTCTCATTCCCGACTCCCTCATCACCCACCGCTTTCCCATCGGCACCGAGGAGGTCATCGAAACAGCGGAGCGGGAGCGCTTCACCTCCTATTATGAGGACTACTACATCCCCAGCAAGATGACCTTCATCGTCGTTGGCGACATTGAGGTGCCAGCGATGGAGGAGCGGATTAGGGAGACCTTTTCCTCCTTGCGCAATCCAGAGCAAGCGGGGGAGGAACCGGCCCTGGGCACCGTTCCCCGCGACACCGGATTCCGGGCCGCCGTCTTTGCGGACAAGGAAGTGCCTTCGGATGATGTTTCCCTCCTGAAGATTGCCGAGGCCGAGGTGAAAAGAGATACGGTGGCGACCCGTTTGGAAAAGCAGCCCTTGACCATTGCCCACGCCATTCTCAGCCGTCGCTTTGATATTTTGGCCAAAAAAGAGGACTCTCCGATCCGCAGTGGCAGCGCCTCCCGGGGCGTCTGGTTCCAGACTCTGGAGTTTGGCTCCCTTGATGTCACCGCCGCCGAGGGACGGTGGCCGGAGGCAGTGACGGTTCTCGAGCAAGAATATCGCCGGGCCCTGGAGCACGGCTTCACACAGGACGAGTTTGACGAGATCAAAGCCAAGCTGCTCAATGCCTACGAACAGGCCGTGGAGCAGGACGAAACCCGCCCCTCCCCGGCAGTGGCTATGGAGGTGGTGAGCTCCATCAATGACTTGCGCACCTTCTCCTCTCCGCAGGAAGATTTGCGCATCGCCCGACTGGGGTTTGCCGAGCTCACTCCGGCCGACTGCCTGGAGGCCTTCCGGGCATTTTGGGACACCCCCGACCTAACCTTGGTCCTGACCACGGCTGAAGAGACTGCGACCACGCAAGAGGAATTGCTGGCTGCCTACCGCGACAGCCAGAAGAAGGCGGTCGCGCCCCCGGAAGAGCGGGAACAAGTTGACTTTGCTTATCAGGACTTTGGCCCAGCCGGAACGGTGCTTTCCGAGGAAAAAGTGGAGGATCTCGACCTCACCCAGCTGGTGCTTTCCAATCAGGTGCGGGTCAACTTCAAGCGCACTGATTTTCAGAAGAACTCGGTGAGCCTGTTGGCGCGCTTTGGCACGGGCAAGATGAGCCAGCCCCGCCACTTGCCGGGTCTTGATCAGCTGGCCGGCATCCTTCTCAATGGCGGCGGTCTGGGAGCTCATTCAGAGGACGAACTCGACCGCATTCTGGCCGGGCGCAATGTCTCGGCGGGATTCGGCATTGGCGAGACAGCGCTCATCCTACAGGGCCGGACCACCCCGGAGGATCTCGAGCGGCAGCTGCAGCTCATGTGCGCTTACCTCACTGACCCGGGCTTCCGCGCCGAAGCTCTCCGCCAATATCGCAAGGCCCTGCCCGACCTCTACAACCAGTTGCGCCACGACTTGAGCGGCGCGCAGGCCCAGATGTCGCAATGGCTTCATGGCGACGACCCGCGCTACGTCCTTCCCGAGCTGGAGCAGGCCCTTTCCTACACCATCGCCGATGTGCAGCAGTGGCTTCGCCCGCAACTGGAGAATTCCTATCTGGAGTTGAGCATTGTGGGAGACTTTGAACCCGAGGAATTACGCGCTGCCCTGCTGAAAACCTTTGCTGCCCTGCCCCCGCGCCCGGAGACCCCGGAGACTGACCCCTCGGCCCTCCAAATCGCCTTCCCCGCCACTCCGGCAGAGAAGACCTTCACTTATCAATCGAAGATTCCCAAAGCCGCCGCCATGGTCTTGTGGGAAACCCAGGGCATGGGAGAAAATGTCTCCCTGACGCGACGCCTCAACATCCTGGCCGACATCCTCGGCAATCGCATGCGGGAAAAGATTCGCGAGGAATTGGGGGCCACCTATTCTCCCCAAGCCTCCTCGAATCCTTCCGAAAGTTATCCCGACTTCGGTTATCTTTTCGGCTTTTCCATCGCCAAGCCCGAAGATCTGGAAACAATCAACTCGATCAAGCTTTCCTTGGGCGAGACTCTGGCCAAAGAGGGCGCAACCGCAGACGAGCTGGCCCGGGCCCTCAATCCCGTCCTCTCCCAACTGGAACAGATCGAGCGAGACAACGGCTATTGGCTCCAGACCGTGCTCGCCCAAAGCCAGCGCGACCCCTTCCGCCTCAACTGGGCCCGCGAACGCAATGACGACTACAAGAGCATCACTCTAGAAGAGATCAACAAACTGGCGGCTCGCTACCTCCTGCCAGAGCGCGCGGTGCGGGTGCGACTGGAACCCGAGCCAGACTCGGCAGAGTAGGAGGCCCCCGCAGCTCGCTAGCCAAGAAGCTCCGCCACCCAGGCACTCACCACCTGGGTGGCAGGCCCTAGGCGCACCTCGCTGAAGCGGGCCGAATTCTCGCTGCGAGCAAGATTCAGCTCCAGGGTGCGAGCACCCTCGTAACTGGCGAGATTGACGAAATTCCCCGCCGGATAAACTGCGCCGGAGGTTCCGATCGCTACGAAGAGCTCGCACTGGGCCAAGTGGTGGGCGATCTCGTCCAGGTAATAGGGAACTTCCCCAAACCAGACGATATCTGGTCGCAATCCTCCCGCCTCCCCGCATTGGCAGCAAGAGGAGCGGGAAGTGAGTTCGCCGGGGCACGGGCCCATGTAATCACAAAAGACGCAACGCAACCGGCCGAGCTGGCCATGCATGTGCCACACCCGGCGGCCCCCGGCACGCTCGTGCAGGTCATCCACATTTTGCGTCACCAACAAAAGATCCTCCCCCAAGGCATTTTCCAGCCGGGCCAAAGCCAGATGGGCCTCATTGGGGCACGCCGCTTTGACATCCTGCCGACGCTGATTATAAAAGCGGTGCACAATCTCGGGCTGCCGCATAAAGGCCTCCGGGGTAGCGACCTCCTCCACCGCATGGCCCTCCCAGAGACCATCGTGATCGCGAAAGGTCCGCAAGCCCGACTCCGCCGAGACGCCAGCTCCCGTCAAAACCACGATTTTTGCCATTCTCCGGAGATAGCAATTTTCCATAGAAAAACAAGGTCCCACAGAATTCTTGCCCCTTTTCGTTTCGACCTTGAAAGACCCCCCGCCCTCCCCTACCAACGGCCTCCACATTATGTCTGACAACCCATCCATCGCTGACCTCCTGGCGATCGACACCCAGTCCCTCACGGACCGGCTGTCGGAACTCAGGAGGTATCTTTGACATCCCCGCCCTGCAGGACAAACTGGCCCAACTGGACGAAAAGATGACCGACCCCTCCTTCTGGAACAATCAGGAGGAAGCCCAAAAGGTGATCGCGGAGAAGAACGCCACCGCCTCCAAAGTGGAGCCTTTTAAAAAGATTGAAAAGCGCCTCGAAGACCTGGCCGCCTCCATCGAGCTGGCCAAGGAATTCGACGATCTCGACTCGGCAAAAGAAGCCGCCGCCGAGTTCACCGCCATCGGCAAGGAACTCGACTCCTTCGAGCTCATCACCCTCCTCGACCAACCGGCCGACCCCAACAATGCCTACCTGAATATCCAGGCCGGGGCGGGAGGCACAGAAGCCTGCGACTGGGCCTCCATGCTCCTGCGCATGTATACCCGCTGGGCGGAGGCGAAGGGCTTCAAGGTCACCACCCTCGACTATCAGGAAGGAGAAGGCGCCGGCATCTCAGGAGTCTCTCTCCACATTGAGGGCCAGTATGCCTATGGCTATCTCAAGCAGGAGCGCGGCGTGCACCGCTTGGTGCGCATCTCTCCCTTCGATGCGGCGGGCAAACGCCACACCTCCTTCGCCGCCGTCGACGTGACCCCTGAAGTGGCTACCGAAATCGAAATCGAAGTTCCCGACTCCGAGGTCGAAATCACCACCACCCGCTCGGGCGGAAAAGGGGGCCAGAACGTCAACAAGGTGGAAACCGCGGTCATTCTGAAGCACTTGCCCACCGGCATCATCATCCGCTCCACCCAGGAACGATCCCAGCTCCGCAACCGAGAGTTGGCTTGGCAAATCCTGAAGGCCAAACTTTACCAAATCGAAGAAGAAAAGCAGATGGCGGAGGCCGATCGCACCTACTCCGAGAAGGGGGAAATCGGCTGGGGCAGCCAGATCCGCTCCTATGTCTTCCAACCCTACCAGATGGTCAAAGACCTGCGCACCAGCCACGAGACGGGCAACATTCAAGCCGTCATGGACGGAGAGATTGACGGCTTTATTGAAACCATGCTGCGTCACCAGGGGTGATGACAGTTTCCTACTCCCCGCCCACTTCATTTTCGCTTATTGTCCCTTCCACCAGCCATGACCTACGACGAGCTCCACGCCCTTTACCAACTTCCCCTCTTTGATTTGTTGAAGAAATCGCGGGAAGTTCACGAAGCCCACTGGCCCGAGAACGAAGTGCAACTCTGCACCCTGCTCTCCATCAAGACCGGCGGCTGCTCGGAGGACTGCTCCTACTGCGCCCAATCCGCCCGCTACAAATCCGGAGTGGAAGCCGACCGCCTGATGGAGTGCGACGACGTGCTGGCCCGCGCCCGCGCGGCCCGTGAGAATGGCTCCACCCGCTTCTGCATGGGCGCGGCCTGGCGCGGCGTGCGCAGCGGCACCAAGCGCTTCGAACAAGTGCTCGACATCGTGCGCGAAGTCTCCGATCTGGGCATGGAAGTCTGCGTGACCCTCGGTCAACTGGGCCCGGAGGAAGCCGCAGCCCTGAAGGAAGCGGGCGTCACCGCTTACAATCACAATATCGACACCTCGCGGGAGCACTACCCCGAGATCGTCACCACCCACACCTTCGACGACCGCCTGCAGACCATCCGCAACGTGCAGGACGCCGGCATGTCGGTCTGCTGCGGCGGCATCCTCGGACTGGGGGAAACCACGGAAGATCGCCTGAAGATGATCGAAGTCATCTCCAGCTTCAATCCCCCCCCGGAATCCATTCCCATCAACAAGCTCATGCCCATGCCGGGCACCCCCATGGCCGAGAACCAGGGAGTGGACACCTTCGAGCTGGTGCGCATCATCGCCGTCACCCGGCTGGCCGTGCCCGGAGCCAAGGTGCGCCTCTCCGCAGGCCGCACCCACCTCTCCGAGGAGGCCCAGGCCCTCTGCTTCTTTGCAGGTGCCAACTCCATTTTCTACGGCGACAAGCTTCTCACCGCGGCCAATCCTGCGGTGGAAAAAGACCTGAATCTCATCGCCAGATTGGGGCTCTCCACCCAACAGCCCAACCGCGAGCTCCCCGCCCCGCCCGCCCGTGAGGACCAGCCCCTCCAGCCGGCTCTCCCCGAGGCCAACTAAAGCAACCCTCCCCCACCCGCTCTGGCCCGCATGAATCACGTTCTCGTCTCGGTGCCAGAGCAACGCCTTCTCGTGCTCAGCCAGGGCACTCCCCTGGCGCATTACCCCATCTCCACCTCCAAATTCGGCCTCGGTAGCGAGGAGGGCTCCAACCGCACCCCCCTGGGCCTTTTCCGCATTTGCGAAAAATACGGCTCCCGCGCGCCGCTGGGCACTATCTTCAAGGGACGCCGCCCCACCGGCCGCTGGCAGCCCGGTGAGCCTGCCGGTGACGACCTCGTGCTCACCCGCATTCTCCGCCTCGAAGGCCTGCAGCCGGGCTTGGAGAATACCTATGGGCGCTACATCTATCTTCACGGCACCGGAGAGGAAGAGCTCATTGGACAACCGGCCTCCCACGGCTGCCTCCGCCTGCGCAATGAGGACATCGCTGAGCTCTATCCCCTCCTCCCGGTCGGCTCCACCCTCGAGATTTTCAACCGGCCGCTTTGACCCTCTACTCATGAAAAAACTACTCTTCCTCGACTGTGATTCCACCCTCTGCGCCATTGAGGGCGTCGACGAACTGGCCGCCCTGCGCGGACCGGAAGTGGAATCCCAGGTCATCGACCTGACCAACGAAGCCATGGATGGCACCGTGCCCATCGACGAAGTCTTCGGACGCCGCCTCGACCTCATAAAGCCCAGCCGCGAGATGTGCGTCAAAGTGGGCGAGATGTATATTCAACGTCTTTCTCCCGGAGTAGACGAGACCTTGCTGGAACTACGGGCTAAGGGCTGGGAGCCCATTATCATTTCGGGAGGCTTCACCCAAGTGATCGAGCCTGTCGCTCATCATTTGAACATTGAACAGATATTTGCTGTCGATCTCATCTTCAACCCCGATGGCTCTTATCAAAACTTTGATAAAGAATCCCCTACTGCTCGCAACGGAGGGAAACCCGACATTATAAAAAGTATTCTTTGCAAAGAGAAAAAAACTAGTGCCGTCATGGTCGGAGACGGCATTTCAGACTTGGAAACCAAAGGTGTCGTTGACTTATTTGTGGGCTTTGGTGGGGTAGTAAAACGAAAAACTGTTCAAATGCAATCACAAGCCTTCGTTACTCACTTCGCCGAACTTCCCAAGGTGATTACGGACTATCTATCGAAGTAGAAAAAGTTCTCTGTTGCTATACTTTCTCCTTGCCGTCTGAGAATTTCGGTAGTTAGTTGTCCCCCCACATGTCCAAAAGTAAAGCAACAAAAGGAAAACGTTACACCGCTGCTGAGAAGCAGGAGGTGCTTGATTATGTCGCAGCAGTCGATGCAGACAAGGGTCGTGGAGGCGTCGCAGCCGCCGCCCGGCACTTCGGCATCACCCCGCTGACCATTACTGCGTGGAAAAAGCGTGCCGCCGCTGGTGGCGCTCCCGGCATCCCTGCCGCTGCAACACCTACCAAGGGTGGCTCCAAGGGCGCTACCGCCCAATCCCGCACCCTCCACCGCCTCGCCGAAATCCTCGACGAAATTGAAGGAGCCAAAGCGAAAATTGCCAGCCTGGAAAAGGAGTACGCAAAGCTCAAAAAGAAGGTGTAACGGTTGGGGGAACAACTTCACACTTTCCATAAAAACAGGCAGTCTCCGGATTGCCTGTTTTTTTGTCCCCTTACGTCGCGTTTTACCTATTTCCCTGTCTCCTTATTCATAGTCTTTCCTTATTCATAAGCCTGCCGACGGGACGACGGCACCGTTCTCCCTATTGTTGACTATCTTTCTTTTCCTCCCCCGTGAGTCACTTCAGAGCCCAGAGGACCATACCAACTCGGGATTCTCTCCACTCAGATCAAGCTGCCTCGTTTTACTGAAGAAGAGCCCTGCGCGGCGAGGCTGAATGATTGGAGTCCAAGCAGAAAAAGCCCTTGGGATGAAGGATTCAGCCATAAAAAAGCCGAACCACGCGAATGGTCCGGCTTGGAAAAAGAGCTTAAGAAATAGCCGACTTACTCAGCATCATCTTCCTCGACTTCACCTACGGTGATGTCGAGATCGACAAACTCGATGAAGGCCATAGGAGCGGCGTCGCTCGAGCGCGGCCCGAGCTTGGTAATGCGGCAGTAGCCACCTTGGCGATCGGCTGCGGCCTCGGCAATCTCGCCGAAGAGCTTGCTGACAACATCCTTCTGACGCAGATAGGCGATGGCCTGGCGGCGGGCGTGCAGGTCACCCCGCTTGCCAAGAGTCACCAACTTCTCCGCCACGGGACGGAGGGCTTTGGCCTTGGCCAGAGTCGTGCGGATGCGGCCATTCTTGATCAAAGAGGCTGCTTGGTTGGACAACAGGGCCTTGCGTTGGGCCGCGTTGCGCTTCAGTTTGGGAGTTTTTCTACGGTGTTTCATGAACGCGTTTTCAATCAGTCGTCAATATTTTGGGCGATGAGGTCAGCCAGTCCGACCGGGGCCTCTTCATCGGCTCCCAGACGGGGAGCCTGAATTTGGGTTACAGGTCCGGACAGCAGCGCGGGATCGATGCTCATCCCCAACCCTAATCCGAGTTCAGTGAGTTTGTCCTTAATTTCATTCAAGGACTTCTTACCAAAGTTACGATACTTGAGCATCTCGGCCTCGCTCTTCATCGCGAGCTGACCCACGGTGGTGATGTTGGCGTTGTTCAAGCAGTTGGCGGCGCGCACAGAGAGCTCAATCTCGTTCACGCTCATGTTGAGAAGTTTCTTCAGCGCGGCATTCTCCTCACTCTGCTCGGCAGGAGCTTCTTCGAACTCGATGGCGTTGTCATCATAGTTGACGAAGACATCGAGGTGGTGGCGAAGGATGCCGGAAGCCTGCAAAAGAGCGTCATGGGGCTCAATGCGGCCATCGGTATGGATATCGAGAATGAGCTTGTCGTAGTCCGTAATCTGACCCACCCGCGTGTTTTCCACCGAGTATTTCACCCGGGTGACAGGGCTGAAGATCGAATCAATGGCGATGACGCCGATGGGTGCATCGGGACGCTTGTTCTCATCCGCAATGCGGAAGCCACGACCGACAGAAACTTCGAATTCGCACTCAAACTTCACCTTGCGGTCGAGGGTGCAAATGACGTGATCCTTGTTAATCACCGAATAGATGTTGTCGTCCTCGATGTCACCAGCGGTGACCGCGCCTTCTTTGTTCACGTTGATGGAAAGAACGCGGGATTCCTTGCCATGGTGCTTGAAACGAACTTTCTTCAGATTGAGAATGATATCGGTGACATCTTCCACCACTCCGGCAAGGGTGGAGAACTCGTGCTGGACTCCGGAGATACGAACGGAGGTGATGGCCGCACCTTCCAACGAGGAAAGCAAAACCCGGCGCAGGGAGTTCCCGACCGTGTGGCCGAAACCGCGCTCAAAAGGTTCGGCAACAAACTGGCCGAAAAATTCGGTGGCCGTGTCTTCGTTTTTTACCAATCGGTTCGGCACTTCGAACCGGTCCAACTTGACGGGACCGTCATTTGCTTCATTCTGGTCCTCTAAGACTTCTTCAGACATAGTAGTTTAGATTAGCCGGGTTCCCCTTCAGACGAGCTTCGTCCAAACTTTTGAACGATGAAGGACCAACGGCGGTTTTGCACTCGCGGGCGGGAAGCAACAGCACAGAAAGACATTTTGCAACTTTTTTTTGTCTCTTCCGCAAGCTTCCTGCTTTCAACCTTCTGAGAATTCACGTAAGTTACTCTTATTCCCTCAAAAAATTATTTCCCTATGTCATGAAATCGAAACCCAACCTCACCCGGTTTACCTACGAGACCGCCGCCTTCGAAGGCTGGCGCCTCTGTATCAGCCGGGGCGGGAAGACCTTTACGAAATACTATTCGGACAAACAATTTGGCGGTCCGCGCCAATCGCTGGCCGCCGCAGAGAGCAAATTGGCCGCGCTCAAAGACCTTTTGGAAAATTCGCGCAAGATGAATGGGAAACTGACACAGACGACCATTCGGAAAGCTGAAAAATTGCTGAAAGAGGGTTAATTCCTCCGATGCCCGATCCTGCTCCCGCCCACATTCACTGGTTCCGTCGCGACCTTCGTCTCAGCGACAATCCCGCCCTCCTGGCCGCCAGTCATTCCGGCGCTCCTCTCATCCCGCTCTACATTCTGAGCGATTGGCGCGAATCCCATCCTTGGACTGGCCCCGGACGCCAACAATTTCTTTGCGACTGTCTGGCTTCTCTGGACGAGGATTTGCGCGCGCTCGGCAGTCGGCTCATTCTTCGTCAGGGCTCCCCGCTGGAGGTCCTGGCCCGACTCGGCGAGGAATACCCCGTCCGGGCCATTCACTTCCACCACGACCCCGATCCCTACGGAAAAAAGGTCGAAGCGCAGCTGCAGGAATTCTGCCAAGAGCAAGGCTGGGCTTGTGAGGGGCATGACGGCGTCGCCCTGCACCGCTTTGCGGAAACCTGCAAGGATGACGGCACCGCCTACCGCGTCTACACCCCTTACAGCAAGCGGTGGCTCGCTCTTGAAAAGCCCGCGCCAGACCGGAAGCCCGCTTCCCTGTCCACCCCGGGGGCTCTCTCCTCCCTCCCTCTGCCCGCTCTGGAAAGCTGGCAGCTGAGCCTCCCCGCGCAGGCCGAACTCCTCCCCGGCGGAGAAGCCGCCGCCCGTCAACGCTTGCGCCAGGCCCTCGCCGATCGCCTCCCCGCCTATGCGGAAAAGCGCGACCATCCGGCCGTGGCGGCGACTTCCCGCCTGTCCCAAGACCTGCGCTGGGGCACCTTGTCCATTCGGGAGGTCTTTGCCCATGCCCAGCAAGCGCAAGAGGCAGCCAGCTCTCCCTCCGAGGGAGAGAGTTTTAACAAATTCATCAAAGAACTGGCCTGGCGAGACTTTTATTTCCACCTCCTGGAGGCCTTCCCCGACGTTTTGCAGCACGAGTTCAATCCCGCCTACCGCGGTCTGCCCTGGGCCGAACCCGGGGAACAGTTCGCGGCCTGGAAGGAAGGCCGCACCGGCTTCCCGATTGTCGATGCCGGCATGCGCGAGCTCCAAGCGACCGGTTTCATGCACAACCGCGTGCGCATGATAACCGCCATGTTTCTCACCAAGGATCTCCATCTCGACTGGCGCCTCGGGGAGCAGCACTTTGCCCAACACCTCCTCGACGGTGAAATCGCTTCCAACAACGGCGGCTGGCAATGGTCAGCGGGAACGGGCGCGGATGCCGCCCCTTACTTCCGCATCCAGAACCCTTGGACCCAATCCAAGCGCTTCGACGCTGAAGGGGACTACATCAAAAAATGGGTCCCTGAACTTGCCGCAGTCGCGCCCAAGGAGCTCCACCAGGCCCCCGACCTCGTCAGTGGCCACGGTCGGGACTACCTGGCCCCCATCGTCGATCATGCCGCCGAACGTGAGAAGACCCTCACTCTTTTCAAAAACCATCTGGCGGCCAAACGGGGCGAGGCCTAGTCAAGGGGAAGCAACGGCGTCCTCGCTTTCAATAAAGTCCTTCAGCCGCTTCATTTCGGCATCAGCAGCCGCCTGGTTGGCTCGCCGGAAGCACCAGCCGCAGGTGAGAAAGAACCAGCGCAAGAGGCCCTTGCCACGCACGAGGGACATCTGCCACACCCGGGTGCCACCGGGGATGGCCTCGAAGGTGTAGGCGACCTCAATAGCAAAGCTCTCTCCCTGTAAAACGGAGAGATGCTCGTGGGGTGGCTTGTTTTTCAGCACCTCGCCCACAAAATCCATCCGGCGGCCATGTTCTTCGGTGACCACCCGGAAGCGCGTGCCGGGCTCGCCCTCTCCCCCCTCCAGCGGCTCCTCCCGCACCACGACCTCACTCCAATCAGGCACCCGCATCACCGTTAATTCAAAAGCCCGGGCGGGATCCGATTCAATCTCAATGCTTTCTGTCGTTTTCATGAAAAAAATCAGCTCCTGCCAAACGACAAGGCCAATGGTGATGCAAGCACAAGCCTCCTCTCCCGGCGAGGCTGGACTTTCTTTTCCAAGCGCAAGACCTCCTTTCCGCTTGGCAGGAGGGAGCTTAGGACGGAGATCTTTTTGTCATGAAGGCCGCCCTCTTTCTCACCCTCGGCAGCACCCTGGCCCTCGGGGCCGCACCCTTGGAGGAGTTTTTGCAAGATCCGGTCTGCAAGACAGCTTCCGTGGGCTTTGCCCTTCTGCCTCTTGCCGGTTTCGCGCCTCTTCCGGACTCTCCTTCCGGGGCACAAGAAGAGGGCTCTCCCGCGGCCACCTCTCCCCGGGCGCAGCCTCTCTTTCACCAGCCCGATCTCGCCCTCACCCCCGCCTCGGTGCAAAAGGCCGTCACCACCGCCACGGCTCTGCAGATCCTCGGGCCGGACTACCGCTTCCGCACACGCCTCTTTCGCCAGGGCGAGGACCTCATCATTTTGGGGGGAGGAGATCCCCTCCTCGCGGCCAGCGGCATTAATGCCGAGTTCTCCGCTTGGCGGGATGCCCTCCAGACCCACGAGATCGACGCCATCCCCGGCAAAATCATTGCCGACCCTTCCTTTTTTGAAGACCAGTGCACGCCCAACCAGTGGCTCTGGGGAGACATCGGCAACTACTACGGAGCCGGTGCCTGCGGACTGAACTTCCACCGCAACAGCTTCACCCTGACCTTTCGCCCCGGCGAAGTCGGGAGTGAGGCCCGCCTTATCTCCGCCTACCCTCGCCCCCCCGGAGTCACCTTCGAGAACCACATGCGCACCGGTCCCAGCGGCAGCGGCGATCAGGGCTATGCCTACAGCGGCCCCCGCCGCACCCTCATCACCTTGCGTGGCACCGTCCCGGCGGGAAACAGTTTTTCCATCCAGGGAGCCCTCCCCAACCCCCCCCTCTCCTGCGCCACCGCCTTCCGCGATTTCCTGGAAAAAAGTGGCCTCCCGGTAGGAGGGGTCGAGGTCCGCCGCGAGACCAACCCTGCTGCCGAAGACCTCCTCCACACCACCGAAAGCCCTCCCCTCTCCCGCATTCTCCTTCCCGTGAACATGCGCAGCGTCAATCTCTACGCCGAATGCCTCTACAAAGCCTTGGCCGACGATGGCACCCATAAGTCCGCCCAGCAAAAACTGCGCACCCACTGGCAGAAGCAAGGCGTGGATATGGACGGCTTCCTTGCCCACGATGGCTCGGGCCTCTCGCCACAAAACACCCTGACCGCGCGCCAGGTGGCCCACATTCTGGCCCTCACCTTCCACAGCGAGCACGCATCCGTCTTCCGCGCCTCCCTGCCCGCCGCCGGTCGCAGTGGGACTCTTCGCTCCTTCGCCACAGGCACTGCTGCGGAAGGACGGCTCCTAGCCAAGTCCGGCGCCATGGAACGGGTGCGCACCTGGGCGGGCTATCTGCGCACAATGGCGGGCGAGGGCTACGCCTTTGCGCTTCTCGTCAATCACTACCATGGCAGCGACCGCGCCGTGACCACCGCCGCCGAAGAACTCCTCAGCAAACTCTGCGCACAGGGAACGCCGGAGCCCGACGAGTAGGCCACTCACCCGTTCGGGGGAAGCGGTCGCTGCAAGATGGCGCCAGCCAAGCCGTTGTCCTCCGCCCCATCATCAGTTCCCGTTTTTTCGCCATGACCCCGCGACCAGTCACTCTCCTCGCCTTTTTCGCCCTCCTCACCAGCGTTCTCCCCGCCAGCGCCTATGACAATGAAGTCTGGAAAGAAGGCGGGCAGTATCACTGGAAAATCGACGGAAAAGAAGCCGGGCAATCCCCTGAGCTCCACCTCGCCATCAACCGTTGCCTCGCCCGGGACCGCAGCGTCCACGTCCTCACCGGGGGAGTCCTCAATGGCCCCATTTCGATTCCTTCCTGGAATGTCAAAATCAACTTTCACGGCCACGTTTTCATCCGCAATCACGGCGGCTATGGCATCGACAATGGCTGGGACGGGCTCGTCGTGGCCAACTTCTCCCTCGTCGGCGGCACCCACATGGGCATCCGCTCCAGCCGGGGTAGCAATCTCACCTTCTGGGGCATCAAAATCTACGGAGGCAGCATTGGCATGCGCATCGACAGCCACCCCAGCCGCCCCTACCAACGCTGGGTCCACAACTTGTCGATCTCCAATTGCCAATTCATCAACTGCGGTGGCCACGGCCTGGAGACCTACGGCATTGACGGCATCGAGCTCCAAGGAATCGTCGCGCGCAATTGCGGGGAGTGCGGCGTGCTGCTCAATAAAACCAAGAACGGCACCATCGGCACCGTGGACGCCTACAATTGCTCCTATCGCCACGGTTACGCCGGGCTGCGCTTTGCCAACAGCTGTGAAAACCTCCTCGCCGACACCCTCTATGCCGAACGTTGCGGACGCGGCTACTTCGTCCTCTCCGGTAGCCGCCATTGCCTGCTGCGCCGGGCCTACATCAAGGACTGCATCGACCAATGGGGCAAAGGACGCGGCATCTGGATGCAAAATGTGGCCGAGTGCGTGGTGGAGGCAGGCTGCAGCGACAGCGGCGTCTCCGCTTACGGACCGGGCACCACAGCCACTGTCACCCAGGGGGCCTGCGAGGGCTCCCGCAGCAGCTACCCCGTCACGGTCCATGAAGAAGCCAGCTTTGGCGGCTGGTCGGCAGGACTCGCGGTAGGGGGCTACTCGCGCGAAAAGCTGGCCGCCCTCGGAGTGGAGGAGAACACCATCTCCTCCCTGCGGGTCCAACCCGGTTACCAAGTCACCGTCTACCGCCACAATTCCCCCGCCAGCCCCTCCCAATCATTCTCCACCGATGCCGACAATCTGGCCCAGACCGGCTGGGACGATCGCATCTCGGCCCTCGGCGTCCACTGGGTCGGCCCGGTGGTCCTCTACCGCGGCAAAAACTACGAGGGCTGGGCAGTGGCCTGCCCCGAAGGCGATTACGACCTCGACCAAATGCAAGAAGCCGGCATCCAGAACGACAGCCTCTCTTCCCTTAAAATCAGCCCCGGCTACGAAGTGATCGCCTATCGCGATGAACTCGGCAGCGAGGACCACAAGAGCTTCCGGGGCGAAGTCCCGGACCTCGCCAGCGAAGGCTGGGAGGACACCATCTCCTCCTTCCGCATCCGCCGCATCAACAAAAGCTCACCGTAGGCATCACGAAAAAAATCTCTCTTCTGCTGTCCGCTTTGGGAAAGGGATTCCGTTTCTTCTGACTGAGGGCGATTTCTTCCCGGCTCCCCTGCCGAGGAAAAAGGCTGCCCTCCTCTCTCCACAACCCATTATCGATGAGACCCATTATCAGAACTCACCTCTCTCCCTCAACCGCGCCCCTACTGTTTCTCACTTCCAGCCTCCTCTCGACCACCGTCAGCGCGGAGTCCCTCGCCAGCGACCCCTTTCTCACCGGCGAGTCCCCGTCCACCGGGCAGTATGCCACTGCTCCCCTGACCGGACAAAACCCGGCCATTTTCGGCTTCAACAATGCCTGGGTGGGCAGTGGCACCGCCCACTCGGACACGGGCCTGAGCTACAGCGACCCCAGCTACGAAGCGGCCACCGGAGGAGCCGTCACCACCACCGCAGCAGGCCGCATCTCGCGTCAGCTCGACTCCGTGCTCAGCGACAAACTCGACATTCTTGCCGACGAGGTCGTCTACTTGAGCATTCTGGCAAACTTCTCCGGCGGAGGCGGAGCCTGGAACTACGCCGCTTTCGAACTGGGTGACGATCGCGACGACACGAAGAAAACCCTAGCCATCGGCATCGACGACGAAGCTCCAGGCGAGTTCATGTATCAGCTCAACAACGGGACGAAAACCTCTCTCGGCGTCCCCGCCGACGATGAGACCCACCTCTTTCTCCTCAAGTTTGAGATGAACGGGGACGTCAATGGAGACGCCCTGACCATCTGGGTCGACCCAGTCCTCGGGGGCCCGGGGGATCCTGCGGATGGGCTGGTCCTTACCGACCTCGAACTTCTCGATATCGACGACTTTCAAATCGGCTCCGGCGGACCCGGCAACAGCTTTGACGAGCTTCGCTTTGGCACCACTCTGGCAGCGGTCACTTTGGATGAGTCCTTGGCCGCTCCCAGCTTTGGCGGCTTGCCCGATGACTACTTCGGGGACTTTGGCGACAACGTCACCCTGACCATCCCGGTCAACGGCAAGCCAACCCCCACGCTGCAATGGCAATTTTCCAGCGATGAAGGAGCCGGAGATCCTTGGAGCGATCTCCCCGACCAAAGCCACTCCACCCTCACCTTGGCCGATGTCCGCCAGGAAGGCTTCTACCGCTTGGTAGCCAGCAACACCCAGGGCACGGCGGAAAGTGGTTCCATCCTCATCGACCTCGCCTATCCCTCGCCGACCGTCACCGTGCCCGCCGCCGTGGCAGGCCTCCTCGGCGAAGAGCTGACCATCCCTGCCAACGCCAGCGGACTAGGCTCCCTCTCCTATTCCTGGTATCGGCTGGAAGACGGGATCGAAGTGGAACTGGGACAAACGGGCTCTACCCTGACCTTCCCCTCCCTGAGTGCTTCCGACCTCGGAACCTATTTCGTAAAAGTCACCGACGACGGCAGCGGAGTCACCCCCCACGAATTGCCAGCCGAAACCTACTCGGCGGACATTCTGGTCGTGGAGGGCGGCCAACCTGCCTACGAGCCCTTCTTGATCGGCGAAGACCCCGATGCAGGCCAATACCTCGTGCAATCTTTCTCGGGACAAGGGCCGGACGTTCTCGGCTTCTTCGATGTCTGGGGCGGCGGTGGGGCCCTGCCGACCGCAGCGGCAGGCTCTCTCAGCTACTCTGACCCCAACTACGCTTCCCCGGCCGGGGGCTCCCTCCTCACCGGACAAGGAGGCCGCATTTACCGCCCTCTCTCCCCTTCCCTCTCCGGCCTCATGGGGGCCGGCGCCGAGGGAACCATTTACCTGAGCATTCTTGCCAACTTCAGCGGTGGACTCGGCACTTGGGGCTACGCGGCCTTCGAGCTGGGCCAAGATGGCTCCGACCCCCAAAAGTCCCTGGCCATCGGCATTGATAGCAGCATCCCGGACAACTTCATGTATCAAATCAACAATGGCACGAAGATGGATTTGGGGATCGCCGCCGATAGCGCGACCCATCTCTTCCTGCTCAAGCTAGACCTTCGGGCGAGCGATCCCGACACCCTCACCGTCTGGGTCGACCCCGTGCTAGGTGGCGGAGGCGATCCCGCCGACGGCATCGTTCTCACTGGCTTCGACCTCTTGCCGATCGAAGACTTCCAAGTCGGCTCCGGAGCAGCCGGCAACCAGTTCGATGAAGTCCGCATCGCCCCCACCTTAGCCGAAGTGACCAGCCTCTATCTGGGACCGGAGGGAGAGACCTTTGCTTCCTGGATGACTGGCTTCCCCGGCGTGGGCAGCGAGACCGCCTTTTCCGATGATGCCGATCAAGATGGACTCGCCAATGGACTGGAAGCCTTTCTCGGCACCGATCCCAGCGAGCCCAACGACAGCCTGGAGGCCGTGATGATAACAGAGGCCGGGCTGACCTTCCAGCACCCGCGCACAGCCACCGTCCTCCTCGACGTGCAAGCCAGCTACCAATGGTCCTCTGACCTGCAAAACTGGTTTGCCAGCGGGGAGGAAAGCGAGGGCTCCGCCGTCACCTTCCAAACCCTGGCCAACACTCCCGCAACCGGGACCAGCAGCATAACCGCAGAAGTCACAGGGGTGCCTCTTGACAAGGTTTTTGTCCGCCTCCAAGTGCAACAAACCGGAAACTAATACCACCTCAAGTCTTCATCTGGTAAAATGAGGGGACCTTTTTGCTGAGAAAATGCGCTACGCGGTCGGCCTCATCTTTTTGGGTTCAGGATTCCAAATTATTCGTTGCCAATCGGTTGCGACTCCGACATCACGCCATCTTCCCGCCTTAAACTTGGAACCCTGAACCTCGATCCTTTTACCAGCTAAATCCTTTCATTGGTATAAGAACAAGCCTTACCCCGGAAAAGCGCCTGGAATGTTTGATAGGTTTATCCAGGCGCTTTTTTCCCTTTTCGTCGCTCTCAACTTATCTCTCGACACTCTCACCCTGTTTTGCCTAGAAAAGGGTTCCCTTGAGTAACCTTGATCGACTCCTCTCTCATGCGAGCCAGGGCGGGGCAGCCCTTTCGGCCGAACTGCTCCCTCTCGTCTACGACGAGTTACGCCATCTTGCCGCCCGCCGCCTCTCTGGCAATCGCGCCGTCACGCTGCAAGCCACCGAACTGGTGCATGAAGCCTGGGTCAAGCTAAGCAGTGCCGATCTCCCCCTCTGGAACGACCGGGCCCACTTCTTCCGGGCCGCCGCGCTAGCCATGCGTCGCATCATCGTCGACCGGGCGCGCGAAAAAGCTGCTCTCAAACGGGGTCAGGGACAAGTCCCCCTCGACCTCAGCACGCTCGACATCGCCGCCGTCACTCCCGACGAACGCGTTCTCATGGTCGACGACGCCCTCACCCGATTGGAAAAAGAAAGCCCGGAAAGCGCCCGCCTCATCACCCTCAAGTTCTTTGGCGGCTTGACCAATGAAGAGCTCGCCGACAGCGAGGGGGTCGCCGAGCGCACCATCCGCCGCCGCTGGGACTTCGCCAAAGCCCGCCTCTACCACCTGCTCAGCGAAACTCCGCCCCCCGCCCCGTGAGCGACGAGATCGAGATGATTCTCTTTGAGGCGGCTGCGGCCCTGCCTGATGAAACGGACCGCCGCCTCTTCCTGGCCCACACCTGCCAAGATAATCCCGGGCGCCTGCGCCTCCTCGAAAGCCTGTTGGCCAAAAGAAAGGAAGCCGAAGATTTCTTTTCCTTCCAAGCTTCGCCCCCATCCCCCACAGCACGGAACGCTGCCCCCCTTGGCGAAGAAACCCTCGCAACCCACATCGGTCGCTACCGCCTCGTCGAGCGTCTTGGCTCCGGCGGCTACGGCACAGTCTACCTCGCCGAGCAAATCGAACCCCTGCAACGCAAGGTCGCCCTGAAAATCATCCGCTTGGGAATGGATACCGAACGGATGATTGCCCGCTTCAAGATGGAACGACAGGCCCTCGCCCGCATGGAGCATCCCCACATCGCCCGGGTCTTCGACGCCGGCACGACCCACTCCGGGCGCCCCTATTTCGTGATGGAATTGGTCGACGGAGAAAAGGTGACCTCCTTCTGCGATCGCGAAAAGCTGACTCTGGGAGAAAGGCTGGAGCTTTTCATCCAAATTTGCCGCGCCATCCAGCATGCCCACCAAAAGGGAGTCATCCACCGCGACATCAAACCCTCCAATATCTTGGTGCGTCGTCAGCAAGCCGGCACCCTCTTGCCCAAAGTCATCGACTTCGGTATCGCCAAAGCCGCCCATGGGACCAACGAGCAAACCCTCACTCTGGAGAATCCAGGCCAACTGCTCGGCACGCCCACCTACATGAGCCCGGAGCAAGCAAGCGGCAGCCGGGATATCGATACCCGGAGCGATATCTATAGCCTCGGAGTTCTCCTCTTCGAAATGCTGGTCGGGCAACCTCCCTTCGACTTTTCCTCCCCGGAGAACTGCAATGTGGAAGAGGTGCGCGCCATCCTCCGCAAGAGCGACCCTCCCAAACCCGCCACCCTCCTCGCCGCCCTGCCTTCGGAACGCCTCGCCGAACTCGCTGCTCTGCGTGGCACGACCGGCCGCCAGCTCATGGCCCGGGTGCAGGGGGACTTGAGCTGGATTCTGCTCAAAGCCTTGGAAAAAGATCGCAGTCGCCGCTATGAAACCGCCAATGGCCTGGCGAGCGACATCCAACGCCATCTCCAGGGCGAGCCCGTCTCGGCCGGCCCTCCCGGACGCCGCTACCGCCTCGGTAAACTCATCCAGCGCAACCGGATGACCTTTCTCTCCGGCGGCCTCCTCCTCTTCGCGCTCCTCGCCGGGCTGGGCACCTCATCCTGGATGTTTCTCAGCGAGCGCGAAGCTCGGCAGGAACAAAGCCGCCTGCGCAAAATCGCCGAAGAGGCCCGTCGCCTCGCCAGTCAAGCACTCGCCAACGAAATGGTTTTGCGCCGTCAGGCCGAGCATCGCGACCTTGTGGCCCAGGCGGCTTTCCAGCTCTCGCTGGGGGAGAGAAGCAAGGCTGAATCCCTTCTCAGTCGCATCCCCCTGGCGGAAATCCCCCCCTCCCTGGAGGCCGCCAACACCTATCGCACGCTAGGAGAGTGGCACTTCAACGAAGCCCGCTGGAAAGAGGCTGCCAAATCCTTCGCCGGGCTCGCCCGCACCCTCAGCGACATCAACCCCGCCGACTCCGAACAAATCTCCCGCCACCTTCTACCAGCAGCGGCCGCTCTCTGCTCAACCGGAGCCGATGCCGAATACGAAGTGTTTCGTGAAATGGCCGTGGCTCGCTTTGGCGATAGCGCCGATGTCCACGTTGCCGAGCAAGTCCTCAAGGCCACTCTCCTGCGCCCAGCCAACGAAAGACTCCTCGCGGCCATCACTCCCCTGGCGAATCTGGTGGAAAACCACCTGCGCACCGAGGCCCCCTCTCCCGAAAATTCGGAAATCTATGCCTGGCGCCACCTCTCGCTCTGCTTGCACTCCTACCGTCGGGATCAACCCGCCGATGCCGCCGCCTGGGGCCGGGAAGGATTGCGCTTCGCCGGCGAAAAGACCTCGCGCGATGCCAGCCTCCACTTCCTCCTCGCCATGACCGCCAGCCGTTCCGGTCAAAGCGCCGAGGCCCGCTCCCACTTTCAGGAAGGACGACGGCTGATTGCGAAGGAATCCACCACCGAAACCATGACCAACAACGCTGACGGCTATTGGTTCGACTGGATCAACGCCAGTCTTCTTCGGGAAGAAGCTGCCGCCCTCCTCCCCTGAATTCACGCGAGCAAAGAAAAAAGGAAAATTCAAGCCCCCTACCAAGGATTTTTCCTTTTTTGTCCGTTTCCGCGCCCCAATTCCGTTTGTTGGGAAGATGGCAAGCTGTTTCACGCTCGCCTCACCTTCAATCAGAAACCTATGAAAAGACAAATCCTTGATCGCAGCCTTGGCCTCGGAGCGCTCCTGACCCTGCTGGCCCCCTCCGCGCAAGCAGCCCTGCTGGCCAATGACTCCATCCTCACCGGTAGCAACCCCGCCGCTGGCGAATATGACTCGACCTCTGCCATTGGTGGACAGAATCCAGAGGGCCTCGGCTACAACAGCGCCTGGTCTGGCTCCAGTGGAGCCATCGTCTCCGGCCTGAGCTACAGCGGAAGCGGCTACTCCGGGGAGGAAGGGAGCGCACTCCAGACCACCAGCGCTACCCGCTTTGGCCGGAATATGGATACCGACCTGGCCAACGCCTTCGCGGGCACGGGCACCATCTATCTGAGCTTCCTCGCCAGCTTTGACGGCAGTTTCTCTTCCTGGGCTGGTTACGCCGCGTTCGAAGTCGGAGGAACCGATTATAACGACCCCAACAAGGCCCTCGCCATCGGCGTGGACGGCGGCGGCTTGGCTGGGAACTTCATGTATCAGGTCAATAACGGCACCAAGACCTCGACGGCGATTCCCTCGGACACCAACGTCCACCACTTTCTGGTCCGTTTCGATATGGATGCAGCGGGCACCGACGATTTAACCCTCTGGATCGATCCCGTCCTCACTGGAGCCAGCGATCCCGCAGGCGGTATTTCGGTAACCGGTGAGGAGCTGTCCATTGACAACATTCGCCTCGGAGCAGGCGGAGCCGGTCTCACCGTGGATGAGATCCGCTTCGGCACCGACTTGGCCTCCGTGGTGCCCGAACCCTCGACAGCTCTGCTCAGCCTCCTCGGCGTCCTCGGGCTCATCCGCCGCCGTCGCTAGTGCCATCTCTCGTTCTCGTTGACCTCCTTTCCGCAAACACAATCCCATAACCAACCACGCCGGGCGGGCTTTCGCTAGCTCGCCCGGCCTTTTGCCACATGAGTCTTCACCGCACCCTGCTCGCCGCGCTTCTCATCTTCGTCGGCCCGACCTCGCTCTCCGGTGAGGACTTGACCGAGGGGCTCACCTTCCGCCTCTACGACATTCGCGAGGAGATGGACCAGCTCTATCCCCTCGTGCCCGGCCAGACCCCCAATGTGGACGAAAAGCGAGACACCATTGATTGGTCCGGAAGCGGGGACTTTGCCGATTTCTCCACCGAATTCATCGTCACGGCCACCGCCAGGCTCTCCATCCCCACCTCGGGAAGCTACCACTTCCGCCTCACTTCCGACGACGGGGCCGAACTCTGGCTCGCGGAGGAACTCGTCATCGACCATGATGGCGTGCATGCCGCCACCTCTAAAATCGCGACCGTGACTTTGCCCGAAGGCTCCCAACCACTGGAAGTCCGCTACTTTCAGAACGCCGGTGAGATGAGCCTGAAGCTGGAATGGCGCAAGCCGGGCGACGAGACCTTCGCCCTCATCCCTGCCACCCAATACCTGACCCCTTCCTTCGTCACCCGGGTCGTCGCTCCGGGCAAAAAAGAAATCATCACTCCCGGCGATGGCACCCGCCCGGGGAAGGGCGCGCCTCTGGCCTCCGTCCATCCCGAGTGGGAGGTCCAGTCCATTCGGCCCGCTTCCTTCCAGCCCCAGGTCGGCGCTCTCGCGGTTCATCCCGATGGCCGCCTCTTTGTCGCGACCTTCGAGCCCAATCAATTCAATTCCTCCGCCCAACCCAGCTCGCCCAATGGCAGCATCTGGGCCCTGAGCAATACCCTCGGCGACAACCCGGAGGCCGTGGAAGTGAACGAGGTCGCCTCCGGGCTCTTCGAACCCGCCGGAATGACTTTCCACAAGGGCGAACTCTACGTCAGCCAACGGCTCGCTCTCACCCGCCTGCGGGACAACGATGGCGACGGCTTTTACGAGAGCCACGAAACAGTCAGTAGCGGCTGGGACTCGGACAACTATCACCACTTCCACTTCGGGCTCATCACCAAGGACGACTACGCCTACACCACCCTGTCCACCAGCATTGATTTCAACTCCACCGGGCTCAATGGGCCCAATCCACCCTATCGCGGGACCTGGCTGCGCACCAACCTGGTGACCGGAGCCAAGGACTACCTCGCTGGTGGCCTGCGCACCCCCAATGGCCTGGGCTTCGGCCCCGGAGGCGATATCTTCCAGACCGATAACCAGGGCTCCTGGCTCCCCGCCTCACGCCTCAACCACCTCCGCCCGGGACGATTCTACGGGCACTACAATTCCACTGCGCGGGGTGGCTCACCCAGCCTCTTTGCCGAGGAAGATCCCTCACCCGCCGCCATTTATTTTCCCCAAAACGAGATCGCCAACTCGCCCACCCAGCCCCTGCTCATCCCGGAGGGACAGGATTTCGCCGGCGATATGCTTGTGGGCGAACTGACCCTAGGCGGGATCCGCCGAGTCTCTTTGGAAAAAGTCGCGGGCCAGTGGCAAGGGGCCGTCTACCGATTCACGCAGGGCTTCGAAGGCGGCGTCAACCGGCTCGCCTGGGCCCCTGATGGCTCGCTCTACGTGGGCTGCATGGGGTCCTCCGGCAATTGGTCTTGGAACGGCACCACCCATGGCCTCCAACGCCTGCGGCCCCGGGAAGACGCGACAGAGCTCTTCGAGATCGATCGCGTGGAGGCCACTCCGGAAGGATTTCGTTTGCGATACACCAAACCCGTCCCCACCGCCGTGCTCGCCGACCCGGCAAACTTTGCCGGGCAACACTGGACCTACGCCCCCAGCGCCAGCTACGGCGGCGCGAAAGTCAATCAACGCCCCCTTACCATCACCGCAGCCACTCCTGCCGCCGATGGCAAAAGCGTGGTCTTGACCATTCCCGACCGGCAGGCCGGCTACGTGGTCCACTTGCAATCCGACCTCCTCTCCACGGAAGGGGAAGCCATCTGGTCCAGCGAAGCCTGGTATACCCTCAATCACATCCCCGGCGCCGATATCGAGCTCCACTTTGCCAGCGCCAGTCTCTTTGAAAATCAGCCTGCCGGGAGCCTGGCTGGGACCATCGAGGCCCAAGAAAAGGATCTTCATACTCCCCTCACCCTCTCCCTACCGCCCGGGCAAGCCCACAACGCGGAGTTCACCCTGGAGGGCAACACCCTCCGCACCCGGCGGGCCTTCGACCACGAAGTGAGTCCCACTCTCTCTGTCGTCATCCGGGCGGCCACCCCCCATGGGGCCTTTGTCGAAGACACCTTTGCCATCACCATTCAGGACCAGCAAGCAGAGCATAGCCCCCACCGCCTGCTGCTCTCCAATGCCGTCCTGCCACCACAAAACGAGGCCGGCACCCGGGTGGGCCGCCTTCTCTTCGACGACCTCGACGCCGGGGACCTGACGCCCGGCCCCGGGGTGAACCCGGCCGGAGATGCCCCCGTCTACGAAGGCTTCGCGTCCCCCGCAAACCTGGCTCTCTCCGGACTCAATGGCGGCTCCGGCTTTGACGGCCCCTGGAGCAGCAGTGGAAACGGAGCCACCCTGTCCTCCGGTTCCCTGAGCTACCGCGACCGCCACGGCTTGTCGCTGGCGACCAGCGGACAATTTGCCCGGAGCTCAGCCAGCTCCCGGAATCACCGCCCCCTGGCGCGCCGCTGGGGGCAGGAAAACGAGGTGACCTACCTCAGCTTCCTGGCTGCCCCCGGGAGCAACAGCTTCTTCTGGGGCATCGAACTCTGGGACGGCGCGGCCCAGGACTCCCAGCGCGTTCTCCAAGTCGGCAACGAGAGCGGCTTCGGCGTGCGGGTGCGCAATGGCACCAACAAACTCTTTCCGACCAACGACAACGAGAGCCACTTCTATGTCATCCGCATCGACCACCTCCCAGGCAATGACGAGGTCTCGGTCTGGCTCGATCCCCCTTTGCCTGCCGAACCAGCCAGCCCGGACCTCTTCTTCAACGGCTCCGAAACCGGGGGCAACCTCTCTTTCAACCGACTGGGATTCAGCGACTACCTCGCGAACTCCTTGCCCGCTGTCGACGAACTGCGCATCGGTCTGGATTGGACCACGGTGACCCCCACCTCTTCTCGCGGGCCCCTCTTTGAACGAGTCTCCGGCGAAGGAGACGCGGACAACGAATCCTTTGAAATCATTGCCGACCAACTTTACACCACCCAGCCCCTTCCCGAAGGCTTGCACCGCCTGCGGGTGCGCCTCACCGACAGTGCGGGAAACAGCTACCAGCAACCCCTAGTCGTCTGGGTTGGCACAGGCCATCTGGATAGCAACAACGACGGCATTCGCGATGGCGATGCAGCCCGCCTCGGCAGCCATCCACTCGACGACCTGACCCCGGGGGCCTATTTCGGAGGGAAAGAAGGGGAGCCCGCCCTCTCTTGGCAAGGCGAGGGGGAGAGCTTCCTCCTCCAGTCCCCTCTCTTGCCCGGCCATCACTACTGGCTCGAGTGGTCACCCAATCTGGAGCACTGGCAGCCACTTCCGGAAAGCTTCGCCTCCCCGGAGGACTTTCGGTCCCTCCCCTCCACCTGGCAGATTCGCCCCCCCTCCGAACCGCGTCGCTTCTGGCGCCTGGCCGGTGGCTGGCCGGAGAACCCCGCCGCCACCCCCCTCGCCCACGGTCTTGCCAACCTCACCTTCGTAGGCGGGGACTCCCAGGGCTGGCACTACGAGGAAGCCACCGGCATCCTCAGCCAGAGATCCACGGACCCCAATCCCGCCGAATGGCTGCATTTCGGCGCCACCGTAGACGACTTTCTCCTCAACCTCGAGTTTCGCCTCACGACCAACACCAATTCCGGAGTCTTTCTCCGCGCGGCCGACAGCGGAGCCCCTTGGGAAACCGGGATTGAAATCCAGCTGACCCACGAGCCGCGCGAGCCCATCCATGCCACCGGCGCGGCCTACGGGCGCATCCCCGCCAATCCAGCAGTCGACAACAGCGCCGACCGCTGGCACCGGCTCGAGATCCTCCTCCGCGACCAGCACCTGAAGGTCACCATCGACGGTGTCACCTGCCTCGACGAACCCGACCTCCCCCAGACCTACCCCGATTTCTCTTGGCCCACCTCCGGCTTTATCGGTCTTCAAGACAGCCACAACGCCAGCGGAACCATCGAGTTCCGCAACATCCGCCTTCTCTCCTTTTAGTTCGCCCCGCTCTCTTCCAGGCGGCTGAAAGGCAGCGGAAAAGATGGCCCGCGCATCCTTCAGCCGCTCTCTTTATTGCTTTTAGGTGTAAAAAAGACACCATCTTTCTTGACGTGCGTATTTTTTACACTTAAAAGCTTTCCATGCCGCACACCTACGACTACCCCCGCCCCGCGCTCACCACGGATTGCGTGGTCTTCGGGCTGGATGACGATGATGTCAAAGTCCTCCTCATCAAACGCGGACTCGCGCCCTTTAAGGACAAATGGGCTTTGCCCGGAGGATTCCTCCGCCCCGAGGAAGACCCCAATGCCTGCGCTCGCCGCGAGCTCGCCGAGGAGACCGGCCTGAGCGGAATCTATCTCGAGCAACTCTCCACCTTTGGCGACCCCAAGCGCGACCCGCGCGAGCATGTCGTCACCATCGCCTACTTCGCCCTCGTCAACCTCCTCGAGCACCCGCCCACTGCCGACACCGACGCCAGCGACGCCGCGTGGTTCCCCTTCGACGAGATCCCTCCCCTCGCCTTCGACCACGCGGATATTCTCCAGACCGCGCTCCAGCGCCTCCGAGCCAAGATTCGCTACAGCCCCGTTGCCTTCGAGCTGCTCCCCGACCGCTTCACCCTCCCTGAAGCCCAGCACCTCTTCGAGCGGGTGCTCGATACCACCCTCGACAAGCGCAACTTCCGCAAAAAACTCCTCAAGCTCGGCATCCTCCTCGAGACCGATGAAGTCCAACAAGACGCCGCCCGCCGGGCCGCCCGCCTCTATCAATTCGACCGCTCCTCCTATGACGACCTCCTCTCGACCAACCCCGACCTCACATTGCTATGAACAAAGTCACAACTCTCTACCGACCGATTGGGGAGCGAGAACATTTATTGCTCAAGAAATGCGGATTTCGAAAGTGGCCACCTCGACTCCCCGAACAGCCAATCTTCTATCCTGTGACAAACGAAGATTATGCCGTCCAAATAGCCCGAGACTGGAATACGAAAGATTCAACAAATGGAAATGTCGGCTTTGTGACTAGGTTCGATATCTCTTCCAAATACCTTTCTCGATTTGAAAAGCAAACCGTAGGAGGACGCCTACACGCTGAATATTGGATTCCAGCGGAAGACCTTGACGAATTTAATGAACACATCGTCGGCCAAATCGAAGTTATCCGAAAATTCACTCCAGAGGGCGAAGTTCCCGCTCCACGGAAATAGCTCCTAGCCAGACCTATCGAACTCATTGTCAACATTTCGATCGACTCCACGACAGTCCTCATCTCAGTGTTCCAACCGGCACTCTCACAAATTTCGCTAGGCTAAAAATCTGCCATGACCACTGAAGAACATCTTCACGGCCTCCTTCTCGGCACTGCGATTGGGGACTCTGTTGGATTGCCAGCAGAAGGCCTCTCTCCCCGCGCCATCGCCAAGCTAGGGTGGGACAAGACGTGGAAACAGCGCTTCTTTCTGGGTCGAGGCATGTGGAGCGACGATACGGAGCACACTATCATTCTGACTCAGGCTCTGCTTGCGTCCGACGCTGATCCCAAGGCATTCCAAAAACGCCTCGCCCGCGACCTCCGTTTTTGGCTAGCCATGCTCCCGGCGGGAGTTGGGCTCGCGACCGCGCGTTCGATCTTCAAACTCTGGCTTGGAATCTCACCCGACCGTTCAGGAGTTTTCTCTGCAGGCAATGGCCCGATGATGCGTGCCGCACCAATCGGATGCCTCTTCTCTGGGAGCAACAAAGACCGCCTCATCTATAATCGTCACCAAACCCGCATTACCCATTCCGACCCAAAAGCCGAGCACTGCGCACGAGCCATTGTCGAATTGACTGCGTTGTTTTGTCAGTCAAATGAAGCCCCCTCTCAAGAGAAGTTGTTCGACACTCTTCTAGCGCCAGAATCATCAGATGAGTTCCGGGAGTTGATAAACTGCGTTCGCAACAACTTGGCAGCTGGCGAAGACCTTGACGCTTTACTTTCGATGATTGGCGCTCGCCCGAAAAAAGGCGTTTCCGGCTACTGCTTCCACACTCTAGCCGCTGTTCTTCACTGTGGTATTCGCCACCAGTGGAAACCCGAGCAGGCTCTCCCCGCCATTTGGTCAGCGGGTGGAGATACTGATACCAGCGGAGCCATTCTGGGGGCACTTTGCGGCACTCTCCATGGAGCCTCGTCTTTTCCTGAAAATTGGTTAGCCGCCATTGCGGAATGGCCCCTTACACCTTCAAGTCTCAGCCGCTTGGCTGACTCCGTGGCTGCCCCAGAGCCCCTCACGATTCGCCCTCTCTTCCATCCTGCCCTTCTCTTTCGTAACTTTATTTTCCTACTCATCGTCCTTAGCCACGGATTCCGCCGCCTCCTTCCAATTCTCGGGAAATCCGAGCTCTCTGCCTCAGCGACGCGAACCCTCCCCTCCCCCGATTGAGGGATTTGCGCAGGCCAAGAAAGAACGGAAGCGGTTCGTTGCAGCAGCGACTCCTCCCGTTCCTTAGGCTCCTGACGATGAAACTATTCCCTCTTTTACTGCTCGCCTGCGGGCTCTTGCTGCCCCAGCTGTCCGCCCAAAGGCTGATGGAAGACCTCGACCGGGGCACGGTGGCAGTGGCAAGCGAGGGCGGGGTCTTTCTTAGCTGGCGCCTCCTGGCCACCGAGCCAGCGGAGACCAGTTATCACGTCTATCGCGATCGCCAACGGGTTACGGAAACCCCCATCAGTGGGGCGACCAATTGGTTTGATAGCGAGGGAAATACCGCGAGCAGCTACCGCATTGCGGCGGTCATTGAGGGAAAAGAGCAAACCCTCTCCCCACCCGTCACGGTTTGGAATGGAAACTACTTGGAAGTGCCCTTGGATCGCCCGGCCGGAGGCACCACCCCTGACGGAGATTACGACTATAGCCCCGGTGACCTCAGCGTGGGCGACCTCGATGGCGATGGCCAGTATGAGCTGGTGTTGAAGTGGAACCCTTCCAACGCCAAGGACAATTCCCACTCCGGCTACACGGGTCGGGTTTTTCTCGATGCCTATGAACTCGATGGCACCCGGCTGTGGCGAATCGACCTCGGGCCCAACATTCGGGCCGGAGAGCATTACACCCAGTTCATGGTCTACGACCTCGATAATGACGGCCGGGCGGAGGTGGTTTGCAAGACGGCCGATGGCACCACCGATGGCCGGGGACAAGTGCTCGGCGACAGCGCCGCCGATTGGCGCAACGGCAGCGGCTACATCCTCTACGGGCCGGAATATCTCAGTGCTTTTGATGGCCAGACCGGGGGCTTCATCGATACCGTAGACTACCTCCCCGCGCGGGGTTCGGTCTCCAGTTGGGGCGATAGTTACGGCAATCGCGTGGACCGCTTCCTGGCTTGTGTAGCCTACCTCGATGGGCGCAATGCCAGTGTGGTGATGTGCCGGGGCTACTACACTCGCAGTGTCCTCGCCGCTTGGGATCTGGTCGATGGCGAGCTCCACTTGCGCTGGATCTTCGATAGCAACGATGCCGGCAATTCCAGCTACGCCGGGCAGGGCAACCACAACCTCAGCGTAGCCGATGTCGATGGCGACGGGCGCGACGAAATCATCTATGGCTCCTGCACCATCGACGATGACGGCACGGGCCTTTACTCCACCGGGCTCGGTCATGGCGATGCCCTGCATGTCTCCGACATGGACCCAACCCGGCCGGGGCTGGAGGTCTGGATGCCGCACGAGACCTCGGCCAGCGGCTCCACCTATCGCGATGCGGCCACCGGAGAAATCATCTGGGAGCACGATAACGGTGGCGACGTGGGACGCGGAGTGGCCGCCCACATCGACGCCCGCTACCCCGGCTACCAATTCTGGTCCTACGCCCAGGGTGGCGTCTACAACACCGCCAACGAGCAGATCAGCGACCGCTCCTCCGGCACCATGATGGCCTTTGTCGTCTGGTGGACGGACAGCTTGCAGCGGGAATTCCTCGCCTCCGCCGGGGGCTCGGGAGGCAATCCCATCCTCGAACGTTGGACCGGCGACGGCCCCGCCCGCCTCTGGAGCATTTACAACGAAGGCGGTTCCTACGACACCCGCAGCATCAATGGCACTAAGGCCAATCCCTGCCTCTCGGGTGACATTCTCGGTGATTGGCGGGAAGAAATGATCTTTCACTCCAGCGACAATCGCAAGCTCCGCATCTTCACCACCACCGCGCTGACCAACCACCGCATCCCCACCCTGATGCACGATGCGCAATATCGCTTGGCGATGGCTTGGCAGAATGTGAGCTACAACCAGCCGCCCCACCCCAGCTTCTACCTGGGAGCCGGAATGGAGACCCCGCCCCATCCCGACATCCGCCCGGCCAATCGCGGCAGCGCGGCCGAGTATCTGGAATCCAACGGCCTTCTCTCCTTGGAAGCGGAAGAGGGCGACCTCGGGGCCCGCTGGGTGACGGGAGCCTCCCCGGCTGCATCGCGCAAAGCCTTCCTGGAAATTTACCCCGATTTCGACCACGTCGGCTCCACTCCGGCGGGAGAAACTTCCCCCTATCTCGCCCGCTATCCCTTCCACCTCTCCACCCCCGGCGCCTACCGCTTCTGGTTTCGTATGCTCTCCACCACCACCGAGGACGACTCCTTTTTCTGGCGCATCGATGGCGGTCCCTGGAATTTGGAAAACAATCGCCAGAACGGCTGGTTCTCTCGTGAGGTTGCCGAGCTGACTGAGCTGGCCACTGGCTCCCATGTGCTGGAGATTGCCGGTCGCGAGAATGGCACCCGGCTCGACAAATTCGTCCTTCAGCAAGAGGGCCATCCCGACCCGAGCGGAACCGGACCAGCGGAGAGCCCCCGCCGCGACGAACGGGCCCCCACCGCTCCCCTCTGGCTGACTGGCAGCCCCTCCGCTCGCTCGGTGCACTTGTCCTGGCTCAACAACCGCGAGGCCGATTTTGCAAGCTATACGGTCTATCGTTCATTGGCTGCCCACGAGCCCGGCACGGCCATCGCCACCCATCTCACCAGCGAGAGCTTCCACGATGCCGACCTCCTGCCGGGGCTGACCTACTACTATTCCGTCAAGGCCACCGACACGAGCGGCAATCTCTCCCCCGCCAGCCTCACCATTCCCGTGGCCGTGGTGGAAGAGCGCCGGGAAGAAAATGGCATTCTCGCGTTGGAGGCGGAAAACGGCGGACTCGGCGCTCACTGGCTCGTGGTCAGTGATCCTATTGCCTCACAAGGCAGCTACCTTACCATCGACCCCGCCCACAACGCCATGAGCGAGCTCCCGGCAGAGGAAGGCGACGCCTTCCTCGCCCGCTACCCCTTCCAAGTCACCAGTCCCGGCGACTACCGCTTCTGGTTCCGCATCCTCTCTGACAATGGCAGCGACGACTCCTTCTTCTGGCGCCTCGATGGGGGCGAGTGGGTCTTGGAAAATAACCGCTCCGGTCAGGGAGAATGGTTTGGCACCGACGGTCCCGACCTCGATTCACTGGGAGCCGGTCACCATCTTCTGGAAATCGCTTTCCGCGAGAATGGCACCCTTCTGGACAAGTTCGTCCTGCAAATGGACCACCTTCCGACTCCCGTGGGAGAGGGGCCGCCGGAAAGCCCGATCGCCAACTTTCCGCAATTGCTCATCACCGGACTCACCCCGGAGGGGGGCTTGGAGTTTACCGGAACAGCTCTCAGTCCCAGCCTCCACTACCGCTTGATGAGGAGCACCAGCCTCGCGGATTTCACCGAAGAAGTCGATCAGCAAAACAGCAACACGGGCGAGGCCACCTTCATCGACCCCCAGCCCCCGGAGACCCGCGCCTTCTACCGTCTGCAGGCTGTTGAGTAAGTTTTTGCGGAGCAAAATGGCGGACAGTGTGGGATTGCCTGCGCTGCGCTCCGGCTGTCTCCAGTCGCTGCGCTCCTTCCGGCTCAAACTGAAGTTCTCATCCCACTGTCGCCTACGGCGAGAGAGCATTTTGCAGAGCAAAATGGCGGACAGTGTGGGATTCGAACCCACGGTGACGTTGCCGCCACACCCGCTTTCCAGGCGAGCCCATTCGACCACTCTGGCAACTGTCCGTTAAGAGCGGGGCGCGGACCCTACAAACCATTCCCGCAGCTGGCAACCAGAAAGTGTAAAAGTCTGCAATCCGTATTGTCGAGGTAGATAATCCCACTTAGCGTAGCGTCCTTGCCAGTGGAAAAAGACAAACCCAACTGGGTGGGAACCCTTGCCAGCTCGGCCCTCGTGGGACTGGGCTCGGTGCTGGTGCTCTTCCCCGCCTGGCTACCCAGCACTTCGCCCAGTGGGGTGGATTTGGAGAATTCGGCGGTAGAGATCCTGCAGCTCGCCCTACTCACCGTCTCGGTGGCCATTCTCTGGGCCGCCTCCGCCCATGCCGGCCGCTTCCGCCCCATCTACCAAGGCCTCGCCCTCGGCTGTCTCGCCGCCGCTATCGGAGAAGCCCCTTGGCTGGGTGACTTTTTGCCCTTCGACGAGGATTGGCTCCTCGTCCCCACCTTGGGCGGGATGGCTTGGCTTTTCATGAAAAACACCCGTGAGTCCCTCCGCTTCATCGGTCTCTCTGCCCGGCACCCCGCTTCCGGATTCATCGCGGCCGCCATCATCATCATCTACGTCTTCGCCGATTTCTTTGGTTCCAGTGCTTTCTGGGAGGCCAGTTTGGAAAGCGAAGTGCCCCCGGGGCTGCCCAAGATTTGCTCGGCCTATCTCGAGCTTCTGGCCTGTTACTTCATTTTCGTCGGCGTGGTGGGGTTCACCCTTCCCCTCCGCCGGGGCAAAGACAATCTCTGACCCATGCCGCGCCGCTACCCACTCTCCAAGCGCCTTTCCTGGCGGATTGAATACGCGGGCTACCGCACCATGGAGGCCCTGCTGCGCCTGGTGACGCTCCCGCTCATCGACCGCGCGGGCAGCGTGCTGGGAGCCGGACTCTACGCCCTCTCGCCCCACTACCGCCGCCTGGCCATCCGCAATCTGCGCCTCGCTTTCGGCGGGGAAATGACCTTGCCGGAAATCCGCACCCTCGCCCGGCGAACCTGCCAGCGCACCATTGCCAACTTCCTGGGCACGCTGAAGACCACCGTGCTACCCACCCGGGCGGTGAGCCGGCAAGTGAGCTTCTCCGGCTTGGAAAAGCTGGAAGCGGCCCTCGCACAAGGACGCGGGGCCGTGCTGGTGCTGGGCCACATGGGCAATTGGGAAATCCTCAATCGCTTGCACCACTTTTTGCCCCCGGGCACTCCCGCCGGTGGGATTTACCAACCGCTTAAAAATCCGCTGGTCAATGCTCTCCTCCTGCGCAGACGCGAACAGGATGGCTCGCGCATGTTTAGCAAAAAAGGCGGCTTCCATGGTCCGGCGGGCTTCGTGAAAAGCGGCGGACTGCTCATCGTGGTGGCCGACCAGAAAACCGGGCGCGCGGGCACCGCCCTGCCCTTCTTCAATCGCCTCTCCTCCCTCTCCCCCCTCCCCGCCCTCCTCGCCCGCAAAGCCGGAGCTCCGGTGCTGGCGGCAGGCATCGAGACCACCCGGGCGGGCCACTGGCGGGTCGTTTTCCAACCCTTGCCCGAAAAACCCCGCCCCGAGGAGATCCTTTCGGCCCTGGAGACCCTCATCCGCCGCTCCCCCGCCGATTATCTCTGGCTGCACGACCGCTGGCGGCTCAGCAGTCGACGCCCGCTTTCCCTCCGCACCAAGAAGCGCAGCAGCCGCGCCTTTCCTGACACCCTGCCCCTGCGCGTGCTCCTCCTCGCCCGCGAAGAGCCCGACCACGAGACGCTGGACGATTTCCTGGCCCAGCGGGCAGAAGGTGATTTGCCCCTGAGCTTCGAGACCCTCGCAAGTCCCCACCATGCGGATTCCGACGACGACACCTGGGTCTCGGCCACTCCCGAGCAACTGACCGCCCTCATCAACCGCCTCGATCAGGAAAAAAGCCACCCCCTGGAGGCCGTGCTCGTCCTTTCCGACGACAAGCTTTTGCAACAGGCAGCCCAGGCCAGCCGGGTGCCTGCCATCCACCGCAATGGCCAGAACCTGCCCTTGCGCGACTTTCTCGCCAAGCTCTCCGCCCCCTCCGACTGACCATGCAGATTCTCATCCTCAGTGATGGCAAAAAAGGCCACGAAAACCAGTCCCTCGGCCTGGCGGAGGCGCTTTTGCGGCGGCGCGAGGGCCAAATCGAGCTTCTGAATCTCTCCCAAGGGACTGGCTTGAGCCCCCGGAAAGCCGACCTCGTCATCGCCGCCGGCCACCGCACCCACCCCTTTCTTCTGCAACAGGCCCGTCGCAATCGCTGCCCTTCGGTGGTGATCATGA
Source organism: Roseibacillus ishigakijimensis (assembly GCF_016595415.1). GTDB lineage: Bacteria > Verrucomicrobiota > Verrucomicrobiia > Verrucomicrobiales > Akkermansiaceae > Roseibacillus > Roseibacillus ishigakijimensis. The sequence continues at coordinate 47,006 of NZ_JAENIO010000032.1, forward strand.
AGCCGACCTTGCCCTCTTTTCTCTTCACCCGCTGCCTCATTCCCGAGCACGACCTCAAGCCCGGCAAAAAGAAGCGGGCCAACCTCATCGCCACCAAGGGAGCACTCAACCGCATCCCGGAAACTCTTCCCCCCAAGCAGGGAAAAGGCCTCCTCATGCTGGGGGGAGCGAGCAAACACTTTCGCTGGGAGGGCGAGCCCGTGCTGGACGCAGTGGAATCCGTGGTGCGCGCCCACCCCGAACTCACCTGGACGGTGGGCGACTCCCGCCGCACGCCCCCAGGGCTCCTTGCCCGCTTGGAAGAACGGAACCTCCCCCTCACCCTCGCCCCCCATCAGACCAGTGGCGGCACCTGGTTGCGGGACGAAATGCTCGCCTCCCGGGTCGCGTGGATCACCCCCGACTCCACCAGCATGCTCTTCGAGGCCCTCACCGCCGGTTGCCGGGTAGGCACCCTCCCACTCCCCGCCTGCGGCACCCGTCTTTCCCGCGCCCACGACCTCCTCGTCAACCAAGGCTGGGTCACTCCCTTTTCCCCTCACAACAGCAGCATCCCCCTCCCGGAGCCACCCGCCCGACTGCACGAAACCGCCCGCTGCGCCGAGCTGCTGCTGCCAGAACTTTGTCCTTTGCCCCCACAAAAATGAAACTCCGTAAAACCACCCATCCGATCTCCCTGGCGGGACAGTCTCCCTTTGCTTCAGGGGGCTTTCGCGACATCTATGTTCACCCCGGACATCCCGACCGCTGCATCAAGGTCTGGCGCGAAGGACGTAGCCCCAAAGAACTGAAGGCCAACAAGCCTCTCCTCCGCCGCTGGCGCAAACTCCGCCGTAGCTACGACGAAAACTACCTCGATTTCTACTGCATGAAGCGCATCGAACGCCTGCAGGACGACTCGGTCTGGACCTTTATCCCGCGCTGCCATGGCTATCTCGAGACCGATCGAGGCCGGGGG
>NZ_JAENIO010000033.1 GCF_016595415.1 Roseibacillus ishigakijimensis
GAAGCCTCAACACCAACCTTGAAATCGACGAATAAATAGCCAATCTCACGCCAACGACCACCGAGAGTTTTAACGACCTGTGGGACATCCCCTGACTGTTGCGAGAAGGCCAGCTTGGGAAATGCTGCGGCGTGGTTCTTCAGCAAAGGTCAGAATTCCAAGTTGGGTAGGTTCGTAGTTCTTACCCTGCTTTTCGAGCAGGTTTTGTTGTAGGAGTCGCCGCAAGAAGCGTTCATCATTGCGAGCTTCCGGGATCGCGGCTTTTTCGCGATAGTATTCGAGCGCTTCCACCGAGAAGTCATCGATTGAGTAATGCTCGGCTCGGCTTTCGAGGGGGCTCAATTGGACCGGTTTTTCTTCCTCGGTTTCTTTGCCCGCTTGTGCACGAGCCCATTTGAAAAAGTCCTCGTTTTCCTTGAGGATAACTTCCTGTAGATCGCGGTCAAAGAGTTCCCATTCGACCCCGTGGTTTTCGAGATACTGAATGCCTTTGCGGGCGACCGTGGGGTCGTCATCCTCGATGCCGATGTAGACCTTTTTGATGCGGGCATTGACGATGCGTTCGGCGCAACTGAGCTTGGGGTGATTGCGGGCTCCTGGAGCGCAGGGCTCGAGGGTGGCGAAGAGTATGCCCCCATCTAAAGCCCGTTCCCGGTTCTTGCGTTCTAACAAGGTGAATTCCGCGTGATCTCCATAACGTAGTTCGCCTCGGCTGGCGGTCTGAACTTCGCCTTTAAGCCAAAGAACGGCTCCCACTTTCGGGCTGACTTTATCGTCGCGTGGTTCACTAATGGATAAGCGCATAACGTCGATTGCTTTTTCCATTAGTTTTCGGGCATTGAAGGGAAACTTATCCGGCATCACTCTCTTCTTTTTGGGCTAGAATATCGAGAATCTCTTGAATGACCTGATCACGCAAGTTCGGAGGGTACCCGAAACGGCGGAGAACATTGCGGGCAACGATGCGGAGCCTCGCTTGCGAGGATTCCCGCTTAGCCCAATCCACAACGAGGTGTTTGGACAGTGCGCTTTCGAGTTCATCAGTGATCACTTCAATGCGACCTGGCTCGATCTTTCTGGTCTCCTCAGGCCTGCTGAGAATCGCGCTGATTTCGGGAATCTCTCTTTTCGGTTCGGAAATTTCTTGTTCCTGTGGTCCTTCCTCCGATTTTTCGGGAGACTCCTTTTTTTCGCGGGCTAGCTTCTCGCGCTGTTTCTGCTCTTCCGCTCGGTGGAGGGCTTCTTCGGCAGTGAGAATGTTGCAATAGCTGGAGGAGCCGATGAGATCGGGAAAGAGGCTGGCGTGATGGACATTCATACGACGGAGGTTGCGGAGACAGCCTTCGCGATCCTCGTTCGCGATGTAGATTTTACAGATGTAGCGGGCAATTTCTGCCGCTTCGGAGTTTTCATCGATATCGACAAGGTCCTCTTCCTGCATGGAATTGACGAGGACGTTTTCGATAGTGTTGTCGTAGGGAGCGTAGAGAAAGAGGCCGGCTTGGTTGACGAGGCGACCGTATTCGTCCTTGCGCGGTTCGATGGTGCGGATGTCGGGGCAAACGTCCTCGCGAGCAACGAAGGCTTTGTCTATGACGTAAACCACGCGGTAGGGGTTCTCGTTCTCGTGCTGGGGGTCTTCTTTCTCGAAGGCGAAAAAAAGCGAGACGTAAGGGGAATAAGTGAAATCGATGAGAGGAGTATGGAGTCCGTGGTGTTGTCCGATGGACCAGAGTTCTTCTCTCTCCTCGGGTTGGACAAGGGAGTTGTCGCGAATGCGGCCCCGGACGGAGCGGGCGAATTGTTCGGCCTGGTATTCAGCAATCGCTGAAGTGATGATTCCAGAGCGATTGAGGCGACCCAGACTGGGGGAGAGGGACCAACTATAGCGGCGTTGGCCACGGAAGACGTAGTCGGCTTGACGGTTGTTGAAGAAGTCGTCTTCGATGGCTTCGGTGAAGGCTCGCCAACCGGACATTTTGCTGACGGGGATGCGACCGCTCACCTTGTCCAGGGTGACCTCAAAATTGGGCCAATCGGGAATGCTGGAAAAATCGTATTCGGTTTCAGCCATGAGTCAGGAGAGGGATTCCTCAGTTTTGGATCCAGTTACGGGGACGGTCAATTCGCCGGAGAGGAGCTTGGGGAGAAGGGTGTCGCGGAGTTCGGCGAGGGTGCGGGATTGGTGCACGTTTGAATTTTTGTATTCCCAGTGTTGGCTCACAAGCTCAGTGAACTTATCTGCGAGTTGGGATGGTGGAATCGCTAATGGAAAATCAGCCATATCTTTCCATTTTGCTCGTGGCATTCGTGTTCCAGTGCTTCTTACATTTGCGAATTCCACAAAATTTGGTTCAAAAATTTGGCAGCCTACGAAGCCTGAATATTCTAGCTTAGAGGGCCGTATTACCAAGATATCTGTGGAGCAAATTCCTTCTATGGCTGGATAGCAGACCTTGTGAAAGTATGGGCGTAACTTGCCAAACAGGAAGTCCCCTTTTGAGAATCGGGATTTCTGGCTGTCAACGTCAGACGCGGAGCCCCAAGTATAAAGGGAAAAACAAAGTTTTTCAATATGCTCCAGACCTACGTAAGGAGTGTTCGGGGATAACGTCGATGGATGAACTCCTTCTCGGCGGTTTTCTGCGATATCTCCCAGTTTACCAACCTCCCACCCAACCGGAATCTCGCCGAGTTCGGAGGGTTGGAGGGAGTCGGGGAAGAGGGCGGCGGTCTGGGCCAGGGAGTCGAGGGTGGAGGGGGGCAGGGCGTCGAGTTCGGCGCGGGCTTTTCCGGCAAGGGCGGCCATGGCGGCGCGGTTGATTTCTTCGGCGGTGGCTCCGGCGGCTTTGGCGGCGGCCTTGGCCTTGACGGGCTCAAAATTGACAAACCACGACTTGAAAATCGCCTGCGCCATCTCCTCCAGCGTCCGGTTCATACGCCGGTTGAGTTCGATCTTGTCAATTGACGTGCGCCAGATAGTGGCGATCTCTCTTTGAGCCTCGTCACTAGGAATAGGGACTGGCAGCGCGTTCAGTATTGAAGTGTTGAGATTCGGCATAGTTGCACCGATGGCATGACGAAGAACCCATTCGCGAACATTCGGATGTGCTAAAAACGCATGAAGATACGCTGGAGAAACTTGCGATTGTTCCCCTAGTCGAATCCGCAGACATCCGGTTCCGCACAGCCAGCCATTTTCGTTGTCAGTTACAAGCGCGCACTTTTCCACATCTCCTCTGCGGCTGTAGATAATGTCTCCTGAACGAACCAAATATTTCGCGAGTCGCTTCGCATCTTCATCCGATATGCATGCGATATCTTCTGGGTTGATCCGCTCGACCATGATATTCTTTGGCATTATTGAAGGGATGCCCTCCGGCACATAATCCGCCGCATGGAGCTGACTGCCGAACGGACCAGTTTGAATGCCGCCTCCTCCGGCCTTACAAATCTCACCCAAGGTCGAGCACTTCCATTCGTTGGGGGAATTGACTAAGTTCTCAAGCGCCATGGCCGATTGAGTGTAGTTTCTCTTCAATGACTTCTTCTAATCGTCGACTTTTATTGAATTGGTAGCCGAGTTCCTTAGTCAATCTCGCCATCTTCTCCGCAAAGGGCTCGCCATCATCTTCCTCATCGGCCGCGCCGACATACCTTCCCGGAGTAAGGACGTGGTCGTGTTTGGCGATTTCGGCGAGGGTGGCGGATTTGCAGAAGCCGGGGATGTCGGCGTAGAGGTCGGTCTGGGGTTCGGACGGCTGCGGCGAGCCGTCCCTACCGGAGCGCTTCCAGTTCTGGAAGGTGCCGGCTATCTTCGCGATGTCTTCCGGGGTGAAGTCGCGCAGGACGCGGTCTTTCATGTAGCCGAGATTGCGGGCGTCGATGAAGAGGACTTCGCCGCTGCGATCGCGGAGGGGCGGATGGCTCGGCGAGCCATCCCTACCGGATTTATTCTTGGTGAGGAACCAGATGCAGGCGGGGATTTGGGTGTTGGTGAAGAGTTGGCCGGGGAGGGCGACCATGCATTCGACGAGGTCGGCCTCGAGCAAGGCCCGGCGAATGTCGCCTTCGCCGCCGGTGTTCGACGACATGGAGCCGTTGGCGAGGAGGAGGGCCATGGACCCATTGGGGGCGAGGTGGTGGAGCATGTGCTGCACCCAGGCGAAGTTGGCATTGCCCTGGGGCGGGGTGCCGTATTTCCAGCGGGCGTCGCCCTCCAGCTTGCCGTCCCACCATTCCTTGATGTTGAAGGGGGGATTGGCCATCACGTAGTCGGCGCGAAGGTCGGGGTGCTGGTCGTTGGTGAAGCTGTTGGCGGGTTCTTTCCCAAAGTTGAAGTCGATGCCCCGGATGGCCATGTTCATGGCGGCGAGGCGCCAGGTAGTGGGGTTGGATTCCTGGCCATAGACGGAGAGGTTGCCTAGCTTGCCGCCGTGCTCCGTGATGAACTTTTCGCTTTGCACGAAGAAGCCCCCGGAGCCCATCGCGGGGTCGTAGACGCGCCCTTGGTAGGGCTCGAGCATCTCGACGATGAGGGAGACGATGGACTTGGGGGTGAAGTATTGGCCGCCCTTCTTGCCCTCGGCGAGGGCGAACTGGCCGAGGAAGTATTCGTAAACGTGCCCGAGGATGTCCTTGGCGTGAAGGTCGGCGTGCTCGAAGGGAATGGTGGCGATGAGGTCGATGAGGCCGCCGAGGTTTTCCTGCGGAATCTCGAGGCGGGCGTAGCGGTTTTTCTCAATGAAGCCCTTAAGCTTGGGGTTCTCGCGCTCGACGGCTTCGAGGGCGTCATCGATGAAGCGGCCGAGGGATTTGATTTCGTAGGCTTCCTTCTTGCCGTTGGTGACCTCGATGACGGTGCCCGGCGGGAGCTTGGCGTTGTCTTGAATGGTCTTCCAGCGGGCGAGGGCGGGGACCCAGAAGACGTTTTTCTCCAGATAGTAGTCGCGTTCCTCGAGCTCGAGGCGGAGGGCTTCGGCGTAGTCTTCTGAATCAGGTCCACCGTAGTCCTCGGGGTCGAGGTAGTAATCGCTCTCCGGGTCGGTCAGCAGCGTGGTGACTTCATCCTGCCGCATGCGGAAGGAGTCGGAAACGTATTTGAGAAAGATAAGACCGAGAACGGCGTGCTTGTAAACGGCGGCATCGAGAGAGGCGCGGAGGCGGTCAGCGGCGTTCCAGAGCTTTTTGTCCAGTTCGGTGAGAAATTCTTGCGAGGTGTCGGGCAAAACGAAAGGGATGAGTTGAAGGTCATTTTTTGCGGCATGGATTCTCTTTTTGAAAGGATATTTGTGGTCAAGGGGATCACTGATCTAACTGCCAAAGATGGCAAGAGTGTTTGCCATGGAGCAGCGGCACTCCTGCCGCTGTAAGGGTCGCCGACGACGGCAAGAGTGCCGTCCCTCCCTTAAAAGGAGCAGCGGCACTCTTGTCGCTAAACGTTTCGCCCGAGACGGCAGGAGTGCCGTCGCTCCTTTTTAATCTCCGCTCTTGAGCACTTTGATGAAGGCTTCCTGGGGGATGTTGACTTTGCCGAAGGCTTTCATCTTTGCTTTGCCCTTCTTCTGCTTCTCGAGCAGTTTGCGCTTCCGCGAGATGTCACCACCGTAGCACTTGGCGGTCACGTTTTTGCGCATCGCGCTGATGGATTCGCGGGCGATGACGTTGCCTCCGATGGCGGCCTGGATGGCGACCACGAACATTTGCTGGGGAATGACGTTTTTGAGTTTTTCGGCCAGCTCGCGTCCGCGGGACTGGGCCTTGTCCTTGTGCACGATGGTGGAGAAGGCTTCCACGGGTTCACCGGCAATGAGCATGTCCATCTTGACCATCTTGGCGGCACGGTAGCCGGCGTGTTCGTAGTCCATGGAGCCGTAGCCGCGGGTCATGGACTTGAGGCGGTCGTTGAAGTCGACGAGGATGTCGGCGAGGGGCACGGTGGCGGTGAGCATGACGCGGAACTCGTCGATGGTCTCGGTGTTCTCGAGTTCACCCCGTTTTTCCATAATGAGCTGCATGGCGTCGCCGATGTAGTCGCCGGGGAGCATGATGAAGATGCGCACCATGGGTTCGCGGATTTCCGCGATTTCCTGCTGGTCGGGAAGGAAGGAGGGGTTGTCGACGATGATTTCCTCACCGTCGGTCTTGGTGACCTCGTAAATCACGGAGGGATAGGTGGAGATCACGTCCATATCGAACTCGCGGCGCAGGCGTTCCTGGATGATCTCCATGTGGAGGAGGCCGAGGAAGCCGCAGCGGAAGCCGAAGCCGAGGGCGGTGGAGGATTCGTTTTGGAAAGTGAAGGCGGCGTCGTTGATTTGCAGCTTGCCCATCGCGACCTTGAGGGCCTCGTAGTCGGAGGTGTCGATGGGGTAGATGCCGGAGAAGACCATGGGGCGGATTTCCTTGAAGCCGGGCAGGGGCTGGGGGCAGGGCTTGTCCTTGAGGGTGATGGTGTCGCCGATTTTGATCTCGGCGGTGGTCTTCATGTTGGCAATGAGGTAGCCCACGTCGCCCGCGTCGAGGGAGTCGGTCTTGCGCATGCCGGGGGTGAAGACGCCGGTTTCCTTGACCTCGTAAGTGTTCTCGGTGTGGAAAAGCTTGATTTTGTCGCCCTTTTTCACGCTGCCCGACATCACGCGCACGTAGGAAATCACGCCTCGATAAGCGTCGTAGAGGCTGTCGAAGACGGAGGCGCGGAGGAGGCCGTCTTCGCTGTCTTGCGGGGGCGGCACAAGTTCGATGATGGCTTCGAGGATGTCCTCGATGCCGATGCCTTGTTTGGCAGAGCAGGGAATGGCGGTTTCGCCGGGGATGGCGAGAATGTCCTCCAGCTGCTGGCGGCATTTGTCGACGTCGGCGGCGGGGAGGTCGATTTTGTTCAGCACGGGGACGATGGCGAGGTCTTGCTCGAGGGCGAGGTTCACGTTGGCCATGGTCTGCGCTTCCACTCCTTGGGCGGCATCGATGATGAGAATGGCTCCTTCGCAGGCGGCGAGACTACGGGATACTTCGTAGGAGAAATCCACGTGCCCGGGGGTGTCGAGGAGGTTGAGCTTGTAGGTCTTTCCGTCCTTGGCGGGGTAGGCCATGGTCACGGGGTGGGACTTGATGGTGATGCCTTTTTCGCGCTCCAGATCCATGGCGTCCAGAAGCTGGGCTTTGGCCTCGCGCTCGGCAACGGTCTGGGTGAATTCCAGCAGCCGGTCGGAGAGCGTGGTCTTGCCGTGGTCGATGTGCGCGATGATGGAGAAATTGCGAGTGAGGCTAGTGTCCATGAAGGTGGTCCCGGAAGTGGGGGAGGGGAAGACTCTTGAATCGCGGGGCAAGAGTCAAGACAGGCGTGTGGGGAGACTTCGGGAAAGTCTCACTCTTCTTCGCGCAGATCTTGCAGGAGGACTCGGCAGAAGTGTTCGCCATTGAACTCGAGCTGCATGATGGTGGCGCGGACGGGGACCGGCTTGCCATTGGCGTGCATCACTTCTCCATTGAAGGTGGCGTAGCCGGTTTTCTGGAGACGGGTGACGGCCTGGCGAAATTTTTTCAGGGAGTTGAGGGAGAGCAGGTCGTCGAAGGGGCGCCCTTGCAACCAGCTGGGGCTGAATCCGGTCAGCTTGCGGGTGTGGGGATTGCAGTCCGAGATGCGACCAAATTGATCGTAGCGCAGGAAGCAATCGTCGGCATTGGTGATGCAGCGTTGGATGCTGCTCTGGTAAGTCTCGCTGGCGCTGATCTCGTCGCGCTCGCTGCGCATGTCGCGCAAAGTGGCGAGCACGAGGCGGCGTCCCTGGAAGTGAAAATCGCGCACCGAGACCGCCACGGGAATGCGGCGCTGGGGCTTGACGTAGAGATTGCACTCGAAAAAGACGCGTCCTTGCGAGGCGAGCTTGCGCAACGATTCCGCAATCTCCATCCGTCCATGGGAGTCGGTCAATCGGGCCACTTGCATCCCGATAAGCTTGTCGCGGGAGATGCGGGTGAGGGCAACCATCGCTCGGTTGGCATCGGAAATGACGCCCCGCTCGTTGGTGACCACGATGCTGTCCGGGCATCCCTCAAAGAGAGCTTCGGAGTACTCTTTGAGTTTATCAAAATTCGTGCAGCAGTTCTCCCGGCTGTCGTTGAGGGCGAGGAGTTGCAGAAAAATTTTCAGTTTCTTTTCGCAAGGATTGGTTTGGAATCCTCTGACGCGTAAATACTTTTTTGTGTTCGGAATGGGGTGGAGGCGGGAATAGCCGAGGCTCTCGTCGTGCCTATCGGGGGCCTCCACTAGGGCGAGATCCTCGCAACCCAGATAGCCCGTGCCGAATTCAAGGAGATACTTGAGATTTCTCCGGGTATCAGGGCTGAGAGTCTGGACCAGCTCCTCGAGGTCTGCTCGCCTTTCTGATTTGTTCACAAATAAAATAATACGGGTTGCTGTTCGAATTTGTTTTCAAAGCAAAGGGTGGGGAATGCGTTTCAGAAAGGGGGAGCTACTAGTTTTACTCCTGAAAACGTCTAGATAATTGACCGAATTTTTACTACTGTCAATTCCTCTAATTATGGCGATTGGGAGTGGGGTCTTTTTGAAAAAAGGAGGAAGGCGACTCCTACCGCGATGAAAAAGAGGGAGTAAAATTGTCCTTTGGTGAAAATTCCAATCAGTGAGGAATCAGGAACGCGAAATTGTTCCACGAAAATACGGCCGCCGGCGTAGAGGAGAAAGAAGAGGCCGGTGAGGCGTCCCTTGGGCAGCTTGGGATAGCGGAGGCGTAGAAAAGTGAGGAGGGCGAAGAGGAGAAGTCCTTCCAGGATTCCCTCGTAGAGTTGGGAGGGATGGCGGGCCTGCAAAAAGGGCTCGATGGCGCTTTTGACGGCATCGCTTTCGCGCACAGCGGTGGCGAGGGCTTGTTCGCCGCCGTATCCGGTCTCGTAGGCGAGCTGCAGGAGGTTGCGGCTTTCGCCTTGAGCGGCCTCAATGGCCACGTTCATGACGGCGTCGTAATTTTTCGCCTCTTCGCAGGCGGGGTTGAAGATGGTGCCGGGGAATTTCACCAACCAGGGCCAGCTTGCTTTGGCCACGTGGCCGTAGAGCTCGCCATTGATGAAATTGGCGACTCGTCCGAAAAAGACTCCCAGGGGGGCCACGCAGACCAGGCCGTCACCGAGCGCGGCCCATGAGACCTTGGTCCGGCGGGCGTAGAACCAGCAGAAGATGGTCAGGCCAATGATGCCGCCATGGGAGGCCATGCCGCCATCCCAGACCTTGATGATGGTGAGGGGATCTTCCGCAATGCGGGCTCTCCCCTCGGCGGAGGGCAGCATGTAAAAGAGCACGTAGCCCAAGCGACCCCCTAGAAAGACCCCCAGGAAAGCGCCGTAGGCGATAAAATCGGAGACTTTGTCGGGAGCAAGGGGGAAGAGCTTGCGCTCCGCGAATTTCTTGAGAAACCACCATCCGGCGATGAAGCCGGCGAGGTAGGCCAGGCCATACCAGCGGACCTTGAGAAATTCTGAAAAGGAAATCAGAACGGGATCGAGATCGTGAACGTAAGCGGTGAGCACGGAGCGCTTGTAAGGGAAAAGGGCGGGAGGGAGAAAAGAAATTCGCGCGCAAATGTGTCGGCCCGTCCTATCCTTCGGGATTGGTCACGCGCAGAGTGGTGCCGAGGCGGTGCCAGGCGCCGGGCGCGATGATTCTGGTGTCCTGCCGGGCATTGGCGGCCTCGATGCAGACGAAGTCCTGATAGCCCTGGTCTGGCAAATCGGCGAGGGCCGCAGCCTTTTCCTCTGCCGGATTCCAGATCACGGTGCTGAGGGAGCCCTCCTTGGAGAGAGCGATTTCCCGCTGCCACCCGGGATCGCGGAGGGTTACTGGCAGGGCAGTGCCGGTATAGATGCGGTCCACTTCGCCCCTGATGGTGAGGGGGGATTCTTCGCCGGGAAGGATGCGCTCCGGAGTCGGCGTGGTATCGATTGCGGGTGTGTTCTCGAGGCCGAGGAGCTTACAGTGGGCGAGGCTGCTGAGAGCGAGGTAGCTGTGCAGGGCCCCACCCACGAGGGCGTTCCGCGTTCCCCGGTTTTGGGTTTCCAGCAGGACAGAGCAGGTTTTTCCCAAGTGAAAAGTCGCTCGCAGGAAGAAGGGGAAGGGCACGTGTCGCCGGGTCTCGTCATCGGGGGGAAGGATGAGGCTGAGGCGGGCTTCCGCCGCTTCGATGGCCACCGATTCCAGTTGCCAGAAGCGGGTGCGGGCTACGCCATGGGACGGGTGGCGGTCCGGGGCAGTGGGATGGGCGTTGAACCAGGGCCAGCAAAGGGGAATGCCACCGCGGATGGCTTTGCCCTCTTGGAAAACCGCTTGTGGGGACGTGTAGAGCACCGGCTGCTGGCAGTGGGCGGGCTGCCAATGGATCAGGTGGGCGCCATGCAGAGCCAGGGTGGCTTGGCAGTGGTCAGTCTTAATCTGGAGGGCCGGGTAGCCCGGGGCCAGGAAGATTTCCTGACATTCTGCGGGTAAAGCGGGAGCCATGGCTGCTACTTAGTCCGCAGATTGGGGGGAAGCAATCCTCAAGCCCGGCGGGATGGCATCCGGGCCGGGCTTACTTTTTTCCATCTGACTATTTTGGCGTTTGCCAAATCGGGCGTAAAGTCAAAGACTGCCCGCCCTATGTCAGAAGAACAAGAGGCCCCGAAGAAAGCTGCTCGCAAGCGAGTGGTGAAAAAAGGGGTGCGCGGTAAGCGGGCTCCCCGCAAAAAAGCCGTTCAAAAAGAGGAGGTCGCCCCCCGCGAGGGTGAGGAGGCTTCTGCAAAAACAATTTCCATGGAAGAGAACGAAACCACTTATTCCCTCGCCGAGAATCCCCCGGCTGAGGCGGTGAAAGAAATCAAAGAGATCAAGGTCGTCGAGGAATCCCCCGAAGAAGCGAAGAAAGAGCTGGCCCAAGCGGAGGCACGCGAGGAAAAAGCAGGCTCCGACAAGAAGGAGGGCGCTGGCGATGCGGCCAAGAATCGTAAGGGAGATCGCAAGGAGTCTGGCGGTTCGGAAAAATCCTCTTCGGCCAATGATGGGTCAGGGGGAGCCAAGGAGAAGGAGGGCAAATCCGGCGAAGACGCCAAAAAATCTTCTGCCCCGCAATCCTCGGGTGGCGATCAGGCTTCTTCCGAAGGGAAAGGCGACGATTCCTCCCGCGCGGCGGATGGCAAGAAGGACGGTGATAAGTCCGAGGCCAACAAACAGGATTCCGATGAGGAGGGGGATGACGACGACCGCAAGGGCCGTCGCCGGGGCCGCGGCCGCCGGGGCGGTGGGAACCGGGAAGATTCCGGCTCCTCCAACAACAAGCGTAAAATTGACCTCGAGGAAGCGGCGGAAAAGGCTTGGGAGATTTATCAGGGCGAATTGGAAGAAGAGGGGGTTTCCCTCGTCGATCCGCGCCGGGCTCGTGATTTGGCGCGTCGCTGTTTGGAACTGGCGACCGTCTTTTGCGAAGAGCGCGACAAATACCTGGACAAGTAACCTCTGGCTGCCCTCCCCGCTTGGCGGAACCTGCCGGTGACCCGGGTCGGGGAAGGCACCGATTGCAGAATAGGCGCAGGTGATTTCGGTAACGGAGAGTGGCAGCGGAGCCTCGTGGTTGGCGAGGGAGATGCAGCATGCCTTCTCCCCCGGGGGCCAGCTCTCTGCTTCCGACGACTTCGAGTATCGCCCCCAGCAACAAGAGATGGCGGTGGCGGTGGCGGAGGCTCTCGGGTCGGATCGCTGCGTGGCGGTGGAGGCAGGCACCGGGGTGGGCAAAAGTTTGGCCTATCTCCTGCCCGCCGTTCGCTTTGCCATTGAGGAGGGGCGCAAGGCCATCGTCTCGACTCACACCATCAATCTGCAGGAACAGCTCTTTCGCAAAGACCTGCCGGTCGTAAAGGCCCTTGTTCCGGGTGAATGGAATGCTGTTTTGCTGAAAGGGCGGGGCAATTATCTCTGTCCTCTGCGGCTCCGCCGGGCCTGGGAGCAGCAAGGCGACCTCTTCGGCCAGGAGGAAGCCTCCGAGCTCAAGCGCATCTGGACTTGGGCGGAGGAAACGACGGAGGGGACCCTGAGTGATTTGGATTTCCAGCCCTCGCCCAAGGTCTGGGCTCAAGTTTGCAGCGAGTCGCAGATTTGCACCCAGCGGCTCTGTGGGGCGAAGGGAAATTGCTTTTTCCAGCAGGCGTGGAAAAAAGCGGGCGAGGCTCGCGTTCTGGTGGTCAATCATACCCTCTTCTTTGCTCTCGCCGATCTGGATGGCCTCAGCGAACCTGGCGGCGAGGATGGCGGATTTCTTTTTCCGCGCGATTTCGTCATTTTTGACGAGGCCCACACCTTGGAAAACGTGGCTGCCAGTCAATTGGGGATCCGGCTCGCGGAGGGGGGCATGCGATTTGATTTGCAGCGGCTATACAATCCCCGCTCGCGCAAAGGTCTCTTGCGAACTCTGCAAGATGTCACCGCCATCAGAGGGGTGGAGCGCGTTTTCGAAGAGATGGGGGAGTTTTTCCGACTCGTGGGGGAGGTGGTCGATTTCAAGGGAGAATCACGGGAGAGCCGGGTGCGCCATCCCGCGCTCGTGCCCAATACCCTGGCGGAACCCCTGCGGGATTTGTGGACTCGGCTGGAGGAGCTGGCGGACGGGATGGAAAAGGACAATTCCACCCGGGGCGAGCTGCTCGATGGCGTGCGCCGTCTGCGCGAGGCTCATGGCGCCTTGCGGGTCTTCCTCGACCAGGAAGATGACAGCAGCGTTTACTGGGTGGAGCGGGGAGGGGCCAATCGCGAGGCCATCACTCTGCGTTCCGCGCCTGTGGAAATCGCGGACCGTCTGCGGGAGAGTCTGTTCGGACGGGGAAAGCCGGTGGTGCTGACCAGTGCCACGCTGGGAACCGGGGATCGGGAGCTGCGCTATTTCCGGGGGCGTCTCGGCGCGGAAGAGGCACGGCCGGTGAGTATCGGAAGCCCCTTCGACTACCGCAAGCAAATGCAGGTTTTCGTAGCCAAAGGCATGCCGGAGCCCGCCGACCCCAAGTTCGCGGACGCCCTGCCGGCCTGGGTGGAGCACTTTATCCGCCGCACCGATGGCAAGGCCTTTGTCTTGTTTACCAGTTATGGTCTGTTGCGAAAAACCGCCGAGGCCATGCGCCCCTTTTTCCAGCGGGAGGGGATTCGGCTTCTGGTGCAGGGAGAAGGTATGCCGCGCCACCGGATGGTGAGCGAATTTCGCAAGGATGTGCACAGCGTTCTCTTTGGCACCGATTCCTTCTGGACAGGGGTGGATGTTCCCGGGGAGGCCCTCAGCAATGTTATCGTCACCCGTCTTCCCTTCGCGGTTCCCGACCATCCGGTAGTGGCCTCGCGCATCGAAGCCATTGAGGCCTCTGGAGGCAATGCCTTCATGGACTACTCGGTGCCGGAAGCGGTGGTCAAGCTGCGTCAAGGGGTGGGGCGGCTTATCCGTTCGGCCAAAGACCACGGAATCGTCGCTATTTTGGACAATCGCGTGGTGACCAAACGCTATGGCCGCATCTTTCTGGAAGCCCTTCCCGCCGAGGCGAAAGTGGAGTATCTGCAAGCGCTGCCCCGCCGCTGAGCCCTCACGGATAGTTCGCAAAGGGAGGGGTGGCGCCCAGCACTTGCTTGAGCAAGGGAGCCGGCCACTGCCCCGGGGCGGTGGCTTGGGCACCGAGATAGCCGTAGTTCAAGACGGAGCCATGCTGGGCCGCCAACAGGCGGGAGGCGGGCCCATATTTGCCCATCCCCATCAATGAAAAGGGCACCCCTTCCATCTCGGCGAGGAGAGACTCGAAAAGAGTCAGCTCCAGCGGGTCGCGCACGGTGACGGCGGCTTTGGCAATGGTCGCTCCCAAGGCCTGCGCCCGAGCCAGGGTTTCGATCGTTTCGAGGTGGTCGAATTCTTCAAAATCGTGGTAGGAGAAGACGGTGGCGACTTCGCGGGCGGCAGCCTCTTCCAACAGGTCCTGATAGAGCTCATGGTTGGCTGTTTCGATGTCGATCAGACTGGCGAAAGGAAGGAGGCTTCGCAGCAGATGCAGGCGGCTGGTTAGGTCGTGTTGACCGAGCCCGCCCTCTTCAGGAGCGCGGGCCGTGATGAGGAGAGGGAGGGCGGGGGAGTGGCGGCGGGCGAAATCGATCACCTCTTCGCCAGCTCCCAGGGCGTCGAGGCGGAGCTCGATCAAGTCCGTGTCCTGCAAAGAGTAATTGTGCTCGAGCGCGGCCGCATCGGTGATGGCTCCCACGGTGAGCGCTTGGGTGGAAATAGTGAACATGAGGGCAGCTTTCAATGATTGGCAGACGAAAGCGAGCCCAACTTTGTGGATGCACCATGTGTTTACGCAGAAAAGACACAAAATTTTGCAAGAATTCTGCTCGCCAAGCGACGAGTTGACCGCCTAGTTTCATAGAAACTCAAGCTCGACCTTTATGCACACGATCAAACTGAAAAAAACCGCTGGGCTCCTTTTGGGGCTGTGTTTCTTTGCGACGGGAGCCCTCGCCCAACAAGTCCGCGTTGAGGCTGATGATCCGGCATTTGACGACCTGCAGTCCCCCGAATTGGGAGGGAATACCGGCAAAAAGAAATGGGATCCCAAAGACTGGTTGGAAGCCGAAGTGAAGTTGGAAGTCGATGCCCGGCCCGAGCCGGAAGACGGCTTCATCGACCGCCTGCAAATCCGCTGGTATGTCGCGGTGAAAGATCCCGCCGGCCGGGGCTATTTCCTCCTCGAGAAGGACGTCACCTACGTCAATGTGCCCGTGGGCGAAGACGTCTATGCCTCGGTTTACCTCTCTCCCGCTACCATCCGCCGTCTCACCGGTGGCGACCGGGCAGGCAAGAGTGCCGTGGAAGCGGTAGCAGGCATCGTGTCCTACAATGGCTCGGAAGCCGCCACCTTCAGCTCCAAGTCCGGAGAGTGGTGGAAGTCTCCCAGTCTTTCCCGCACTGACAAGTTCCCTCTCATGAGCAAGGCGGACACTCCCTTCAAGTTCCTCTGGTGGGATCGCTACCTCGAAGAGCAAACCGACCGTCGCTAAAGGGATTTTCTCTCGACAATTGACTTTTCATTTTTCCTAATTTCTTGGCTCCGGGCGACTGGAGCCGTTAACGAAGACCCTAGAACACACACCTATGGCTGACTCCCAGTCGACAATCGCACTTAATATTGGCTCGCAGCGCATCACGATGGCTGCCTTCTCGCCCCAGAAAGGGGGGGGACTCGTTCTCAAAAAATACCAGGAGGTTGATATCCTCGCCGATCCGGCAGCGGAATCAATGCGCAACGCGGAAGTGCGGGGCGCAGTTGCCCAACTGGCCAAGGCTCTCAAAACGGGCAAAGACAAGGTTCGCGCCGCCGTCCCCGGCCACTCTGTCATCACCAAGTTCGTCAAGCTTCCGCCCATCGATAGCGATGACCTGACCGAGTTGGTGGAGCTGGAAGCCCAGCAACAAATTCCCTTTCCTCTCACCGAAGGTGCATGGGACTGGGCGGCCATCGAAAGCGGAGGCATTGAGAAAGAGGTGCTTCTGGTGGCCATTCGCCAGGAAGTGCTCGACGATATCAGTGAGTCAGTTTCGGGAGCAGGGTTGAGCTTGAAGGAAGTGGATGCCGCGCCCACCGCGCTCTACAATGCCTTCCGTTTCAACTATCCTGACGTCACTGAGCCCGTCCTCTTGGTCGATATCGGGGCCAAGTCCACTGAGTTGATTTACATTGAGGGCAAGAAAGTGTTTATCCAAGGGGTCAATTCTCCCGGCACAACTGGAGCGAGCCTCACTTCCTCCATCGCCAAGGAATTCGGGGTGGGCTTTGCAGAGGCCGAGGGGCACAAAGTCAGCAGCGGGGTGGTCAGTCTTGGTTACACCGAAGGCATGGACGAGGCCACTGCGGCCTTGGCTTCCCACATTCGCAATGCGGTGAACCGCCTTCCCGGCGAGATTTCCCGCCGCACGAATTTCTACCGCTCCCAGCAGGGCGGCAACGCTCCCACCAAAGTCTTCTTGGCAGGTGGCGGCGCCAACCTTGGCAATTTGGTCGACTTCCTGCAGGAAAAACTGTCCTTGCCCGTCGAGGCCTTCAACCCGCTTCGCCGGGTCCAGCTCGCCGATGAGTCCCTCGCGGCCAAAGCTCACCAGCTCGGTGAACTGGTCGGGCTCGCCGTGGAAGGAGCTGGGAAAGCAGAGCTCCACATCGACCTCGTTCCCACCTCAGTTGGCGCCCAGCGGGCCAGTGCGCGCCGCAAGCCCTGGCTCCTCGGAGCGGCCGGTATTTTGCTCGCCGGTCTCGGTGCCTGGGCGGGCACCAAGTTTGTGGCTGCCGGTGCTGCCGCCGAGAAGGTGCAGGAAATCTCGGACCGCCGCGATGAACTCGCTCCCTACGCGGGAACCTTGCGTCAATGGGACAATGCCATTGCCGAGATCGAAGCCATCGGTGGCGAGTATGCCGATTTCCAGGAGTCCCGCACCCAATGGGTGGGCATCCTCAACGAGCTGCGAGGCTACTTCGCCAGCGAAACTGTCTGGATTACGGAGCTTCGCCCCTATGTGAACTACGTTCCCGGAGAAGCTGACTCTGGCAAATCCTATGCCAAGGGTGGCTTCGAGCGTCTCGCATATGGAGAAACCTTCGTGGATTCCAAAAGCCAGGAAGCTCGAAACTACGAGGGCACGCCCGCCTTCAACGCCATCCGCATCGACGGCTTCTGGCGTTCTGGAGTGGACGGTAAGGATCACCGCGCGGTCAATGAGGTGCTTGAGCGCATCAAGAAGTCGGTGCAGGCGGCCAACGCAGCGGCAGAAGAGTCTGGCGCGGAGCCCGAGACTTACTTCCAGTTGACCAAGCCCGACCTCGATTCCCGGGATGGCGTGCTGCCTCTCAAGGACGGGGAAATCCTCATCAACAACAACACCACCTTGGCGGAGGAGACCTTTGGAGCTCCTTTCACCATGATTTTGCCTCTGCGGGAGCCCGTTGCTTTTGCGGAAGTGACTAACGGCAAAACACTCTAAAGAATTTACTGGATAACTATGAAGGAAAACGGATTTGCAATTGGCCTCCTGGCCGGAACCCTCGTCCTCGGTGGCGGTCTGGTTGCGCTGGGATTGAGCCAAGGAAAAACTTACAACGAACGTCAGGCGGAATTCTCCAGCATCAAAAGCGAGGTCGAGCAAATGGCCCGCGTGCGTCCTTTCCCCACTGAGGAAAACCTGGAAGCACGCCAGACTGAAGTGACCGCTTTGCGCGGAAAAGTCGAGGGACTGCAAAACGCCCTGCAGGCTTATCGCCCGGAAGAAATGGAACGGATTTCCCCTTCGGAATTCCAAAACCGTCTCGTGGCCAAGACCGAAGAGATCAAAGCGCTCTTCGATGAGAAGGGAATCTCCTATCCCGAGCAATTCGCGCTGGGCATGGAGTCCTACCTCGACGCGCTGGCCAATCCGGAAGCCACTGCCAAGCTGAATTACCAGCTCAATGCGACCGAGTGGTTCTTCCGTCAATTGGCGGAAGAGGGTGGTTACGCCGTGCGCAATGTGGTGCGCCAGCCGCTGCCCTCCGAGTCGGGTCAAAGCTGGACCGAGCCTTTCGAGCGCGATCGTTTGCCCGTGCCCCTGGCGCAAAGTTTGCCCATGGAGTTTACAATCCTTGCTGATGAGGATGTCGCGGTGAAGTTGCTCAATTCCCTGAGCACCTCCAAGGATTACTTCTTTGCCATCGATATGGTGCGCATTGGGAATGAGAATGTCGCCCCTCCCGTGCGGAGTCAGGCCGGCTTGGAAGAAGTGGCCGAAGATGATGGGGGAGGAGACGAGGGTGCCGGAGGTTTCGGTGGTTTCGAAGGCTTCGATTTCGGTGATGGCGGCGACGATGAAGCTGCCGCTGAGGAAGAAGCGGGTGAAGAAGAAGCTGCAGTGGAAGTCGCTGACTCCGGTCGCATTCTCGGTCAAGTTCTTGGCAATGAGGGAGTCTATGCGGCTTATCAGGTCCGCCTGCTCCTCTTTGGCGAGCCCGTTGAACTCCCTGAAATCGCAGAATAAACAAACGCACACTTTAGAAGATGAAAGATAATTACGAAAAGATTTTCCTGGGTGTCGCCGCAGTCATCGCCATCGCGATGGTGGTGCTGGGAGTGATGAAATTGGGAGCCGTGGAAGAGGAATTCCCCGCTGCTACGGAGAATCCCCAGCCGGCCATTCCTTTCGACAAAGAAGTTGAAATCAGCCAGGCGGTGACCACCCTTTCGACCGCGCCTACCGTCGATCCCGTGCGCACGGCGGCGGGTCGCGAGGTGGAAGTTTTCACCGGAGTGGACCTTTTTGTCCGCAAGGGAGCGGAGACTCCGGTTGACATTGGTGACTCCAACGAGAAGCCGGTTCACCCGCCCATTCCCAACAGCTGGTGGTTGACCCACGGCATGGGCGACGAGATGGGCTATGGCAATGCTCCCCAGCGGGACTTTGACGAAGACGGATTCTCCAATGGCGAGGAGTTCGAGGCCAAGACCGCTCCCAATGACAAGAGCAGCTTCCCCTCCCTTTTTGCCAAAGTTCGCTTGGCAAGTGTGGAGCAAGAGCAGTGGTATCTCCGCTTCTCCAACTTTGGCGGCGGCTCCTTGAGCTTCCGCATTGAAGGTATCCAGGATGGCAAGAAAGCGGAAAATCGCATGCGGGGTGGAGCCACCGCCGCGCCTGGCGATATCTTCTTCGCCGATGCTCCCTACCAGAATCGCTTCAAGTTCGTCGAGCTGAAGCAAGTGGAAGCCAACGGCATTCCCAAAGATCTCGCGGTGGTGGAAGATCAGAAGGAAGGTAAGGCTGGAAAGGTCTACGAGATTCCAGCTGGCTCTCACCAGACCCTCCAATCTGACTACACCGCCCGTCTCTATCTCGACACGCCGGCGGAAGAGAACAACGTCTTTGAGGTCGAGGAGGGAATGTCATTCTCGTTGCCCTATGACGAGAATGCGCAGAACAAGCCCTACACTCTCAAGGAAATCGGCGGCGATGGCACCACGGCAACCCTGCTGTGGGACAACAATGGCGAGACTCAAGAACTGGAATTAAAGGTTGAAAATTAAGAAATCTGCCATTCTCCGAAAAATTGACTTCACAAACCCCCTCCTTATGAGGGATTCTACAACACACCAAATCATGCAGCACACCACAACGCGCATTCACGCTGGACTGCTGGCACTCGCCTTCGCGGCGACGCCAATTTCATACAGCTCGGGCCAAAGCCTGCTGGAGAAAGAGAGACTCCGCCGTGAAGCAGCGACACAACAAGCCGTGGACCTCCTGATGGAAGGTCGTCAATCCTATGCTTCCAAAGACTTTGAAGAGGCCGTGCGCCTTTACAAGGAAGCTCTCAATGTTCTCCCTTACGGTCCCAAGACCGAAGCGAAGCGAAACGAGATTGTTGCGCACCTCGGTGACGGAAGCGTCGCCCTGGCCCAGCAGTATCGCCGCACCGGGAAATACGATGAAGCCAAAGGCCTCTTGAACGATGTGTTGGTGGCCGATCCTCACCGCTTCGAGGCTCAGAAGTCCCTGGAGTATTTCGATGACCCCATTCGGGTGAACCCCTCTCTCACTCACGAGCATTCCCAGAATGTCGATGAAGTGCGTCGTCTCCTCTACAAAGGGGAAGGATTCTACAACTTGGCTGATTACGACAATGCCGAGAAGCAGTTTCACTCCGTGCTGCGAATCGACCCCTACAACAAGGCGGCTCGCCGCTGGTTGGAGCGGGTGGCGGCCATCAAGTCCGACTACTACCGCGCGGCTTACGATCACACCCGGTCCAAGCTTCTCATGGAAGTGGACAAGGCTTGGGAGCTGACCGTGCCTTCCATTTCTGCCGCTGGTGATTTCGGCCCCGCAGGTGGCCAGCAGGGTGGGGGACGTTCCCTCAACCTCACCAACAAGCTTCAGAATATCATTATTCCCCGGGTTGACTTCGCTGATACTCCCCTCGACGAGGCCATGGAGTATTTGACTCAGAAGTCCATTGAGCTTGATCCCGATCCGAATCCTGATCGCAAGGGTATCAACTTCGTCATCGAAAAAGGGTCCATCTCTGGTGGTGCTTCCGGTCCTGACGAAGATCTGGACGGTGGTGGTCTTCTCCTCGGAGCGGATCCTGGTTCGAAGTCCATCGACACCCTTCGCTTGCGCAACGTGCCCTTGGCGACCGCCTTGGAATATGTCTGTAACAAGACTGGCATGCGCTACCGGGTGGACGAATACGCGGTCACTCTTCTCCCCATCGGAGCCGACAGCAGTGCTGACCTTGTGACCCGCACCTGGACCGTTCCTCCTACTTTCGTTACTGACCTCTCCGATAACGACGGCGGTGGCGGTGGTGGCGCTTCGGACGATCCCTTCGCTTCCAATGACGGCGGTTTGGGTGGTGGCGGCCTTTCCGTGCGCCGCACCGTCAAGGAGCTTCTCGCCGATAGTGGTGTCGAGTTCCCCGATGGCGCCAGTGCCCGCTTCATCTCCAGTTCTTCCAGCCTGATCGTGAAGAACACTGTTGGTAACCTCGATTTGGTCGACCAGATTGTGGAGAACTTGCTGAAGAATACTCCGAAGCAAATTCACATCATGACCAAGTTTGTGGAAGTGTCCCAGGAAAACACCGACGAGCTCGGCTTTGACTGGCTCATCACGCCCTTCCGCGTTTCCAGCGAATTCTTCCCCGGTGGTGGAACAACCAGTAATGGTGCAGCCCGTTCCGGTGGCGACTTCCTCGGCACGGTTGGCGCGTTCAACCTTCCCAATGTCCCCGCTGACTCCAGCGCGGCTTTGACCGGTGGCACCATCACCAGCGGACTTCGTTCCGGAGATTACGCCATTTCCAAGAACAGCATCGATTCTGTGCTGAACAATCCGAATCGCACCGCTCAGAACAATTCGGTCGCGCCTGGTATTCTCTCCCTTACCGGCCTCTTCACCGATGGTCAGGTGCAGATGATTATGCGTGGATTGGCTCAGAAGAAGGGAACCGACATCATGACCGCTCCCAGCGTTCTCGCTCGTTCGGGTGAAACCGCTACGATTGAGATCATTCGCGAGTTCATTTACCCCACCGAATACGAACCACCGGAACTTCCTAACCAAGTGGGTGCCACCGGCGGAATCGGTGGCGCGGGTAGTGGCGCAGGTATCTTCCCCGTCACTCCCTCCACTCCGACTGCGTTCGAAACACGCAACACCGGGGTGACTCTGGAGATTCAGCCGACGATTGGTGCGAACGACTACGTCATTGACCTCCGTTTTGCTCCCGAGATTGTCGAGTTTGAAGGCTTCATCAACTACGGTAGCCCCATCACCTCGCCAGCCTCTGATGCCTTCGGTAACCCGACGAACGTCACCATTACCGAAAACCGGATCGAGATGCCTGTTTTCGCGAGCCGTCGCGTGACCACTGGTCTGACCATCTATGACGGTCACACCGTGGCAGTGGGTGGCCTGATGCGTGAAGACGTTCAGCGAGTCGAGGACAAGGTGCCGATTTTTGGTGACCTTCCCTGGATTGGCCGCCTCTTCCAGAGCAACTCCGAGAACCACATCAAGAGCAACCTCATTATCTTCGTGACTGCGCAGATTCAGGACGCTAGTGGTAACCCCGTCAACGGTGGCAACACCGGTCTTGGAGACCCCGGTTTGGGTGTGGGTGGTTCCTCTGCTCCGGCAGGTCTGGACGCCAGCCTTCTTCCTCCGCTCGATACTACCAGCGGTAAGTAAGGTGCACCTTTACCAGAATTGATTTTTTCCAAGTCTGATGGTTTCGGCCATCAGACTTTCTTTTTCCAATCGTTTCCATTTTCCAACGAATCTCATGATATCCCTCGTGTTAACTGGCGGTGTCGCCAGTGGTAAATCCAGTCTGGCCAAGCTCTTATCCGATCGGGTGGAGAATCTCCTTCTTTTCGATTGTGATGCGGAGGTGGGGCAGCTTCTGACTGAGGAGGCCGTCTTGCGTGAAATCCGGCAAAAATTGGGTGAAGGTTGTTTCCAAGGGGATGAACTCGACAAAGCGGCAGTGCGCAAACTCGTTTTTGCCGATCCTTCTGCCCGCAAGAGCCTGGAGGCCATCCTTCATCCCCGGGTTCGGGAGAGCCTGGGAGAGGCGACCCGTAGGGGGATCCGGGAGGGCGCCGATGTTCTCCTCGCCGATATACCCCTCTATTTTGAGACCGGGTGGAAAGTGGATAATCGGGGAGTGCTCGTCACGGCTTGTCCGCGGGACACTCAAAAGGAACGCTTGCTGGCCCGGCCCGGTCTCGAGGAAGACACCGCCGAAGCGATCCTAAACAGTCAATTGCCTTGGGAAACCAAAGTGGATTCGGCTGATCAAGTTTTTTGGACCTCCGGCCAATGTGAGTTTCTGGTCGAGCAGGTGGATGTTTTTGTTGAAAAGCTGCAAGGGCGCATTGCCCATGACCGGGAGAAGAGGGGGCCACAATGTGCCATCGAAGTGCCGCCCGTGACGGATCTCAACGAGATTCGCAAACGTCCCCTTAGCGAATTGTTGGAGCAGGCCGAGGGGCTGGGGGTGCGCAATACCGGCGCGGAAAGGGGCAAACTGATTTTTGATCTCGTCTGCAAACTCGGGCAGTTCGGTAGCGATTTGCAGGCCACCGGAGTTTTGGAGCAGGCCAAAGGAAAATTCGCCATGCTCCGTGATGCCGGACGGAGTTTTCGGGCCGGCCCCGACGACGTGTATCTCGGTGCTCATTATCTCGAGGAGTTCGGCCTTGGGGAGGGAAACGAGGTCACCGTGCGGGTGCGTCCGCCCCGTGGCCGAGACAATTATCTTTCCGCTCACGAGATCCTCGCCATCGAAGGAAAGCCAGCCCGGCAATTCGAGGCTGGACCCGATTTTGAAGAGCTGACCTCCGAATTCCCGCAGGACCGCTTCCACCTTGAAACACGTTCCGAGGATGATTTGGCGGTGCGTTTGGTCGATTTGGTGGCACCCCTGGGGCGAGGGCAGCGCGGCTTGATTGTCGCTCCTCCCCGGGGAGGCAAAACGGTTTTGTTGAAGCAAATCGCCCGGTCCATTCAAGAGAACCATCCCGAGAGCAAGCTCATCATTCTCCTTCTTGATGAGCGGCCGGAGGAGGTGAGTGATTTTGAGGACACCGTTGAGGCGGAGGTGATCAGCTCGACTTTCGATGAAAGCACCAAGCGTCATGCCCAGGTCGCAGACATGGTCCTGACCCGGGCGCGCCGCATGGTCGAGAATGGCGATCATGTTGTCATTCTGCTCGATAGTCTCACCCGCCTGGCGCGAGGATACAACAATGCGGCCAGCGGGGGACCCATTGGTTCAGGCGGCGTGAACCCTAATGCGCTGGCCAAAGCGCGCAAGTTTTTTGGCGCGGCGCGAAACGTCGTCGATGGGGGGAGCCTGACCATCCTGGCGACCTGCCTAGTGGAGACGGATAGCCGCATGGACGATGTCATTTTCGAGGAACTGAAAGGCACGGGAAACATGGAAATTCGTTTGGACCGGGAATTGGCCGAGCGACGGGTCTTCCCGGCCATTCACATTCACCAAAGCGGCACCCGGAATGATGACCGGCTTTATCATCAGGAGGAGCTGCCCCGCGTTATCGAGTTGCGCCGCCAGCTCGCCGCCATGCCGGTGGGAGAAGCGGTCGAACTCCTCATGCGCCAGCTAAAGGGAACCGCCTCCAATGCTGAATTTTTGATGAAAGGTCTTCGTTGAAAGAAAGATGGGCCCTGTTTTGTCATGACTAAAACTTACTAGAAATGAATAAAATGAGAAAAAATTTGCCGAAGAGGGGAGAATCCTCTTGCAGCATCATTTTAAAAACGAGAGATTTCTTCGGTATGCGAAATTTCGTCGGATCAGCTTGCACTTCCGTCCTCTTGGGATTGGTGGCTACCTCGTCAGCGGTGCCCCAAATCTCCGTCCTGAATGACCGCCAATATCGGGCGACCGGACCAGACGGCTTTGAGTATCGGGGAGGCTCTTTTTGGTTTATTATTTATGATGGAAATGCCCGTTCGAACGTGGAGTGTCCCAGTTTGCCAGCAGGGCCTGGTCTGGTTCCTTATTTTCCAGGTGCAATCCCTTGTCCTGCCGGGCACAATGCCTTCCTGACCCGTCGGTTTGGAGACCGGGACCGCGATGTGGTTAACCAGTGGCACCGCTTGGGGGCGGTTGACGAGGCTTCCCGCATCCCCGCCCGTCTTCCGGAATATATTCGCTTGGTGGCTGGCCCTATGAACGACTTTCCCCGCCCCTTGGATGGTGCGTTTTCGGATCGTTCCACTTTGGTTCTGCACGACCTGCAGTCGGCTTCCTTCCGCGAAAAGGATGCCACTCGCTACGAATATGTGCGCGAGTATCTCGTCTATGATGCCGATACCAATGGCGATGGCGTGCTGACCGCTCGCGAACGTGCCGCGCGCGCGGAACTGGCTGATGAAGAAGAAGTCCGCCATTTGCGGGAGACCATCATTTACACCGGTAATTCCAACGGTTACCTCTTCACTTATCCCATCCGCACGTGGATTGAGGCCAATAAGGACCGCTCTCCGGTTTATGCTCCGCTCGATGAGATCGCAGTGAACCAGCTTCAGCTGATTGAGGCTTATCCAGGGATTTCGAGCCGCGCCGGGATCACCAACGTGAAGACTGGTTTCCGCTTCCAGAATCTTTCCAATTTCGGGACCGATTACGACGGCGATCCCGCAGTTCTGATGGATTACCGCCTCCCCGGCTCAGTTTTCTGGACAGGAAACAATTCCTCCAATTTGATTTCGGGCTTGGATGATGCCTTCTTGAAGGTTTTCGAGAACCGCTATGACTTCAATGGTGTCCCTGTCTCCTACGCGGGAGGGGATCGAATCCAGTTTTCTGAGTTAGAGCTGGGAGAAGAGCCGGGCGATCCCGTGATCATCACCGCTCCCTTGCGTCTCGACCAGGAACCGCTTTCCCCGACCTACGGGATCTACGGTCTTGGCGGACACGGCTTGGAGGGTGGCGAAGAAATTTATCTCTACGAGACCGGTATTGCCGGCCTTGATGGGGGGCGCTTCTACGTCAACCTCAATAGTGATGTGGAAGATTTCGATGCCAATACTCAGGTGGAGCTTTTTGTCGACGAAGGATTGACCATTCCCTTCACTTTGGAAGCCATTCCGGATGGCACTTTCGGTGAGGTGGTCCCCTTGGGTGGAACGCCCATTCCCGGTATCACTATTACACCTGCTATCGATGCCCCGGTTGTCATCACCACTGCGGATCCTCATGGATTGGTCGATGGTGATGTTGTGGAGATCGTAAACACCGGATTGACCAAGTTTGAAGAGCAATTGTTCTTCGTGGGCAATGCCACGGATACCACCTTTGAGCTCTATGTGGATGAAGAGCTCAGCGAGCTCTTCGTTTACGAGGCTCTTCCTGACCCTACCGCGTTGTCGGAAATTGTGGCTGTGGGCGCGGGGACGGATCAAGAGACCCGATACCTCAAGACCTTCCAAGGTGATTTTGTCCGTGGAGCAGTGGTTTTGGGTTCCGAGCAGAACGATTTCGAGTTCCCGATTTGGCCCTTCCCCTTCGTTGACCAGAACTTCGGGGGTCAGATGATTCTGCCCGGCGTTTATGACCGCGGCTACGAGTTCCCCGACGTCGCTTTCCGCCTCTTCTTTAATACTCCGCTCGGTGCGCAGGCTATCGGGAACATTTCCGGCGACAAGCCGCGCAATGACCTCATAATGCGGCTGCGCTTCGCCCGGGGAGTGGCTACCGCCGACCTTTCTGGAGCGCAGGCTCTCGTTCCTGGTGATTTGAGTCGTCGTGATTTCGAAGTTGAGCTTTGCTTGGTTGACAGTCTGCAAGGCGCGCTCAAGTCCCTGCAGTCATCCAATACGGCCAAATCGGATGCAGGAGCGAGTGGAGAAGCTGGTTTCGAGATTGAAGCGGACCTTGATGGTGACGGACAGAGCAACTTGTTCGAGTTCGCCTTCGACGCGACTGCTGAACTGGGTTCCTCCGAATCTCCCCTGGCTGATGCTTCGACCCAGGTGAATGCTGAAGTTGACGTCACGATTGATGGCGCAACCGGTCTCTGTGAGTTGTCCGTGATGAAGCGCCCCGGCGTGCGGGAAACGATCGAGTATTACTTCGAGCAAATTCTGCCCGACGGCACAGCGGTTGAGATTGAGCCCGACGTCGAAGGTTCGGTCTGGAAGACAGTGAAGTGTGATGACAACCTTTCCTACAAGGTGGTTAGCACTGAGCCTGTTTCCGGTTCTTCGTTCTTCCGCGCTTGCGCCCGGGTCAATCCCTTCGAGAACGAGGTCATCAAATAAGCTTCCTCCTTACGCTTCGATATTTTGCCCGATCATCTCGTGTCTGAGCCTGTCGTTTGGGGTTACGACGAAGCGTTATTAGAATCTGAGCTGCTCGGTCTCGATCTCGAGGCCGACAGCCTTTTTCGTTATAGCGAACGCATTTGTCTCATCCAGCTCACTGATGGTGAAAGGGGGGTCCTAGTGGACCCTTTGGACGCGGATATCAGTGAACTCGCCAATCGTTTACTGAGTCGCCCTCTCTGGTTGCATGGAGCCGATTACGATATGGCTCTCATGCGGCAAGGTTGGGGCGGGGTGCCTCCCGAGGTTTGGGATACTCAGATTGGGGCTCGCCTCATCGGCTGCCGACGCTTTGGCTATGCCAATCTGGTAGAAGAGTTTTTTGGGGTGACCCTTCCCAAGGGTTCACAAAAAGCCGATTGGGGGCAGCGTCCTTTGCCCGACAAAATGGCTCAATATGCCTTGAATGATGTCAAATACCTCATTCCCATGGCACGGAAAATCGTCGCCCGTCTGCGGGAATTGGGTCGCTATGAGTGGTTCGTGGAAAGTTGTCAATGGGACCGACAACGGGCTCTGGAAAGGCCGACCAGTCGGGAAGATGCCTGGCGGATCAAGGGTTCGGGCAAGCTGGACCGAAAGACCCTGGCTTATCTGAAGGAGCTTTGGACTTGGCGGGAGAAGGAGGCGGAGGCTTGGAACCGTCCGAGCTTTATGGTGGCTGGCAATAAGGATTTGCTGGCTTGGAGCCTTGCTGGGGCGAGTGGAGAGCGGCTGAGTCTCGGGCGCATGCGCTCCGATCGCCGTCGCCGCCTCTTGGAAGTGGTGGCCAAGGTTGCCGAAATTGACGAGTCTGATTTCCCTGAAAAAATCAAGGGTCCCCGTCGGGTGCGGGACCGGGAGCGAGAAAAGAGGGTGGAGGATTTGTTGCAGCGGCGGGAAAAACGGGCTGCCGAGCTCGATCTTGACCCCTCGGTGTTGGGTGCTCGGGCCAGCTTGGAGGCTTTTGCTGCTGGTGATGATTCCAAGTTGATGGAGTGGCAGAAGAGAGTGTTGGATTTGACTCTCTGAAGGGAGGCGAACAAGGTTCCGTCTGGCTGGGGAGTTCGCTTTTCGTTCGGCCGGGAGGGCTTTTTTTGACGCAGATTCGCGGAAAGAATCTTGTGTGCAGGTCCACAATTTCAGAACCTAATCGCCTCTATGGCTCAAGGCGAGGAAAGCGAGAAAGACGAGGGTTTGACCCCCTCGGAGGAGGCGAACACCGGAGTGGGTTCCGATCAGGAATACGGAGCTTCCCAGATCGACAAACTGGAAGGTTTGGAGGCGGTGCGGAAGCGTCCCGGCATGTATATCGGCGATCCCGATATCCGGGGTTTGCACCACTGTGTGTTCGAGGTGCTCGACAACTCTATCGACGAGCATTTGGCCGGTTATTGCACGACGGTCGGGGTGACCATCAACGCCGATGGCTCGGTTTCTGTTTCCGATGACGGCCGGGGAATTCCGGTCGATATGCACCCGAAGTTCAAGATGCCAGCAGTGGAGCTGGTGCTCACCAGCTTGCATGCGGGTGGCAAGTTCGGGCAAGGGGCTTACAAGTATTCCGGCGGTTTGCACGGGGTGGGGGCAAAGTGCGTCAATGCCCTTTCAGACTGGTTCAAAGCCGAAGTTCATCGTGATGGCAAGGTTTATGCCATTGAGTTCGAGCGGGGAAAAACGACCAAGCCGCTGGAGGTGGTGGGGGAAGTGGGCCCTCAAAAAACCGGCACCATCATCACTTTCTATCCCGACGCGACGATCTTCGTCGATACCATTTCTTTCGAGTTTGACCGCCTGGCGACCCGTCTGCGCGAGCTGGCTTTCCTGAATCCCGGTCTGACCATTGAGTTGGAGGACGAGCGCCCGGGCTCGGCCGAGAAGACCACCTTCTTTTACGCCAAGGGCATCGAGGAATTCGTGCAGCAGCTGGGGGAGAGCAAGACCCTGATTCACGAAGAGCCAGTGGTGCTGAAGGGGAAACGTGATGTTGAGGTGGACTACGATGGCAAGGTCACCCGCGATGATGTCTTCGTGGATGTGGTTTTCCAATACAACGACAGCTACAACGAGCAGATTCTTTGCTTTGCCAACTCCATTCCCAATGCCGACGGGGGCACTCACTTGACGGGCTTCCGCGGCTCCTTGACGCGGGCCATCAACCAGTATTCGCGAGCCAACAAGTTGCTCAAAGAGAAGGATCCGAATCTTTCGGGGGAGGATGTCCGAGAGGGCATCGTGTGTGTGATTTCGGTGAAGATGCCGAACCCGCGTTTCAGCTCGCAGACCAAGGATAAGTTGGTCAATGCCGAGATCGAAGGGGTGGTCAACTCGGTGGTTTACGAAGGCTTGCAGGCCTATTTTGAAGAGAATCCCAACTTGGCAAAAATCATCGTCGACAAGGCGGTGAATGCGGCGCGGGCCCGGGAAGCGGCTCGCAAGGCCCGCGAAACGGTGCGCAAGTCGGTGATGTCTGGAGGCGGATTGCCTGGAAAGCTGGCGGACTGTTCGGAGCGCGATCCGGCCAAGAGCGAGATTTACATTGTGGAGGGTGATTCGGCCGGCGGTTCGGCCAAGTCGGGCCGCAACCGGACCACGCAGGCCATCCTTCCGCTGCGGGGTAAGGTCATCAACGTGGAGAAAGCCCGCTTGCACCGCGCGCTGCAAAATAAGGAAATCCAGGCCATGATCACAGCCATCGGGGCCGGGATTGGCGATGGCAATCAAGAGGGAGCCTTCAACTTGTCCAAAGTGCGCTACCACAAGGTCATCATCATGACCGATGCCGATATCGACGGGGCCCACATCAAGACTCTTCTCTTGACCTTCTTTTGCCGTCACATGCCGGAGCTGGTGAAGGCCGGCTATCTCTACATTGCGCAGCCGCCACTCTACAAGGTGACGAGGAAGAAGCGGGAGGAATACGTGGCGGATGACGCCGCCCTCAACAGCATCCTCATCAGCCTCGGTTCGGAGGATGTGGCCATTCGCAAATATGGGAGCGAGGACGTTCTGGAGGCCGGTTTGCTCAAGGAAATCCTCGAGCACCTGGCCAATCTCCATCGTTACGTCTCCATCGTGGAGGGGCATGGCGGGGACTTCCGCACGCTCCTGAGTAAACGGGAAAATGGCGCTTTTCCCCAGTTTTTGGTGCGGGTGCGCACCGGAAATGAGGAAGAGGTCCTCTACTTTGCCACTGAGCGGGATTTGTTGCACTATGCCGAAGAGAACCGGGATTTACGGCTTTTCGGAGAGCAGCTCAGCGAGGAAGAAGATAAGGCTTACAAGGAAAAATATGAAGGGGCGATGCGCCGCGCGGTGAAGAAAGAGTTGCATGAAGTGCATGCCATCGAGCGCATTTTGGCCCGGGTCAATGAACTCGGTTTGGATACCGAAGTGTTTTATGCTGACGACGAGCCACTCTACGAGCTGATCGACGGCGAGGGAGAGGATGCCGAAGTGGTGCCCCTCTTCAGTCTCTTTGAGATCCTTTCCCGCATCCTGGAGGTGGGCCGAAAAGGGGTTCACATTCAGCGATTCAAGGGTCTCGGGGAGATGAACGCGAAGGAGCTTTACACCACCACCATGGACCCGGATCACCGCGTTCTTTTGCAGGTTCGCCTGGATGAGGACAACCAGTTGGAAGCGGACAAGATGTTCGATGTCCTGATGGGGGACGTGGTCGAGCCCCGCAAACGCTTTATTGAGGACAATGCTCTCAATGTGCGCAACCTCGATGTTTGAGATAACTTTTTACTACTAGATTTTTTCGTAATTCAATGGCTTCTGACGAAATCAAAAG
Organism: Roseibacillus ishigakijimensis; assembly: GCF_016595415.1. Lineage (GTDB taxonomy): Bacteria > Verrucomicrobiota > Verrucomicrobiia > Verrucomicrobiales > Akkermansiaceae > Roseibacillus > Roseibacillus ishigakijimensis. The sequence continues at coordinate 30,214 of NZ_JAENIO010000033.1, forward strand.
AGTGAATGTGGCCGACGAGATGTCGGGTGCCTTCCTTGACTACTCCATGTCCGTGATCGTGTCGCGGGCATTGCCGGATGCACGTGATGGCCTCAAGCCGTCGCAACGGCGCATTCTTTACGCAATGCACAACGACCTTTCCCTCACTCCGACCAAGCCGTATTTGAAGTGCGCGCGCATCGTGGGGGACACCATGGGTAAGTATCACCCCCACGGCGACAGCGCAATTTACTCCACCTTGGTCAACATGGCCCAACCTTGGAGTCTCAAGGAAACGCTGGTCGATGGGCAAGGGAACTTCGGCTCGGTGGAAGGCGACGCCGCAGCGGCGATGCGATACACCGAGGCCCGCATGACTCACATGGGGTCGGCCATGATGATCGACCTCGAGAAGGAGACGGTCGATATGACCGACACCTACGATGAGCGCTCGGTGGAGCCCACCGTTTTGCCCGCAGCCATTCCCAATCTTCTCGTCAATGGGGGCACGGGCATCGCGGTCGGCATGGCGACCAATATCCCGCCACATAACTTGGGAGAAGTCATCGATGGGGTGTGTGCCCGTATTGACAATCCCACCATCTCGCTGGACGAGATGAAGCTCATCATTAAGGGACCGGATTTCCCTATGAAGTGCCAGATCCGGGGCACCAAGGGCATCGACAGCTACTTTGCCTCCGGGCGAGGTAGTGTGAAGATGCGCGGTGAAATCGAGATTGATGAAAAGGACTCCGGGGCCGCCATCCTGACCATCACCCAAGTGCCCTTTGGCGTGAACCGTGCCACCCTGCAGCAGCGGATCGCCGAATTGGTGCGGGAGAAAATCCTCACTGATATCTCGGGCATGCGTGACCTGTCCGACGAACAGACCCGGATTGAGATCACCCTCAAGCGTGATGCCCGTCCGCAAGTGGTGGTCAACCAGCTTTTCAAGCTCACCGCCCTCGAGACCTCCTTCGGGGTCAATATGCTGGCCATTCACGAGCGTCGCCCCAAGCAATTGGGACTGCTCGATGCTCTCGATGCCTACATCGAGCACCGTCGCGAAGTGGTCATCCGCCGGACCCGCTACCTTTTGCGCAAAGCGGAAGAAAAGGCCGAGAGCCTAGAAGCCTTCCTCCTCGCTCTGGGGCATCTCGACGATTTCATTCGCATTATTCGCGAGTCCAAGAATCGCGACGAGGCGCGCGTGCGCCTGAAGGCTTACGATTTCTCCACCGCCACTGCCGAGCAGCTGGGCATTCTCATCCGCTCCCAGCCCTCGGTGCGCGGCGATCGCTACGTCTTTACCGATCGGCAGGTCAATTCTATCCTGGAGCTCCGTCTTTACCAGCTCACCGCGCTGGAGCAGGACAAGGTCAAGGGCGATTACGACGATATCCTGGTCGCCATTAAGGACTTCCTCGACATTTTGGGCAGTGAGCAGCGGGTGCTTGGCATCATCAAGGACGAGCTCCTGGCCATTAAGGATAAGTTCGCCACTCCGCGCTTGTGCGAAATCGTGCCCGACGATGGGGACATCGCCATTGAGGACCTCATCGCCAATGACGGCATGATTGTCTCCCTCAGTCACCGGGGCTACATCAAGCGCACCGCCGCCAGTGAATACCGGGTGCAGAGTCGCGGGGGCAAAGGCATGCGGGGGATGGAGACCCGGGGAGCCAATGATGACGAAGATGATTTCGTGGAAACTCTCTTCAGTGCCGGGGCCCACGACTACCTGCTCTTTTTCACCAATACGGGGCGCGCCTATGTCGAACGGGTCTACGAATTGCCCGAGGGTTCGCGTGCCTCCAAAGGCCGCAACATCAAGAACGTGCTCAATCTTCAGGCGGAGGAAAAAGTGGCCACGGTCCTGCGGGTCGAGCGCCTGCTCAATGAGCGGGGTGAGGACGAGACCTTTGCCGAGGGCAAGGGCTTTGTCTTCTTTGCCACCCGGTCGGGCAAGGTGAAGAAGACCCCGCTCTACGATTTCCGCAATTTCCGCAAGGATGGCATCATCGCTATCAAGCTGGAAGAGGATAACGAGCTCATTGGAGTGCGCCTCACCACGGGTAGCGACGAGGTGATTCTGGCTACCCATCGGGGATTGAGTTTGCGCTTTGACGAAACCCAGTCCCGCAGCATGGGACGCACCGCCGCCGGGGTGGCGGGCATCAAGCCGGTGGGCGATGACTTCGTGGTCGGCCTGGCCCTGGTGGATGAGGAATCAACTCTTCTCGTGGCCAGCGAAAACGGGCTCGGCAAGCGCACCGCCTTCGAAGAATACCGGCTCCAATCCCGTGGGGGCAAAGGCATTATCACAATGAAGGTGACCGATAAGACCGGCCCGGTGGTCGGCTCTCTGGCAGTCAAACCGGAGGACGAACTCATGCTCATGACCAATGGGGGTCTCTCCATCCGCATCAAAGTGGACCAGGTCCGCGAAACCGGCCGCAGTGCCCAGGGGGTCAAGTTGCTCACCTTGAAAGAGGGAGAAAAGCTGCAGGGCATCGCCCGCGTGATTCCCGATGCCGATAGCTCGCTCGAAGAAGAGGGGGAGAGGGAACCTGCTGATGAGGCCGCTAGCGATGCTCCTGAAGAAGGTGCGGGAAGTGAGGAGTAGGCGGTGAGACCAGGGGCTTTCCGAATGAGGAGGGCGGGAGTGACCGTTGCCCCCGCTCTCATTCCTTGACTCGTCGGTCAGCAGCCGTAGGTCTTGGCCATGGCGTGTGACTGTGGGGATGAGGCCCGGGAAAAAGAAGCGGATTCCTGTTGTGGAAGCTCCCAAGCGAGCGAAAGCGGCTGTTGCGGCGGAGGTCAGGGAGGGACTCGCTTGGATTGGCTCCTGTGGGGGTCACTGCTGCTGGTCGCTGCCGGAATGGCGGGTCATTTGCTAGGTGGCGGGCCCCAGTGGTGGCACACCTTTAGCCACGGGATCTGGGAGCTGATGGTGAAGGCCTGGTGGGGAATTCTCATCGGGATCGCGGCCGTTGGGATCTTGGGACAAGTGCCCAAGGAGGTGGTCGCGGGCTTACTCGGCCGGGGCGGCAGTTTTTCGGGAATCTTGCGCGCGACCTTTGCGGGAACTCTGCTGGATTTGTGCAATCACGGCATCCTGATGGTGGGGATGCAGCTTTACCGCAAGGGGGCCTCTCTCGGCCAGACGGTTGCTTTTCTCGTCGCCAGTCCTTGGAACTCCCTGTCTTTGACCTTGATTTTGATCGGTTTGATCGGCTGGCAGTGGACGCTCGTTTTCATCGTCCTCTCGATGCTGATCGGCATTTCAAGCGGGTTCGCCATCGACCGGCTGGTAGCGGCGGGTCGCTTGCCGGCAAATGAGAATGAGGTGGTGCTGGCAGAGGATTACCGTCTCGGGGACGGACTTCGTGAGGGGTGGCGGAATGTCCGCCCGAGTTCGCGTAATCTCGGAAAAATGGTGCGCACCGGGCTGAGCGAGTCGCGCATGATTTTGCGTTGGATTTTCTTCGGTTTCGTCCTCGCTGCCGCCATTCGGGCCTTTGTCCCCACCGGGGTTTTTGAGCAGTATTTTGGCCCCACTCTGGTCGGCCTCCTCCTCACTTTGGTAGCGACCACAATCTTGGAAGTGTGTTCCGAGGGCTCCAGCCCCATTGCCGCGGACTTGCTGAACCGGGCCGCTGCGCCGGGGAATGCCTTTACTTTTCTCATGGCCGGAGCGGCGACCGATTATACCGAGATAATGGCCTTGCGGGAGACCACTCGATCTTGGAAAGCAACCTTGGCGCTGCCTCTTCTCACCACTCCGCAAATTCTCGTGGTCGCTTGGATTCTCAATCAGTCGGCGGCGTTTTAACTAGGTGACCCGCCCGGTAAGGAGGATTTTTGCGAGATGCGAGCAACCACTGGCGTAGTTGGTGGTTGAATGAAGGCGATGGACGAGATTTCTGATGACTGGACTAAGGAGGAGGCCGCGCATTTGCTGAATCGGGCGGGTTTCGGAGGCACTCCGCAGGAAATCAACAAGTTCCATCAGCGGGGACGGTATGCGGCGGTGGATTGGCTGCTGGAGGCTCGCAATACCAAGAACTTTGAGCCCCTCGCGTGGACCAAGGTGCCGGGCGAAAAGCTCTTGGCCGATTTCCAGGAACAGCAGAAGGAGCTGCGAGCCTTGGATGGCAAAGAGCGCGAGCTGCTGCGCCGGGAGCAGAACCAGGAGCGCAATCGCACCTACCGCGAGCAATCACGGTCCCTGGTCGGGCAGTGGATCAATCGCATGATTCGCACCGAGGCTCCACTCACCGAAAAGATGATGCTTTTCTGGCACGATCACTTTCCGGTGAGTAGTCAGAAGGTGCGTTTTGCCAAATTGCTCTGGATGCAGCAGGAGCTGTTTCGCAAAGAAGCCCTCGGTAATTTCGGCCGCCTCACTCACGGGATCGCCCAGGACCCGGCGATGATGATTTATCTCGATTCTGTGCAATCGAGTAAAAGGAAACCCAACGAGAACTTCGCCCGTGAGCTGTTGGAACTCTTCACTTTGGGAGAAGGTCATTATAGCGAGGAAGATATCAAGGAGGCGGCCCGGGCCTTCACGGGCTATCGCCTGGAGCGCTATTCTGGCAAAGTCCACTTCCAGAAGCGGCAGTGGGATGAGGGGGAGAAGACCATCCTCGGCAAGACGGCAAAGTTCGATGGCGCGGGCGTGGTCAGTCACGTCCTCACCCATCCCCGCTGCGGCCAGTATCTCGCGGGCAAGTTGTGGCGGTTTTTTGCTTACGATAATCCTTCCGAGGAACTCATCTCGCGCTTGGGGCAGCTCTTCACTGCGCAAAATTACGAGCTGCGTCCGCTTCTGCGGGAAATCTTCCTAAGCCCCGAATTCTACACGGCGCAGGCCCTGCGCTCCCAAATCAAGAGCCCCATCGACTACCTGGTGATGATGCACCGTCAGTTGGAGTTGCCCGCCATCGATCCGCTCGTCAGTGAGCAGGTGCTCAAGCAACTGGGGCAAGTTCCCTACGACCCGCCCAACGTCGCGGGTTGGGATTGGGGGCAGGCTTGGGTCAATACCAATACCCTGCTTTCCCGCTATCATCTCGCCGGAATCGTGACCGGGGTCGGGGGCGATCCCGCGATGATGACCGGCGGCAAAGGGCGGCCTTTCCTCAATCGCGGACTGCAGAAAAAGCTGCGCCAGCCGGACTTCGAAAAATTGGTGCCCCGTGAGATGAGGAAAGAGATATCTTCTCTCGTCGACGACTTGGCCTTTCGCCTCTTTCAAAGCCCCTTGTCGGAGAAGAACCGCACCGCCTTCGAGAGTTATGCCCGTGCCAAAAAGGGCGCCGTCTTTACCAACACCGAGGTGGCCGAGCTGGTTCACCTCATGATGTCCACCCCCGCTTATCAATTAACCTGAACCTTGTAGAACTTGAGTCATGAGTGATTATTTCAAAACGCGCCGCGAATTCCTGCGCACCGGCATCTGGGGAGCCTCCGCCTCCTGGACCTTGCCCCTTTTTTTGCAGCGGACCTTTGGCGAGATCGACGTCGCTTCCCGCGATTTGGCCGTGCAAGCGGCGAGTGGCAAGGATGATGAAATCCTGGTCGTGCTCCAAATGGCTGGCGGCAACGACGGTCTCAATACCCTCGTCCCCTTTGGCGATGAGGAGTATCACAAAGCTCGTCCGACCCTGGCCAAAAAGGAGAAAGACCTTATCCGCCTCACAGATGGGCTCGGTCTCAATGACAACCTCAAGGCCCTCGGAGGACTCTACGATGAGGGTGAGCTCGCGATCGTGCAGGGAGTTGGCTACCCGAATCCCAACCGCTCGCACTTTGTCTCCACCACCATTTGGGAAACTGCCGATCCCGCCGCCCGCTCCAACACCGGCTGGCTGGGACGCTACTTCGACAATCAATGCGAAGGTAGCGATCCCATGATCGGCGTCAGTCTGCGCAAGACCCAGCCCGAGTCCTTTGGCGCACAGCAGAATCCCGGCATCAGCCTTTCCGCCCCTGAGCTCTATCGCTGGATTCACGGGGGAGACAATCTCTCGGAAGCGCAGGAAGCCTTCGCAGGGCTCAATGCTCCCGCCATGGGCCTGGAGGAGGGAATGGCCGAACTCGCCGCCGGGGACTCCATCAGCGAGGTCGGCGCGCCCGGCACCGTGGTGGGCGAGGACAATGCGGCCTATCTGGAACGCGTCGCCCTCAATGCCCAGGTCAGCTCCGAGGAAGTGGTCAAGTTGGCTCGCAAGCACAAATCGCAGGCCAACTACCCGGGCACCCAGTTGGGGCAGAGCCTCGGTCTGGTCGGGCGCATGATCGCCGGAGGCATGCCCACCCGGGTCTACTACGTCAATCATGGTGGCTTCGACACCCACCGCCAGCAGGAGGGTCGCCACGACCAGCTCCTGGGCCAGATGGACGACGCCTTGAAGGCCTTTTTCGCCGATCTCAAGGCGCAGGGGAACTACCAGCGGGTCACCGTGATGACCTTTTCCGAGTTCGGCCGCCGCGTGGGGGAGAATGCCAGCGCGGGCACCGACCACGGGCAAGGTTCCTGTCTCTTTGTGGCGGGTGGGGGCGTCAAGGGCGGCCTTTACGGTCAATATCCCAGCCTCACTGATCTGAGCCGGGGCGACCTCAAGTTCACCACCGATTTCCGCAAAGTCTACGCCACCCTTCTTGACGGTTGGCTCAAGACTGATTCCCAGAAGATTCTGGGGAAAAAATTCGCAGGGCTGGGCTTTTTGGGATAGCGGTTCTACCTTGGTGTCGGAGGATGTTTGGCTAACAGGCCTCCACCGATGGCACCCAGACAGGGTGCGAGGAGGTAGACCAGCCACCAGCTCGCGCCATTCACTTGAAAGGGCAAGCGGCCCCACCCCGCGAGAGAAGAAAAAAATCGTGGTGCCAAGTCTCGGGCAGGATTGAATCCGGCCATCGAGAAAGGAGCGAAGAGGCTGATGAGAACAGTTAAAGTCATGCCAATTGCCAAGGAGAGAAACCACGGCGGGAAAGGAGGACGACGTTTGTCGGTGAGGAGAAAAATCACGAAAGCCAGTAGGCCGGTTCCGAGAAACTCGGCGAGTGCCGCCGTTTGAGTGCTGATCGAAGGGCTATGAAATTCCCCGAAAATGCGAGCTGTCTGTTCACTTCCCTGCTCGCTCCGTTGAATGCCTATCCTGTTTTCATAAGATGCCAACGGTTCGTGAATGAGAAGATACAGAACAGTAGCCGCTAGAAATGCTCCCAAAAATTGCCCGGCCAGGTAGAGAGGGAGATGCTTTTTATCAAGCTCTCCCGCGCAACAGAAAGCTAGCGAAATGGCGGGATTCAAGTGGGCACCACTGAGCGGAGCGGCTAGCAGAATCGCGATCATGAGTCCTAAACCCCAGATAATGGCGATGGCGAAAAGGTCCCCGAAAGAGTCGAAAATGACCGAACCTGCGACTGCCCCACAGCCAAAGAATACAAGTAGAAAGGTTCCGAGAACTTCTCCGCTGATGATTGCGCGTTTCATTCCTCGGAGTTCTATTAGCAGCAAGCTCCGCCAGCTTGAAAGTAAACCATTTCACTCTTGGAGTTGATCCAAGTGGTGAATTCGATATCGAGAGGCAGGATTTGGGAGCGCGCGTCGGTGGGGACAAAAGTGAGCACCCCTCGTGCGGCGAGCCGGGGGTAGATAGCGAGCTGCCACCACTCATCGAAGCCATAATTCGGCCACTGATTCGCTTTCACGGGAACCGGACGACAACCGGGGAGCTCGACCAATTTCGGCATGGTGCCCCGGCGATTGTGCCAGATGAAGGCCTCCATCCATTGGCGAATCGCGACTCCTCCTCTGGCTCCCATGTGACCACCGAGGAGGGGGCGGTAGGCCACATTCTCACGGATAGGGGCATTGTAGTAGCCGGGCACCCGCCACAGCGAGAGTTCGCTCTCGTGCATGGCGTGGGTGCGGGCCAGCTCTTCTTCTGCAAAGCGAATCCGGTCCGTGTCCATAACGGTGATCAGCTTGCCGCGTTCAGCGAGGGCGAGAAAGCGCCAGAAGCCCCCTGGACAATAGCGCTGCGAAGAACTTTTCATGTGCTGAACCTCAAAGCCGGCCTCGGTGAGGGGGGCGATGAGAAAGTCGAGATCGGCAGCCAGATAGACTCGAAAGCAGACCTCCGGATGCTTCCGGGTCAGTGCGGGGCCGTGGAGCAGGAGAGGCTCGACATAGCTCTCGTAGGGATCAAAGCGGCGCACCAGTCCCCAGCGCCGCGCCTGGGTGAGACGCTGCCAGGTGGGGGTGACGAGGTCGGGTTGATCCGCGTTCACATTCTTCCAAAAGAGGGTCATGGTCACAATGTGGCGACGACCCCGTTGCCGATTGTAAACTTTGGAGACGCCGAGCATTTCTTCGAATTCGGCTCGCTCACCCGTGGTGACCTCCTGCTCATACTCTTCCAGTTGATCGTCGGTGAGATAGGGAAAGATTTGCGTCCAAGACATGGCTCTTTCAGTGGGCTTTGGAAAATGAGTGGCTGGTGGCGGCGAGGCGATGGGTGGGCTGGGGCTTTCCGGGCTGGAAAAAGGACTCCTGTTGCCAATTGAGAGTCAGATCGTCGCTTTCGAGGAGAGCTTCGCGCACGATTTTCTGTAGCTTCTCCGCTTCGCCCTCGGCGCGGAGATTGATGAGAAGGTTTCCCTTTTGCAGAGGGGCGCCCAAGGCTCGGGAGAGAACAGGCTCCTCTTCGGCGAGCACTTGATTGACCACCGCGAGGGCAGACGCGGCGGGCTCTTCTGATTGGAGAGACATCTTGAAGTGGGCAACTTCCATGTCGGCTTGGGAGAGGCTGTGGGCAATCTTCCGCGCCTGGGCGAGGAGCCACTCGTCGCCCGACCACTCTGCATTGGCGGAGACCTCTAGGGAGGCGTTATACCATCCCAGTAGGGCCTCGCCATAGGCATAGCGATCATAGTCAATCTCCAGCACCTCGGCGCCCTCGCGGGGCGAAAGGGCGGGGAGGTCGTCTCCGGCCCAAGAGTGCAGCCAGTCTGCCACGCCATCCCCTTCACGAGCCGAGCCCGGAAAAATCAGTTTATCGGGGAAGCGTTCGCGCAGGGCCTCCAGCAGGCTTTGCTGCTCTTCGGCGGTGAGCCGATCACATTTGTTCAAGAAGAGGACATCGGCTTCTTCAATTTGTTTGCGAAAGATATAAGTCACCTCTTTGGCAAAGCCCTTCTTTCGGCCCGTTGTGGCCGGGCGGAAAAGTGATTGGGCCCGGCGGGAGTCGAGAACAGCGGTGAAGGGGGCCAGCCGCACCTCCATCCGATAGATTTCCGCGAGAGGGAGTAGGACCGTGGCCCGCAGGTCGGTGCAACTGCCCACCGGCTCGCAGAGGAGCACATCGGGGCGCAGATTGGTGGCGAGCTCCCGCACGGTGGCCACCAGAGAATCCAGTTGGCAGCAGAAGCAAGCTCCGGTGACCTCACCCACCGCCGCCTCGCTAGTGGACAACCGGGCCATGGCGCTATCGACCAATCCCTCGGACTGGTCATTGGTCACGATGCCGCAGCGCAAGCCTTGGCGGCCCAGTTGCTGCACGGTTTCGGTTATCAAGGTCGTCTTGCCCGCACCCAAAAAGCCTCCGATTAAGATAAGGCGGGGAGGGTGGGGGTTAGAGGTAGGTAAGGAAGTCATTGCAGCAGAGGTCGTAAGTGGTGTAGTTAACAATTACTGATTGTTTTTCTGAAAATCAGTGTTGACGTTTTTTTTTTTTTTTTGACAAGTATTAAAGCGCTCGAAAGAGAGGGAGCATTCGCTGTTGAGCGGAGTCTGATTTCTCCGGGCATCTTGTAGAAACGGAATTTTAAGAAGAAGAAAACTGATGAAACGCCGAAGCTTTATTCGCCAATCCATGGTCCTTCCCGCCCTCGCTGCCTCTCCCCTGGCTCTCTCCGGTCTCGTCAATGCTGCTGGAGGAGGTGGTGGAACCACGACGAGTGATACAACAGATACGACTTGGACGGAAACGACTGTAGATACGACGCTTGAGACGACAACTATATGTGAAGGTGGTCTTGATATGAAGGCGATTTATGATGAAGAGACGGGGGCGTATATGTGGCATGAGTGTCGACCGAAGTCGTTTTACGGGGATGGAGAATTTTGTATGGTCTATTGTGAAGATCATAAAAGTGATGGATCGGTTGATAGAATACCAATACCGTGTCAGGAAGATTCATATCAAATATGCAGGATAATTTGATTTAGTGGATGATTTGTTATGAATCGATCTTTTGTATTAAATAAAATTGGCAAAATTAGCGTCTCTTTTTTTTTGTTGGCGTTAATTTTAATGCTGGTCAGTTTGTTTTATAGGCCCTCTGATGAGGTCGAAAACACGCCGGAAGAAACGAGTTCAAGGATGTCTTCTTCCATTAAATCCTCAGAGGAATTAAACCGCCTACAGAAAAGTGAATCAGCACAGTCACGTATTTCGATGGAACTCGAAAGAATCCGGAATGAGAGAGACTTCAAGTATTATGCTAGTGCAAATGAATTTAGAGAGGAGGTAAAAAATATATTGGCGAAATCAAGATCCTCAAAGAGCCCCAATGGGCAGATTGATTGGGAAATTGTCAACGCTTTTCGTAAGGCTGGTCTTCCTTTGCTTGATTTGGTGGCTGTGGGTAAAGATCTCGTGTCAGATGAAGGTGGGTATGAGTTCCGCGACCAGATAGTCGCAGGTTTGGCGGAAAAATTTGCGATGAGGGGGTTGGGAGCCCTAAGTGAAGTGGGAGATATGAAAAAGCTTTTAGATGATGAATTTGAGAAGAGAGTTCTATTTGCGGGTCTGGACGGTTATTTGAATGGGGCGGGTTACTCCGATCCTGAATCTGATAAGGAATTGTATGTCTACAAGAAGAATCAAGTTCTTGACTTCTTGAGTGAGGTGAAGAGTCAAGGGGTTTTGCTTATTGATGATTATAGTAGCGTGATTAATTCGTTAAGAAGGGAATCGATTGATTATTCTTTTGCGTCTAAATTGCTAGGCGAAAGTATAGATATTAGGTCTAATGAAGAAGTGCAGAAAGGTCTGTTTAAGATTCTAGATGATAACGGTAAAGTTAAAATGTTGTCTTCTTTTTTGGAGAACGATGTGCCTCTTTATCTCAATGGAGATACTTTGGAGATGGTGTCTAAAGTTGAGGAGATGGCTCCCGATGTTTTCAATGAAATGTTGGAAGATGATAGGTTTTCGGGCAAGTTAAAAACTGCGTTGAATCTTAGTAGAGCTCAAAGCGAGCTAGAACGTGGGAACCTCCAAGAGGCTAACGCCTTCTTCCAGAGTATTGTTAAAAGTGAAGATATTATAAACAAATTTCGGTCCGATTCTGTATTCAGTGAGATTAAGCAGGCTCTTGTTCGTGAAAACATTCGCCAAAATCCGACTATTACTGCGGACTTAATTATTAGTGGGGGTTTCGGATCTGATATGAGTATAATAGAATCTGCTGTCCCCCAGTGGTTTGAAAGTGATTCTGAGTCGTTGAGGACATGGTATGAGGATGAGAATCAAAGCCTTTCGCTGGAGCAACGAAAATATTTCGCTACCGCTTTTTCAAGAATCGCGGCAAGCATTAGTGATTATGAACTCGCTCAAGCTTGGAAAGAGATGGCTGATGATTAGTGTCAATTCTAAAGTGATTTTACTATTGATGTGGCATTTGGTTTGAGATTGGGAGATGTCTAGGTTAATAGGAGATTGTGGTCTCGATAGTCAATCGATAACCCTTGCTATGAGCACTGACGCACAAGGGTTCGGCTACAATGCCACACTGATTGCCAGTATTCTGCGCCGGACGGAGCGTCCGGTCTGGGTGAAATGCTACACGCGGGGCTTCTCGCAGGAGTCGTTTGAGACCGGACGTTTGCGGGTGGATTTCATGGAGGCGACGGAGGAGGTGACGGGGAACTTTCCTCCCCACGTTCCGGTGGCGGTGTTCGATCGACTGCGGGTGATCGAGGATGCCCCGGAGTGGGACCGCTGTCTGGTGGTTGATCACGATATGGTTTGTCTCTCTGACTTAGGCGAGTATTTCGATGAAGACTTTGAGGGAAACCTGCTCATGGGGCGCTTATTTGGTCCGGGAAATACGCTGGGCCTCCAGATGGAGCGCCGGGGCGGCTTGCCCGAGGAGTTGGCTCAGGCAGCGGATCATCCTTACTTCTTTATGGGGCCGATGATGAATCTGGCTCTGATGCGGGAGGAGGGGACTTGGCAGAAGATTTTGCAGGCCCATGAACTGATGGGGCAGGAGGAGCAGCTCGCCCTGACCGCAGCGACGGGAGGACGGGTCAAGGGGGTGGACCGGAAGTGGAATCAGGTGCCGCAATGGGATGTCACGAAGAACGAGGAGGGCGAGATCGAGCAAGACCTGGAGTTGACCGGGATCATTCATTGGTCGGGCTGGTCCAAGCCTTGGCATCTGGCGAGTAAGAGCTGGCGCCCGGAAGTCTGGGAAGGGGAGCGTTGCAATTGGCCGACCTTGCGAGCGGGGGTCTGGGACAAGCCGCTACTCATTGATGCCGCCGGATCGCGTATCGAGGCCCTGCATCCCTGGATGAAGCGGGGCTGGCGTCTCGTCTTTCGCCGGGGCGAGCGGAGCCCTCTGCCGCCCTTGGCTGAGGATGCACCCCGGATGAGCGCGGAGAAGTTGGCCCAGCGGGAGGAGGGCTGGCATCGCTATCAGGATCGGCTGTGGCAGGAGCTCTGCACGCATCCTGATACGCAGGGGAGTGAGGAGCCCGAACGTGAGGACCCTGCGGCCGCTCTGGTCTTGATCTGTCGCACTCTCGAGCAGTTGGAAGAGATTTTGAGGGAGAGCGAGGAAGGGAGCCGGCCCCCCTATGTGGTGGTGCGGGAGAGTCTGGCGGGGGACAGTCCTGATCGTCTGGCAGGGCTGGGTTACCAGAGGCAGTGGGTGAGGAGCTACGATGCCGAGGGGGCCATTGGTCCGGGAGTTGATTATCGGGAGGGACCATGGGCTGACTCCTTGCCCGAGGAGCCGGAGCTATTGGGCTGGAACGGGAGCGGGGTGGCTAAGTGCTAGCGGGGTGAGGGGGAACTCGCGGTCGAGGTAGGAAAGGGTTGAAGATGAGAGTCTTGGTGACGGGTTCGGAGGGGTTTATCGGAAAGCACGTGGTGCGGGTGCTGCGTGAAGAGGGTCACGAGGTCTTGGAATTGGATCGGCTTCATCCTAAGGACCCACAGGATTTGCGCACCGTGGATTTGAGCTCTTACCCCTGTGAGGGCATCATCCATTTGGCGGCGACCAGTGCGGTGGCGCGCTGTGAGGAAGATGCGGTGGAGAACTGGGAGCAAAATGTGCTTTTGACCCAGCGGGTGGCTCGACATGCCGCTGCAGTGGGAGCCAAGCTGGTTTTTGCCTCCTCTGCCGCAGTCTACGGCGCGAGTGAAGGGCTGGTGGATGAGCAATCTCCGGTGCGGGCAGTGGGCAATTATGGTTTGGCCAAGTTGCTTTCGGAACAAATCGTGCGTGCTTGGGCTCCCCGCTGGGCGATCCTGCGCTACTTCAATGTCTTTGGTCCGGGGCAAAAGCAAGGGTTGCATGCACTCTTGGTGGCGGCGAAAGAAAGTTTCGTTGTTTATGGCGATGGCCTGCAGACGCGGGATTTCATCGCGGTCAAGGAAGTGGCCGAGATGACTGCGTGGGCGGCTACTTCCCGGTGGCAAGGGGTCTCGAACGTGTGTTCCGGACGGGGGCAGCGAGTGAAGGAGGTCATCGTGGACTGTCGTCCAGACCTCGAACTGCAGTATGAAGCGCCCCGGCCGGGCGAGATTCGCCATTCAGTTGGGCGGGGGAGGGGCCTTTTGGGCCAAGCTCTGGTTTGTCCTTGAAACGACTTTTCTCAAAATGGTCTTTGACAACGCGAAACTACTTGGCATTTTCGCCAAGTAAATGACGACCGTTTCCACCGCTCGACAGGTTGAGATCATCAAGGCCCTGGCCCACCCGGTGAGGTTGGAGATTGTGCAATCTCTCTCGCAGGGGCCTCGTTGTGTCTCGGATATCGTGGCTTCCTTTGACTGCGATATGTCGACCATTTCCAAGCATCTCACCCTTATGCGCAAGGCCGGATGGGTTTCCTGTGAGAAGAAGGGGCTGCAGGTTTACTACGAGTTGGCCTGCGACTGCCTCCCGACTTTTCTCACCTGCATTGCGGCCATTGACCGCGGAGCCTCCGATTCCTGTGGCTGCTGAGCCGGCGGGTTCACTCGAAATACTCAAATCATCATGTCTGACAAAGTTGCTTCCCGAATGTCGTTCCTAGACCGTTATCTCACGGCCTGGATTTTCGCTGCCATGGCGCTTGGAATCGTCATTGGTCGTTTCCTCATCGCCGATCCCGAGGCTTTTTTCCGGCCCTTTACGGTGGGCACGACCAATCTGCCGCTGGCCATCGGGCTCATCGTGATGATGTATCCGCCGCTGGCGAAAGTGCGCTACGGAGAGTTGCCCCGGGTCTTTTCCAATCCCCGGATCATCAGCATTTCACTGGTGCAAAACTGGATCATCGGGCCGGTGGTGATGTGGATTCTGGCGGTCTTATTGTTGCGGGATCAACCGGACTACATGGTGGGCCTCATCCTGGTGGGTTTGGCCCGGTGTATAGCGATGGTGCTGGTCTGGAACGACTTGGCGAAAGGCTCGTCGGAGTATGCCGCTGGTCTGGTGGCTTTCAATAGCATTGCCCAGATTCTTTTCTATGGCGCTTACGCCTGGCTCTTCATCACCGTCTTGCCTCCCTTGGTGGGGCTGGAAGGCGCGGTGGTCGATATCTCCATGGGGGAGATTTTTACCTCGGTGATGATTTATCTCGGGATTCCTTTCTTTGCGGGAATGCTCTCGCGGGTGGTGCTTACGCGGGTCAAGAGTGTGGAATGGTATGAAGGGGTGTTTCTACCACGTATTGCTCCGCTGACGCTGGTGGCCCTCCTTTTCACCATCGTGGTGATGTTCACCTACAAGGGCGATGCCATCGTGGAGCTGCCTCTCGATGTCCTGCGTATCGCCATTCCGCTGCTCTTGTATTTCGGCATCATGTTCTTCGTCAGTTTTGTGATGGCGGCGAAGCTGGGGGCGGATTATCCGCGCTCGGCCAGTGTGGCTTTCACCTCGGCGGGGAATAATTTTGAGCTTGCCATTGCGGTGGCCATCGCGGTCTTCGGCATCGATTCCGGGGTTGCTTTTGCGGCGGTGGTCGGGCCCCTGGTGGAGGTGCCTGCGCTCATTGGTCTGGTGCATGTTTCGCTGTTTCTGCGAAAGAAGATGTTTCCGGCAGAGGGGAGGTCGCTGGTTTCTTAGCGGCAGAGGGCATCTCATTTTTGACGCAGAGACGCAAAGACACGGAGGAACGCGGAGTTTTTTGAGAAAGGAAGAACTCTGTGAACCTCTGGGTCTCAGCGACTCTGCGACGGAAGAAGGGCGGATGGCGTCATATTTTTGACGCAGAGGCGCAAAGACACGGAGGAACGCGGAGTTTTTGAGAAAGGAAGAACTCTGTGAATCTCTGGGTCTCAGCGACTCTGCGACGGAAGAAGGGCGGAGGGCGTCTTATTTTTGACGCAGAGACGCAGAGACGCAAAGACAGGGAGGAGCGTGGAGTTTTTTGAGAAAGGAAGAACTCTGTGAATCTCTGGGTCTCAGCGGCTCTGCGACGGAAGA
>NZ_JAENIO010000034.1 GCF_016595415.1 Roseibacillus ishigakijimensis
AGGTCGCAGCCGGTTCAGGTTGGTTTCTCGTGAGCCGCATCTCGCGGCGGGGCGCGAAGCTAGTCACGAACCCGGCAGACGTCAACATCATTCCGTTCAAAAATCACCCTTTCGCCCCTTTCCCTGAGGAACAAAATAGCAAATTTGGTTTCACCGTCAGTATTTTAGCAAACAGGAAACATCCTAAAGGACTGGATAAGAGACTTTAATCATTATCTCACACCAATTCCTCCACTCGCTTTCGATTCGCAAGAGCTGAGAACGTTTTTAGCAAACCATTCCGAATTTGGGGCTGATTTCTAGCAAAGAGCGTGATTTAGCGGTTCAACACCGCAGTTTTGCGGCTCCCTTTTACCCTCGTCCGGGGTCCTCACCTTTAAGAAAGAGCCATTCTTGGAAACACCGGGTCCGCAAAATGGCACCGGCAGTGATTTGACTCGATTGGCAAAGTCACTAGGCTTCCCTCCATCGTGACTCGACCATCCTCCAGCAGCCCCGCCCGCATCGGCTCCATTGCGATGGAGGATTACCTCGAGCAAATCTCCGGTCTCATTGCCGAAAAGGGCTACGCCCGGGTGGTGGATATCGCGGAACGCCTCTCGGTCTCGCAGGCTAGCGTGACCAATATGATTAAGCGACTCGATGGCGAGGGGCTGGTGAACTACGAACGCTATCGGGGCACCACCTTGACCGAGCGGGGACAAGAAGTCGCCGACTACATCATCCGCCGCCACGACATCCTCACCCGCCTCTTGCAGCTTTTCGACATCGACGACGCTACCATCTACGACGACGTGGAGGGAATGGAACATCACGTGTCCAGTCCCACCATGCGCGTTTTTGAAGCTCTCGTCAGTGAGCTGGAGGCTTCTCCCGAAGCGGTTACCCGGATCCGGACCAAGTTGAAAAGTCAGGATTGAGCTGCTCTTCCCGAGTTCTTTTTCTCTGACCACCCTCTAGTGAAGTCATTATTAGAGTCTCAAGTGCAGATTCTCCCGGCTGAGCCTTTTGGTCTCCCTCTCAATCTATTTCCCCCTTTCAGCCCAGACTCCCTCTCCTCCCGATTGGCGATTCGGGAACCAACAAGTGGATAGCGCCACCTACTAGAGCCTCGTCTTCACCACTATTCCCGGGGTCGTTCATCGCCTCGAGCGCAGTCCGGATTTACAAAACTGGCAGACAGTCACGGAAGACATCACTGGTCTCGGACAGGACTACACCCTTGCTCTTCTGGAGATTGAACCCGCACCCTCCAACAGTCCGTCCCCCGGCTCTGGCCCACCCACCTCAAATCCGCCCGGATCGATTCGCTCGGTCTCCGTCGCTCTCCGCCCGGCCACCCCCTCCGGCATCGTGATTAGTTGGTTCGATAGCGCGGCAGGCCATACCCATGAAAGCTGGATCTCCGTGCCACTGGAGTCGCCACCACTTTTTTGCTTCCACCGAACCAGGTGCAGTCAGCGCGCGCTACTGGATCATGGAGCCACCGCATGGCTCAAATGACTACGTTCTTCATTCTCCCGCTGACCCCTGCAGCACTACCGCCTCTTGCGAACGACTTCCTTTTCACGAATGGCGACGACGTGGCCCGTAGTCCCAACACCAGCCTCATATTCGCCCATCCTCCCCCAAACACCATCAAAAGAACTAAGGGGAGAAGAGGCCAGAACACCGGACTGTCCAAAAGGACTTTGACCGCAGGATCGGCCCCATCGAGACATTCATGGTGAGGATACTACGAATAGAAACCCTCCCTCCTCAACTCCCATCCGAGAGCAAGCCCACAAAAATGCGGAAGGGAGAGAGCCCCTGAAGCGTAAGACGAAGCCAAGAGTCTTTTCTTTTCATCATGAATCGCTTTGCCCTGCTCCTGCCCTTGCTACTCTCCTTTTCCACCTTCTTTGCGGCCAAGCGAGATTGGCAGGAACAGGAGAAAAAGGGCTCTGCACCTTGGGAGACCCGGTGGCTGACCCGCGAATTCCATGCCGAGGGGGCCGGGGTGGGAGATATCGATGGAGATGGCACGGCCGACCTCTCCTACGGCCCCTTCTGGTGGGCAGGCCCGGACTACTCCCAGGTTCATCGCTTTGCCGAAGGGGGAGCGCTTGATGGTTCGCAAGGATACGCCAACAACTTTTTTTCCCACATAGTCGACGCCGACCGGGATGGTGACGGAGACATTCTCGTCATTGGCTTTCCCGGGCAGGAGGCTCGCCTCTATCGCAATCCCGGGCCCGCAAGCGAGGAGCCCCTCTGGGAAGTCTTTCCTATCGCGGAGATTATCAACAACGAGTCTCCACACTTCGTCGATCTCGCCGCTGGCGGGCTCCCCGAGCTGGTCTGCTCGCGGGACGGCGAATACGGCTACTACCAGGCCGGTGAAGATCCCTTTGCCAAATGGAAGTGGCAGGCGATCTCGGAGAAAGGAGACGCCGGCGGTCGTTACGAGCACGGCCTGGGCGTGGGCGATATGAACAGCGACGGCCTCGATGATGTGGTCGCCAGCCACTTTTGGTTCGAAAACCCCGGCACCCAAGGACTCTGGAAAAAGCACCGCTGGAATGAGGCCTCCTTTCCGGGAGGCTCCCAAATCCTCGTGCACGACTATGATGGCGATGGCGACAGCGATGTGGTGACCTCCCTCGCCGCACACGGGTATGGGCTCTCCTGGTTCGAGCAAACCGCACCCGGCCAATTCACCGCCCACGCCATCATGGGCGAAAGCTCCACCAACAATCCTTTCGGAGTTTGCTTTTCACAAACCCATGCCATGGCCCGGGCCGATATTGATGGCGACGGTCGCGAAGACTTCGTCACGGGCAAGCGCTACTACGCCCATCAGGGCAAGGACCCGGGCGGCTTGGAGGCTCCCGTGCTCTACTGGTTCCGCAACACGCCGACAAAAGAAGGAATCGAGTTCGTCCCTCACCTCGTTGACCAAGCATCCGGGGTCGGGGTCGAAATCAAGGTCGCTGATTTGAATGACGACCAACGCCCGGACCTGATCACCAGCAACAAACATGGATTGGCTCTGCATTTCCAAAAAGGGAAGAGTCCAGTCACGAGCAACCCCTCCTTACGCTGGAAAGTCCCCGCCGGCAGGCCGCAGGAAGACTATGGCTCGAATCTCACCCCGGAAGAAGCGCGCGACAAATTCGAACTTCCGGACGGCTTCACGATGGATCTCATTGCGGCCGAACCCGAAATCACCCAACCGATTGCGATAACTTTCGATGCCCGGGGTCGCCTGTGGGTGCTGGAGGGGCGCACTTATCCCGAACGAGCGCCGGAGGGAAAAGGGCAGGATCGGGTTGTCATTCTGGAGGACAAAGATGGAAATGGCAGCTTTGAATCCCGAACCGTTTTTGCGGAAAACCTCAATCTTGCCAGCGGGATAGCCGTCGGCTTCGGCGGGGTCTATGTCGGAGCAGCCCCCCATTTGCTCTTTCTTCCCGACCGGGATCAAGACGATCGTCCAGACGGACCGGCAGAAATCTTGTTAGATGGATGGGGTTACCAAGACACTCACGAAACGCTCAATTCCTTCACCTGGGGACCAGACGGTTGGCTCTATGGTTGCCACGGCGTCTTTACGCATTCACTCGTAGGCAAACCGGGAACAGCGGACGAGGATCGCACTCCTCTGAATGCAGCGGTCTGGCGCTATCACCCCGAGAGCCAGGATTTTGAGATTTTTGCCCATGGCACGAGCAATCCCTGGGGTCTCGACTTCGATGAGCACGGCGAATTCTTCATCAGTGCCTGCGTCATTCCCCACTTCTATCACCTCAGCCCCGGAGGCCGCTACCAGCGACAGGCCGGGCAGCACTTCGAGCCCTGGGTCTACGACGACATCAAGACCATCGCGGATCACGCCCATTACGCAGGAAAAATCAGCGACCATGCCTTTTGGGGGGACAACTTCACTTCGCGTCCGGCCGCGCCGGCGGACACCTCCGCGCTGGGAGGAGGGCACGCCCATTGTGGACTGGTCTACTATGATGCTCCCGAGTTTCCGCCTGCTTGGCGTCGACAGATGTTTTTCCACAACCTGCACGGCCACCGCATTGTCAGTGAAGCCATCGAGAAAAAGGGCTCTGGCTACATCGCCCGTCACCGGCCCGACTTTGCCCTTTCTCACAATCATCAGTTTGTGGGGGTTGCTCTCCTGCAAGGGCCCGATGGCGCGCTCTATTTCTCCGACTGGGTCGATTCCCAGACTTGCCACCACCGCGATGTCGAAATCTGGGATCGCAGCAATGGCCGCATCTTTCGCGCCCGCTATGGCGACGCCAAAAACACCACTCTCACTCTTCCCTCCCAGAGTGACAGCGAACTGGTCATCACCCTGGCCCACCCCAATTCCTTTCATGCCCGCCAAGCACAACGGCTCCTGCAGGAACGGAAGCACTTTGGCGCTCTTCATCGCGAAGAAACCGCCACCGCCTTGGAACAATTCGAACACACTCATGCCAAGCAGCCGGAGCTCTTGCTGCGCGCGCTATGGGCCCGCCACGTCGCTGGCCTTCTTTCCTCCGAGCAATTGCGGGAGACTCTTGCTCATCGGGACGAAACCCTCCGCGCTTGGGCTGTGCGCTTGGCCCCCGCCGACTCCGCATTCCACTCGGCCCTCACCAAAATGGCGCGCAACGAGACCTCCCTGCGGGTGCGTCGCTCCCTTGCCAGCAAGCTGCAAAGCCTTCCCGAAGAACTGCGCTGGAGCCTGGCGGAAGGGCTCAGCACCCACGAACTCAGTGCGCAAGACAGCAACATCCCCCTCCTCGTCTGGTATGGTCTCGCGCCCTTGTTGGAAAGCGACCCCGAGCGCGCCTTGGCTTTGGGAGAAAAGTCACCATGGCCACGCTTGCGCCAGTCTCTCTTCCGTCGCGCCACCGAAATTCCCGCTGGCCGCTCCGCTGTTATGAGCCGTTTGTCCCGCAGCAACAACGCAGCCGAATTCACTCGCCTGGCCGGGCAGCTCCTATCCGGCTTGGCGGGAGCGACCACCACGCCTCCGCCCCAAGGCTGGCAGGCGGCCAAAGAGCATGCCCGCACACTCGGCGACGATCCAGCCCTCGCCTCCATTCTGCGAGAACTGGGCACCCGATTCGGAGACGAGGAATTTTTTCCCCAGCTCCGGGCTTTGCTTGGCGACGAGACCAAAGACGCCAAAGCTCGCCTCCGGGCCTTGGAGCTTCTCACTCTAGGAGCCGATCCCAAGCTGGCCCCTGCTGCCCGCCGAGCGCTCTCCTCCCCACCCCTGCAAGAAGCCGCCGTCGCTGCCCTGCGGGATTTCCCGGGTCCCGAGACCGCCCGGGCCCTCGTTGCCATTCTGCCGGAACTCAGCCTTTCCACCCGCCATGCCGCCATCAATACCCTCGCCTCCCGAGCCGATATGGCCCTGATCCTACTCACTGCCATTGATGAAGGGGACCTCGACTCCGCTCTCCTCTCTCCCGTGATGCTGGATCAATTTGAGCGATTCGAGAACGAGGCTCTTTCCGCCCTCATCGCCCGGAATTGGAGCCGGGGCCAAGCCTTGCTGAGCCCGGAGGCCTTGGCCGAAGCCACCGCCCGCTGGGAACAAGTCCTCTCGCCCGACCACCTGGCGGCCGCCGATGCCTCCCGGGGACGTGAGGTCTTCGACAGAACCTGCGGAACCTGCCATCAACTTTTTGGGGAAGGAATCGCCCTCGGCCCCGACCTCACCGGCTCCAACCGGGCGGATTTGGGCTATTTGCTGGAAAACGTCCTCGCACCAGGCGCTATCGTTGGTAAAGCCTACCAGCTCAATATCATCACCTTGGCCGATGGTTCCACCCTCAGTGGAATGGTGACCCGTGAGTCCGCCCATCAATTCGAGCTCACCCTCCCCGGCGGCACCACGCGAGCTGTCGCCAAAGACGAAGTCACTAAAAGAGAAGAACTAACCCAATCTCTGATGCCAGCGGGATTATTCGAGACTTTGGAAATCCAGGAAGTCACCGACCTGGTGAAGTATCTCGCCAGCTCGCAACAAGTTCCACTTCCTTCCGAGAAGGACAAAAATCGCGCCATTCCCAAGCCCGCTCCAGGAGTGATTCGCTTGGAAGGCGAGGACTTGGTCTCGGCGGCCTCGACGGAGCACGGACAGGTTTCCGCCCAAGGGATGGGCGGCTTTTCTGATCACTGGAGCGGGGACAGCCAGCTGTGGTGGCGGGGCGCGAACCCCGGCGCCGTCCTCACGCTGAAAATCGAGGACTTGGCGGCGGGGACGAAAAAGCTCATTCTCTTTCCCACCACCGCCCGCGATTACGCCACAGTGCGCGTGGTCATCAATGGCCAGATCCGGGAAGTCGACCTCTACACCACCGAAGTTAAGCAGGGCCTTCCCTTGTATTTTCCAAACGTCACCATCGCCCCAAAAGAGCCACTGCAAATCGACATCCACTTGACGGGCAAGAATGCAGCCGCCGCGCCGGGCTACATGTTTGGCTTGGATCGCATCGAGATCGAAGAGAGCCGGGCAAAATAAAGCAGGCGCAAAAGCCAGGCAGAGCGCCTCTTTCCGCGGCCCTCCCCGGCAGCACCAAAAAAAGGCTCCCGGGGAAGGGAGCCTTTCTTGCTGAAATATCTGTTTTCCCGGGGAAAATCAGGGCACTTCGTAGAGCTGGTAGAAGGCTTTTTCCTCGGAAGGAGCCGCGTCCACGAAGGTGTTGGTGGCTGCTCCGGTGAAGGTGTCCCCGACATCGATGGTGAAGGGGCTGCTCAGGTCGGTGGACTTCTTCAGCTGATAAGTCGTTCCCGGGCTGAGGTTGATGAACGTCACTTCGAACCCGCCAGTTTCATTGAATCCGCAAGACTCAAGCGCCACTTCTTCCTCCGGCACCTCGAAGGGTTCACCCACAAAGAGCGTGTAGCTGGCTTCTTCAAAGGTCAGGTCCACCCCCTCATAAGTCAGCGTCCAAATGCCGGGGCTGCTCTCTGTGAAGGAGCGAGGCTCGTCAAAATCGCCCACTCCGAAGTTCTCGCCGAAGTTCACAGCCGCGAGGTGACTGTCATCAATCACCTTCCAGTAATTTCCTTCCGTCAAGTCCGCGTCGGAAAGATTGAAGGCAAGTTCGGCATTCAAAGTGAAAGTGCCGGTTCCTGTCGCGGCATCACCCGAGACCATGCCAATGGTGGCATTTTCGCGAGGATAGAACATCATGTAAGCAGTCTCCCCCACGACCTCGAAGGTGCCGTCCTCGACGACGGTATTGCCGCGATGCTCCACTCCAACCGTGAAAGTCTGGGTGCCCGTGCCCACCTTGCGGAGATTTCCGTCATGGTATTGCAACACCTCCCCGGTCTCTCCATCAATGTTGGCCGGAGTATTGGTGACCACGCCAGCAAAGGAGCCCGAGGCATCGCCCAAGCCGATCACTGCCTCCACATAACCGGCACCTGTGAAACCAGTGGAAAATTCTCCTGCCCCGGTCAGAGCCCCGAAGCGGACGTTTCCTTCCACTCCCGCAAAGACGGCTCCTTCGGCCACAAAGAGATCGGAAGCGTTGTTGGTCCAAATCTCGCTTCCGCCCGTGCCCCCGGCACTCCCCGTGAAGCGTCCTCCCAGAACTTCAATCAAGGAGCCCGCCGCCAGCTGGAAGTTACCGGTGGTGTAGGACAAATTGCCCGTGCCCGACTTCCGCAGGGTTCCTAGCCCCGTATAGACAATGGTGCCTCGGCGGCGTGCACTGCCTTCAAGGGCGATCTCCACCGTGGCTCCCGCCGAAATATCGACGGCGGAAGAGTCAAAGTGATTCGCCAGGACGAGGGTTCCACCCGAGATGTAGGATTGGCCCGTAAAAGTGCTGTTCCCGTTCAAAGTGAGCAGATTGTCTCCGGCCTTTTCAAAAATCCCCCCACCCGAGATGATGCCATCATAGGTGGTATCACCCGCGCTGGTGTCGTAGATGACTTCTCCGCTTGCCACGAGACTGGGCGAGCTCAAGATCGTCTGGTGAGTGTCGTCACCAAGCTGAAGAAAGTAATCAGCTCCGATCACGGTGTTTCCCTCGTAGATATGGGTGCCAAGAAGGGTCAAAGCTCCGGTCCCAGTGGCCTCCAGGTGAGTGGCCGCCCCTACGATTCCCGAAGAATCGGTACTTGTGATGGTGTAATCGACACTGTCATTCACAAAGGACAGAATGCTCGCTGTCGGCTGGGCATCTGCCGGGATGGTCAAGTCAGTGGTCGCCACCGCAGTGCTGGTATCATTGGCGAAATATTCATCCGCGAAAGTCGCCAAGCCCCCATTGGCATTGACGTTGTTCAGATTGCCCGGCTCCAGTGCAGCCGCCGGATCGTTCAACGCAAAATTGTTGGTAAGGTTGTCCAGGCTGCCGTCCGTCAATCCCGTCCAATACTTGGGCTCGGGATCGGGATCGGGCAGGATTTCGCCAATAGCCCGCAACTGGATGGCATTGATGTGGATACGCCCGTTGTCACTGAAGGTGGTGCCTCCATTGTTCGAACCCAATTGCTCGAAAGATTGCACGGAGGAATCGGCGGTGAAGGTGCCAATGATGTAATCGCCCTGCTCAGGTCCCTCGGGATCATTTTCGGGTTCGACAGGGGAATTGTTCAGCTCGAGAACTCCCGCCAACTGGACATAACCCTCGTCTTCCGCAGGAAGCCCATTGCTCAATGCGGTCTGAAAATTGCGCGTGCGACTCGTCCGGGCATCATTGGAGAAAACCTGGATTTCATACTCTTGACCCACCACCAGATTGGTGAAGGTCGTCACGGCAGGAGTCGTAGAGGAACCCCAAAATCCGCTCACAATCAGATCAGAAAGCTCGTCGACCTCAGTATTTGGCAGGGAACCTCGAGCAAAAGCCCCATAAGTGCCGGTAAGAGTGGTCTGGAAGGGAAGCAGAGTCGTCGAGACGGCAGGTGGATTGGCCACCCCTTGAAAAGTGACGCCATTGACTGTGAAGTCGGTGCCGGAGGATGCATTGATGGCCAGACGCAACTCGCCATTGGTGGAGACATCGCTGTCGCCACTCATGTCCATTGACGACTGCCAAGTGATCTCCGCAGCTTGCCCCGGGAGGGAGGCGAAGACGAGAGACATCAAGGAAGCCCCAAGAATTCGGTTCGGATTTTTCATGATAGATTGGTTAGGGATGGGAAGCCGCCGAGGAAGGCGGTCAGTCTCTAAAGAAATAAGGGAAGCCTTTTTTGAGTCAAAAAATAACAAATTCTGCCCCCTTCCATCGGCTCGATTCTGGTGGTTTCGGCCCCTCCCAGGACTCGCCGCTGCTCCTTCGCTGAGAAAATCCGCCGCCCAATTTTTCCCAATTTCGGAAAGGCCTCCCTCTTGAACAAAGACTATTCTCAGCACTGCCCGGCCCCAACCAACAAGAACAGAAACAACTATAAATAAACTTTTTATGAGTCATACTTCACCTGCCAACAACTTGACCGATCCTGAATCACACCAACCTCCAGACGACGAGTTCGCGAGCGAGAGGTTTTCTTTTCTACCAACGCCGACGACACGCCCTTTTTAGTCAACTGGGAAACTATCTTCCCGCCCCTTTAGAGCCCCAATTTGACGAAAAAAGACAAGAGCGATTCCCCCTCGCCACAAAAAAGCCCCGGGATGGCCCGGGGCTTTTGCGAAGATTCGATGCCTTTGACGGCGAAAGCCAACGATCGCTTTACCAGAAGATGGCGTAGAGGGCGATGGTGGCCACAATGACTCCAATCCCCACCATCTTGGCCCCTTTAGAGGACTCCAAGGCGATGACTTTGTTCTCGGGCATTTCCACCGGATGGGCCAATGGCCGCAGCTTGGTCAACACCCCGCCCACGATGAGAACGAGGAAGAAGCAAATGGCCATGCGATCGAGGAAAGCCATTTCCTCCGAATACCAGAGGCCATTCTTGGTGAGCACTGGCCCGATGAACCACTTGAGCGCGCCGTAGGCCACGACATTGGTGACGATGCCCACCACGCCGAAGAAGCGGGGAGTGCGGGGCGAGAAGAAGCCCAGGATGAAGACAGCCAGAATACCGGGGGAAATGAAGCCCTGGAACTCCTGAATGTAAGCGAAAATACTGGTGAAGTTATCGAGTTTGGGGGCCAGCAGCGCGGCCAGAATCACGAAAAGAACCACGAAGATCCGACCCACTTTCACGAGATGATCAGAGTCCTTGTTGCCAGTGAAATTCGAATACAAATCCATGGTGGCAATGGTCGACGCCGAGTTCAGCATGGAGGCCAGGGAGCTGATCACCGCGCCACAGAGCGCCGCCAGCACAAACCAGGAAATCCACGGCATGGGGCTGATGAGATTGCGCACCAAAACCGGGAAAGCGGCATCATAGTCGTAGGCTTTGAGAGTCGAGGAGCTGCCCAGAGTGGAGTCCTTGTCCTTCTTCTTCTGCTCATCAAGCTTGGCCGCCAAACCATTGATTTCAGCCGCTTTTTCTGCCGGGGTCACACCCTCCATCACCAGATTGGGGGTGCCCAAAAGGGTCGCATTGGTGACAAAGGCTGCCCGGGCATGCTCAGGCTCCAGCTCGACGAACTTCTCCTGCACGGTGAAGTAGTCGCCCGGCTTGGCGTCTGCCAGGAAGGTCTCATTCTTGGCCATCGCGGAGCTCCGCAAGTCGCCGGAAAAGAGGTTGAAGGCCAGAATGCCGGGAATGACCACGATGAAGGGAATAATCAGCTTCAGGGCAGCGGCAAAGACGATCCCCTTCTGCCCCTCGGCGAGAGATTTGGAGCCCAAGGTCCGCTGCACGATGTATTGGTTGAGACCCCAATAGAAGAAGTTGGGAATCCAGAGTCCGACGAGGAGGGCCGTCCAAGGGATGTCAGAATCCTCTTTGGGACGCACCATGTGGACTTTACCGCCCGAGAGGTTGTCGCCATTCCGCGCCACAGCCTCGCCGTTTTTCCCATCATTGAGCAACATGAAGCGCTCCCAAGCCCCGGCCGACTCGATATCGGCCGCCGTCGCGTCGGAGTTCTCCACTTTGGTCAAGATCAGCTCCTCGGCAGGCTTATCCGCCAGAGTGGAAAAGGCGAACCACATCACGATAGCTCCTCCCAGGATGAGGGCCCCGCCCCAAATCAGGTCGGTCCAGGCACAAGCTTTGAGACCACCAACAAACACATAAACCGCAGCCAGGGCGGCGATGGCCCAGCACATGGCGGTCAAGTTGCTGATCACAGGCACATCGTTGTAGTATTCCGAAACAAATTTGGCTCCGGAGAAAATCACAGAAGAAGTGGTCACGAATACCAAAGTCACAATCGCCGGGATAGCCATCGCCAGTCGAGCAGTGCCATCGAAGCGGTACTGCAGAAACTCTGGAATGGTGTAGAGGCCGGACTTGAGGAATCGCGGGAGGAAGAAGAAGGCCACGAGCACGAGGGTGACCGCCGCAATCCACTCATAAGAAGCGATTGCCATCCCCAGCCAGTCCGCCGCCGAGCCCGACATCCCCACGAACTGTTCCGTCGAGATATTGGCCGCGATGAGGGAAAAGCCCACCAGCCACCAGGTCAGGCCCCGGCCCGCGAGGAAGTAATCGGCGGCCTCTCCGCCAGCTTCACTTTTTGATTCGTCTTTTTTGGCTTTCCAAATTCCCAGGGCAATGACGCCGACGACAGCGACAATGAATAGGATAACTTCAACAGCTTGCATAAGTTGGATTTTGTGTGTTGCGCACTCGCATGGCCTTGCCACGGAGTGTAGGACACTCTAGCGGGTGCGACTTACGCTTGGAAAGGGTGAAATTTAGCGCCAATCTCCCCTCCTGTGACCCATCGCCTTCTCGTGGTCGGAAAACCGGCCCTCCCCTTTGCCAAAAACGGCCTCAACGACTACCTGCGCCGCCTCCAACGCTACGGCAAATACTCGCTGGAAACCCTCAAGGACGGCCCCGCCGAGCAGGTTTCCCAGCGCCTGCTGGCGGCCAGTGAGCGGAGCTTCCGCATCGTCCTCGACGAGCGCGGCCAGTCCCCCACCACCCGCCAACTGGCCGATCTCATGAAGTCGTGGATTGAGCGCCCCGACATCAAGGAGATTTCCTACCTCATCGGGCCCTCCGATGGCCATCTCCCCGCCACCCGCGCCGCCGCCGACTACACCCTGGCGCTGTCCAGCCTGGTGCTGCAGCACGAGCTGGCCACCCTCATGCTGGCTGAGCAACTCTACCGCCTGGCCACTATCCACGCGGGGACGCCCTACCACCGCGATTAAAGAGCACAAAACTTCCCCTGCCCGCATTTTCAAACTTGCCAGAAAGAAACTTTTGAACAACTATTCAAAAGTTCCTCCCGCTCGTTTTGATTCTGCATAAAAAACTCTCCATCCTCGCAGACGCGGCCAAATACGATGCCTCCTGCTCCAGCAGTGGCGGCCAAAAGCGCGATTCCACCGGCCCCGGTTCCTCCGCGCTGGGCTCCACGGGCGGAGCCGGTATCTGCCACAGCTACACCCCGGACGGCCGCTGCGTTTCCCTCCTCAAGATTCTCCTCACCAACGCCTGCATCTACGATTGCCACTACTGCATCAACCGGCGCTCCAGCAACACCCCGCGCGCCCGTTTCACCCCACAGGAGGTGGTGCAGCTCACTCTCGACTTCTACAAGCGCAACTACATCGAGGGGCTCTTCCTCAGCTCGGGCATCATTCGCAACCCCGACTACACCATGGAGCAAGTGGTGGAAGTGGCCCGCTCCCTGCGGGAAGACCACCACTTCCGCGGTTACCTCCATCTCAAGACCATTCCCGAGGCCTCTGCCGGGCTCATCGAAAAGGCCGGTCAATACGCGGACCGCATCAGCATCAATATCGAACTTCCCACCCAGCAGAGCCTCAACACCCTGGCCCCCGAGAAAAACCTCCGCCGCACCCGCCAGGCCATGGGGGGCATCCGCCTGCGCATTGAGGAGAATCAGGAAGCGCGCCGCGACAAGACCGTGCGGGAGGGCCAACGACCCGCCCCCTTTTCCCCCGCTGGTCAATCCACCCAAATGATCATCGGAGCCGACGATTCCTCCGATCACGAGATCCTTCATCGCAGCAACGAACTTTATAGTAGCTACAAGATGCGCCGGGTCTACTACTCGGCCTTCAGCCCCATTCCGGATTCCTCCCCCCTTCTGCCCGCCAAGTCCCCACCCCTCGTGCGCGAGCATCGCCTCTATCAAGCCGACTGGCTCCTCCGCTACTACGGCTATTCCGTGGGAGAAATCGCAGATGAGAAAAACCCCTCCCTGGACTTGGAGCTCGACCCCAAGCTCTCGTGGGCTCTGCGCAATCGCAGCCTTTTTCCGGTCGATGTCAATCGGGCCGCCCGGGAGGATCTGCTGCGCATCCCCGGCATTGGCGTGCGTTCCGTGCAGCGCATTCTCTCCAGCCGCCGCCATCATCCCCTGCGCCTTGAGCACCTCCAGCGCCTCGGAGTTTCGCTGAAAAAGTGCCGCCCCTTCCTCACCACCCTCGACTACTCTCCCGCCCCCAGCTTGCTGGAAAGCGAGCAACTGCGGCGCCACTTCCTCCCCCCGCCCGCCCAACTGGAACTCGACTTCGCTCCCTCCGAAACCGCTTGAAGCCCCCATGATCACGCGATTCATTCGACCCGAACTGGCTTCCTGGCGCGAGGCCGCCCGGGATTTGCTGTTGCAACAGGTGCCCCCGGGCGAAGTTCTCTTCGATGACGGCAGCGCCACCGCCTCCCTTTTTCTCGCGGAAGAAACAGCGGCCTACTCGTCCCGACCCCATTATAACCCCAGGGACTTGCCCGATCTCCGCATCCCCCAGCGCTTCCTCGACCTCGCCACCTTGGCCAGCTGCCACCGCGAGGCGAATCGGTGGAACCTGCTCTACGAAGCCGTTTACCGTCTCAATCACGGCGAACGACATCTCTTGGGCAATCAAGCCGACCCGGCGGTGCGCACGCTCTCCCGCCTGGCCAAAGCGGTCTCGCGCGACCGCCACAAAATGAAAGCCTTCGTTCGCTTTCGCAAAGTGGGAGAACATCCCGACAGCGGTCGCGAGCAATTCGCGGCCTGGTTCGAGCCCGAGCACCACATCGTCGAACTCACCGCTCCTTTTTTTGCCAAACGCTTCGCCTCTTTCGACTGGTCGATCCTCACTCCCGACCGCTGCGCTCATTGGGAGAAGGAAAAGCTGCACTTCACCGCCGGAGTGGAGGTCGGCGCCGCCCCCGCCGATGACGAGCTGGAGGAATTCTGGCGCACCTACTACGCCAGCATCTTCAATCCCGCCCGCCTCAAACTGCAGGCCATGCAAAGCGAGATGCCCAAGAAATATTGGAAGAATCTCCCCGAAACGCCCCTCATCTCCAGGTTGACCGCCAGCGCCTCGAACCGCTCCAGCGAGATGGTCGAGAAAGGGCCGAATCACGAGCGGGGGCACGTCTCCGCAAACACCCCGCGAGGCGCCCTCCATCCCGACACGGACCAGCCCGGACTCTCGCCCGTCGCAGCCCTCGCCCAAGCGCACGACCTCTCCCTGACTCAGATTGACGAAGCCGCCACCGCCTGCCGGTCCTGCCCCCTCTACGAAGCTGCCACCCAGACCGTTTTTGGCGAAGGCCCCCCCAACGCCCGCGTCATGGTCATTGGCGAACAACCCGGGGATCAGGAGGACATTGCCGGAAGACCCTTCGTCGGCCCGGCAGGAAAACTCCTCGACCGGGCCCTCGAAACCGCAGGCCTGGACCGCAAGGCGCTCTACCTCACCAACACCGTCAAACATTTCAAATTCAAGATCCAAGGAAAGCGACGCCTCCACGAGCGCGCCAACGCGGAAGAAATCCATCACTGCAAGCCCTGGGTCCTCGCCGAAATCCTTAAAGTCAAACCCGAGGTCATCGTCTTGTTAGGAAACACCGCTGGCCAAGCACTCCTCGACCCCAGCTTTCGGGTTCTCAAGAATCGTGGTCCCATCAACGCCCCTCATCTCGCCCCCCAAGTCGTCGCCACCATCCACCCCAGCTACCTGCTCCGCCTCCCCGACCCCGCCCAGGCCGACGCTGAATTCCAACAATTCGTCACCGACCTCAAGCTGGCTCTCTAGTCTCAATCCTCCCATTGGCTCAGGTCTTGTTTCGTGCGGCGGCGGTCGGCGCGGTGCTGGATTTGGCGCTTTTGCTTGGGGGTGAGTTCCTCGGCTTTGATCTCTTTCCAACTGCGGCCCGAACTCCCGGCCATGATGCAGCCCAAGGGACGAATCTCGGCCACGATCTCCGCGAGCCCGAATTCCGCAATCTGCGCCCGCACCTGCTCCGCATCCTTGTAGGCCACGGGCGACTCACTCAGATCAGGCTGTCCACAGAACCAACGGACATCAATCCCCTGGGTGTGATGCTCCAAGACCTGGCGGCGGGTGGCGGCATCGGGGTAACGGCGCATCAACTTGGTGCGGGAAATATTACGGCCCGCGCCATGGGGAGCGAAGGAGAGGAACTCTTCGTTATCACGACCCAAGACCATCAAAATGGGCTCCGCCATGTTCAGCGGAATGAGGCCTAACAGCGGCCGCCCTCCCGCATCCTTCCACGCCGGAGTCGCTCCCTTGCCATGCAAAAAAAGGTCGCCGCGTTGCCAGACGAAATTGTGCTCATTGCCGAAAGCCGCCACTTTTTCGGCCCCGATTCGTTCCAAAAAGCGCTCATGAATGGCCTCGTGATTCGCCTTCGTCCAACGGGAGACATATTGCAAAGCCTCCCAATAGTGGCGGCCCTCCGACGAACGGGCATCCAACCAGGCCCCGGCCTCGGGAACATGATCTCCCACCTTGGCGGTGTGCTTGAGGGCGACCCCTTGGCCCCGCTTGTAGAGGTGCGAGCCGATGCTGCGCGAACCATGATGAGTCACCAACACCCGCAGCTTCCGGGGCTGAGGCCTTCGGCGGCCGTCCGTGGCTGCCGCTTCCAGCGGCTCCCCTGGCTCCCCGGCCAGCTCATTGGCAAGCACCCCGTAACCGACCTTCCGCAAACTCTCAATGAGGTCTTCATCCACCGTCACCTCACCGAGAAAGGCGAAGTGATTGCCATCCCCCTGGTCCGCGATGTGAATCACCCCCCGCTCCCGCAATCCAGAAAGAAAAGGGTTGTCCCAGACATCCTCATCGAGAACCGGATGCGGCACGAGGTCATCATAGTGCCGCCCCCCGGGTCCGAAGCGGGTTGCGGTAGTGAGACTATCCAGCTCATTGGCCACGCTACTACGCTCCTCGTAAAAAGTAGCGAACAGCGAACAACAGATATCCGCGGAGTGCGCACTGGGAATGATGGCATTCTCCACCGCGATCACCCCACCGACAGGAATGACCGCCGGGCGGGGGCTGGTCGGACAGGCGTCGGGCATCACCGCCCCGCGCGCGATGACGGGCACCTTCATCAATTGCTCCATCTTCTTGCGCACGGCAGCGACATTCTCTTTCTCTTCCTTACTTTCTCCCCGAATGGCTTCGGAGAAGGGAGCGGGCCTTTCCCGCATCTTCACCTTGGGTTCCGGGGCGCCGAAATCGCGGGAGAGCAACTTGAAGAGATACTTCCGGTCGCAGACTCCGCGTTCCTGCAGCGCGCGCACCTTCTCCATCATCTCCTCCAGCTGGGGGCCCTTGGGCCAACCGGCCTCAATGAGGTCCTTCTTTTTGAGCGTTTTCATCTTCTGACTTGTTGGCGGGAAGGAAGTAGTTCCACTCCGCGATTTGATACGAATTTTCTAGTAAATGAGTCACGGGCACCACGGCCGGACGCTCCGGACGCCGGAGCAGGGTCAATCCCGCTTCCTGGGGGGTACGGGCGGCCTTGCGGTTGTTCACCACCCGGTCCGAGAGCACGCAGTTTTCCCAAGAGGTCTCGCCGCCCCGCGACTGCGGAATGACGTGGTCGATATTGCCTTCGCCTGCTTTGAGCACCCGTCCGGTGTATTGGCACCGGCCTCCATCGCGCTGCCAGAGACCCCGCAGCGAAAAACGGGGGCGCTTGAGGGGGACCCGGTCAAAGGAGCTCAGCACCATCACCAGAGGGATCCGGATGGGGCCGCTCACAGTTCCGACCGCGAAGTCATCCTCCCGCACCGGTAACCGAACCCAGTCCTCCCAAGGAACGGGCACCATCCAGTCGGGACCGTGGATATCGAGACCCACCGCGCCCTCCGCCATCATGGCGGCAAAGGCCTCGGCCGGCGTCACGGTATTGATCGCTTGCCAATTCCGGTTGAGCACCAGCACGATCGATTTATGAATTACGGTTTTCATCGTTCTCAATTTGAGCTTCTTGCAACCTCCAGAATCATCGCAAGGTGCGCCGCTCTTCCCGGGAGTTTGTTCCTGAACAAGGGGCAAGTGGCGGGCAGACTGAGACCGTCCACCCGCCACCACACACACATCATGGCCAGCAGGAAAAAGTGGGTCCGCCGGGCCTCGAACCCGAATCGACCGGTTAAAAGCCGGTTGCTCTCGCCATTTGAGCTACAGACCCGAAAAGCTTTGGGGGGACCAACGGGATTCGCACCCGTTCCGCGACAATCACACTGTCGAATGCTGCTGATACACCATAGTCCCCACTTCTGAAAAAGGGGTTGCGGGGGACGGAATCGAACCGACGGCGAAAGGCTTATGAGACCTTCCTGAGATACCAACACTCACCCCGCTCCTTGGAAAAAGACCCCTGACCAACGCTCTCCAGGAACAAACACCGTCACCGTTCTCCCGAACCGTGGCCGCAGGAATTTCTCGGCGGACCTTGCGATGTTTCTCCAGGCACATCTTTTCCCTCGCCTTCCAGGCCCGAAAACAAGCACGACAAGCCCTTAACTCAACTCATCATCGAGTTAAGCTTACTCTGCCGAAAACACTATCTCTTCGCGCCCTGACTTCAGGCATCAGTTCCACGGAGTCGTGTCCGGTCATGCTGTCGGAAAAAGCCCCGGCAACGGCCGCAGGCTTTCCTCGTTTTCAGGATCTATTTTTTCATTCGCAATGGCATCCCTCCTTGTTTGGGGAGCGAGGGCGCTCCTCTTTGCATCGTTTTTTGATTGAATGGTTGAAAGCTGGGGGCACAAAAAAGCCCTGATTCCCAGGAGGAAGCAGGGCGACGAAAGAGACTGTTAATCAGCCAATCACATCATCCCACTTTCCTTCACGGCCAAACCTTTTGGCAGATGGCAAAAGGTCTTTCGCGCGCTCTTGGGGCTTGCCGAAGCCTCCATTTTTCCTCGATGGAGAGGCCCTGCCAGGAGGTCCCCGACCCATCCACGAAGATCGCTCGTCGGCGCCAAAACTACGGCGCTCGGCGAAGTGGAGACTATGGGGTTGGGTGAATAAGTCATGATTGAAACAGACCTCCTTTCAAATTGCCGCCTTCGTGACGACGGAGAAACATTTAGTTAACCCTCCAACAAACGTCAACCTATTTCTTTATCTTTTTTCCGAAGCCCTGCTTTCATTCCGGTCCGGAATTGCCGTCCGTGCTCCAGCGAGCGAATTTTCTCCAGCCCCTTCGCCTTTTATTGCAATTTTGTTGCGTTACTAGAAAACGCCACTAAATTGCAGGAAATGACCGATGCTCACCACTCCATCCGTCCTCTCCTCTTCCGGGATCTCGCTGACGGAATCCAGCAACAGATGTATTTCTGGGGTCAGGACGTTCTTCGCCCGGAAGGAAATTTTCTGGTCGCCCAGGGCTTTGCGCGCAGTCCGTCGACGGGCTTGCCGGGCACCAGTTGCTATCGCCGCGCGTGGCAGGGCGGGCACATCGAGCTCTATGGCTCCTGCGCCGGCTGGTATGGCGCTCGAGGAGGCTTCACCTTCATTCGCCCTTGGAAGCGTTGTGCCCGGTGGAAGGACGGAGCGACCACTCCCATCCCGGGGAGCTGGCAAAGGGAGCTCATCGACTTCACCACCAGCGGGGCGGATCTCTACGCGGCCTCTCTTCCTTTTCTTGACTGGCTCATCTCGCACGAATTCGCCGTTCTCTCCCGTTTCGGTCGGGCCTATCGCCAGAACACCTACTGGAAGTATAGTAAAATCCCCAAAGCTAAAGCCTGGCTCCCTCCGCAGGCGGCTTTGCAATGGTTCCAGGCTTACCGGGAACAACCCGATCAGCTGCCCCGCCCCAAACAGCTTTTAATTGCAAGCCATGGATAAGCCTCTCTCCCCCTCCTTACCATCGCTCCCGCCGGTGGCTGCGGTGCGCCCCCTACTGATGCTCACCGGATTCCTCGGTGCCGGGAAGACCACTTTCCTCCGTGCTCTTCTCGGCGACCTCACCGCGCGAGGGCATCTCGCCGATGTCATCCTTAACGACCGGGAAGATGCCCGGCTCGATCAGGCCGCCTTGCAGGATCACGCGGCTTCCGTGGAAGCCCTCACCGGTTCCTGCGTTTGCTGCGAGGGCACCGAGGAACTCTGCGACCTCATCCTCAGGGCCTCACAGAGTCCCCGGCGGGTGCTTTTATTGGAGTTCAATGGCACGGCCGATCCCATTCCCCTGCTCGAGACCTTTACGCTCTTGGAGAATAAATTCTGTCTGCGCCCGCGGTGGCAGG
Source organism: Roseibacillus ishigakijimensis (assembly GCF_016595415.1). Lineage (GTDB taxonomy): Bacteria > Verrucomicrobiota > Verrucomicrobiia > Verrucomicrobiales > Akkermansiaceae > Roseibacillus > Roseibacillus ishigakijimensis. The sequence goes on from NZ_JAENIO010000034.1 coordinate 19,571, forward strand.
TCTGCATCCTGGATGCCCGCCACTTTGGCCGCCGGGGTCGTTTCGATGATTTGGAAAAGCTCCAGCTTGAGACCGCGAGTCATTACTTTCTCTCCCGCACGGCCGATCTCTCTGGCAAGGAAGAGCTCCGCCTGGAGAAAGCCATCCGCGCCATCAACCCGCAAGCCAGTCGCGCAACGCCCGCCACCTTAGCGGATTCTCTCAGCGAGGTGATCCGTCGCAACCGGCGCCACACGGTTTCCACCCGCCACCCCGCGGCCCGCCAGCCGGGCGGCAACTTTCGCCTCTCCCCCGCGCCAGCAGAGAAACACGTCGACCGCCATCGCCTCGCGCACGAGTTCACCGGATGCAACCTCCTCCTCCCGCCCGTCCTCCCGGCGGGGCGAATCACCCACTGGTTGCAGCAGCTGCCCGTCTCGGTCATTCGCGCCAAGGCCCTTGTCACTTTGGACACAGATCCAGATTGCCGCTTTCTTTTCGAGCGGGTCGGCATGGAGGTCAGCCCTTGGCCCCTACCAGTCAGCGGCATCAGCAAAGCCCCCTGCTCCGGTCTCTTCATCGGCCCGGATCTTCAGCCCGAGGCCCTTCTCCAGCTCACTCGCGAGCATCTCGATCCCGATTGCCACTTTGCCCACCCATGACACTCGCCGCCTCTCCTTCTCCTGCGAAAGAAAACCAAAAAGGAACCTCCCCTCGTCCCGCCCCCCTCCACACCTACGTGGTGTGCGGGGGGGAAAGCGTGGGCAAAACCCAGCTCCTCGCCTCCCTCACCGGCAAGCAACCCCTGCCCGAGAACTACCGGGGCTCGACCACTGTCTGCGAAACCTACCGCGATGGAGACCTCCGCTGGACCGATACTCCGGGCCTTTTGTGAAGAACGCCTCGCCGTCCTGGAGGACGAAACGGTCGCCGAAACCCGCGCCTTCATCCAGTCCTTCGGAGCCCCCTATCACCAGCAAGTCGTCACCTGGTTCCGCCAAGCCCTCACCGAACAAAAAGAAGCATGAGTTCTCCCGCCATCACCCGAACCCGCGTCCTCATCGTCGGGGCCGGTCCCGCTGGTCTCGGCACGGCCCTCGCCTTGAAAAAAGCCGGGGTGAGCGATCCCCTCGTCGTCGATGCCCGCGAAGTCGGGGCCGCCTTTCGCGCCTGGCCCAAGGGCATGTCGCTCCTCACCCCTTCCTTCTTTGGCAACGCCTTTGGCCTCACCGACCTCAATTCCATCGACCCCGACTCCTCGCCCGCCGACTTTCTCCACACCCAGCATCCCACTGGCGCAGGCTATGCCCACTATCTGGAAGCCGTCGTGGCCCACTTCCAAATCCGTGTCCGCACCGGCGTTGCAGTCACCACGGTGGAAAAGAACACCGCAGGCTTCGTGGTCGAGACCTCGCAAGGCCCCATCCACGCCGACTTCCTCGTCTGGGCGGCCGGGCAATTCTTCTCTCCCCGCGAGCGGGACTTCCCCGGCTCCCAGCACGCCCTCCACAGTTCCCGGGTGAAGGACTGGTCGACCCTCGCAGGCGATCACTTCACCATCATTGGCGGCTACGAAAGCGGAATCGATGCCGCTCTCAACCTCGTCAACAACGGCAAATCGGTCCGCCTCATCTCCCGGGGAGAGCCCTGGGCCTCGGACCATCCCGATCCCTCCCGCTCCCTCAGCCCCCGCACCCTGGACCGCTTGCGCGAATTACTCAAAAGCCCCGAGAAAGCCCGCCGCCTGGAGTTCATGAAGGACACCACCATTCACCGCATCGAGGCGGGCGACGGCTTCTGGACCCTGCGCGATCAAGACGACATCCCCCTCGCCGCGACGACCCGACCCATCCTCGCCAACGGCTTCGAGAGTGGTCTCGGCATTGTCAGCGAGCTCTTTGCCCACAATCGCCACGGCAACCCCATTTTCACTGAAGAGGCAGACGAATCCACCCTCACCCCCGGTCTCTTCTACAGTGGACCGGCTCTCGTTCACCGCAACGCCCTCTTCTGCTTCATCTACAAGTTCCGCGCCCGTTTCGGCGTGGTGGCAGGAGAGATTGCCCGGCGCCTCGGGGTCCCCGGGGTCGAGGAGAACCTCCAATCCTACACCAAGGCCGGCTTCCGCAACACCGACCTCGATTGCTGCACCACCTGCGAGTGCGCCATCGAGCCCGACGAGTCCGCCCAAGCCCAGACTCCGCAACCCGCCTCCTTCGCCCAAGCATGAGCCCCTCCTTCCAAAAGCTGCCAGTCACCGTCCTCTCCGGCTTCCTGGGCGCGGGAAAAACGACCCTTCTCAACCACATCCTCCGCAATCGCGAAGGAAAGCGAGTCGCCGTGATCGTCAACGATATGTCGGAGGTCAATATCGATGCCGACCTCGTGCGCAATGGCGATGCCTCGCTCTCCCAAACGGAGGAAAAAATGGTCGAAATGTCCAATGGCTGCATCTGCTGCACCCTGCGCGAAGACCTTCTGCTGGAAGTGGGCAAACTCGCCCGCGAAAACCGCTTCGATCACCTCGTCATCGAATCCACCGGAGTCTCCGAGCCCATGCCAGTGGCCGAAACTTTCACCTTCGCGGACGAAAACGGCCAATCCCTCGGCGACCTCGCCCAAATTGATACCATGGTCACCGTAGTCGATGCCCCCAATTTCCTGCGCGACTACGCCAGCTCCGATTCTCTTGAGGACCGCGATCAGGCCGTGGGCGAGGGAGACGAGCGCACCATCGTCGATCTCCTCAGCGACCAGATCGAATTCGCCGATGTCATCCTCGTCAACAAAAGCGATCTCGTCAGCGAAGCCGAGGTCCACAAAGTCCACGGCATGATTCGGGCCCTCAATCCCCAAGCCGTCATCCACGATACCGTCCAGTCCCAGGTTCCTCTCAATTCCGTCCTCGGCACCGGACTCTACAATCCCGATCGAGCCGCCGGCCACGAGGGCTGGCTCGATTCGCTTACCGAGCACACCCCCGAGACGGAAGAATACGGCATTGCCAACTTCATCTACGAGCGCCGCATTCCTTTCCATCCCCAGCGTTTCTATGACTGTCTGCAAAAAGAATGGCCCGGTGTCATCCGCTCAAAAGGCGTCTTCTGGCTCGCCACCCGGCTCAAGCTTGCGGGCTTCTGGTCCCAGGCCGGAGCGGTGGCCCACCACCAGTGCGCCGGCTACTTCTGGGCCGCCGTCCCCCGCTCACAATGGCCCGAAGATTCCACCCACATCGAGCGGGTCTGGAAGGGAGAGAACGGCGACTGCCGGCAGGAAATCGTCCTCATCGGGCAAAACATGGACCGCGAAGCCCTCACTGCCATGCTCGATCACTGCCTCCTCAGCGAGGACGAATTGGCAAGCCAAGTGAAGTGCTGGCCCAAGAAATTCCCCGATCCCTTTCCCAAATGGAAGATGGGAGTGCGGGGTTTCTGAGGCCAAGGGGAGATTTTAGCTGATGAAATGAGCAAGTTTCAGGGTCTGCAGGGCGGAAAGGAAGGGGGCATCACGAGGAACTGACCACGGAAGCCTTGGGGCCCCCCGCTCAGAGGCTCCATGGCCGCTTGAGCACGTCGCGAAAGATCTCCAGATGATTTCCCTCCCGGCGCCGGAGGTTCTGCAGATACTCACGCACGCCATTCTCACGCTGGCGATTCGCCAAGGCCACTTGCAGCTCCTGCCGGATTTCCGCAAAGCTCCGCTCCCGGGCCGGCTTCCGCTCCAAGACCTCGACCAAGTGCCAGCCGAGGGACGTGCGCACAAGGCTGGGCTCCTTCCCGGAAAGAGCAAACAAAGATTCCGCGAAATCCGCTGGCAAGCGCTCCCGGCTCATCCACCCCAAATCCCCTCCCCGCTGCCGACTGCTGGCATCCTCACTGAATTCCTCCGCCAGTTGGGCAAAATCCCGCCCGTCTCGGAGAAGCTCGCGGACTTCTTCCAACTCTTGCCGGGCTCCGGCGTCGCTCTTCTCTCCGCTCGCGGTGGCGATGAAGACGTGCCGGGCCCGCAAACGCTCCGGCAGTGTGAAGTGATGACGGTTTTCCTCGTAATAGGATCGAATCTCGCTCTCGGGAATTTCCAACGCAACATAGCGCTCCAGATAGGCCTCTTGTTCCAGTTTTGCCCGCACCCGGGCGATCAATTCCTCCTCGCCCTGCCACCCTTGCGCCGCCAGAGCCTCGCGCAGGACTTGCTCGTTCTCGAAGCGCGCTTTGAAGGCCCTCACCTCCGCCGCCAGCTTCTCCGGGGAAACTGAAATTTCGGCCAAATTATGGCGCACCTTGATGCGCAGGAAGTGCTCATCAAAGAGCCGGTCCAAGGCCGCCAGACGGTGAAGAAACAACTCGTCGGCGGTCAGCTCGGCCGCCGCCCGCCCCTGCTTCCAGAGGCGGTCGCGCACCGCCCAATCCACCTGAGTCAGGAGAATGGGCTGATAATAAACCCGGGCCGCCACCCCCCGCGCGGTCACCTCCGCCACCGCCTTTTCGCTTCGTGGATCGGAGTCCTTGAGCGCCCCCTGCAAGGGCCCCTTGAAGACGAACAGATCGAGAAAAAGATAGAGGAGAGCCAATCCGTAAAGAACGGCTCGAATGGGGGCTCCGGAATCCACTTTCATTCCCTAGTCCTGATAGGCTGCGGCGACTTCTTCCGCGATGATGCGCAGGCCCTCCCGCACCACTTCGGCGGGCATGGTGAAGGTGACCCGAATGCACTCCCGCCCGTGGGCCCAATCCCTTTCTTCTCCGAAAAAGAAAAACTCTCCCGGCACCACCAGGACCCCTCTCCGCTGGCAGCGCTCGTAGAGCTCCCGCGAGCTAATGGGCAGCCCTTCAAACCAAAACCAGAGGAAGAGCGCCCCCTCGCTACGATGAAAATAGTAAGTAAGTTCGGACGGAAAAAACTCGCGGGCCCAAGCTTGGGCTTGTCGCGATTTTTCCTCATAGAAGGGCTTCATGACCTCGTTGGAAAGGCGGAGCAACTCGCCATTCCCGAGGAGAGGGGCGACGATGGCCTGGCCCACATTGTTGTTCGCGAGGCCCACCACCCCGGTCATCTCGGCGAGAGCCCGGGCCACCTCCTCGCGTGCCACCACGATGCCGGTGCGGGTGCCGGGAAGGCCCAGCTTGGAAAGACTCATGGTCACAATCAAATCCTCGTCCCAGACCGGGCTGGCTTCGCCAAAAATGACATTGGGAAAAGGGGCTCCGTAGGCATTGTCGATGATGAGCGGAATCCCGTGGGCGGCCGCGAGCTGACGCAGGCGATCGATTTCCTCATCGAGCAGGAGGTTGCCGGAGGGATTGGTGGGGCGGGAGACACAGATGGCCGCGACGTCATCGCCCACTTCCAGGGCATCGAAGTCGATGGTGTATTTGAATTCATGGGGCCCAGTTTTTTCGATGTGCGGGCGGAAAACCCGGAAAATATCGCTCCCCACCGACTGGTCGCTGTAGCCAATATATTCCGGCACGAGGGGAAGCAGGATTTTCTTCTGTCGCCCATCGGGCATCTGCCCCGCCAAGCTATTGAAGAGGAAAAAGAAAGCCGTCTGTCCCCCAGCGGTGACCGCGATATTCTCGGGCCCCACCGGCCAGCCGAACTCACGATTCAGCATCGCGGCGAGAGCCTCGCGGAAGGCTCCTCCTCCAGCCGGGGCTTCATAGCTGCCCAGGACTTTGCGCAGCTCGCCGGATTCCTGGATTTCGCGCCAGCGGCGTTCCCACACCGCCTCCACTTCGGGGATGTGGGCGGGTTGACCTCCGCCGAGCATCTTGATGTCGCCCCCACCGGCCATGGCCTCTCCCAGATTCGTCATCAGCTCGGCGATGCCACTGCCATTACCCAGGCGCTTGCCGAACTCGGACCATTCCCACGTCTTCATGGCGCAACGTCATATCCTTCCCCTTCCCGCTTGGCAAACCGAAGTCCTCCTTTAGACTGTCGGTGGTTCGAACAAGCAACCCATCTGACAAATTATGGCACTTTCCACTGGCACTCCAGCACCCGATTTCACCCTCGTCACCAAAGGCGCGGACGGCCCCGAGCTCTTCAAGCTTTCCGAGCACATTGGGCAGAAAAACATCGTCCTCCTCTTTGTCCCCATGGCTTTCACGAGCGTGTGCACGGACGAGTTCTGCGATCTCAGCAACAAGCTCGGCGATTACGAAGCTCTCGACGCCACCGTGGTCGGCATCTCCGGCGACAGCCCCTTCGCCCAAGCGGAATGGGCGGCCAAGGAGGGCATCAAGCTTCCCCTCCTCTCCGACTACGAGCACGAGGTCGCCAAGGCTTACGATGTCGCTTACGAGCAGTTCCTCCCCGAGGCCAACCTCATCATGGGTGGCGTGGCCAAGCGCTCGGCCTTCGTCATCGATAAGGAGGGCATCATCCGCTATGCCGAAGCTCAGGACCATCCCAAGGATTTGCCCGACTTTGCCAAGGTGCAAGAGACCCTCAAGTCCCTCTCCTGAAGCCCGGCACACGACTCCTCTTCAGCAGGCGAACGGCTCCCCGTTCGCCTTTTTTATGGAGCTAACTGCTTGCCTACATCCCCCGCTTTCCCGATGCTCTCAGCATGAAGGTCCTCGGCATCCTCCTCCTCGCTCTCACCCTCCCCCTGCCGGCCTGCTACTGGGACCGCGACACCCTTCGCGCCGAACTGGGTGGTCACCTCGATACCGTCAAAACCCTCGTTGGCTGGTTCGACCGCTACCCGCCCCTTTACTACGAAATGAGACTGGCGCGGGTCACCGCCGAGCTAGCCAAGAATCCGGAGAAGGCCGCTCTCTACGATGATGCCGCCGTAGCCTGTGATCGACTGGGGCGCTCGGACGAAGCCATTGCCTGGATGGAAAAGAAGCAGCGCCGAGCCGAGGAGGAAGCCGTAGCCCCCGGCGCTCCCACCACCCGCTACAAAACCCTCGCCAACCTCGGCACCTTTCACGCCCATCGCTGGCTCAGTGCCAAGAAGGCCGACCCCGCCACCTCCCGCGCGGACTTGGACCGAGCGATTTCCTTCATTGAACAAGCCATCGCCGAGTATCCCGCGGCCCACTTCAACCGCGAGAAATATCAGCTCGAGGTCCTGCAATGGCTGGGTGGCGACGAGAATCGCCTCCCCTCTCGGCAAGAAATCTTCCCCGGGCGCAGCTCCCTCACAGCCAGCGAATTGGCGGAGAGGGAGGCAGGCTTTCTCGGTCTCATTCAACTCGGAGCCGCTTGGGAGAGCCCGGACCTCTTTCTCCTCCTGCAAAAAGTTTATCTCGCCCAAGAGAGAGCCCATCCCCGCCTCCTCGCCAACCTCCGGGTGGCCGAGCTCCTCCACGACGGAAAGACCCTTCTCCACCCCGGCCTCAAGCCCCTCTTTCGCGACCCGGCCGAGATTAGCAATGGAAGCACCTTCCTCGAGCCTCCCGCCTTCAATCAAACGCTGGCCTACTTTGAAAAAGCCCGGCGAGCGACCGAAGAGCGCGACCAAGCCCGGGGCCGCTATCTGCAAGCACGCCTGACCCAGGGCCAGCACCCCGACACCGATCCCGACTTCTGGCAACACTGGCAAGAACCCGCCTTTCCGCCCCTTCCCGTGACCCTCACCAGCGGCTCAATTACCATTTGGATTTTTGCGGCAGGGGGAGTCCTCATCCTCGCCCTCGTCCCCGCTCTTCGTTGGAAGAAAGGCCTTTCCCTCCTCAATCCACAAGATCGGTGAGCACTTTCTTCACCGGTGCCACCAGTGGCAACCTGGCAAGTTCTCCCACCGGAACCCACTCTTCCTCCTCCTGCCGCCGATCGGCAATCGCCCCCACGGCCGCATAAACCTGTAGGGTGACCCGGTGCTTGGTGATGGCATACTTGCTGGTGTGGACTAGCTCCAAATCAGCCACTTCCTCCTCCTCGCGGAGGGGCAGGCGATAGAATCCCCGGCGCCGGCTACCCGACTCGCGAGCCAGAAGAATCTTTCCGGCCCGGCGAGCAAAAAGGGCATACTCCGTCACCACCACCGTCTTGGCTTTGCCCTTCTTGCGAGGCAACCCCTCCGGCTCCCGCGTTTGACAAAATTCTGCCAGGGGGCAGCTCGCGCAAAACGGTTGCCGGGGACGGCAGAAGACCTGCCCCACCTCCATCAGAGCCGAATTATAAAGACGGGGGTGCTCCTTATCGAGAAGCAGTCCTGCCCACTCCCACAACTGCTTACGTCCAGCGGTGGTATCAATCTCGACCGCCGAATCAAACAACCTCGTCAGCACCCGGGCAATATTGCCATCGACAATGGGGGCCGCCTCATTGAAGGCGAAGCTGGCAATCGCACCCGCAGTATAAGGCCCCACCCCGGGCAGGGTCTCCAGCTCGGCCGCCGAACGGGGAAACTCTCCCCCCCAGTCAGCCAGCACGGCCCGCGCGGTCTTTTGCAGATTGCGAACCCGATTGTAGTAACCCAAGCCCTCCCAAGCCTTGAGCAACTGCTCCTCCGGCGCATCTCTGATAGATTGGAGATTAGGAAATTCCGCCAGAAACTTCTCAAACCGATTCCCAGCCCGCACAGAGGCCACCGTCGTTTGCTGCAGCATGATTTCAGAGATCAAAATCGCCCAAGGATCCCGGGTCTCACGCCAGGGATGAGCTAGCCCGTTGGCGAGAAACCAATTCCGTGCATTATTCCGAAATTTTTCTCTTTCACTGAGTGTATTGTAGCGGCAAGGTGATTTCAACACGAGACCACCCCGGCATGCCTCCGAAGCGCTGAAAAGACAAGAACCATGTCACCAAGCGAAAAAAGTGATGGCCTTCCGGGGTTTTCTCCGCAAAATACCGAGCCGTAACGACAAACAACTATAAGATGCAAAAGTTTTGGCTAGCAATATGAGCTAACATGTGTTGCCTTCCTTAAAACAACATTGCCTCTTCGGCTGTTTCGAAACCAACCACACAAACCATTCTTTCCTATGCCAACAGTAACAAAAAGAGATTTGGTCAATCGCATTAGCAACCTCACGGGCCTGACCCAGCAACAAGTCTTCGAAGTGGTGCAGACCACTCTCGACGAGATCACCAGCGACCTTTCCAAGGGCGACACCGTGGTGATGCGCAACTTCGGAACTTTCGAAGTGAAGGTCACCAAGGCAAAAGTCGGTCGCAACCCGAAGGATCCGGCCAAGGACGTGCCCATCCCTCCCCGCGCGGTGGTGAAGTTCAAGCCCGGTAAAGAGATGAAGGAGAAAGTCGCTCCCGTGCTTCCCATCGTGCAAGAACGCGGACAATAAGCGTCTCTCCCCTCTTGGCAGCGCGCGCCCCCGAGCGCGCTTTCTCTGCCTCCTTGGAAGCCAACCCCGCTTCTCTATCTCTCTTGCCTCTCATCACTCTCACCACCAGGATCAAGGCCCCCATCAAGCGGGTTTTCGATCTCTCGCGCAGTATTGACCTGCATTTGCAACACTCCAGCCAACAGGGCGAGCTCGCGATCTGCAATCGCACCAGCGGCTTGATTGGCGAAGGAGAGGCCGTCACTTGGAAGGGCACCTTCCTCGGCTTCCGCCAATCCTTCACTCTCCGCATCACGGAGATGGAAAGCCCCCATCACTTCACCGACGAAATGGTGAAAGGGCCCCTCCTCAGGATGAAGCACCTCCATCACTTCGAAGAGGAGAAAGGACGCACCCTCCTCACTGACGAATTCGACTTCCAATCCCGTGGCGGCTTCACCGGTTGGCTCCTCGAGAATTCTTTCCTCACCGCCTACTTCCGTCGGGGCCTCGCCGAACGCAGCGAGGTCATCAAGCGCGTGGCCGAGAGCGAGGACTGGAAGAAGTTCCTCCCCGCCGACACAGCCAGCGATTGAGTCCCCTTTTCCCGCCCGCTAGAGTGAGGCCATGAAGCGAGCCTCCCTGATTCTTCTTCTCCTTCTGGTTGCCGGACTGAGCTCCTGCGGAAGAGGCGGTTACGAGGGTTACCAGACGCGATCCTACACCATCCGAGGTGTTCGTTACCACCCCCTTCCGGTGGAGCAGGCCCTGCACTACAAAGAGCGCGGCATCGCCTCCTGGTATGACGAATCCTCCTTCCTCGGGCTCAAACGTGGCAACACCTCCCTGGGGGAAAAAGTGATGCCCTGGGATGTCTCCGGAGCCCACAAGACCCTACCCCTGCCCAGCCGGGTGAAGGTCACCAACTTGCAGAACGGCAAGGCTCTCAAGCTGCGCCTCAACGACCGCGGCCCCTTCATCCCCGGTCGCATCATCGACCTCACCCCCCGCGCCGCCCGCAAACTGGGCTTCCAAGAGCAGGGCCTCACCGAAGTCGAGGTCGAGGTCCTTTCTGTGGGTGACGGCTCCTACCAGCGCAAGGCCAAGCGAGGCTTTTCTTTTTGGCCATTCTAACCACAAAGAAGTCAAAACCCTTCGCGAAACCTCTTTTGTGCCTGTTGGGCAGGAAAAAACCGCTCTCTTTCCCCATTCTTCAAGTTGTCGCGCCCGATGGGAGCTGCTAAGGACCGCCATGCCTGCGGCAAAATCTCACTCGGAAGTCACCGTCTTCGCGCCCGCCACCGTTGCCAACGTGGCCTGCGGCTACGACGTGCTTGGATTCGCCATCGATGCCCCCGGGGACTACATCACCGCCCGTCACGCCGACAAGCCCGGCCTCCGCATCACCGCCATCACCGGTGACGAGGGGAAATTGCCCCTCGATCCGCAGAAGAACACCGCCACCGTGGCCGCCCTCGACCTCCTCCACCACCTCGGGATGAGTGATCGCGGCATCGAGCTGGAGATCCACAAACGCATGCCCTTCGGTTCCGGGCTCGGCTCCTCCGCCGCCTCCGCCGTCGCAGGAGCCTACGCGGTCAACAAGCTCATCGGCGAACCCCTTTCCAAGAAGCAGCTCCTTCCCTTCGCCATGACGGGCGAGGCCTCCGCCGACGGGGCCTGGCATGCCGATAACGTGGGTCCCTGTCTCCTCGGGGGCATCGTCTTCATCCGCGACAATGACGAGCTCGACGTGGCCCAGCTGCCCGTGCCCGACAATCTCTGGGCCGCAGTGGTCCATCCCGACATCGAAATCCTGACCAAAGTGGCCCGCGAAATCCTGCCCAAGGAGATTCCCCTCGCCAATGCCACCCAGCAAATCGGCAATCTGGGCGGCCTCCTCTGCGGACTCATCCAGTCCGACTACGGACTCATCAGCCGGAGCATCCACGACGTCATCGCCGAGCCCCGCCGCCAGAAGCTCATTCCCGATTTCTACAAGGCCAAGCGCGCCGCCATGGCCGCTGGCGCCCTCGGCTTCTCCATCAGCGGAGCGGGCCCCTCCGTTTTTGCCCTTTGCGAAGGCCAGGAGATTGCCGAGGAGGCGGGCGAGGCCATCGCCAAGGTCTTCAACGCCATCCCACTCAGCAACCAGGTCCACATTTCCCCCGTCAACCGGCAAGGGGTGCGGGTCGTGGACAAGGTGCCCGAAATCGCGTAATTTATCGGCATGACGCCCCTCGAAGAACTGCTCGAACCCCTGCGGCACTCCCCCGAGCTGCCCCAGGTGGTGGACGCGCTCCAACGCCAGCTGGCTGAGGAACGCCAACGCCGCCAAGAGTTCTATCAAGAGATGACCCCCGAGGAAAAAACCGAGTTCATCGACGGCGAAGTCGTTCTCCATTCGCCCGCCAAGAACAAACATCTGGAAATCACGGGCAACATTTTCACCCTCCTCAAAACCTTCGTCAGCCTCTATCAGCTGGGTACCGTGAAGGCTGAGAAATGCCTCACCGTCTTTCCCCGCAATGATTACGAACCCGATGTCGTCTTCTTCGGGCCGGAAAAAACCGCTACCTTGCGCGACGACACCATGCGCTTTCCCGTCCCCGATCTGGTGGTGGAAGTGCTCTCCCCCTCTACCGAAGAACGCGATCGCGGCATCAAATACGCCGACTACGCCGCCAACTCGGTGGCCGAATACTGGATCATCGATCCAGAGGCCGGGGTCCTGGAGCAATACCTCCTGCAGGATGGCCGCTACCAGCTGGCCCTCAAATCCGGCTCGGGCACGCTGAAGAGCACGGTCATCCCCGGCCTGCGCTTCCCCCTCGAAGCCGTCTTTTGCGAAGAAGACAATCTGGCCGCCCTGCGCGAAATGATGAAGCCCGTCTCCTCATCCTAACCTTCTCCCACCACACCCGATGCCAACCCAGTTTTATTCCACCAACGACCGCAACAATGTGCAGCCGCTCAGGGAGGCCGTGCTGCGCTCCCTCCCCGCCGACCGCGGCCTCTACATGCCCGAGGAAATCCGTCCCTTGCCAGAGAGTTTCTGGCAAAATTGGCGCGACCTCTCTCTGGGCGGACTCGGCTTCGAGGTCACCCGCCACCTTCTGCAGGGCACCCTTCCCGAGGAGGAACTCAAGGCCCTGGTGGAAGAGGCCATCAATTTTCCCGCCCCCCTGCACCAGCTCACCGAGGACCTCTCCGTGCTGGAGCTCTTTCACGGCCCGACCCTGGCCTTCAAAGACTTCGGGGCCCGCTTCATGGCCCGCCTGATGGGCTTCCTCACCAAGGACGATGGCCGCGACCTCACCGTCCTGGTAGCCACTTCGGGAGATACGGGAGGAGCCGTAGCCAGCGCCTTTCACAAGGTCCCCGGCACCAAGGTCGTCATCCTCTACCCCAAAGGCGGGGTCTCCGGTCTGCAGGAGAAACAGCTCACCACCCTGGGAGACAACATCACCGCCCTCGAGGTGGCGGGCACCTTTGACGACTGCCAACGTCTGGTGAAAGCCGCTTTTGCTGACCGGGAGCTTTCGGAGCGCCTCAATCTGACTTCGGCCAACTCCATCAACATTTCACGCCTCATTCCGCAGTCTTTCTACTACTTCGAGGCCGCGCGCCAAGTGCCCGAAGGGCAAAAGCCTACCTTCATCGTGCCTTCGGGTAACTTCGGCAACCTCACCGCCGGTCTCCTCGCGCAAAGACTGGGTCTGCCGGTGGAAAAATTCGTCGCCGCCACCAACACCAACGACGTCGTGCCCCGCTACCTCATGAATGGAAACTACGAGCCGCGTCCCAGCGTGGCCACCATTTCCAATGCCATGGACGTGGGCGCGCCTTCCAACTTTGCCCGCATGGTGGACCTCTTCGCCCGCCCCGGCAATCCCACCGCCCGGACTCTCAGCGACGCTGATGCTGCCGACGAGATGGCCCGCCAGCTCGAAGGCCTGGCCTACACCGACAAGGCTACCCGCCAAGCTATCCGCGAAGTGTGGGAAAACTATCGCTACGCCCTCTGCCCCCACACCGCCGTGGCATACCTCGCAGCCAAGGATATCACCACCCCCGGCCACAAGGTCATCCTCTCCACCGCGCATCCTTCCAAATTCCTCCCCACCATGGAGGAGGAGCTGGGCAAAGGCGCGGTCACCGTCCCCGAGCGTCTCGCCTGCCTCGCGGAAGAGAAGAAAGTGGCGCAGGAAATCGAGCCCGACGAAGCGACCTTCCTCACCTGGCTCGGCTAGCAGTCGGTTGAAAAAGGAGGGAATGAAAAACGGCGAGCCATGTTGTCGGCAGGCTGCTAATCTCCCTGCTCCACGCTGGGCTGGATGTCGATGGGCGAAGCGCTCTTCTCAATGCTTTCAATAGAATCGTCCTCGTCCTGCACGGGAACGACCTTGATGTCGACCTGCACCGGCACCGCCCGCAGGCCCGAGATGATCTCGCGCAACTGAGCAACGGTTTCTTCCGTAAGAGACTGCGGCTTGGCGTAGTGGCTACCAGCTTGCATGATGCCCTGCTCGATGGAGGAAAGACCTTCGCGAAATTCCTGCAACTGGGCCACCACCCGGGCCACCGGGTCGTTTTCGCCCGCCCCTCCGAGGAGCTTCTGCTTGCGGAACTCTTTCTTGATCTCGGCCCACCGGGCCGCCTCTTTCTCGCTCAAGAGCCCTTCCATCTCCCGGAATTTCAACAAATTGGCCTCCGCTCCGGTGGTCAGGTTCTGGGCCTCATTTTCATAGTGGGAGACCACCAGTTCCTGCAGCTCCCCGTCCGTCATCAGGGGCACCACCTTCTCCGCGATGCGGTTCATATTCCGATAGGAGCCCTGCAGTTTGAAGGCGGGCTCGGTGCGGTAGGCATCCTCCTGCGCGGCACTGGCGATGTATTCCAGATTCACCCGCAGAATGGTATCGCGCACCTGATAGAGCAACTTCATGCCGCGCACGAACTCTTCGATCTCACCTGGCGTATAATTGCTCTCGAAGTCCACTTCCTCCAGCTCGGCCCCCGCGGCCATCTTCATCACCGCCCGCACGTCCTTCAGCCCGCCCTGTGCCAGACTGGCCAGCGACTTGTTGGAGGTGAGACAGTTTTCAATATAGCTGTCTTTGAAGGCCGACTCGTGGCTGCCGAGAATGTCGCCCAAGTTGTAGGTATCGGCCCGGTTGGCCAACATGTCGGGAATCTGGAACTTCCCCCCGCTCTCGGTGTAGGGATTGCCCGCCATCACCACCGCCACTTTTTTCCCCTTCAAGTCGTAGGTCTTAGCCCGCCCCTGATAGACCCCTTCGATCTTCCGCTGGGCATCACAGAGACTGATGAACTTCTGCAGGAACTCGGGGTTGAGATGCTGAATATCATCGAGATAGAGCATCACATTATCCCCCATTTCCAGGGCCAGGTTGAGCTTCTCGAGCTCTTCTCCCGCCGAGCGATCACCCGCCTGGGCGGGATCCAACGAGGTGACATGGTGCCCCAGAGCCGGTCCATTGACCTTCACAAAAGTCAGCCCCAGGCGATTGGCCACATACTCCATCAGAGTGGTCTTTCCGTAGCCAGGCGGGGAAATCAAGAGCAAGAGCCCCATCCGATCGGTGCGGGAATCCGCGCCCGCCGTGCCAATTTGTTTGGCCAGATTGTCCCCGATGACCGGTAGGAAAACTTCATCTAACAAACGGTTACGAACGAAGGCACTCATCACCTCGGGTTTGAGTTCCTCCAACTTCATCTCCTCCCGCTTGACCGCGATCAATTCCTTCTTGCGGGTTTGAAACTGGTGATAGAGGGGCAAGACTTCATCGCGGAAGTTGGCGACTCTTTCGCGAAAATCGTTGTAGTGAAGCTCCAGCACTCCCCCTTCAATCCGGGGATGGGAACCGCGCAGCCCTTCAATGGTCAGGGCCAAATCGAGATGGCGAACCTCCCGCTGCTCGTGGCCACCCCGGGCCAAATGAGCCGCCGCTTCCACGAGAATCCCCGTAGCGACCTCCTCCCCGGCCACTCCCCGCAACCAATCCAGCGCCAGGGCATGGCGGGACTCGGCCCGGCTCAATTCCGCCAGTGCCTTATCAAAGTCCTCGCCCGCGCGCTTGGCGGTGAGCTCATGGCGCAAGTGTTTGATCACATCCGCAGCCCCTTGCGAAACGACAAAACCGTCCCCCTCCCGCAATTGGGCAAAGAGATATTCCGCCACCTGGGCCGCCGTCACCCGTCCGGCAAACCGCGATCGCGCCAATTGCCCGGCCAACTCGTCCGCCAGGGCCAGCTCCAGCTCGTGGCGACCCGCCCCCCGATCAGCAAAGACTTTCACTCGCCGGCCATGCCCCGCAATCAAGCGGGCAATCTCGGCCCGACCTTCCTGATCCCGATCGGTCCACAACACCATCCCGGCCCCCCGCACCAGAGGGCTGAAGCGCAGCAGCCCAGCCTCCCGCGCAAGCGGCCAGAGGGCCGCCAGAATACGGGCGGCATCCTCGTCGTGAACCCCTTTGACATAGCCCTCGGCATAACGGGATTGCATGAAACCCTGCACCCCGGGCAGGAAGTCCGCGGCACTCTCCCCTTCCCACTCCTTATCTAACAGAAGGCTGACCAGCCACTCTCCCCGATAGAGGTCGGGACTCTCGCTGGCCACTTCCAGATTCCACACCGCCTTGCTTTCGGTGAAGGCCGCATCCTCAATCTTCTCAAAAAAATCGGTGCCCGCGAGATGAAACCACATTTCCCCGTCCCTCGGCACGATGGAGAGCTCGAGCTCGCGCGTATTGACCCCAAAGGCATGCTGGCCCAGCCGAATAACGTTCTGGCCATCCACATACAGCTCCTTGCGATCCTTCAGCTGGCGGGCGGCATCCTCACGGAGGGTTTTCAGCCGGGTGCGGAGATCATCCGCCTTCACCCGATCGCCGAGACCCTGCAAGTCCGCGACCACCCCGCGCACCTTTTCCACCATCAGGTCACCCGCAAAGTAACCATTGATCTCCTCCAGATTTTCAAAGGACTCCAAGCGACGCTCAATGCCTCCCAGAATGCGCTCGGCAGACCGCAGGAGGGAGCCCGCGCGGCGATTGCGCTCATCGATCAGCTGCTGCTTGCGACCCTCAAAGGCTTCGTAAACTTCCTCGCGCTTACCGGCCAACTCCTCAACATAGTCATCAAACTCCGCGAAACGCCCCTCCAGCTCTTCGAGCTGAATCATCAGCTTGGTGAGCGACTCGTCACACTTCTCCGGGGTGTCGCAGACCTCCAGATAATTGACCACCGCTTGCGAGATCAGCTTCATCTGAGCGCTGAACTGGGCCACTCCCTCGGATTTGGCCAAGTCCGTGCGCTTGTTCTTCAGGTCCGCCCGCACCCCGTTCAACTCAGCGTAGATACTAGAAATGCCGTCGATAATGGCCGTGGTCTGGGTGGCGTCCTCGATCTTGAGATTGCCAACGATCTCGATGAGCAGCTCCAGCTCACTCCCGGCCTTATCGAGAGCCTCGGCCACCTCGTCCGCCTCAGTGACCTTCGCCAGATCGGGGATGCGCCGTCCCTGCTCAGTGACCGCCTCCCGGTAGGGCGAGAGGGCCTCCTCCTTGAGCAGGAAGGCCACCGTTTTCCCGGAAGTGGCTTCGCTGGCCTCCACCAGCCGGCTCTCCAAGTCGGAGATCACCTCCTCAGGAGCATAGCGCACCTCGCGCAGGCCAATGACCTCACCCCGCCGGGTGCGCAGCTCCGAGAGATGATGAACGAAGCCGAAAATATCATCAGGCGCGGAGTGGCGCACTTTCCCCAAGAGCGCTTCCACCGCCTCCTTGACCTCCCGGGTGCGTTCGCTCGCCGCTTGCCGCTGGGCACGCACTTTGTCGAACTCGGCGAGCGCGGACTGGGCCGCCCCGTTGATTTCCCGCAGGGGCAAGGACAGCCGGGCCGTTTCCTCCTTATCCAACCAGAAATAGGAATCGAGGAGATCGTTGGTCCGCTTGACCAGGTCGAGATAGAGTCCACCGTAGTTGTCATCCTTGCCTAACAAAGTGAGCACCTCCCGGCACTCCGACATCCCGCGCACCAGGTCGGCATTGCCCACTTTGAAGAGATAGGAGCTCTGGTCCTGCTGCTGCCGGGCCAAGGCCTCCTCACTGAGATAGGGCGTGGTCCAGACTTGCAAGGAATGGTGCTTTTGGGCCGCCTCCTCGGTCTTGAAATAAACCAGTTCGCCATTGGGAAAGAGCGAATAGCCATTGCAAATGACGGGAGAATCGACGGTCTGGCTAATCAGGTTGTAGGAAAGGAGAACATAGTCACCACTGACCCGATTATAGAACACAAAGAGCGTGTCCTCTCCATTGGCCGAGACCACGCGGCGCTCGAAGACCATGTTGGAGAGCGCGGTATCAAAGATCTTCACCTCCCCGGTCAGGAGGAGATAGCCATTGGAAAAAATGAGGCCCTGCTCGTCGGGCAACAGCACACAGGAATGCCCGATGGCATCGATGCGCTTCACCTCCCGGGTCTTTTCGTTAAAGACCAGATAGCGATGCGACTCCTCGCGATAAGGCAAAATCTTCAACAAGACCAAGGGGCCGACCTCGGCATAGAAGATTTCGGCATCGTCCAGAGACTGGTCCGCATCCTCCACCGGCTCGGCGTAGATCCCCTCACCGCTTTCGGTATTGTCCTCGATCTTGATGGTGAGGTCGCCGCCCACGGTTTCCACAAAGACCCGGTCATTGATGGAGACATGGGGGTGAAGGCCCGCGCGCTGCATGTCGCGATGGGCTCGCTTCCACTCGAATTCCTGCTGGGGCGGGTATTGAAACTCGTGATCGAAACGATTCCCGAGATACTCAAGATGGCCGTCACCAGGGCGCAGCCACTTGAAGGTTTTGAAGTCGTCAACACTCTTGCCAATCCGCATCTTGAGATAGAGATGCGGCCCGATCACCATGAATTTGTTAAAAACGGTCTCTTTGTAATACTTATAGAGATATTTGAAATCATCGGAAAAAGCCGAGTCGGAGAGAATCTCCTCAATGGGGAGAGGATGGAAATGATGCCCTTCCGGATCATACTCGTAGGCCGCGAAAACATCGGAAATCTCGGTGGTCTGTTTAAGCCCGAATTGAATATTGTAGCCGAAAAGAAAACGGTTTCCTCCCACCGCAATGAGGTCGCGGGGCACGCAATTGTGCTCGGTGGTCACCCTGTCGGTGGCCACGAGAGCAGTTTCGATCGCGCCGAAGATCTCCTTGCGGGACTCATTGAGCTGGCCCAGGCGCGAGCGGAGGTCCTCGCCATGCTTCTCGAGCCGGGCCCGAATGACCTCATAACTCCCTCCTTCTAATTGTTCGGTATTTGACATTGTTCAATCAGCCCTCCACGGGGCGGTAGCAGTTGCACATTCGAGCAGAAGTCCCGCAGGGACGGTCAGAAAGTAGCCGGGGGCAAGAGAGGCACGAACGCGGCCCCCGGTCCCCGTCGGAAAAAAGCACGTCCTCTGCAGGAGGACCAGAAGCGGGTAAATGAGCATTCATCCCCAAAGGTAGCGTTCATCATACTCGACCAATCCTCTCCGCAAGAAGGCCAGATATTCGTCTTCAAAGCTCAGCTTCCGATGGTGCTCCTCTTGGGAGAGAACATACTGGCGCACCTTCTCCAGATCGGGGGCCCCCACGGAAAAAGCACCATATCCAGATTGCCAACCGAAGGCCTTGCGTTGGAGCTTGCCTTTGATCCATTTCGAAGAATCAGCTTTCAGGTCTCTCATGAAGTCCGACAGGCAATGGGCAGGCCGCAACCCGACCAGAAGGTGAACGTGATCAGCCACTCCACCCACCGCATGAGGGACCCCTTTCAACCCTCTCACCACCCCTCCCAGATAGGCAAAAAGCGGCGGCCGAAAGTCCGCTTCAAACCAAGATTCCCGTTTCCGGGTGGAAAACACAAGATGATAGTGGAGAGAGGAATGTGTTGAGCCCATCGATTCGTTATTCTTTACCTTCCAAGAGAGTTTCTTGCGCTCTTCCAGAGCGCGCTCTCTCCGGGGATTCTTTCCCCGGGGGCTTCACCCCCGGCTACTTTCTGCTGTTCCCTTCGGGACCTCATGGTTTTCACCCCAACTTTTTCATCACCTCCCCGGCCTTGGCGTCGGAGAGGCCAAAGCGCTCGGCGGCACCCAACATCCCGATGAGACTGGTGCGCTTCTCGCCGCTGGATTCACTGATGAGCTTGCTCAAGAGCGCGGACAGGGAAAGGTTCTTGAGGTCCTCGGAATCGACGCCGAAATCCTGGATCCATCCGCCCAACTGGCTCTTGAAATAATCGGGATCGCCATTGAAGAAGGTCTCCTTGACGTCGTCGATGACCCGGCTGTTGTCCACCACCCGGTCGACCACTTTGCCCGTGGTGATGGCGCGGGTGATGCGATCGAAGAACTCGGTCTCGCCTCCCACGATATCGATCTTGGCGCTCTTGAGAGCCTCGCCCACCACCTTGGCCTGCTCGGCGGCAATCTGGCGCTGGACATCGATCTCGGCCAGTTCGACCGCTTTCTCTTTCTCCAGCTCAAGCTTGAACTCTTCGTGCTCTTGGCCCGCTTCTTCGAAGAGCTTCATGGCGGCAGCCTTCAGCTCGATAGCTTCGGCGTCGGCCAGGCCCTTGGCCTTGAGCACTTCCGCTTCGCCCAGCCCCATAGCGGCGGCTTCCTTGGCAATCGCTTCCGCCAACAACTTCTTGGCGGCGGCCTCCTTGGCGGAAGCCGTCTCCTCCGCTTCGGCCGCGATGATGCGCTGCTCGGCCTTCATTTCGGCCGCCTGACGACCAGCTTCGGCCTCCTTGAGCACCTCGTAGGCTTTCTCGTCGGCCGCAAATTGCGCCGCTTCCTTCTGGGCTTCGGCTTCCTTGATGCGGCCAATGAGTTTCTCCTGCGCCATCGCTTCGGCAAGGGTGACAGTGACCTGCTTCTGCCGATCGGCGGTGGCAAATTCCTCGGTGTCCTTGATGCGTTGTTGCTCTTCAACGACCGTTTTCTCGACCGCCACCCGCTCGCGGATAACTTCCTGGATTTCCTTCTTCTGCACCTCGACCGCTTTCTCAGCTTCGATGCGCTTCAGTTCGGTGACCCGCTCGCGTTCGATTTCCTCCAACTTGCGCTCGCGTTCGACGCGCTCCAGCTCGACCGCATCGGTGCGCTCTTTGTTGCGCAGGGCGACGAGAACCTGACGTTGCTTGTTCTCGTCGGCGATCATGATCTCCTCTTCAGCCGCGATGCGGGCCTGTTCGCTGCGCTGACGCTGCTCTTCGCGAATCTTGGCCGTTTCCGCCTCTTCGCGGGCGCGCACGGTTTCCACTTCGCGCTGCTGCTTGGCTTCAGTCTCGGCCAGTTGACGCTCCAGTTCGAGAATGGCTTCGCGGGCTTCCACATCCTGTTGCTTGATGACGCGCTCCTTGTCGCGCTCGATGTGGTTGGAGAGCTTCTTCTGCTCGGCAGTGAGGTGGGTGATTTTCTTAATCCCCTCGGCATCCAGAATGTTGTCCGGATCGAGCATCTCCACCGGAGTCTGTTCCAAGAAGTCGATGGCCGCGTCATCGAGAATGAAGCCATTGAGGTCGGTGCCAATCACCTTCAGGATCTCATCGCGGAAAGTGTCGCGATCTTCATAAAGCGAGATGAATTCGAAGCGTTTCCCGACGGTCTTGAGGGCTTCCGAGAACTTGGCATCAAAGAGCTTGCGAATCTCGTCCTCGGAGGAAGCCCGATCGCAGCCCACACTCTCAGCCACCCGCAGGACATCCTCGGAAGCATGATTGACGCGCACGAAGAAGGCGACCTTGATGTCGGCCCGCATGTTGTCCTTACAAATGAGTCCGTTACGACCCGTGCGATCAATTTCGATGCGCTTGAGGGAGATATCCATGTAGTCGGCGCGATGGAGAACGGGCACGACGAGACCGGCATTGAAGATCACCTTGGTGCCGCCCTGACCGGTGCGAATGAGGGCCGTGCCTTTCTCCACCTTCCGGTAGAAACTGGTCACGACAAAAATGCCGAGGGCAAGGATTCCCAAAACGGCCAGGATGACCACGAGGACGATGGAGCCTCCCAAATCCGGCAGGAAGGCCAAGTGCAGCATTGATGTTTTCATAGTTTGATAAAGTTTGCGGTCTAGTTACGAGAGGTCACCTTCCTCAAAGGCCCGGACGAGATACTTGTCACGCTCCGGATCGTAGTCGTAGACCAGAATGCGATCGCCCCGCACAAGGGAATCGCGGCCTTCGGGAAGAATGGCGTTCAGCAAGGCCGGAGCCCCTTGTCCGCGGGGAACCTCCACTTGTCCGAAATCGGCATCCAGCACTCGGCTCTTCACGGTCCCGGAAAGGCCGATGAGCGGCTCCTGGTGCTCGTCGTCATACTTCAACGAGCGCAAAAATGGACGTAAAGGCTGGGTCACTCCTTTCACCAGCAGCGCGCTAAGGATGAAATTCGGCAGCAGCAATCCGACGGCCACCAACCCGCTTTCACCCGGATTGAGGCTCGCATTGGCAAAGATCGAGAGGGCCCACATGAAGAGAATGAGCAGGCTCAAGACGAT
Organism: Roseibacillus ishigakijimensis; assembly: GCF_016595415.1. GTDB lineage: Bacteria > Verrucomicrobiota > Verrucomicrobiia > Verrucomicrobiales > Akkermansiaceae > Roseibacillus > Roseibacillus ishigakijimensis. The sequence goes on from NZ_JAENIO010000034.1 coordinate 41,376, forward strand.
CATGAGGGGCACATCCTGCGCATTGACGAAGCGGAGGAGGAAACCGAGGAAGCCATCACCTCCGGCACTGGCGGAATCGCCTTCGGTATCGGCATCCAGATCGAAATCAAAGCTATCGAGATCGACGGCCCCGGCCGCGCTGAGGACCCAGTAGAGACCGACTACAAACAACAGTCCGGTCAATGGTAAATTATAGCCTAACAACGAATGCTCCCAAAGCTCTATCACGATGGGAGCATTGAAGGGAGAAAGTCACCGGAAGACGATTACAAAGCGCATAAAGTTTTGCAGCGCGGAAAATGGGAAAACTAGCGCCGGGCCCGGGGATTGACGAAGGGATTGTTAGAGCCATAGAGGCACCAGGGGCCCCGGGGCACGTGCTCAATCTCGACAAAACGCCAGTGCACCTTTTGCCCGGACTTGAGGCCCATGTAATCGCGCACGGCGGGAGAAACATCGATGCCAGCGCCACCATTCTTGGTGTTTTTGGGAGGCTTGTTCATGAAGACAAACTCCCAGTCGGTGGTGTTGAAAGGCCCGCAATCTTCCCATTGGGCATAGCAAACCTTGCCATTGCGCGCGATCTCCACCCAGCGGCCGCGGCAGACCGTCTTGCCCGGTTCAGGGCGATAGCGGGCGAACCAGGGAATGACCTTGGAGGCCTCGGGCTTGTGCATGCGATGGTTCACCACATCATTGTAGGGCAGGGCGATATAGAAAGGGTTGAGCTTGGGAGTGAAGGCCTTGGGGAGATAGCCACGCCGGGCCGAGGGATCAGGATCGTCGTAGCCGCCGTAGTTGGCCTGCCAATTGACATCCCAAGAGGACTTGTTGTTCGGGGTGGGATTGCGCGAAGTGGGCTTTTCCCCAATCCAGAAAATGGTAGCCGTAGTCCCGAGGTGCCAGGGGTAGCGCGGGATGCCCCCCTGCATGGCGGGAGCCTGGGAAGCCCGCCGGTGAGCACTGGGAGCGGTCACGGTCGGCCCCTGGGATTGACCCCAAAGAGGAAGAACGGTCAGGAGCAAAAGGAAAAATTGACGAGACGGCATGCTGGGCAAGTAGGATTTCCGTGATTATAACAGCGAACAGATGAGAGCGACAACCAGCATTCTGATGGCCGGCGGCCTGCTATTGGCCTCCTGCGGACCCAACGATGATTCCGAGAGCAAGCTCAAAAGTCGTCCAGTCCTCAGTCCCCGACTGCAAGCTGAGACTCAGTCTTACCTCGATTTCGCCCGTCATGTGAAGCCCATTTTGGAAGAGCGTTGCGTTTGGTGCCACGATGGCAGCGACAAGAAGATGCCCTACTCGCTGGTCAATCGGGAAAAAGCCTTTGCCGGCAAGCGCATCGTGCCCGGCCAGCCGGAAAAAAGCCTCCTTTACCTCGCCGCCAGTGGAGAGCACCCCACCCTACAGATGCCGGCGGTGGGCGTGCAGGTAGCCGCTACGGACCTGGAGGTGCTGCGACGTTGGATTGCCACCGGCGCAGTCTGGCCCATGGGAAGCGCGGGCGAATTGAGAGGACGCTGAAGAAGTCATGGAAACCACCCAAATCAAGAACCTGGCTCTCATCGGAGACGAACTCGCCCTCGCCTGGTCCGATGGCCAGGAGAGCTATTTCAACCTCGCGACCCTGCGCAAGGCCTGCCCCTGCGCGAACTGTCAGGGGGAGCCGGACGCCCTCGGCCGCGTCATTCGCCCCACCGTCACCCACGGCCCGCGCGCCTACGAGCTCGTCAGCTGGGAGATTGTCGGCGGCTACGCCCTGCAACTGCGCTGGGGGGACGGCCATGCCACCGGACTCTACACCTTCTCCTACCTGCGCTCGCTGACACAGGAGCCAAGCTGACGCCTTTTCCTGAATTTCTGGCGATTTTTTCTCCCTCCCGATTGGGGCTTCAAATGGAGGCGGGCTTTTGTAGTATCCCGCGCGATGTCCAATTACGCACTCATTCTAGCCGGTGGCTCCGGCACCCGGTTCTGGCCTCTTTCCCGCAACCGGCAACCGAAACAACTCCTCGATCTCTTTGGCGACGGCACTCTGCTGGAGCAGACCATTGCCCGCTTGGAGGGCCTCGTGCCCCATGAAAACATCTTCATCCTGACCAATGAGGTGCAGGAAGCGAAGACCCGCGAAGTCGCCTCCATGCTGCCAGCGGAGAACATCTTTGCCGAGCCCGCCAAACGCGACACCGCTCCCGCAGTCGCTCTCGGCATCGGACTCATCGCGGCCCGCGATCCCGATGCCACCATGATGGTCTTACCCGCCGACCAGCTCATCCGCGATACCGCCGCCTACCAACAAGTGATGCGCGACGCGGTTGCGGTCGCCGCCCAGACCGAAGCCCTCGTCACCGTCGGCATCAAGCCCACCTGGCCATGCCCGAGCTACGGCTACATCGAGCGCGGCAACAAGGCCACCATCACCGGCTGCGAAGTCCAGAACGCACCCTACGAGGTGAGCCGTTTCCGCGAAAAGCCCGCCCCGGAACTCGCTGAGAAATTCCTCAAAGCCGGCAATTTCGCCTGGAATGCCGGAATGTTCATCTGGTCGGTGCCCACCGTCCTTGCCCAGCTGGAAAAACACGCTCCCGAGTTGCGCAAGTTTGTGAAGGAGCTTTGCCGTTCCTCCGACCTCACTGCCACAGTGGCAGCCCAGTTCCCGGAGCTGACCCCGATTTCCATCGACTACGCCCTCATGGAAAAAGCGGAGCGGGTGCTCAATATCGAAGCCACCTTCGACTGGGATGATGTCGGCTCTTGGATCTCGGTCGCCAAATACCTCGACCAGCAGGGCGAGACCAATGCCACCAACACCGACCTGGCACTGATTGAGGCGGAGAACAACATTGTCTTCAACAATAACAAAGGGGTGAAAGTCGCTCTCCTCGGCGTCAATGACCTCATTGTGGTGCAAACGGAAGACGCCCTTCTCGTCGCCAACCGCCATCAGGCCGACGCCATTAAAAAGCTCTCCGACCAACTGCCCGAAGGACTGCTGTAGGCAGGGCGACAGGGAGGTGAATCTCCCGCACCACCCTCCAGAAACTGAAAAAAGCATGGAAAAAGGTCCGGCGGGAAACTGCTCGGACCTTTCTTTTTGGGCCCTTCGACACCATCGCCGCCCTCTTCGAAATCAGCGATGCCCCCGTGCAGACTTACGACAAACTCGTCCTCCGCCCCACCTGGAGGTCAAGATATCCGACTATTCCGCAATGCCTGACAATCGACCCGTTCCAAGATTTTCGGATCAGGAAGAGAAACGATAACGATTTCTTTCGTCTTGCGGCAGCATCGGGAAATCAGTAAATTAAGCTTTGAATCAGAGACTTCCGCAAATGACTAACACCAAGCCCCCAACACCCACCCAAATAACGGACATTCTCAACAACCGTCCTGCTTCTATCGCAGCATCGTCGTGCTAAGAATGACTTTTCGACTAAAAATATTCTAAGGGAATCTAAACTCGAGTGTCCTACTATTGTATGAAAATCATCATGTTAATAGCAATTGTCTCTCTTTTGGCTCCACAGGGTCTAGCACAAGATACATTGAAGAGCTTTAGAGCGCTCTCACAAGAGAATATTGGAGGTGGAGTTGACGGTCGGAAAGAGTGGGCGAAGGAGAAGGCGCATCCTGGTTATGTTTGCGTTTCTACTAGTGGAATTGCTTGGGTCTATAAGTCTCCACCTTATACTGGAGGTGGACATGGCGATGGTATTTCTCCACTAAAATTTTATGGTCGAGTCGTGGATTCCGAGCTCAATCCATTGAAGGGTGCTTCTGTCGCAGAGAAACCTGTCGATCTTGGAGATGGAAGATTATCCCTCTCTAAGAAGGTTATGACAGACTCAAAGGGAGCCTTTCTCCTTGGGTCCTTCGTTGGTGCTGCGCTTTCATTGGGAGAATATGAGGGTGATGTCTATCAGTCAGATTTTAAGACGTTTGTTGTGAGCTGTGAGGGATATGAGAACCTTGAAATTACTGTTGGATTTGGTTGTCCTGAAGTCTTTATTCAACTAACGCCTATCAAGGTTGACGACTAATTAAGCCGATGCCGAACAAACCACTGAGGCCAACTGACAAGTGATTTTTAGGAAAACTGTTCACCGAGTTTGGGGTGGGTTTTCTTGATTGTTTCGATGGTTTTGAGGAGTGGGCTGTTTGATTTTTCCAGGGCTTTGAGGTAG
>NZ_JAENIO010000035.1 GCF_016595415.1 Roseibacillus ishigakijimensis
TTGCCAAAGAACCCCAGAACAAGTAATCAATTTTCCCTCATCACCATCGTTTAGCTGAGCCCTCAACTGGCCGAACTTTGGGGTCCACCTCAGTCTCTCCTCGTAGTCAGAAGTTTCATGTCCTAATCAAGTAGAGTCGTTCTCAATAAGGACTCCTGAAAGGGCAACGATTGAGGAAAAATCGCCCTCGGAGATGTCAATTGAGCGCTAAAATTCGACAAAAGAACGGCAGCGATTTTTGGGCGGATGGGGAGGCTGTCGGCCATGTTCTTTTTCAGCTCTAGCCGTGCTTTCAGCCGATCCGCCTTATTTGGCTCAGCGTTGACCGCTACCCTCTCCGCGCAAGATTTTTATGAGGAACCCCAAGACCTTGGGGCAACGACGGTGGTGAGTGAGCAAGCCCCCGCCAGTGATCCGGAGGTGGATACCCGGGTGGCGGCCACGACCAAGCTTTCTGGCAATCTCTTCGAGACTCCCCGTGCCGTCGAGACGGTCACCCGCGAGCAGTTCGAGGAGCGCGGGGCTCGTAATCTGGAGGAGACGCTGAACTACGCCTCAGGGGTGCAAAGTGGCTACTACGGACTCGATACCCGGCAAGACTTTGTGCGCGTGCGGGGTCTGAACTCGACCAATTATAAGGACGGCTTGCGGCATCAGTTCAACTTCTACAACAACACGCCGCAGGAGGCTTTTGCCGTCGAGCAGATCGATGTGGTCAAAGGCCCTGCTTCGGTGCTCTTTGGACAAGGGACGGTCGGCGGAACCGTCAATACCTCCTCTAAAATTGCAGGAGCGGGAGTCGAGAACGAGATCATGGCGGGATACGGAAGTCATGACCGCTACGAGGTGGGCCTCGACTACAACAGCGCCCTCGATGAGGCGGAGACCTTCTTCTTTCGACTGGTGGGCTACTACCGCGATGCCGATACCTACATCGATTATGTCGAGGATGATTCCCGCTTTCTCATGCCGTCATTCACTTGGCAGCCCAGCGAGCAAACCCGACTGTCCTTGTTGTTGAATCTGCAGGAAAACAACAGCACGCCTTCGCTGATGTTCTTCCCTATCGAAGCGACACAAATTCCCGGCTTCACCCTCGATAATGACACTTACGGCGGGGAGCCTTCCATGGACCGCTACGACACCAAGCAGGCGAGCGTGAACGTGCTCTTCGATCACGAGTTCAACGACATTTTCTCTTTCAGTGCCAACGCCCGCTATGTGGCTTCCGAAGCGGAATACGTCGAACACACCTTGGTTCCTCCCGGAATTGGTGCGCTCTTAAGTAATGCCTTGGGTATGCCTCCACTTCCCGCTGGCACCTATCACCGCATTCTTTACGGTGCGGACCACGAGACCGACGTCTTTGCCGGAAATGCGATTTTGAAGGCCGATTTCGCCACGGGGGTGGTCGATCACAATCTTCAGTTTGGAGTCGATTATACCTACGCCGACCGGGATCGTCATACTTTGCCTATTGGTGGAATCCCTGGGTTTGGCGTTCCTTACATTTATTCTGGAATCATTGATCTCACCAATCCCAGCTATGGTGCCTCGGCTTCTCTTCCAGCGCTGAGCGACAACCTCCAAGTGACTGAGAAGATGGTGGGACTCTTCCTTCACGACCAAATTCGTTGGAACAACCTCATTCTTTCCGGAGGGGTTCGTTTCGACGATTACGAGCAAGAGAGCAACAAGACCGAAACCATCGAAATCGAACAATGGAGCTTCGATGGCGGCATTATGTATCAGTTGCCTTACGGAATTTCGCCTTACTACTCCTATGCGGAGTCCTTCGAGCCCCAGGGCGTGAATACCGCCACCAACGAGCCGCTGGATCCCAAGACCGGGAGTCAGCATGAGCTGGGGGTGAAGTGGATGCCCAATAGTGACACCCTCATTACCGCTTCCTACTTTCAAATCGAAGAAGACAATCGGGTGATCGGTAGTGGAGGGCCTGATGTGGAGCAATCCAGTGTCGAGGTCGATGGCGCGGAGTTGGCTTTGCGCCAGCGTTGCGGGGACTTCTATCTGCAGGCTTCCTACACCTATCTCGATACCGCAAACAACGATCGGGCTGGCTCGCCGCAGTTGGCGGGGGTGCCGGAGAACCAGGCCTCGGCTTGGGTTTCCTATCGTCCGGCGGGCACCGGATTCCGCACCGGGCTGGGGGTGCGCTACACCGGGGAGAGTTATGATGGGCTCGATGCAGTTCGCACCAAGTCGCATACTCTGCTCGATGCCATGGTGGGTTACCAGTGGCAGGACTGGGACTTTCAGCTCAATGTCACCAACCTGCTGGACAAGCAGTATGTGCAGACCCATGAGTTCTCGCCCTCCTATGGCTCGACCAATGCGTTTCTTGGCCAGGATCGCTCGGTCAATCTGAGCGCGACCCTGACCTTCTAAGGCCATGGCCCGGTCGTCTCATCCTCCCAAGGTGCGCGGAAAGTGGGGAGCCCTCGTCATCGGGTTGCTTTCCCTTTTCGCCGCCGAGTCCTTCATGATGCTGGCGGTCAGCCCGCTCATGAAGATCGATCCGGGTTTCATCGTCTTGGCGGGTCTCTTCACTCTGCCCCTGTGGGCCACTTTGCTGACCCTGGCCTATACGGTGGACCAGCGGGGACGCTATCTGTCCGGTCTTCTGGCGGTGGGCCTGGGGAGCACGGCACTTCTTCTGATTCTATGAAGGCACAAAAACGCAATCGCTTTTGGCAGTTGCATTCCCTTTTGGGAATTGCCCTGGGTTTGCCTCTCTTCGTGATTTTTTTGGCGGGCTCTTTCGCTTTTTTCGTGCCCGAATCAGTCAATTGGACTCATCCGCAGGCAGGGGGATCGCCCACCCGGCCTGTCTCGCTCAATGAGGCCCACGCCGAGCTGGAGGAGATGTATCCGGGCATTCACCATGTGATTTTCGGTCTTGCGCGCCCGAGTCGACCGGTCACTGACGTGTGGGCGGAAACAGGAAATCACGAGCGTATTCATCTGTGGCTCAATCCCGAAACTGGCCAAATCCAGGAGGCGATTCCGCACGAGAAGGACTATTTTCATTTCCTGGTCGATTTGCATTACTTCGAGTTTCTCCCGCTGGGCCAAGAGGTGGCGGGATTGATTGCGGCTCTTTTCTTTGCCGTCATTTTGACCGGGCTGGTCTATCAATGGCGTTCGCTGAGGGGGGATCTCGATGGCCGCAAATTGTCCTGGCGGAAGAAGAGCCGCTGGAAAAGCTTTCATCGTTTCACCTCCGCAATCACCTTTCCGCTGCAAATTTCCTACGCTCTGACAGGGGCCACGCTGACTTTGGGGCTTCTTTTGGCAGCTCCCGCGATCAGTCTTTTCTTCGATGGGGAGAGCGAAAAGCTGAATGAAGCTCTCTTTCCCGTGCGGGTGATCTTGCCTGAGCGTGAGGTCGCGGGCGAGGGGTTGCCCTTGGATGAAGCCTTGGCCAAGGCGCAGGCTCTTTGGCCTGAGGGGGTCGAGCCCGAGTTCGTCTTTGTCAATGAACCCGAGGAGGAAGGCAGCGAAAAGGGGCAAGCCATCGCCATTCAGGGCGCGACCCAGCGGGTGAGCTTCTTAGGTGAATACGGGGTGAGCTTCGATAGGGAGCTGACGGTTCTCCATCAGCAGACTCCGACCTCACATCTCGCCTCTTCCTTGTTGGAAGCGATTGTGAATCTTCACTTTGGCACCTTCCAGTCTTTGTTCATCAAGTGTGCCTTTGCGGGGGCTGGCTTGTTGATTTCGCTTTCGATTGCCAGTGGTGTTCTCATCCTGCTGCAGCGACGTTGCGAGCAGGAAGCGGATTCGCGGTGGACGGGCTTTCTCAGCGTGCTGACCCCGGCGGTGGTGGGCGGCCTCCCTTTTGCGATCGCGGGGGGCCTGCTGGCTTGTCAGCTGGCCCCGGACCTTCCCTTGCCGGTTTTTGCGATCTGCTGGGGGGTAGCGCTTGGGATTTCCTTCTGGAAAAAGAGCGATCTGCGTTGGCTGGGGTGGGGGACGCTGGTGTTGTTTCTCCTTCTCCCCCTTGCTTTCGCCTTTGCCCAAGGGCAGACTCCCTTCCCTTGGGAAAGTATGGGAGATCGGATGATTGCCCTCTTCAATGGTGCTGCCTGGCTGTTGGCGGCCGGGTATTTCCTGTTGCTTCGGAAGCTTTCTCCCTCTGACAACCGTTGAGGAAGAGGTCCACCGTTTCAGCGATGATGGCAGCGCGTTCTTCCTCGTCTGGGGGGGGCGTGAGGTGGGTGAGCACGGGCCAGAAGGCGAACTCCAGCAGCATGGCGATGAAGCGGCGACCCGCAGCCCGGGGATCGGAAAACTGGAGGGCTCCAGCCTCTTGCGCTTCGCTCATCCAGCGGCCCACGCCGTTGGTTCCGAGGCGGAGCTTGGCAAATTGCGTGGGGGCCAGCTCGGGATTGCGGATGCGGGTCGGCAGGGTGACCCGGGCCATGGTGAGAAATTCCTCCGAAGCCAGCAGGTCAAGCTGACGGCAAGCCAGTTCGGTCAACTGGGCCTCCACCGGACGACTGCGATCGTAGGTGACCTCGGCTGCTTGTTCCACCACTTCACAGACCCGCTCGGCAATGGTGTGGAAGAGGGCTTCCTTGTTGTCGAAGTGATTGTAAATGGTGCGTTTCGAGACCTGGGCCCGCGCCGCGATCCCGTTCATGGTCGCGGCATTGAAGCCCGCCGCATTGAACTCGTAAATGGCCGCCTCGATGATGGCGGCCCGTTTCTTCTCACGCAAAGTGACAGCCATGGCCCTCTTCTCTGCCATGTTTCCGCTCTTTTGTAAAAAGTAAACTTTAGGGTTTACTTGTTGGTGAGGGAAAAGTAAACCCGGCGGTGCAAACTTGCCTCTTGGCGTTTCGGTGCAGGAGCGATAAGACTTGAATTGAAAAATTTCGTGATGAATTTTTTACTTTTTCCTAGAACGCGCTTTCCGGTCATTCCCGCCGGGGTGGGAGCTGCCTTTTCCTTGCTCGTTGCTTGTGCCACCGTGGGTCCGGAGTATCGCGCACCGGAGGCCTCAGTGTCCGGGCATTTTCGTTGGGAAGAGAGTAAGAATGGCCGCCCCGCCGCCCGGCGCGAGAACTGGTGGACGGTCTTCGGGGAAAGTGAGCTGAACCGGCTCATCGCGCAGGTGCGGAGCCAGAATCACGACCTGAAGGCCGGTCTCAAGCGCCTGGAGCAGGCGAGAGCGCTCATCGGGGTCACCCGGGCCGGTGGACGGGCCCAGGTGGGAACCGCGCCGAATTTTTCCCGCCAGCGCACCTCGGAGGAAATGCTCCAGCCGAGTGTGACCTCGAATGCCTACACGCTGCCTCTCACTCTCGATTGGGAGCTGGACCTCTACGGACGCATCCGGCGTCAGGTCGAGGCGGCGGAGGCGGATGCCCGGGGCGCGGCTGAAGACCTCAATGCCCTGCGTCTCTCGCTCGAGGCGGAGGCAGCTTCCCGCTACTTCACCCTGCGTGCCCTGGACGAGGAAATTGCCATCGTGGCCGAGGGGGTGGAGACGCGCAAGGGCTCTCTCCAGCTGGCCAAGGATCGCAATGAACTGGGGGTGGTCAGTGAACTCGACGTCGCGCAAGCGCGCAACTTGCTGGCCTCGAGTGAGGCGGACCTCGAAGCGCTCAAAAGCCAGCGGGCGGGACAAGAGGCCGCACTGGCCGTCCTGGCGGGTCAACCGGCCAGCTCCTTCCGCCTGGCCAGCGCGCCCCTGCAGGGTGGCCCGCCTGCGGTGCCCGCCGGAGTGCCCTCCGAGCTGCTGCGGGCACGACCCGACCTGCGCCGGGCGGAACGTCTGCTGGCGGCTGAAAATGCCCGCGTGGGGGTGGCGGTGAGCGCGTTCTATCCTTCCCTCTCTCTGAGTGGAAACTTCGGTCTCCAGTCTCTTGATATCGAGCATTTGTTCACCAATGGAGCCCGCTTTTGGGCCATCAGCCCCGAAGTTTATCTTCCCATTATGCAGGGAGGGCGTTTGGAGGCCAATTTGCAACAGGCCCAGGCTCGCTACGAGGAGGTGCTGGAGAATTACCAGCAGACTGTCTTGGAGGCCATTGCCGAGGTCGAAACCGCCCTCGCCGCCCGCAAGTTTTACGCGGGACAGACTGAGGCCCTGGAGCGCTCCACTTCGGCGGCGGAGCGGGCTCGCGAGATTGCCAACGCGCAGTATGAGGGCGGAATTGCCAACTATCTGAGCGTGCTCGATGCCGAGCGCACCGCCCTCAATGCCCGCCGCCAGCAAGCCGTGCTGCGTGGGGTCCATTTCGTCAATACCGTCACCCTCATCCGCTCCTTGGGCGGGCGCTGGTAGTCCTTCATTCTCTTTCCTTTATTCTTAACATCCACAACTGTTGCCATGAGATCGCCCCTTCTGATTTCCTCCCTCTTCCTCTGTTTTTTGCCTTCCTGCCATCAGGAGGAAGAAGCTCCTGCCGCGCCCCAACGTCCTCCTGCGGTGGTCCAATTCGTCCATCCCGTGCAAAAAGAGATCACCGCTTGGGATGAATACACCGGGCGGCTGGAGGCGGTGAACGAGGTGGAAGTGCGGGCCCGGGTCAGTGGTCTCTTGGAGCGGGTCAATTTTACCGACGGCCAGTTGGTGGAAGAAGGGGACTTGCTCTTCACCATTGACCGCGAGCCCTTCGAGGCGGAGTTGGCCGCGGCGCAGGCGGACTTGGCCCAAGCGGAGACCGAGCGGGATCTGGCGCGCTCCAACTACCAGCGTGGCCAGGCCCTCCTGGAGCGCAATGCCATCGCGGCCGAGGACGTCGAGGTGCGCAAGGGCACCTTTGCGGGTGCGGAGGCCCGCGTGCAGGCGCAGCGGGCCCGGGTGCGCATTGCCCAGCTGAACCTGGAATACACCGAGGTCCGCTCGCCCATCACCGGACGCACCGCCGACCGCTTTGTCTCTGCTGGCAACCTGATCAGCGGAGGGACCGCCCAGTCCACTCTCCTCACGACCATCGTGACGGTGGATCCCATCTATTGCCGCATCGAGGCCGATGAAGCCTCGGTGCTGAAATACATGCGGCTTAACCTGGCGGGCAAACGGGAGTCTGCGCGGGAAGGGGGGCTGGAAATCCAGATGGGGCTGGGAGATGACGAAGGTTTTCCCCGAGTGGGCCGCATCGACTTCGTTAACAACGCCTTCGACACCGGCACTGCCACGATGCGAGCCCGGGCCGTTTTCGACAATGACGATGGTTTTCTGACCCCGGGGATGTTCGCCCGCGTGCGTCTGCCCGGCCGCGGGGAATACACCGCAATGCTGGTTCCGGAGATCGCGGTGCAGACCCAACAGAGCTTCACCTCCTTGCTCACGGTGGGAGAGGGCGAGGTGGTGGAAGTCACTCCCGTGACCCTGGGCCCCTTGCAAGGTGAGATGCGGGTGGTGGAAGGGGAGCTCGACACGGAGACCCGGGTCATCGTTTCCGGAATCACCCAAGCCCGCCCCGGAGCACCGGTGCAGGCCGAAAGGGCCCCCGCGGAATCCGGGGAAGCCGAGTCCCACTAAGTCCTCAGGCGAGGTTCATTCCCAACTATTGTCATGAAGTTTCCCCAGTTTTTCATCACCCGCCCCATTTTTGCGATGGTTCTCTCCATCGTGGTCATGATCGTGGGTGCGATCTCTTATTTTGGTCTCCCGGTGGCCCAGTATCCCGAGATTGCTCCGCCCACCATCCAGGTCACCGCCTCCTATCCCGGCGCGAGTCCGGATGTCTTGGCCGATACCGTGGCTGCGCCCCTCGAGCAGGAGATCAACGGTGTCGAGAACATGCTCTACATGACTTCGCAGAGCACGAGTAATGGCGCGGTCTCTCTCACCATCACCTTTGCCCAAGGCACGGACGTGGACCAGGCGCAGGTGCTGGTGCAGAACCGGGTGGCGCGCGCCGAGGCCAAATTACCGGAAATCGTGCGGCGCTCCGGGGTGGTGACCGAGAAGGCCAGCCCCGATCTGCTCCTAGTGGCCCACCTCATCTCCGAGGATGGCAAGCTGGACCAACTTTTCGTGGGGAACTATGGCTTTCTCCGCGTCCGGGACGAGCTGCTGAGGCTCAATGGGGTGGGGAACGTCACGGTCTTTGGGGCGGCGGAATACAGCATGCGGGTCTGGCTGGATCCGCAAAAGTTGGCCGCCCGCCAGCTCACCACCACCGATGTGCTCAATGCCCTCGGGGAGCAGAACGTGCAGGTGGCCGCCGGCACCATTGGCCAGCAACCCATGCAGGGCACCAATGCGTTCCAAATGAACGTTCTCGCCCAAGGCCGCTTGAAAACGGCTGAGGAATTTGGCGAAATCATCGTCAAGACCGGGAGCGAAGGGCAGATCGTCCACCTCAATGACGTGGCCCGCATCGAGCTGGGCTCGCAGGACTATGGCCGGGAGAGTTATCTCGATGGTCAGCCTGCCATCGGCATCGGGGTGACCCAGAAGCCGGGTTCCAATGCCCTGGAGACGGCGGAAGAGGTCAAGGAGACCCTGGAGCGGCTCTCCAAGGACTTTCCCGCCGGGCTCGGACACACCATCGTTTACAATCCCACCATCTTTGTGGAGGAGTCGATTAATTCCGTCTACCACACCCTTATCGAGGCCATCATCCTCGTGGTGCTGGTGGTGCTGGTTTTCCTGCAAAACTGGCGGGCTTCCCTCATTCCCTTGCTGGCCATTCCGGTGTCGCTCATCGGGGCCATGGCCGTGATGGCGGGCCTGGATTTCTCGCTCAATAACCTCACGCTTTTCGGCATGGTTCTCGCCATCGGGATTGTGGTCGATGATGCCATCGTGGTGGTGGAAGGGGTGGAGCGGCATTTGGAAGAAGGCAAGGGGCCTATCGAGGCCACTCAAATCGCGATGAAAGAAGTGAGTGGTGCTCTGGTCGCCATCGCCCTTGTGCTCAGTGCGGTCTTCATTCCCACCGCATTCATCACCGGCATTTCCGGGCAGTTCTACAAGCAATTCGCGATCACCATTGCAGCGGCCACGCTCTTCTCGGCTTTCGTCTCCCTGACCTTGAGTCCCGCCATGTGCGCTCTCCTTCTGCGCGGTCCGGAGGCCAAGAAAGACGGGTTCCAACGCCTGCTTGATTTCCTGTTCGGTTGGTTTTTCCGCCTCTTCAACAAGCTCTTCAACTCCCTGTCGCGGGGCTACGGCGGCTTTATCCGGCGCATCACGCGACTGTCCCTGCTCTTTCTCCTGCTCTATGCCGCCCTCCTCGCGGCGGGGGGCTGGGTTTTCCAGAAGGTGCCCGGCGGCTTCATTCCTGATCAGGATCAGGGCTATCTGATTCTTTCCGTGCAATTGCCCGACGCCGCTTCCCTGACCCGGACCCGCGAGGTGGTGATGGAAGCTGCCGAACTCGCCCGCGAGATTGATGGCATCGCCCATACGGTGGAAATCGCGGGATTCTCCGGGGCTACCCGGGCCATCGCACCCAATGCCGGCGCAATCTTCGTCATTCTCGATTCCTTTGAAGAGCGCTCGCATCATGGCAGAACGGCCAGCGAGATCTCGGCGGATCTGCAGGCCGCGCTCGCGCAGGTCACCGAGTCCACCAATGTCGTGATCGCCCCTCCACCGGTGCGGGGAATCGGAACCGGCGGCGGCTTTAAGCTCATGCTGCAGGACCAGCGCGGGGGCACTTACGACGAGCTCCAGGCCGTGGCAGGAGAATTGGTCGGCAAGCTCAATCAGGATCCGGCGGTGGGCTTTGCCTACACCACCTTCAGCGCCACCACACCGCAGTTCTACGCCGATATCGACCGGGAGAAGGCCAAGACCCTGCAAGTGCCGATGTCCAATATTTTCCAGACTCTGCAGACCTTCCTGGGCTCTTCCTACGTGAATGATTTCAATCAGTTTGGCCGCACCTACCGGGTCATTGCGCAGGCGGAGGAGAGCTATCGCGATGATGCCGATGATGTGCGCTTGCTGACGACTCGCAGCGAGACTGGCGCGATTGTGCCCTTGGGCTCCCTCCTGGAGATGGAGCGCATCACCGGACCCGACCGGGTGGTCCGGCACAATCTCTACCCCTCCGCCGAGGTTGCGGGCCAGGCCGCGCCCGGTTTCAGCTCGGGGGAGGCGCTCCTGGCCGTGGAGCAACTGGCCGCCGACTTGCCACCAGGCTACAGCTTCGAGTGGGTCGATATTTCCTACCAGGAACGGGCGGCCGGAAACACCGCCGGTCTGGTCTTCGCGCTCGCCGTGGTCTTCGTCTTTCTTCTTCTTTCCGCCCAATATGAGAGCTGGGGGTTGCCTCTGTCGGTGATTATGATTGTGCCCATGTGCATCGTAGGGGGGATCACCGGGGTTCTCCTGCGCGGGATGGACAACAATATCCTGACCCAGATTGGCTTCGTGGTCCTCATCGGTCTGGCGGCCAAGAACGCCATTCTCATTGTCGAGTTTGCCCGTCAGTTGGAGGACGAGGGGAAGGACCGCTTCGCTGCGGCGGTGGAGGCTTGCAAACTGCGCTTGCGCCCCATCCTGATGACTTCATTCGCCTTCATTCTGGGCGTGGTGCCTCTGGTCATCGCGCACGGGCCGGGCTTCGAGATGCGGCAGGTGCTTGGGACCACCGTTTTTTCCGGAATGCTGGGAGTGACGCTTTTCGGTCTCATCTTCACCCCGGTCTTCTATGTCCTCATCCGGGGCATTGGCGCGAGAGGTCGGGAGAAGGCGAGCGAATAAAGGCATTTTGCGTCAGAGTCTTGGCCTTTTCTCTGCAACGGCCACTTTTTAGGAATGGAGGCCAAAGGAACGGGCTTCCCCGTGCGTAAGGGAGAGGCATGAGACGATTGACTGGAATCTTGCTGGGAGCTCTCGCCTTGACCACGAGCTTGGAAGCGCGCACCTGGACGGCGGTGGATGGGCGCACTTTGGAAGGGGAGTATCTCCGCGCTGAAGGTGAGGAGGCGGTGTGGGTCGAGGTCGGCGGGCGTGAGGTCCGTATCGCTCTGAGTCAGCTTAGCGAAGGGGATCGGGAATTTGTGGCCTCCAAACGGGAAGAAGCGCAGTCTGCCAGTCTCACCCTTTTTGGTCAAAAGTTGACGCCCGGCAAGGCGGTCGAAGTGACCACCGGGCTCCCCGAAGAAGTGCAAAGAGAGCTGCGGGACAACAAGCTGCCCCCGACCCAAGCCAAGGTGAAAGTTCATCTGCCCGAGAACTTTGATCCGGCCCAACCGCAGAAGGTCTTCTGGCCAGTGGGAGGAATCAATAACGAGAAAGAGCGCTTGAGCGGCAATCTAAGCCGTTTCAGTGCCTGTGGCGAGGCCATCCGGCGAGGCTGGATCGTCATTGCCGCCGATACCGAGCATGGCAATCCCCGCGAAACAACCATCAAAATTCAGGAGGGAGATGCCGCCTTCCATGCCTTCGTTATCGCCGAGCTGGCCAGCATCTGGCCCGACTTCCTCTCTTGGAAGCACGCTTGCGGCGGGCACTCCAGTGGAGCCAAGGGCAGCTTTTTCCGCTTGGGCCACCTCGGCGAGGCTGGCTGTCAAGTGACCGGTATTTTCCTCAGCGGGTGCAATCAGGCCTTCGGAAAGGAGTCGCTCGACGAGTCCGGAGCCCGCAAGTCGGCCTTCAAGACCACCAAAGCGTTCATCAGCTCGGGCGATGCAGACAACTTGGTCGACGATGATGACCGCGAAGAGCTGGTCGATGGGGTGGGGGATATGGGAATCCGGGCGGTCCGCGACGAGGTCTTCTCCGGGGGGCACTCAATCAATAACAGCCATTTCGAAGCCGCCTTGAAGTGGTTTGAAGAGGGGGCTGAGTAGGGCGAGATTTGGAGGCGTTATTGAGACTCGTTCTCAGTGTCACAATTTGTTTCAAAAAGCTGTTGCGCGAAGGTCTGAAAGGGATTTAGACCGTCCCCGCAGCGCGCCAAATCATCCGGTTTTCGGGCTGCCGCGGACTTTGTGAAATTTTTCACAAAGTTGGCTTGTGAAACTTTTCACAATCTCCTAACCTCACCCCGCCCATGGCGAACTTCTTTCCTCGTTGGTCCAATTTTACACCACTCAAGCTTGCGATTTGCCTGGGGGCAATCGGCTTCGGAGTGACATTCATCTTCGCGGTCTATGCTGGGCCGTCGTCTCAAAGGGTCGGCTACCAACCCACCCAACCCATCCCTTACAGTCACGATATTCACGTGAATCAGTTGGGGCTCGACTGTCGCTATTGTCACAGTTTTGTGGAGCATGGCGCGCAGGCGAACGTTCCTTCTGCGAACGTCTGTTGGAATTGTCACGGTCCTAATAAGGTCAAGTCCGATAGCCCCATGCTGGATCCGCTCTACGCGGCCATGGGAGTGGATCGGTCGGGTCAGGAAACCGGAGCGCCCAAGCAACCCTTGGAATGGGTGCGGGTCCACAAGGCTCCTGACTATGTTTTCTTCAACCACTCGGCACACGTGAATCGTGGTGTTTCTTGTCAGAGCTGTCACGGAGACGTTGATGAGATGAAGGTGGTTCATCATGACCAGTCGCTGACCATGGGTTGGTGTTTGGATTGTCACCGCGCCCCCGAGGAGCACCTTCGCCCGATTGAGGAGGTGACCAATCTCGACTACGACGTGGAGAAGTATTTGAAGGCCAATCCTATTAAGGATGCGGAGGGCAATGCCATTGAGACTCAGACGGAATTCGGAAAATTCCTCGCTGCTCACTGGAATGTGAAGCCCAAGGAGAGTTGTGCCACCTGTCACCGATAAAAAAAGATTTCGTCTGAGATGAGTAAACGTGTTTGGAATCATCCCGAAGTGCCGGCTGACGAGCTCGCTACGCGAGTTTGGCGCAGTCCCGGCGAGCTGGAAGGCAGTCCCTTGTTCCAGGATTACCTCGATCGCGAATTCCCCGAGAAGAGCGGCGAGCTGACCGAGGAAGAGCGCGAGCTTTCCCGCCGGAATTTCGTCAAGCTGATGGGGGCCTCCTCCGCGCTGGCTGGTCTCGGTCTCGCTTCTTGCCGCCGTCCGGAAACCTACATCGTGCCTTACACCGAGGCTCCCGAGTGGGTCATCCCGGGCAAGGCTCTTTATTATGCCTCCGCCATGCCCCGTCCTTCGGGCGCGGTGCCTTTGGTGGTGACCACCTTCGAGGGTCGCCCCACCAAGCTGGAGCCCAATACTGAATGTCCTGATTCCGATGGCACCGATGCCTTCGTGCAGGCCTCCATTCTCAATCTCTACGATCCCTTCCGTTCCAAGGATGTCCTCAAGAACGGCAAAAAATCGTCCCGTCAGGAATTCGATGCCGCTCTCGTCGAGTTGGCCAAGAATCCTGGTAAAATTGGTTTTGTCTTCGGCGAAGACGACAGCCCGACCCGCAATCGCTTGGTGGGTGAACTGAAGAAGAAGTTCGCGGGTGCTCAAGTCTACCGCTATGAAGCACTGGAAAGCGGAAACCCGCAGCAGGCTCTCGGTGAGGGTGTCAAAGCGGTGGTCGATTTTTCCAAGGCTGATCGGATTCTTTCCTTTGATTGCGATTTCACCGAGCTCGACCATGTGGGAGCGGTGAAGCCCTTCTTTGATCGCCGTCAGGGTGGTTCCCACGACAAGGACAAGCTCTACGCTCACGAAATCGACCCGAAAAAGATGAATCGTCTTTATCAGGTCGAAGCCGCTTACTCTCTCACTGGCGGTATCGCGGATCACCGTCTCCGCACCGCACCCAGCCAAATCATCAAGATGGCCGCTGCCGTTGCGGCTGCCCTTGGCGTGGCCGGGGTGAGCGAACCCGCCGGACTTTCCGACGAAGAAAAGCAGTGGGTGAAAGCCTGTGCCGCCGATCTGCAAGCCCACGAAGGGAAATCCGCCGTTCTCGCGGGCTCCCGCCACTCGGTGGCGCTTCATCAATTGGTGGCCGCCATCAACAAGCGTCTTCGCAACCTCGGTGCGGACAAGCCCGTCAAGCTGGTGCAGACCGGGGGTCAGGGGTATGGCGATTTGGCCAAACTCGCTCAGGACCTCGATTCCGGGGCGATTGAGACCGTGGTCTTGCTGACTCCGGCGAATCCCGTTTACGACACTCCCGCCGATCTCGATTTCAAAGCGCTGCTGGCCAAGGCCAAGACCTCCCTTCATTGGGGCTTGCGCACGGACGCCACCGCCTACGCCGCGACTTGGCACCTTCCCGCCGCCCACTATCTTGAGAGCTGGGGGGACAGCAAAACGGCCACGGGTCATCATGCTCTCTTGCAACCTCTCATCCTGCCACTCTACGACGGAGTAGGGGAGTTGGAGTTGCTCAATGCCTTCCTCAACGAAGGTGAGCTGAAGCTGGGCGATGAGAAAACGCCTTCCGCTGGCTACGATGAAGTCCGCAAAACTTTCGATGCCGCCTTCGGTAAAGAGCTTTCCACTTGGAGCCAAGCGCTGCAAATGGGCTTCGCCGAGGCCAGCTACGAAGAAGCGACGTTGGGCAATGTTTCCCCCGATTTGGGTGAAGCGGTCAACGCTTCCGCACCGACTCAGGATTCTCTCGATGTTATCTTCGCTTCCGATGCCTCGGTTTGGGATGGCCGCTATATCGACAATTCCTGGTTGCAAGAAGCGCCCGACCCAATTTCCAAGCTCACTTGGGACAACGTTGCTTACGTTTCACCCAAGACCGCCAAAGCTCTCGGTATTTCCGACAAGCTGGTCGAGCTGGAGCCCGTCAACAATGTCGCGGGCGTCATGACCAAGAATGCCCCCCGGCCCGAAATTGGGGAAGGGGAGAAGGCCCGCGCCCACATGGTCGATGTGACCTTGGGAGACAAGACCCTCAAGATTCCCGTCCTCGTTTCCTTTGGTTTGGCTGAAAACACCATCGTTTTGCCGGTGGGTTACGGTCAGGCTGCCGACGACGACCGCTTCTCGGCCCTCAAGTTCAGCAAGTCCAAGCCCACCGTCGGTCTCGTCGGGGTCAATAGTGGCTTCAACGTCTATCCTTTGCGCACGGCGGAAACGTCCTTCCTCGCTCGCGGCGCGAAAGTCGCCAACAACACCGGGCGCTACCCGGTCGCCTTGACTCAGGAGCACCACGCCATGTATGGCCGCGCGCTGGCCCGCGAAATCTCCACCAATCCGGTGGAATTCCACGGTCACGAAGCCGATTACAAGGAGCAGCTCAAGAAGGTCAAGAAGCAGGGCATGGACTCCCACATGCCCCCCAACAAGTCCATCTACAAGCCGAACGACGACAAGGGCCAGCCCTTGATGTCGGATAAGATTCACCAGTGGGCGATGGCGATTGACCTCAATGTCTGCACGGGCTGCAACGCCTGTCTGGTTGCCTGTCAGGCTGAGAACAACATTCCGGTAGTCGGTAAGGAGCAAGTGGCCAAAGGCCGCGAAATGCACTGGATCCGCATGGACCGCTACTATGCCGCCGCTCCCGATGGCAATGAAGACAATCCGGAAATGATTCCTCAGCCGGTCGCCTGTGTGCAGTGCGAATTGGCTCCATGCGAAACGGTTTGTCCCGTCAATGCGACCGTCCACACTGAGGAAGGCCTCAATGCCATGGCTTACAACCGCTGTATCGGCACTCGTTATTGCGCGAACAACTGCCCGTATAAGGCCCGTCGCTTCAACTTCTTCGACTACAACAAGCGCAATCCTCTCGTGCCCAAGAACCTTTACAAAGGACCTCTGGGCGAGAAGCAAGTGGGTGATTCCCGTCACCTCCAGCGCAACCCGAACGTGTCCGTGCGGATGCGGGGGGTCATGGAGAAGTGCACCTACTGTGTGCAACGCCTCGAGGACGCCAAGATCAAGCGCAAGCAGATCACTCGCAAGAAGGCCCTCGGCGTGGCTTCCACCAGCGAACAAGCTTCCGTTTCCAACGAAGATCTCCGCATCAAGGTTGATTCGGTCAAGGTCGCTTGCCAGTCGGCATGCTCCGCCAACGCCATCACCTTCGGCAACAAGCTCGATGGCGACAAGTCATCGATGGTGCGGGCCAAGAATTCCAAGCGGAATTACGACCTTTTGAACTACATCGGCACCCTGCCTCGCACCAGTTACCTGGCACGGGTGAAGAACCCCAACGACAAGATGCCCGACGCGAAAAGCATCGGCCGGGCCACCATTAACATTCACTAAAGGGCAGCATGGCGGAAGCAACAGTCAGTAAAGAATCTTCAGCGAAAAGAGAGGGGCCCAAGTTGCCCGTGCTCGAACGCGAGAAGTTGATCCTCAACAAGCGATCCTACAATTGGATCACGGAGCGAATCTGTGGAGTGGTGGAGAATCCCCAGCCTGCGCTGTGGTGGTTGCTCTTCATTCCCAGCGCCATCATTGCCGCCCTCGGGGTCGGGGGTGGTCTTTTCCACCTGGTCTCCACCGGGGTCGGGGTGTGGGGGAATACCAACCGCGCGATGTGGGGTTGGCCCATCGTGAACTTCGTTTTCTGGATTGGTATCGGTCACGCGGGAACGCTGATTTCCGCCATTCTCTTCCTGACCCGTCAAAACTGGCGGACTTCCATTAACCGGGCGGCGGAAGCAATGACCATTTTTGCGGTCTGCTGCGCGGGTATTTTCCCCGCCTTCCACGTGGGCCGGGTCTGGATGGCCTGGTTCCTGGCGCCCATTCCCAATCCCAATGCCATTTGGCAGAACTTCAAGTCGCCTCTCCTCTGGGACGTGTTTGCGGTCTCCACTTACTTCACCATATCCTTGATCTTCTGGTATCTCGGCATGGTGCCCGATTTGGCCACCATCCGCGACCGGGCGACGGGTAAGGTGCGCAAGCTCCTCTACGGAATCTTTAGCCTCGGCTGGCGCGGCTCCAACCGCCACTGGTCTCACTACGAGATGGCTTATCTCCTCCTGGCCGCTCTTTCCACTCCGCTGGTGCTTTCGGTGCACTCCGTGGTCTCCTTCGACTTCGCGACCTCGGTGGTTCCCGGCTGGCACACCACCATTTTCCCGCCCTACTTCGTGGCTGGCGCCATTTTCGGTGGCTTCGCGATGGTGCTCACCATCATGATTCCCGCCCGCTACATCTACGGCCTCAATGACCTCATCACCATGAAGCACGTGGACAACATGGCGAAGATCATTCTCCTCACCGGATCTATCGTGGGCTACGCCTACCTCATGGAGCTCTTCATGGCCTTTTACGGAGCGGCCAAGTATGAGATGGAGGCTTTCAAATTCCGTATCGCGGGACCTTACAACTGGGCCTACTTCACCATGATGGCCTGCAACGTGATTTCTCCCCAGCTCTTCTGGTGGAAAAAGTGCCGTGAGAACCTCTGGGTTGTGATGGCTGTTTGTATGGCGGTGAACATCGGCATGTGGTTCGAGCGCTTCGTGATTATCGTCACCACTCTTTCCCGCATGTGGTTGCCCGGTGATTGGAAATACTATTACCCCAGCGGCCAGGATATTTTCCTCTTCGTTGGCACCATCGGCATGTTCCTCACTCTCTTCCTTCTCTTCCTCCGCTTCCTGCCCTGCATCAACATCGCCGAGGTGAAGTGGACCAAGGAAGAAAGCGACCCGCACTTCGAGGATAAAGAAGAGCATGTTGACGAAGGCGTGGAAGTGATTCCGGCCTATCAAATGGAAATCGAAAATGGGGAGGCAAAAGTCTGATGAGCACCACGGTTAAACGAGTTTACGGTTACTTGGCAGAGTTCGAGAGTGCCTCGAAACTCTACAAGGCAGCGGAAAAAGTCCGCGACGCGGGTTTCGAGAAGTGGGACTGCCACTCTCCCTATCCCATCCACGGTTTGGATGATGCCATGGGAATCAAGCGTTCAGTTCTTCCCTACTTCGTCTTCTTCGGCGGATTGACGGGATTCCTGACCGCCATCACGCTGGCCTATGTCACCCAGGTAGAGATCTACCCCACCGTGGTGCAGGGCAAGCCCGCCAACTTTTTCACCATTCCGGCGTTCTTCCCGGTGATGTTCGAGTTGACGGTTCTTTTCTCCGGTTTCACCACCCTCTTCGGACTTCTGGGTCTCATGCAGCTTCCGCGCTTGAATCACCCCCTGTTCGCCAGCAAGCAATTCGCCCGCGCGACTGACGATGGTTTCTTCATCTCCATCGAAGCCCGCGACCCCAAGTTCTCGGCTGAGGGCACCAAAAATCTCCTGAATGAAATTGGCGGAGCCAATATTGAACTCGTTGAAGACGAAAACTAAGCGCACATCATGCTCAAATATTTCTTCATAGTTTACGCGTTCGTCGCCTTGGCGGTCGTGGGAATCTTCGGGATTCCCGGCACCAAGTTCGAGCGTCCTCCTTTCCGCCTCTTTCCCGATATGGATGAGCAGGACAAGTTGAAGGGCCAGCAGGCCAGCGACTTTTTCGCCGACGGCCGGGGTGCCCGATTACCCGCGCCTGGCACCATCCCCAATTCCGGGGATAATGGCGAGTTCTCCGTTGAATTCGGCGAAGGCCGCACGGGTTACTACTACACCGGCCACTTGGAAGGCTACTACGGCACCGGCATGCCCGAGGAGTTGGCTCTGACCGCTGACAACGCGGCTGCCTTCCTCGCTCGCGGTGAAGAACGCTACGGAATTTACTGCGCCATCTGCCATGGCGAATCCGGTGACGGCGAGGGTGTCGTCAAGCAACTCGGACTCTCCACCGTGCGGAACCTGCACGATACCGGAGCCGCTGGCTTTGATGCCGAAAATTATCCCGATGGCCGCCTGTTCGAGGTCATCTCCAAAGGCAAAGGCCAAATGGGTGCCTATGGCATGAATATTCCGGTCGAAGACCGTTGGGCCATCGTGGCCTTTGTGCGGGCGCTGCAAGAAGCGCGTGAAGTTTCTAAAGAAGAATTGGCTCAGAAAGAGGAGGGACAGTAATGGGACATCGAGTAACATCCGCCGATATACCGGTTGACGGCGAACAATTGCCAAAAAGTAAAGTGCAACTCCCGATGCTCGTTACGGGCGGAGTGGCTGCCGTAGGACTCATCGCAAGCGCGATTTTCCTCTGGCTGGGACCAGAAACCATGCGAGGCAATTACAGCTTCTCCTGGCTCTTTGCGACCTTCTATTTCTTCACCATCGCTCTTGGTGGCTGCTTTTGGACTCTTTTGCATAACGTGTCCAACTCAGGGTGGGGGACTTCCGTCCGCCGCTTGATGGAGAACGTGGGCTTTGTTTTCCCCTTCATCTTTGTTTTTGCCCTTCCTTTGCTGTTCCCGCCTGTGCAGGCATTCCTCTTTGAGTGGATGACCGAGCACAAGACGGCGATCGAGTATGCCCAGGAGCACAACCTGCCGGAGCAAACCGCCGTTGCCGGTCTCAAAGCCCGCCAAGCCGTTCACGATGGCATGCTGGTGGACAAGAGCTGGTATCTCAGCCTCGGTTTCTGGCACCTCCGCTTCGTGGTCTTTTTCCTTGGCCTCGGTTTTGTCATCTGGAAGCTGCGCAAGCTCTCCGTGGACCAGGACACTTGTCCCGCTCCCGGCACCAAGCGCCTGTTTGCAGCGCGCGCCATGTCTTCTTGGGGAATCGCGGTCTTCGCCGTCACTCTGACCTTTATCGCGGTCGATTGGGTCATGGGACTCGACTTCACCTGGTTCTCCACCATGTGGGGGGTCTACGTCTTCGCTGGCTCGGCTCTCAATTCCATGGTTGTCATCCTCATCACCAGCATCCTGCTGCGTAAGGCGGGATTCCTGAAGAAGGTTGTCACCAAGGAGCATGACCACCTGATGGGTAAGCTCATCTTCGCCTTCACTATCTTCTGGGCTTACATTTCCTTCTCCCAGTTCTTCCTCTACTGGTATGCCAACGTCACCGAAGAGGCCCGCTACTTCATCCTGCGGAATACTGAAAATTGGAACATCCTCAGCTATGTCCTCGTTTTCGGTCACTTCGGCGCTCCCTTCCTCATGCTGTTGCGTTCGGATTGGAAAAAGAGCCACACTTTCATGCTCGTGATTGGTTTTTACCTCTTGGGAATGCACTTCCTCGATGTCTATCACATGATCATCCCCGAGCGTGGTCCTTCCGTTGGAAACATCATTGACCATGAACCGCAGCTCTGGATGCCCTTTGCCTGGATCGGTGACCTCATTGCCTTCGTCATCGTCGGATGCGGCTTTGTCTTCTTCTTCCTGCGTAACTTGACCTCGGCCGCGCTCTATCCGAATCGCGACCCTCGAATCCTCGAATCTGCTAACGTTCACAACTAATGTCCGCCCCGACCGATACTCCATTAAAGCGTTTCACCGCCTTTTGGGTGACCCTGGGAGCCTTCCTGCTCTTCGGAATCATCGCTCTCATTTTTGCTCCCATGAGCAATAGTGACGACGCCACCGCAGCCGATGAAGCCGGTGCCGCGCGCCGTCAGGCTGTTCGCGAAGCAGTCGATGCGGCCCAGGCTGAGAAGCTCGCCTTCGTCGAAGGAGAAGAGACGGCCCAAGTGCCCCCTTCACGCATTTTCGCGCAAGTGGGAGCCAAACTCGCTGCCAGCAAGCCCGCAGCGGTCAAAACTGAAGCCCAGAAAGTCGCCCCTGCCAACCAGAACGCGGAAGAGGATTCTTCTGCTGACGAAGAGACCGAAACCACAGAATCTTCCGACCAATAAGTCATGTCTGCCACTGCCCAGAATTCCGATCCCAAGGACGCCAAGTTGCGTGCCGATATCGACCGCTCTTTGCGGCACCCCGTGATGTTTTTCTTCACGAGCGGAGCCCTCTGGTTGCTCGTCACGGTCTTGCTTGGATTTGCCGCCTCCTTCAAAAGCCATTCGCCCGACTTTCTTGGTGATGCGGCTTGGGCGACCACCGGTCGTCTTTCTCTCGCCCATGAGAACGTCTTTATCTACGGCTGGGCCTGCCAGGCGGCCTTCGGGGCCATCATTTGGCTTATGTCCCGCCTCTGCCGGAAGGAGTGTCGCAATGGCATTCTTATTCTCCTTGCCGGTCACGTCTGGAACTTCGCGGTGACCTTCGGGCTCATCGGGATCCTCGGTGGCGCGAGCAGTGGGGTCACGTGGATGGCCTTCCCGACCTTCCTCTGGCCGGTATTCTTTGTCGCTTACCTCTGCATCACCATCTGGTCGGTGATTCAGTTCCAGGTCCGCGAAGCCGGACACGTCTATGTCTCACAGTGGTATCTCCTTGCCGCTCTCATCGCTTTTCCCTGGATTTTCCTGAGCTCACACCTCTTCGTCTTCGTCTTTGACGGCCATCCTCTTATGAAGGCCGCCGTCTCGGAGTGGTATCGTTCCGGTTTGGTCTTCCTTTTCTTTGCTCCCGTGGGCATTGCTTCCGCTTACTACCTCGCTCCCAAGGTGACCGGGCGCCCCGTGCACAGCTACCACCTCGCCATGTTCGGCTTCTGGTCCCTGATGGTCATCGCTCCATGGGCGGGCTTCCAGAAGTTGGCTGGAGCTCCCATTCCGCGCTTCTTGCCTTACGTCGGCGCTGCCGCGACCGTTCTTTTCCTCATTCCTGCCTTGGCCGTTGCGGTGAACATTCTCCGCACCATCCTCGACGATGAAAGTGGAGCCGCTTCCCACAGCCCCTCCCTTCGCTTCACGATTGGTGGAATGGTTGGCATGCTCATTCTCGGCTTCCTCGGCCTGGTGCTCAATATGAGCGGGATTCTTGCCGCGACCCAATTCAGCCTCACTGGATACGGTCTCGATATTCTCGCGCTCTATGGCTTCTTCAGCATGTGTGCCTTCGGCCTCATCTACTTTGTCGTGCCTCGGGTCACCCGTCGCGAGTGGTTGTCCAAGCGATTCATCACCAGCCATTTTTACCTCTCCCTTTATGGAGTAGCGGCCGTGGTTCTCTTCTCTGTGATTGGTGGCTGGTTCCAAGGGGGAGCGCAAAATGATGCCGATGCTCCTTGGGCGGACGCGGCCACCTTTGGCCGGGCCTACGCGGTGGGCACAACCATGGCATGGCTCTTCATTTCGCTTGCCAACATCATTTTCCTTTCCCACCTCCTTCTCATGTGGGCGCGACTGGGTCGTCGCAGCACCCATCCCACCTTGCTCGACCATGGGCACCACACCGTTTCTCCCCACGGCCCGGAAGGAGACATCGAAGAAATCCAAGCAGCTAAGGCATAAATGAAGTTCAAAGCATTTCTAGGCGGCCTCACCGTGGCCTTCGGTCTTCCCTGGGTTCTTGCAGTCGCAATTCCCTACGGCAAAATGGCAAATCTCGAGCCCGTTCGATTCGATGAAAACGTCGATGGCTTCGAGGGAGTCTACGAGTTCAAGCGCAGTGGTCGCACCGATGGGGCCGGCATCTATGCCGCCAACGGTTGTGCCCTCTGTCACACCCAGTTGATTCGACCCAGCTTCGCCGGAACCGACATGTATCGGGAGGATTGGGCGGGCATTCCGGCCGACCCCTCCAATGGCATCGAGGATAGCCGCCGGGAGACTAATCCCTACGACTTTGCCGGGGAGAAATTCGCCTACATCGGCCAGTCCCGAGTTGGACCCGATTTGAGCAATGTGGCCATTCGCGCTGCCAAGCGGGGTCAAGCCGAAGGAATCACCGCCAAGCAGTGGTTGCTCGAGCACCTCTACAACCCGCGCAATTACGACTACCAGTCGGTTTGTCCTTCCGTTTCCTTCCTCTTCGAGGGGAGTGCCGACAAGCCCAAGTCTGACGCCAAAGCCTTGGCCGATTACCTCCTTTCCATGCGGAAAGACAATGTTATTCCCAAGTCCCTCAATCCCCGCGAATACTAAGCACTTTTTCTCCTGAACCATGTCTGACCAAGACCCCAACGCGCGGCTCCGGCCCGATCTCGACGAAGATACAAATGTGGGCGAGACCCATGCGGTCTTCGAAGGTGCCACCGCCGCCACCATCCGCGAGCGCCGTCTCCACGAGAACGGCATGGAACCCGTTCCTCTTTGGCTCTTCCTCTTTGCAGGCCTGGCCCTGCTGGTCGGAGGCGTTGTTCTCGCCAGCGGTGGCCGCTTATTCGACTACGGCCAGGACAGTATGTGGGCCAATGAGTGGATCCCGGCGGCGGCTAAAGACGACGGCCCTCCCACCGAAGGGGAGATTCTTCCTTTCTTCATCAGCCAGGGTGCCAAGACTTACGGCAAATGCGCCGGTTGTCACGGGGCCGATGGTGCTGGCGATGGTGCCAACTACCCGCCTCTCGCGGGTTCCGAGTGGGTCACGGGCGAGAACACCGAGGCTCTGGGTCTGATCATTCTCAATGGTTTGACCGGTCCCATCGAGGTGGCTGGCAAGACTTGGAACAGCGTCATGCCGGCACAAGGTCCGCTTTCCGCCAAGGAGTTGGCTACTCTGATGACTTATCTCCGCAGTGGCCTCAACGAAGTGGGCGACATCGTTTCCGTGGTGCAAGCTGAGGAGCTCATTGCCCTCTACGAAGAGCGTGGCGCGGGTAGCCCGGTCACCGCGAGCGAACTGCAAAGCAGTCACATGAAAATGGTCGCCGGAGATTCGGTCGATCCGACAACCGTTATTGATTTTGAAACCTACGAGCCCGTCGGCAGTGCCGGTGGCAACTAACCCCATTCTATTGAGATTCCCACGATGAGCGCAGCAGCACCAACCGCAGACCATCATGGTCACGATGATCATCACCACGATGATCACAACCCCAACTTCTTGCAGAAGTATTTCTTCTCGACGGATCACAAGACGATTGGAATTCAATATGGTCTCGCCTCCTTGACCTTCCTCCTCATCGGATTCTTCCTGATGATGGTGATGCGTTGGTCCATTGCCTACCCGCACGAGCCGCTTCCCGCCTGGATGAGCTTCCTCTTCTCGGAAGATTGGAAAGCCCGTTGGTTGC
The DNA here is from genome assembly GCF_016595415.1 of Roseibacillus ishigakijimensis. Classification (GTDB taxonomy): domain Bacteria; phylum Verrucomicrobiota; class Verrucomicrobiia; order Verrucomicrobiales; family Akkermansiaceae; genus Roseibacillus; species Roseibacillus ishigakijimensis. Next base: position 23,782 of record NZ_JAENIO010000035.1, read on the forward strand.
AGGATGGCATGGTGAAAGGGGAGACCTACAACATGTTCGGTGCCATGCACGGCACCATCATGGTCTTCCTCGGGGTGGTTCCTCTCGGATTCGGAGCTTTCGGCAACTACGTGACTCCGCTCCAGATTGGTGCCCCTGACATGGCCTTCCCCCGTTTGAACATGATGAGCTTCTGGCTCTACTTCGTGGGTGGAGCGATGATGATGGCTTCCTTCTTCCTCGATACCGGCGCCGCGCAATCCGGTTGGACCAACTACTCGCCGCTGGCAGGGATCCAACAATCGACCGCCCCCAACCAATGGATGACGGGACAGACCTGGTGGCTCCTGGCCATGGTGTTCCTGATTTCCTCTTCGCTCTTGGGTTCCGTAAACTTCATCACGACCATCATCAACCTGCGAGCCAAAGGTCTCACCTGGATGCGTTTGCCCTTCTTCGTCTGGGCCATGTTGGTGACCGGTTTCCTTCTTCTCCTGGCTTTCCCGCCTTTGGAAGCTGCTGCCCTCATGCAGTTCAGCGACCGCATCTTCGGCTCTTCCTTCTTCATGCCCTCCGGTCTCGTCACCGGAAATGGGGCCCTCGAGCTGGCCGGTAGTGGTAGCCCGCTTCTTTACCAGCACTTGTTCTGGTTCCTCGGACACCCGGAGGTGTATGTTCTCCTTCTGCCGGCCGTTGCCTGTGTCGCCGAAATCATTCCCTGCAACACCCGTAAGCCTCTTTGGGGATACCGTCCCATGGTCTGGTCGGTGATGATTCTCGGTTTCCTCAGCTTCATCGTGTGGGCTCACCACATGTATCTCACAGGCATGGGACCGGTCATTTCGACTTTCTTCCAGACCACCACGGTTCTGATTTCGATTCCTTCCGTGATTTTGCTCACCTCGCTCATCATCTCGATGTGGGGTGGCTCCATCCGCTTCAATGTGCCCATGCTTTGGGCCACCGCCTTCATCCCCATGTTCGGGATTGGTGGTCTCACGGGTCTGCCGCTGGCCTTCAACCTGGTGGGCCTGCACTTGCACGACACCTACTACGTGATCGGTCACTTCCACTACGTGGTGGCTCCCGGTATTCTCTTCGGACTCTTTGCCGGTGTTTACCATTGGTATCCCAAGATCACGGGTCGTTACATGAACAATCTCCTGGGTCACCTCCACTTTTGGCCGTCCCTGATTTTCATCAACCTCCTCTTCTTCCCCATGCTGGTGCAGGGGATGGCTGGATTCCACCGTCGTTGGTATAACGGGGGAGATGCTTACTTGGCCCAGGCGAGCGAAAGCGCCAACGTCTTCGGCAATACCGTCGAGCAATACCTCCCGCTCAATATTCTCATGTCAAATGCGGCCTTCTGGCTCGCACTGGCCCAAGTGCCTTTCATCATCAACGTCTTCGTGGCCTGGTTCCGCGGACGCAAAGTGGAGAATGACAACCCTTGGGATGCCACCACTTTGGAATGGGCAACTCCCACCCCTCCCGGACATGGCAACTTCACCTTCGAACCTGCGGTCTACCGGGGCCCTTACGAATATTCCCGCCCTGATTGCGGTGATGACTTCCTCCCGCAATGGAATGAACCTGTTAAAGTTGCGACTTCTGCGGACGACGAACAGATCGACTGCGATTCCAAGACTCCTGTGGCCTAACTCACTGCTTTTCACCTGATATCATGGAAATTCCCTACAACGTTACCCCTCGCAAGGATACCGGCCTTTACAATGCCAAAGTCGGCATCTGGCTGTTCCTGGCCTCGGAAGTGATGCTCTTTGGTGGCCTCTTCTCGGGTTATGTCTTCCTGCGTGTATATGCTGACTTCCCTTGGCCGGAGCGGACCCTTCCCATCGTGCCCGGATTGATCAACACCTTCATTCTGATCGCTTCTTCGGTGACGGTCGTCTTTGCCTGGGCATCGCTCAAGATGCGCAAGTGGCGGCAGTTCCAGGTCTATATGGTGATCACCCTGCTGTGTGCGGCAATCTTCATGGTCCTGAAGGCCTTCGAATATGACGCCAAGTGGAATCACCAGGCCGTGCGCATGAAGGACTTCGTGGTCGTGGAAGGCCACACCCACAAATTCACCATCGATGGCGAGGGGCATTTGCACCACTACCATCCCGAAGACGGGAAAAGCCAAGATAGCCATGACGAAGGTCAGGCGGTCAATGAGTTTGCTGAGAAAGGGTTTTATCTCACTGCCGCCAGCGGTGAGGCAGAAGCCCATGGGAGTGAGAATAAGAAGGGCGGTAAAGTTTCCGATCCCTTCGAGACCAACAAAATTGTCTTCAAGGGCAGCCGGTTGACCGTGGATCTCGAGAACTTCTACGATCCCTTCATCCGGGACATCATGACCCAGGCCCAGAATCAGGGCAGCCAATTCACCCTCAGTGCCGATTTCGTCGGTCGCAAGTCCCACGAGGAATCCGAAGAGATTCTGGCTAAGAAGGGTGAGCTTCTCTCGCTGACCCTGCTGGACAAACTCAGCGAAACCCACCTCGCTGCCAAGGCGCACAATGCCAAGATCAAGACCGCCCAGAATCGGGATGCGTGGGCCAAGTTGCGCAAGAACCTCCCTGCGGAAGAGCGGAACAATCCCACCTATCTGCTGCGCGATCAGTTGGCCCCGGATGAAGAGTTCGACAAATTCATTGTGGAGAGCTCGTCCTCGGTGAGCTTCGAACTCGAGCCCGCCAAGACCTTCTATTTCCCACCACGCCGCGTGCGGGAAAGTGCGGATGCACTTTCCTTCAATGATGGCACGCTCATGCAAGGGGAATTGGATAGCAAGCACAGCGCCATCGAGATGGCTGCCGACGCCATCGACTTCCGTTTCGTTGCCCAGCGGGCTGAAGAGAAAGGAATCGACCCTGCCGAGGCCATCGAGAAAACCTGGCTCATGCAGAACAATCCTGAAGTGAAGGCCCTCTGGGAACAGCATTCTGCCAAGATCGCCAAATTGGAGGAGGAGCTGCTCAAGGAGCATGGCACCGACAAGAATGGCCAGCCCAAGCAGTTCCCGACCGATACCGAGCGCTACCGCATCACTTGGCAAGAGCTGGTGAACATGGGCGAAGGCAAAGAGGTGATGGGCGCGTTCAGCGGTTTCACCGGCCCCAGCCATACTGCGGACTATTCCAAGCATTTCCCCGAGCTGGTTATTCCACGGGAAGAAGTAAACCTGGAGTCCAAGTTTACTCCGCGTTGGAACAACTACTACGCCATCTACTTCTTGATCACCGCCCTCCACGGTCTTCACGTCATTGGCGGAATCATCGTTCTCGGTCACTTCCTCTTCTTCGGTAAGAAGATTTACCTCAACAATCCCGAGCACCTCGCCAACCGGGTTGAAGTCGGCGGCCTTTTCTGGCACTTCGTTGACCTCGTCTGGATCTTCCTCTTCCCAATCCTCTACTTGATGTAACACACCATGGCTGATTCTCCTGCAGAAATAAAAAAGGCTCAGAAGCTCTATTTGCTCATCGGGCTCACTCTCTTCTTCTTCACTGTCATTACAGTTGCGGTGGCGACGGTTGAAGCTCTCGACTTCGGCGGCCGCGGTTTCGACCATGTCGATGCCATCATCGGTTTGCTCATCGCGACCTTCAAGGCCTCCCTGGTGATGTTGATCTTCATGCACTTGAACCACGAGAAGAAGTTGGTTTACTTCCTCTATGCCATGGCGATTGTCTTCGGTATTTGCCTGATGGGCTTGACCGGTTGGGCTTTCGAAGACCCGATTGAGTATGGCCAAGGCACCACCAGTGACAAGACCGGTTTCTACGACCCAACCAACACCCCTGAAGATTAAAAACTCATGTCACTGCGAGGATTTCATCTGGTATTCATCACCTTTGCCACCCTGCTCTGTGCGGGGGTGGCGGTCTGGAGCTTCGGCTTTGCCCCCCGTGACAGCGGGTGGATGGTGACCGCTCTGGGGGTGATGATGGTTCTCGCTACCATCGCTCTTCCCGTCTATGGCATTCGCTTTTACCGCAAGGCGAAAGACCTGATTCTGTAACTCCTCTCGCAATGAACTTGACTCTCGCGTGCACCACTTGTGCCAAGGCTTTTCACGCTGTCGGCGGCAACGCGGCCGGCTTGGCCATCCTTTTCCTCCTCGTCGTGATCGTGGCCGTCCTGGCCATGGTGGCGGTGGTGATGTTCCGCATGGCCCGCCGGGAGCAGGAGAACCTCGACCCGCGGTTTCAAGACGATTTCAATCCACAAAGCACTCACTAATATATGAAAGAATTTCTCGGCGTAACGGATAATTTCTCCATTCACGGAGGGGGCGTCGATCACATGATCGCTGTGATCCACTGGTTCATGTTGGCCCTTTTTGTGGGCTGGACTCTCTTTTTCCTCTTCACTCTCTGGCGTTTTGCCGCCCGCCGCAATCCCAAGGCCGATTACACGGGGGTCCGTAATCACGTGTCCACCCACCTTGAGGTCGGGGTGGTTGTGATTGAGGCTGTCCTCCTGTTGGGCTTTGCCTTCCCTCTCTGGCGCGAGCGCACTGATGACTATGAGTCCATTCAAGCGAAGGACCCGGTGCGTGTGCGTGCCATCGGTTACCAGTTCGCCTGGAATTACCACTACCCGGGTGCGGATGGCAAATTCGGTCGCATCGACCTGCACCTCGCTTCCAATGTGGGTGACCCTTGCATTGATCCCGATGACCCGAACGGGTGGGATGATTTCACCACCTCGGTATTGAAGGTGCCCGTCGACAAGCCCTCCATCGTGATGGTGACTTCGACCGATGTGATTCACAACTACGCCATCGTCCCGATGCGGGTGCAGCAAGACGCCATTCCCGGGCAGGACATTCCCATGTGGTTCACTCCCACCAAGCAGCTTGAGACCTATGTGGTCTGCGCCCAACTTTGCGGCGACCAGCACGCCAACATGCGGGGAACTATGGAGGTGGTGCGGCAGAGCTCCTTCGACTCTTGGGCCGCCGAGCAATCGGCTGCAGCGCTTGAACGCAATACGCCCCAAAAATCCGAGGTGGCTGCTCACTAAGCGCTCTCTCCACTCTTGGTAACAATCTTCAGGGCTCCCTTTGGGGCCCTTTTTTTGTGTTTAGATGAGGTCGTTCTCGACAAAGGAGTAGTAGGGGGCGAACTGGCTGGAGGGTTGGCCAATGATGACGTGGTCGGTCAAGCTGAGTTCCAGGAGTTCGGAGGCTTCCTTGAGGTTGCGGGTGAATTGGACGTCCGCCCGGCTGGGAGTGGGATCGCCCGAGGGATGATTGTGCACGACCGCGAATTGCACGGCTTGGTTGAGCAGGACCGGTCTGAGGACGTCCCGCACAATAGCCACGGTTTGGTTGCTGCTCCCGGTGGAGACCTCGTGTACCGCTTGGCAGCGCAGGCGGGAATCGAGGACCACCACGCGGAGGGATTCGGTGCGCAGGTTTTGCATCTGCGGGGCCATGTGGCGGTAGATGAGTTCCGGGCTGTTCAGTTCCACCCGGTCGATGGTGCGGCGCGCGAGGCGCACTCCCAGCTCGAAGGCTGCGGAGAGCTGGCAAGCTTTGGCGGGGCCCAGGCCGTGTTCTTTGGCCAGGATGGGGGTCTCGGTGCGGGCGAGCCCGGGGAGGCCTCCGTGGTTGTCGAGGAGACGACGGCCAATGGCGATGGCGTTTTCGCCCGGCACGCCGGTGCGCAGAAAGATGGCGAGCAGCTCATCGTCTCCGAGAGCTCCCGGACCGAGGCGGAGCAACTTCTCGCGGGGTTTTTCTCCTTCGGGCAGGTCATGAATCAGTTTGCCGGACTTCATGAGGCAGAGCCTAATCTGCCGAAAGGGAAGGGCGGAACCAAAAAGATGCGGGCACAAAAAAGGCCGAGAGTGGTGGCCCGTCCCGGAATCGAACCAGGGACACAAGGATTTTCAATCCTCTGCTCTACCAACTGAGCTAACGGGCCGTCTCGGCGGGGGGCGAGGATTTACGCGGGCAGCGGGTCTTTGACAAGAGGAAAGTGACTCTTTTCTGCATTTTTTTGCGTTGGCCCATTTTGGCCTTGGCCAGTGGGCGGGCTGCGGTAGAAATCTTTCCATCATGAAACCTATTTACCCCATTCTCGTTGGCACGATTTTCAGCTTCTCCCTGTCGAGCTGTCTGGAAGACTCCAATGCTCCTTCGGAAGAGGATTTGTTGTTCTTGGAGGATGAAAATGCCCAGCTGCAGGACAAATTGAAAGACGCCGAGCAGCAAATGGAGGAGTATGATGCCAAGCTGCAGGACTTCGAGGCTCTCGAGAAGCAGGCTCAGGAAGCCGAGCAAAAGGCCAAGGAACTCGAGGAGTTGCAGAACAAGCAGGAAGAGACCGAAGAGCAGCTGCGCGAGCTGCGCAAGGAATACGAGGACTACCAGAAGAAGTATGAGGTCAAGGTCCGCGAGGCGGCGGAAGGCGAGGAGATTGCCACGCTGGAAGTGAATGGCAACACTCTCAACCAAGTGGTCATTGCCAAGGTGACGGAAACGGAGGTGCAGCTGAAGCACGCCGACGGCTTTGCGGTGCTGGATAGCGAGACTGCCCCGGCAGAGTGGAAAGAGCGTTTTTTTTTGCGCAGTGAGGAAGAGGTGGCCCAGCGGGCAGCCGAGCTAGCGGCCTTTCTCAACCCGACAGAGGACGCCGGGGAGGAGGAAAGTGGACGCGAGTTGTCCGCCTATCAGCAGCGGCGTCTGGAGCGCGAAGAGCAGGAAAAGAAGCTGCAAAGCCTTTCGGGACGGGTGGAAAAAGCGCTCGTCTCTCTCTCTGGCGATCGGGTGAATGCCACCGGCTTTTTTGCCCAGGATGGCATCGCCACTTACCTTTACACTGCGGCCCATGTTTTTGACAACAATCCCAACCTCCAGGTGGTCGATGCCGAAGGCAACACTCTGGAGAGCTTTGGTGACATCCAGGTGGTGGGAGCACGCAATCTGGCCCGGGTGGCGATCACGACTCCGGTCTCTACCTTTCTGGAGGTCGCCGAAGGGGTCTCCCTGGAGCCGGGGAGCATGCTCTCGGTGGTGAGCCGCACCGGGGGCACGACCAAGCAAGAAGACGGGCGCTTGCGGCGGGTCTCAGAGGAGACTTACGACGTCTCGACCAACGTTCTCACCGAGGCTATCGGGGCTCCCTTGCTGACTGCGGAAGGAGAAGTGCTTGGAGTGGTGACCGTGGAGCAGCCCGAGAAGCGCGATGGCTGGGAGGAGGAGGCGCGCCCCACGCGGGCCCGTCCCCAGGTCGCCCGGGTTGATATCGACCAGGAATGGGATGGCACCGAGCTCGGGCGCTTTGTGGCTTCCCACCAGATCATCAGCGATTATGATGCCGTTTCCCGCTTTCTCTTTGCGGTGGCCGAGCTGGAGGCGGGGGAAGAGGGGCTGAATCTCGATGCCCAGGTGGGCGGAGGACAGTCGATAAAGGATGTGCTCGCCGCAAACCGCAGCCTCAGCGTGGTGAGCGCCATCATGGACTTCCATGAAAAAGTGAAGGCTGCCGGGGGACGGATGAGTGAGACCGATGTCAATCGTCGCCTGCGCTCCTTTTTTGAAACGGTCGGCCGCAGTGCTGCCAAGCAAAGTCTGCCCGAGAGCGCCTTCACCACCTTTCACCGCCCTGCGGTGGAGGTTTCCCAGAGCTTTCGTCAAGAGGCCCTCGACAAGCTGAAGGATGCGCTGAACGCGGTGAAGTGATGAGCGTTTCTTCCCTTGGCGACGAACTCGCGCAATTCAGCGAATTCGGGCAGCCAAGCCGTTGTTTTCACCGTTCGTTCGCGGGGGCGAGTGTTCCTTATTTCGTCAACGAGTTCTGGACGGCGCGGCAACGGGCGGCCCATTCTCTACACGAGATATCCTATCGCGCCTGCTTCAAGCCCCAGCTGCCGCGCTTTTTCATCACCAGGCTCACTACAGCGGGGGGGACGGTTTATGACCCCTTCATGGGGCGGGGCACCAGCGTTTTGGAGGCGGCCCTCCTCGGGCGCGAGGCGGTGGGGTGTGATGTCAATCCCTTGTCCCGGCTCCTGCTGGCACCGCGCTTGCGACCTCCTCGCCTTGCGGAGGTTCAGAAGCGGCTTAGCGAACTCTCCTTTGAGGGCCGATCGCGGGGATGGAAAGAAGACCTGACGGTGTTTTTTCATCCCAAGACCTTGACCGGGTTGCGGGCGCTGCAGCGGTATTTTCGCGAGAAGGGCGAGGAGCAAGATGCCGTTGATCACTGGCTGCGCATGGTGGCTACCAATCGCCTCACCGGACATTCCGTCGGCTTTTTTTCGGTCTACACCCTGCCTCCCAATCAAGCGGCTTCGCTCATCGCGCAGCGAAAGATCAATGCCAAGCGCCATCAGGTGCCGGAACCACGGGATATTCCCGCTATTCTGGCCAAGAAGAGCCGCCTTCTGCTCAAGCATGTCAATCACGAGGAAGATGGGGACTTTCTCCAGCGAGGGCAATCGGCCCGGCTGTTCACGGGGAATGCCTCCCGCACTCCGGAACTGGCCACCGCCAGCGTGGACCTGATCGTGACCTCGCCTCCGTTCTTGGATGTGGTTGACTATCAGGGAGACAATTGGCTGCGGTGCTGGTTCAATGGCATCAATGCGAGCAAGGTGCCGATTTCAAGATTCCGGCGTGTGAGTGATTGGCAAGCGGCGATGGAAAAAGTGCTTCGGGAGTTGGTGCGGGTTCTCAAGCCCGGCGGTCACCTCGCCTTCGAAGTGGGGGAGGTGAAGAAGGGGGCGATTCTGCTCGAAGACCATGCCATTCCTGCCGGTCGCGCGGCCGGACTGGCGGTGGAGCTCGTTCTTGTGAATCAACAAAGCTTTACCAAAACCGCTAATTGCTGGGGGGTGGATAACTTGTCGAAGGGAACAAACACCAATCGCATCGTGCTTTTTCGCAAGCCTCCCGCGCTCTCCACCGTTTCCCAGGGAGAGCTGGATTTTTCTTAGCGAAAGGAGAACCGCCAATCCGGGAGGCACGGAGAGATTCGCTAAAAGGTGGGGAGGCTGGGGAGGCCTCCCGATGACTGCTGGAAGATGGTCCCCCTATTCCAGGACAATCAGCAGGTCGTTGGTGTCAGCCTGTTTGCCCTTGGAGAGGACGATCTCTTTAACCAATCCGGCTTGAGGCGCGGAGACCGTGGTGAGCATTTTCATGGCCTCGAGGACGACCAGTTTGTCGCCCTCGGCCACGGAGTCTCCTTCCGCCACCGCCACCTCGCTGATCATGCCGGGGAGGGGAGCGGCGATGTGGCGGCCATTGCCGTCCTCTGCCTTGCGATTGGCCACCACCTCCTTGCCGAGCGCTTGGTCGACCACCGTGGTCTCGCGAGGCATGCCGTTAAGCTCGTAAAAGACGGTGCGACGACCTTCGTCGTCGGGCTCGCTGATGGAGAGGAGTTTGATAAAGAGGGTCTTGCCGGGGGCGATGTCGACATGGATTTCTTCCCCGATGGCCATGCCGTAAAAGAAGGCCGGGGTGGGGAGCACGGTCAGTCGATCATAGTCTGCCAGGCTCTGTTGATAGGCGGCGAATACCTGCGGATACATCAGGTGGGAGTAGAGATCGTCCTCGTTAGCCTCGCGGCCCAGCTGCTCGCTGAGCTGGGTCCGGGTCTCCTCGAGGTCGACGGGCGCGGCCAGTTCTCCGGGACGGACGGTGTAGGGGGTGCGGTTGCCGAGGATGGCTTTTTGCACTTCGCGGGGCCAACCGCCGTCGGGCTGGCCGAGACCGCCCATGAGCATGTCGATAACGCTTTCAGGAAAGTCGATTTTATCCGTTTGCGTCAGGAGGTCATCGGTTTGCAGGTTCCGGGTGACGAGCAGCATGGTGAGGTCGCCGACCACTTTACTACTAGGAGTGACCTTGATGATGTCACCGAAAAGCCGGTTGACGTCGGCGTAGGTGTGGGCGATCTCCTGCCAGCGGTGGCCCAGCCCCATGGCGTGGGCTTGCTCCTTCAAGTTGGTGTATTGTCCACCTGGCATCTCGTGCAGATAGACCTCTGCCGTGCCTGCCCGGGGGGCGGAGTTGAATGGCGTGTAGTGGGTGAGCACTTCCTCCCAATAATCAGAAAACTCGTTGAGAGTTTGCAAATCCAGCCCCGGATCGCGCTCATGGCCTCGCAGCGCCGCGCACACTGAGTTGAGATTGGGCTGGCTGGTCGAGCCGGAGAGGGAAGCGATGGCGAGGTCGGCAATGTCCACCCCGGCCTCGGCGGCTGCTAGCACGGAGGAGGAATTGATGCCCGAAGTGTCGTGGGTGTGGAAGTGGAGGGGGATGCCGATTTCCTCCTTCAGGGTGGCAAAGAGCTTGCGGGCGGCGGCGGGGTGGCAAAGACCGGCCATGTCCTTGATGCAAAGGATGTGGGCCCCCATTTTTTCCAGTTCCCGGGCTTTGTCGACGTAGTATTGCAGCGAGTATTTGGCCCGGTCGGGATCGGTGATGTCTCCGGTGTAGCAGACCGCCGCTTCGCAGAGGACCTGGCCGTGCTCCCGGGCGGCTTCCATCGCGACTTTCATATTCGGGAGGTAGTTGAGGGAGTCGAAGATACGGAAGATATCCATCCCGGAGTCGGCGGCATGTTTGACAAAGCCGGCCACCACGTTGTCAGGATAATTGGAATAGCCGACCGCGTTGGAACCACGGAAAAGCATCTGGAAGCAGATATTGGGCACCCGGTCGCGCAGCTCGCGGAGTCGCTCCCAGGGATCTTCCTTGAGGAAGCGCATCGCGGTGTCGAAGGTCGCCCCGCCCCACATTTCGAGTGAGAACAGATTGGGGGTGCGCCGGGCCACGGATTCCGCAATGGCGAGCATGTCGTAGGTCCGCATGCGGGTGGCGATGAGGCTTTGGTGGGCGTCGCGCAGAGAGGTATCGGTGATGAGCAGGCGCTTCTCTTGCTGGATCCATTGTGCGAAGGCTTCCGGCCCTTTTTCCAAAAGGAGGGTGCGGGAGCCGGGGGCAGGGGAGGCTTCCCGCGAAGGGTGGGGGATGCGCGGACGGGCAAAGGGTTGCGCCGGGCGCCAGTTCTTGGCCTCCGCATTGCCATTGATGGTGCGGTCGGCCAGATAGTTGAGCAACTTGGTGGCCCGGTCCCGCCGGGGCGTGAAGCGGAAGAGCTCGGGCTTTTCGTCAATCAGCTTGGTGTGGGCCCCGCCAGCCAGAAAGAGCGGATCATTGATGATGTTCTCCAGAAAGGGAATGTTGGTTTTTACTCCGCGGATGCGGAATTCGCGCAGGGCCCGGTCCATGCGGCGGCAGGCCCGGTGAAAGGTCCGGCCCGTGGTGGTGAGCTTGACCAGCATGGAGTCGTAGAAAGGAGTGATGACCGAGCCGGCGTCGCCCGAGCCCGCATCCAGCCGCACGCCAAAACCGGCCGCCGAGCGATAGTTGACGATGCGTCCGTAGTCGGGGGCAAAGTTTTTCTCAGGATCCTCGGTGGTGATGCGGCACTGGATGGCATAGCCATGGCAGGGGATCTCCTCCTGGGCCGGGATGGCAATCTCTTCCCCATGGAGGTCGTGGCCCAGGGCGACGAGAATCTGCGACTGCACGAGGTCAATGCCCGTCACACACTCGGTCACGGTGTGCTCGACCTGGATGCGGGGATTCATCTCAATGAAGAACCATTCCTGACTATCCATATCGTAGAGATACTCGACGGTGCCCGCATTGTCGTAGCCAATGGCCTTGGCCAGGGTGGCTGCCGATTGGCAAAGATCCCGGCGGAGATCGCCGGGTAGATCGATGGATGGGGCGATTTCGACCACTTTTTGGTAGCGCCTCTGCACCGAACAATCGCGCTCGTGGAGGTGGACCACGTTGCCGTGCTGGTCACCCAGGACCTGAACTTCGATGTGTTTGGCTCGCTTGATGTAGCGCTCGAGGAAGACCGCTGGATTGCCGAAGGCATTCTGGGCTTCATCCTGGGCTTCCGCCAGCCGGGCCGGGAGCTCAGAGGGTTTTTCCACGATCCGCATGCCTCGGCCCCCTCCTCCGAAGGCTGCCTTGATGATGAGCGGAAAGCCAATTTCCTGAGCCACGGAAATGGCTTCATCCGGATCGGCGATGGCGGACTCGGTGCCGGGGAGCACGGGCACTCCGGCCGCGAGGGCTTGGGCGCGGGCTGCCGTCTTGTCTCCCATGGAGCCCAACAAATCGCTATTGGGGCCGATGAAAATGATGCCTTCCCGGGCACAGGCTTTCGCGAAAGCGGGGTTCTCGGAGAGGAAGCCATAGCCCGGGTGGATCATGGTCACCCCTTTGCTCTTGGCGAGAGCGACGATCCCCTCGTAGTCGAGGTAGGCCCCCACCGGGCCCTTGCTGGTATCGAGCTGATAGGCCTCATCGGCTTTGAAGCGATGGCGGGAAAAGCGGTCTTCCTCCGCATAGATGGAGACCGTGCGGAGGCCCAGCTCGTTGGCAGCCCGAAAGATCCGGATAGCAATTTCCCCGCGGTTAGCGGCCATCAGTTTGTGAGTCGAGAGATCCATGATCATCAAGGATCACCCTATTCCAAATGGCTTCGGGGAGTCGAGAAAACCCTGCCGGGAACTTTCTTTCTCAATCTAACAGATTAACCGGGAGGCCATTGCAGAGGTCGGCCGGCGAGAAGGTGGATGTGGAGATGGGGAACCGTCTCCCCGCCGTGGGGGCCGCTATTGACCACGACCCGGAAGCCGTCTTCAGCAAAGCCTTCTTGAGCGGCAATGGCGGGAATGCGGGAAAAGAGGTGTCCCAGGATGGCTGCATCACCCTCCGTCGCAGCCGCAATGCGGGGGATCACTCGCTTGGGCACCAGCAGGAGGTGGGTGGGAGCCTGGGGGCTGATGTCGCGGAAGCAGCAGCACTGTTCATCCTCGTAGATGATTTCGGCAGGGATTTCTCTGGCGACGATCTTCTCAAACAGGGTCTGGTCACTCATGACCTGAAATAGTGACCACTCTCTCGCTAATTTCCAGACTTTCCTTTTGGATGAAGATCTACAAAATATTTGTATCCTTCTGGCAGCGGTATTCCCTTTTTCGTATCAAAATCATTCGAATCGTGTCGTATTAATTTTAGTTCTTGATGTTAATAAAAAATGTGAAATGCTGACTGCAGCATGACGAACAAATTGAAAAAGAGGACGGCAAAGCGCTATACCGACGAGGAAAAAGCCAACATTCTACGGTATGTCCACCAAGTCAATCAGGAGAAGGGAAGGGGAGGTGTCTCCGCCGCAGTGCGCAAATTCGGAATCTCTCCGATAACTGTAAATGGCTGGTTGAGAACCATGAAGGAATCTGGTCCGACTTTGCCTTTGCCGAAAAATGCTACTGCGGTGGAAGTCTTCCAGCGCCTTGCCGACTTGCACTCCGCCATCGAGGCTAAACGCCAGGAGTTGGCCCGGATGGAGGAAGAGTATGAAGGCTTAAAGAACAAGATCAAGTAGTCTTCTGGAGACCTTTGCTAGTTCGACCGCGTAGCGCGGCCTAAGACTTTTGTCTCAGGCCGCTTCTAGTTTGAGGGCTAGCTTTCCGTTAGCAGTCTCTTTGCCCTGAGCTGTCATTTCGAGAAAATCGAGAACTTCGCGCTGCATTTTTTCGCACCGGGAGTCCCAGTCCCGGGTGCCGGCGAGCAAGAGGGTGGCCTCTTGGATTTCGGTAAAGCGCACTTCTTCGGCCCCCAGCTGGTGCACTTCATCAAGCAGCTTGCGCAGCTCCTGGAAAAAGCCGAGCTCGAATCCGGCGGGTATCTTTCGCGCCGTGCGCGCCAGCGAGAGAGTCAAGGGGGGAGTCAAGACGCGCAGTTCGCGGGCGATGGCGCTGCAACCAATCTTATCCAGCATGTGGCGCATGCGGCCGTAAAGATCTTCAATAGGCAGAAGGCGCAGTGAGCACTTGTGCTCCAGATAATAAATGACCCCATCGCGAACCTCCTCAATGAAGGGGAAATCATCCCGGTCGGCGGCCAGGGAGGCCCGGCGCAGAGCGGTCTCGATCCAATCCACCTCATAGCCGACAATCTGGTGATTGCCAACTTGCAGGATGGGACGATTTCCAACGAGGCAAATCATGTCAACGGGCTTTGGAGGAGGGATTGGGGTTGACGGGAATGAGGTCGCGCTGCAGCGGATCGCGTTTGGCGCGTTGGGAGAGATTCTGAATCTCGGCGATGAATTCGCCGACATCGTCGAATTCGCGGTAGACCGAGACATAGCGCACGTAGGCGACCGGGTCGATTTGGTGCAGTTTGTCCATCACTTTGGCCCCGATCACTTCCGAGGGAATTTCGGCGAGATGATCGTGGTGCAATTCGGTGAGGATTTCCTCCACCGCCCGGTCGATGCGGTTGAGTGGGACGGGCCGCTTTTCGCAGGCTTTGGTCAAGCCGCGGGTCAATTTTTCCCGATTGAGAGGTTGGCGGGTGCCATCTTTCTTCACCACTTGGAGCTCGGTGCGCTCGATCGTTTCGTAAGTGGTGTAGCGATACTCGCACTCCAAGCACATGCGCCGTCGACGGATCGAGGTGCCATCCTTCGACATCCGGGAGTCGAGGACTTTGTCTTTGAGAGAACCACATTGAACACATCGCATGGCTGGGCCTCCGAGGAGGCAAGAGCGAGTCTTGATACCTGGGCGGAAGGCGAAAGGGAAAATCGTGCTATAATGACGTTATGACTCAACGGCTCTCTTTTTTTAAACTTTTCCGCTAGGGAAATCCTGCCGTTCCACTCATTTGGCGCTCTTGGCACAAAAAAACCCCCGTTCCCATTGCTGAGAATCGAGGGTTCCAAATAGTTAAGAGAACTAAAGCAAATCGCGTTCAGCGCAGTTTTTGGAGGAGATCGAGGAGGTAATCCGCGAGGGTGAAGAGGGCGGCCCGATACTGGTTATCGGGGAGGAAGTGCAGGGGATCGCGAGCGTCGCCGAGGAGCTTGATGGCGGTCTCGATGGAGTAATCGATGGCTCCTTCGTAGTCGGCAATGCCGGAAAGGATGCTCAGGTCGAGGGGCTCCTGATTGATGATGCGTTGTTGCAACTTCTCCCGCTGGGCCGGATTGGCTTTTTCTAGCAAACGGAGAATGGGCAGGGTGAGTTTGCCTTTTTCCAAGTCGGTGCGGAGGGTTTTTCCGAACTCTTCCTCTTCGCCCACCAAGTCCAGGCAATCGTCGTAGAGCTGATAGGCCGTGCCGAGCTTGAGGCCGAATTGATAGAGGTCTTCCTGGGTCTCCTTGTCCGCTCCGCTGAGGTAGGCGGAGAGACCGGTGGCAGCGGCAAAGAGTGCGCCCGTTTTCATTTCCAGCAGGCGGAAATACTCTTGTCGCGACATGGTGAGGTCGAAGCGTCGCTGGGTCTGGAGAATCTCGCCCTGGCACACTTCGCGGGCGGCTTTGGCGATCTCGCGGCTCAGATGCAGGTCATCGAACTCGGTGCTCATCATGAGGGCGTGCGAGAAGAGGGCGTCCCCGAGAAGAACGGCCAAGCCATCACCCCACTTGGCATTGGGGGTGGCCAGCTTGCGCCGGATGTCGGCCCCGTCGATGATGTCGTCATGCACCAAGCTGGCCACGTGAATGAGCTCCAGGATACTGCCGAGCTTGCGATGGTCGTCGGTGACCGGGCCGAGGGCGCCGCCAGTGAGCACGGCGAGGGCCGGTCGCAAGCGCTTGCCCGAGGCATTACAAACATAGTCCACATAGGGCGCGACCCCGGGGTCGAAGGCTTTGACCTGCTCGTTCAGAAGGGACTCCACTTTTTTCAAGTGAGGGCGAACGAGGTCAAAGGGAGCCAAGAGATTGGCGCGGCCGGGGAGTTGTAATTTTCGGTTCATATTGAAAGTTCCGGATGGCTTAAGAAGAACTTTTCACAAAGTTGTCACCTAAGCAAACGTTTTTTCAGAAATTAGTGAAAGTAGAGAGAGGCGGGAGAGCTTAGGAAGGGGATTCGGTCTTGTTGAGAGGTCCTCCAATAATGATGAGGATGAGGCCGGTAAGAAGCAGGGTGCGAATGAGCCAGGAGGGGTGTGTGGGAGTGGCGTGCGTGCGGGCTTCGATAATTTTGAGGTGGAGGGAAATGCGTTCTTTTTCGGGAAGCTTTGAGCTGGTGGGATTGAGGAGGTAGGTGTCGAGGATGGGGTCGACGACTTTGCGATAAGTGGCTTCTCGTCCCCGGTTGTGGTAGGTGGAGTTCAGCCCGGCAGTGAGGAGGGCGATACCCAGAATCATGGGCAGGGTCTTAATTAGGCGGAGAAGCCGAGTTTTTTTGGGAGTCATGGCAAGGACGCATCAATCGGCTTCCGCACGATGGTCGCGGGTGAGGAGTTGGTGGAGCACGGCAGGGGCAGGTTGATTTTGATAGAGAATGGCGTGCATGGCATCGACGAGGGGGGTGCGGGCGTCGATTTTCCGGGAAGTCTCGTAGATGGAGAGGGTGTTGGGGACGCCTTCCGCGACCATACCGAGGCGTTTCTCGGCCTCTTCGGCGGTGTCTCCGGCAGCGAGGGCGAGGCCGACCTGGTGATTCCGCGAGTGGGTGGAGAAGCAGGTGGCGATGAGATCGCCCACGCCAGAAAGCCCAGCGAAGGTCTCCGCTTGTCCGCCCAAGGCCATTCCCAGCCGGGTCATTTCCGCCAGCGAGCGGGTGGCGAGAGCGGCGAGGGCGTTGTCGCCGAGCTTGAGACCGGTGGCAATGCCGGCGGCGAGAGCGTAGACATTCTTGATGGCGCCACCGAGTTCGATCCCGGCAATATCGGTGGAGGTGTAGGCGCGGAAGGTGTCGGTGGAGAACTGGTCTTGCAAGCGGATGGCGAGCTCTTCCTCGGCCGCACCGATGACCGCGCAGGCGGGAAGACCACGGGCGATTTCCTCCGCATGATTAGGGCCGGAGAGCACCGCGATGGCGTGCCCGGGATAGATTTCGCTCAGGATTTGCGACATGCGCAGGCCGCTCCCGCGCTCGATGCCCTTGGCGCAGGTGAGGAGGACGGCTTGCGGGGGCATCAGGTCGCGCAGCTTCTGCGCGGTTTCCCGGTAGCCGGAGGTGGGGATGACGAAGAGGACGAGCTCGGCCCCGGCCAGGGCTTCCGCCGGCTGGGCGCTGGCGGTGACGGGCTCTGGCAGGCCCACCCCAGGGAGATAGCGCTCGTTGGCGCGGGTCGCTCCCATGGTTTCGGCATGCTCAGGGTCGCGGGTCAGGAGGGTGACTTGATGGCCGTTGGAGGCGGCGAGGATGCCGAGGGCGGTGCCCCAGGAACCCGCGCCGATGATGGTGGTTTTCATGTCGGAAAAGGTATTGCCAGGGGGGATTCAGTTCTCAGTGCTCGACTGCTGCTTCTTTTTTCCGAAGCGGTTTTCGGTGCCGTTGCGGAGGCGTTCGATGTTGGAGCGGTGCTTCCAGATGGCCAGCACGGCCACCACGATGCTGAAGATGAAGAGGGGCTTGTTCCAAGTGCCATCGGCGATGCGGCCGTGATACCAAGAGCCCCAGAAGGTGAGGAGGGGCAGGCAGGCGGCGGCGGTGATGGAGGCCAGTGAGACGTATCGACTGGTGAGGAAGACCGCGAGAAAGATGAGGATGAGCAGGGCTACGGCGGCGGGCATGAGGGCGAGGAGCACTCCGGCAGAGGTGGCGATGCCCTTGCCGCCCTTGAACTTGAGCCAAGGGGAGTAATTGTGGCCGAGAATGGCAAAGAGGGCGGTGACGATGTGAATCAGTTGCACGAAAAATTGCTCGGAGGCGGGACGAACCTGGGCCAAGGAGTCGAGAAAGGCCACGTGGGGCACGGGCTCGCGTCCTACGAATTGAAGCAGGTTAATGGCTGCCACCACGGGCAGGAAGCCCTTGAGAATGTCGAGAATGAGGCAGACGATGCCGGGGCCTTTTCCCAGCACGCGAAAGACATTGGTGGTGCCGATATTTCCCGAGCCATGCTCGCGGATGTCGATTCCTTTGACCAGACGGCCAATGATGAGGCCGAAGGGGGTAGCTGCCACGATGAAGGCAATGAGAGGGAGCGCGAAGGGCATGGAAGGGAGACTAGTGGGATTTTTGAGAAAGAAAAAGGCGGGTTTCGTCAACCCGCCTTTCTCTGGGGTGAATTGTCAGGCCCGGTTTACTTGAGCTTGGCGGATTTGATGTAATCCATCTCCGGAAAGCTCTTTTTCAAGAGCGCGTTGCCTTGGGCCTGGAACATGCCTTGGTCTGGTCCGCGACCACGAGGCGCACCTTCGCCATAGCCGGAGTAGATGGACTTCACTACGTCCATGCCCTTGGTCACTTCGCCAAAGGGGGTGAAGCCCATGCCGTCGAGGTTGCCATTGTTGCCGTAGTTGATGAAAAACTGCACCGAGCGCGAATTGGGAGCGCCGGTCTTGGCAAAGGTGATGCGGCCGGGAGTGTTGGAGACCACCGCTTTACCGTCGTCATTGATGTTGGCATCGCGCCAGACCTTGTTCACGGCCGGGTCGCCATGGATGCCGAACTGGGCCATGAAGCCCTCGATCACGCGGAAGAAGGCGATGTCCTCGAAGTAGCCAATCTTAACCAGATTGTAAAAGCGGTCCGCGCCGAGAGGAGACCACTCGCGGTTGACCTTCACCTCGAACTCACCCTTGGTGGTCTCGAAGACGACCTCGAAGGTCTCGGGAGCTTTTTCCTTCGCCAGCGAAGGATCTTTCAGCGCGGGATGGGGTTCACCCTCCGCCAGGACCGGGGTCTCGGCGGTGGCAGGAGTGGATTCTTTGGACTCTTGTTTTTCGTCGGCCTTGATGCAGGAAACCGCCAAAAAGAGGGAGAAGAACGGAATGATCAATTTCATGTCGGGCCCAGTGAAAGCGAAAACGGCAGGGGAGGCAAGCCCGCGTCACGGGACTGGCTGGGGCGGGGGAGTGGCTTGGCCCCGGCGAAGTATTTTGACCGCAAAAAAGAGGATGACCCCCGCCCCCAGCAAGAGTGGTATCGCGATGAGGGGACGAAAGGTGACCCAGGAGAGCGCTATGATGAGGAGCGACAGGCAGCCCGCGAGAAGGGCGGCCACGATGCCGGTGAGCGCTCCGACGAGATTCCCGAGAAGAGGAATGAGGTCCGCCAGCACGGAGAGAGGCTTGAGCACCAGACCGAGACCGATGGTCATTAGGATGAAACCCGTGACCCGCAGTCCCCAGCGGAGTCCAGCCGCCTTTTTTTCCTCCTGCTGCACCATCTCCTCCGCACCCAAGGTGCCTTCACTCAGCAAAAAGCGCGTCTTGCCGTTTTTCGCGCGGAAGGGCACGAAGCTCCCGCCCTCTTGCACGGCCATCACCGAGACCGGTCCCGGGCGCGTCAGTGTAAAGCTCACCCGCTCGTCTCCGATGGCCGGGGCCTCCGGATCGCCGGTGTAGAAGGCACCCTCGTGCAAGCGGGCCGACTCGTCGGCCAAGCTGGTCGGGATTTCGGCCAGGGCATAGGGCTCCTCGCTGGCGATTTTGGCAATCAACGCGGGCGGCAGACGAAAGGCTCCCACCGTTACCGTCTCGGCCTGCGCCGCGCCCGAGCGGAACCGGGCCGGGCCGGGATTCTCGTGGCCCGGCTGCACAAACTCGCTGGAGTCGACCGCTTCTGGCAGCCATTTTTTCTCGTAAACATAGCCTGCCCCGCTCCCCTCGGTTTCTTCTTCCCCAATGTCGCTGCGGCTCTTCGACCGCTCCGTCCATTGGAAAATTTCTGCCTGCCAACGCAAACGCACCGCCTCCTCGCTGATCCCGAACTCCTCATTGGCGACCCGATCCCCGGTCTTTGCTTGGCCAGTGAGGTGCACCAGTTGTCCCTCCTTGCTGGCATCGATGGTCTCGCTGGGGATGGAGACCACCTCCCGGCCCAGCTCACTATTGGCCCGCAGGTCGCGCACCGCATTGCGCTCATTGGCCACCAGCATCACCACCGCCACGAGGGCCAGGACCAGCCCCGCCACGATACCTTTGAAGGACCGGCCTAAGCGACGGAACCATCCCCTTTGCGAAAACAAATTCATGGCCCGAGCCTAGGGGAATGCAGGAAAAAACTCGATGCCTTTCTTCCCCCGATGCCTTTCTTCCCCGCCTCCCCGATGCGACCTTCTGGTCAGAAGAGATGTTGAATGACTGTGAACGCTCCAATCACCGCGAGAACCATTATCACCAAGGCTGCTAGAAGACATCCGGACAACCAGAGCCAGCCGAGATTGTCTGACTTCATGGCCCGTTCCAAATTCTCCGGCGCTCCCAGTTCACTAAGCCGCCTTCTAGCAAAAGAGGGAAAATCACTGAGAGATTGAGCGTGGAATTTCGGACCTGCAGCAAGCAAGGCCTTGAAATTCTCACCCCCATGCCGCTCCAGAAATAGGTCGATTGCCTCGCGCTCAACGGTGTTCGGATTGTCGACAGAGTAGAAAAGGTAGCGTCCTGCCTGAAGCTCATCGCCCATGGAAAGAAGGATTTCACCGTAGAACCGATACAGCTTTGGAGAATACCCGTAGTTGCCGAGACTGGAGTGAACGATTTCTTTCGCCCTCCTGTGATTACCCGCAGCAAGCTCTGCACGCGCTTTTCCAATGGTGGCTTCTACAGGCATTTCTCGAGTTGGATTTCTTGGGGGCGGTGATCGTCCCGACCAGTTCTATTTGAAAGGAGCGGGCTTGCAGTCACTGAGCTTACGAAACCTGTCAAGGAGCTCCGCCGAAGGAGTCGCGGTAGGGAGGCCTCGCCGAGGCCTCCGCGAATCGCTGTGAGGAGTTCACCAAAGCCTCCAAGAACCACAAAAAACATGGGAGACTGGCCCAAAGGAACTCGGAGCGTGTGGAGGTAGTCGACGCTGGCTTTTCGACCAAGGGGCTCCGGATGCAATGCCCGGTCGCCCAACGGAGTGAAGCGACCTCATCTTTGTGCGAAGCGAAAAGCGCATGGCCGCAGCGAAGCACAAGCAAAGCCGCATGTCCGGTGGTGTGGGGGGTGATGGTTAGAACCCATCACCTACCCGATTCGCGTTGGTTTTGTCTCCAGCGTCCACTACTCCGGATGCAGCTGCATCAATGAAAGCCAGAGTCGGAGAAACGTTGGAAAGCATCGCGATCACACCAAAGACAGTCACGGCTAAAAGCTTCCTATCCTTGGTTGTGAGAATAATCAGCGAAACAACGCAGGCCACCAAAGCCGGCAAGGATGCGATCCAAATGCAAAACCAGAGCCATCCGATCGGCTGGACGGCATCCAAGTAGGGTAGTGCCAAGGTAAATACTCCTGTCAGAATTGCTGCGCATCCGCCGAGAAAACACGGGAATCTTCCTCGCGACATCGATGCAATCATAAAGACGCCCGCAATCACTGAAACCGCTGCGAAGAATGTCGTCATTTTTTGAGGCGAACGTTTCAGTACACCAAATCCGACCGACTCAGCACGCTTTCACTCCTTCTACCACGTCCCCTCCTCCAGTCAATCTCCGACTCGGCAGTTCGGTCGGATTTGCGGTGCTGCGCCTTCCATGAGAAGGCAGTCAAGGGTAATTTGAAGTTCACTTCAAGATTTTTTCATTTTCTGAGACTTGTGATGATGGTGAGTGTGGAAAGTCAGGACGATGCCCGAGGGGTTGAAAAAGGAAGGCGGGGCTCCCCCAGGGGGACGGGAGGGGGGAAGCCCCCGGCGGGGGTTGGGGGGCGAAAAACCAAATGTGGTCAAGCTGACTCAGCTTGGCGGGGTGCGGGGTGGCAACCCCGGGCTGAT
>NZ_JAENIO010000036.1 GCF_016595415.1 Roseibacillus ishigakijimensis
TTGCCCCCTCTCGTCAAACCGGTCCGCGACCCCTCAAAGGTCTCGCCACCGTCCCCAAGCCCGAGCGCCTCTACAACTTCCGCCAACTGGGAAAATCTCTCTGGAAATAGAGACTCTGAGCTGCCCGCTCCATTCTGGGCGAGAGAGTGAGGGCTCGCTTGGTCGGTGGAACGCGTGCTGGTCTGATAATTTCCTTGCGAAAAGTCGTCTTGCCATTTGCATTGAGCGTGATGAAGAACCTTTGGCAGCTCTTGGCCGTCGCCCTCATTGGTTGCATGGTTATCTCTTGCGTTGGCCCTTCGGGGGGAGGAGGCGGGGGCCCCGATTCCGGGGGAGAAGCTTATCTGGTGGTGGAAGCCCACTCCGGGAAAGTGGTGACCAGTCGCAATGCGACCGCCACCCGGTCCGTGGCCAGTCTCAGTCAAGTGGCCACTGCGGTGGTAGCGTTCGATTGGTCCTCGGCGACTGGAAACAGCTTGGCCCAACAGGCCATTGTTCCGCCTGATGTGGTGAGCATCCCCGGACCAAATCCCATGGGCTTGCTCCCTGGTGATCAGATTGCCCTGCGTGATGCGCTCTATTCCATGTTGATGGGATCGGATACCGCCGCCGCGCAGACCGTGGCGGCCTTTATCGGGCACGAGCTGCAACAGCGGCGGGGAGTCTATGGCTCGGTGAGCGAGACGTTTGTCGCAGAGATGAACCAGTTGGCCGGCGCACTCGGCATGAGCCGCACCCGATTTGTCAATGCCCATGGCAGCGATGGCGGGGTGTCCACCGCCGAGGATATGGCCCGGCTCGCCATTTACGCCATGCGTCATCCGGGAATGGCTTTTTATACCAAGCAAAAATCCCGCCAGATTGGTTTTCGCCGTGCGGGGCAGTCCATCTCTTTCCGAGTTCAAAATACCAACCAGCTGGTTGGAACGCAGGGAATCAATGGCCTGAAAGCGGGGCAGACTCCTCGCTCGGGGCCGTGTCTCCTGATTTCCGCCGAGCGCAAGCCTCTGGTCGAGAAGCTCCCGGACGGGCAGGCACGAATCACTCCCCGGCGGATGATCGTGGTTGTTCTCAATAGCGTCGATCGGGAAGGCCGGGCGCTCGGGCTTCTCAACGCCGGATGGGCAGGTTACGATCAGTGGTTGTCCTACGGGGGGGTGGCCAGCGGCCAACCCCAAGAAATCCTTTCCGTGCCCGAGCTGTGATGCTTGGATGCGGTCACACACTAGACCAGAAGAAGACATGCGAATTGGAATTTTGAATAGCGGGGGAGACTGCCCCGGATTGAATGCGGTGATCCACGGCGTGGTGGGCGCGGCCAGTGAAAAAGGATGGGAAGTCGTTGGCTTTCGGGATGGCTTCGAAGGCCTGCTCCCTCCAGGTGACTTTCAATTTTTGAAAAGAGCGGATACCGCCGGCATTCTCAAGCTTGGAGGAACCATTCTCGGCACGACCAACAAGGGAAACTTTGCGGCCAAAGTGGGAGCGGGCGATGTCGCCAAAGTGCCGCAGGAAATCATCGACCGCGCCAAGCGAACCCTCGATCAGCTGGAAATCGGCGCTTTGGTCGTCGTTGGCGGTGATGGCTCCCTCACGACTGCTCATCAACTTTACGAAGACGGTTGGCCGGTCATTGGCGTGCCCAAGACAATCGACAACGATTTGCAGGCGACGGCGATGACCTTTGGTTTCGATAGTGCGGTCACTTCTGTGGTCGATGGCCTGGATCGGCTCAACACCACCGCTTCCAGCCACAAGCGGGTGATGGTTCTCGAGGTGATGGGACGCCATGCCGGTTGGATCGCCCTTTGGGGGGGGATGGCCGGGGGAGCCAATGTTGTTCTCTTGCCCGAGATTCCCTTCCAAATGGAAAAAGTGGCCGAATTCATCAAGCTGCGGGAAGCCCAAGGTCACCACAGTTCGCTCATCGTCGTGGCCGAGGGGGCCAAAATGCCGGAGGGATTGATTGCCAAGGAAAATACCCACGGCGGCGAAGTCCACCTCGGGGGTGTCGGAGCCATGGTCGCTGAGCAAGTCGAGAAAATGACCGGGAAAGAAACCCGTGCTTGCACCTTGGGTCACCTCCAGCGGGGTGGTGGTCCCACCGCTTTGGATCGGATTCTCGGCCTTCGCTTCGGCGTGATGGCGGTCAATTTGGCCAGCGAAGGCAACTTCGGGCAGATGGTCAGCTACCAGTCCTATCACGTCGGCTCGGTGCCCATCAAAGAAGCGGTGCATCAGATTCGGGCGGTCGATCCCGACGGCGAGGTGGTCAATGCCGCCAAGGCCATTGGCATCAGCTTCGGTCAGTAAAACGGACTTATCGCACTCGTTTTTCGTCTCCCGCACCCTTGTTGGTGCGGGATTTTTTTACCGGAAGGAGGGTATTTTTTACCCAACGGCGGAAAAGTGAAATTTTTCGATTTTCACCTCCCCGGCTCGCTGTTTAGGTCTGCGGCGTGCGATACGAACCAATTGATCCCGCTCTCTTTGTCCGCAACCGCGAGAAATTGCGTGACTTACTGAAGCCCAACTCCATTGTCATTGTTCATGCCAATGATATCTTGCCGACCAATGCCGATGGCACTTTGCTTCTTCATCAGAACCGGGACTTGTTCTATCTGACCGGGGTCGATCAGGAGGAGACGGTGGTCATTCTCTTTCCCGATGCCAAGCTGGAGAGAGACCGGGAAATCCTCTTTGTCCGCGAGACCAACGAATACATCGCCGTTTGGGAAGGGGAGAAGCTCGACAAAGAGCAAGCCGGCGCGGTCTCGGGTATTGAGCGGGTGGAGTGGACCAACTCGTTCGAGACGATTCTTTCCTCTCTCGTGCCGCAGGCGGAGCACGTCTATCTAGCCACCAACGAGCATCTCCGGGCTATGCGCATCGTCCAAACGCGCAACGATCGTTTCATTAAGCAGTGCCAGGAGCGTTTCCCCTTGCACCGTTACGAGCGTCTCGCTCCGCTCATGAACGAGCTCCGCATCATCAAGGATGAGGTGGAACTTTCTTACATTCAAGAGGCCTGCGACATTACCGAAAAAGGCTTCCGCCGCGTTCTGGGGGCGCTCCAGCCTGGGATGGGCGAGTGGGAAGTGGAGGCGGAATACCTCCATGAATTCGTCCGCAACCGCTCGCGGGGCTTCGCTTATTCACCGATTATCGGATCGGGGAAGAATGCCTGTGTCTTGCACTACCTGGAGAACCATGATGTCTGCCAGGACGGCGACATGCTCTTGATGGATGTGGGCGCGGAGTATGGCAATTGGAATGCTGACATGACCCGCACCATTCCGGTCAACGGGCGCTTCACCCCCCGTCAGCGGCAAGTTTACGAGTCCGTCCTCAGTGTTCTGCGCCAAGCCAATGGGATTCTCCGTCCCGGCATCACGCCCAAGGATTACCAGCACCAGGTCCGTCTGATGATGGAGAAAGAGTTGATTGCGCTGGGGTTGATTGGGGAGCAAGAAGCCGCCGAGCAGGATCGTGAGACCTTGCCCCTGGTGAGCAAATTCTTCATGCACGGAACCTCCCACCACCTCGGCCTCGATGTCCATGACGTCTTCCCTCACAATGAGCCCGTGCGCGAGGGTATGGTCTTCACCATCGAGCCGGGCATCTACATTCCCGATGAAAAGCTCGGAGTGCGCTTGGAGAATGACGTTCTCATCGGTCGGGACGGAAATACCGATTTGATGGCCAATATCCCGATTGAGCCTGATGATATTGAGGCGCTCATGAACGCCTGATCGGGGAAGCCCGGTGGACGGGGGTCAGTAGCCCTCGTCAACCGGTTCCAGCATCCGCACTTCATCGATTCGCCATTTCCCTTCCCTTTTCCGCCACTGCAAGCGCGCGGGGATGGACTGGGGATAGCTCATGTTGTCGCGGAGCACGAGGTCGAGCTTCACTGTGGTGTCCATCTCGGCCCGGTCTGACCCCCTCATCACGATGACGGTCTCGCCGATGACTTTGGCTTGGCTGGACTTCGCTCCCACGCGGAACTGGCTGTGGTAGAGTTCCTGCATTTCCGCGCGACTGACTTCGCCGGAAATCACTTCGCTGCCCGAACCGGAGAAAATCACCGATTCGGCGAAGTGATCGGCGAAGTCCGCTGCTTCCTGGTCGAGGTTTTTCAAAGTCACGGCTCCGAAGCTCATGGTATCGAGGAGGGAATCGAGGCGACGATCGATGACGCGGGGCGCGGAGAAATAGTAGTAGGCGAAAGCGGCGATGGCCAAGACGGCAGCGAGTGAGACCAGAAGCTTTTTCATCGCCGGGATAGTTCGTCAAACTCTCCGTCAGGGCAAGCGTCGAGGCGGACCTCCGGGGGAGGTTTTGGTGCCAATGAAGGCGATTTGCCCTCTTTCCGTTGTAACACGGGGTTGACGGGAAAGCGTCTTGGTTTATGGAAGCGGGCGTGAACGAAGACGTGAAAGACGAAGTTGCTCCCGAAGAAGCCGCAGCTGAGAAGGCCGCGCAAGCAGCCGAACCCTCGACTCCGGTAGAAAACGAAGTGTCCGGGGAGGAGAATGCTCCTGCCGAAGAAGAGGCCGTCGAAGTCGACCCCCTTGCTGCCATGGAAGCGGAAATCCAGAAATACAAAGATGAGTCCCTGCGGCGCGCTGCCGAGATGGACAATTACCGCAAGCGCATGGCCAAGGAGCTGGAGGAGAGCCGCAAGTTCGCCAACCAGCGCCTCCTCAGCGAACTCTTGCCCGTCCTCGACAACTTCGGCATGGGGATGCAAATGGCTGAGCAAGAGCAAGGCTCCATGCTCTATCAGGGCATGGCCATGGTGCAGGGTCAGCTGAACGAATTTTTCAACAGTCAGGGCGTGAAGCCGGTGGATATCGAAGTCGGCGGCGATTTCGACCCCAACTTCCATGAGGCCGTGAGCCAGGAAGAGTCGGACGAGATCGAGGAAGGCAAGGTCTTGCGCGTGGTCCGCCGGGGCTATTTCGTGGGCGAGCGCCTCTTGCGCCCGGCCAACGTGATTGTGGCCAAAAAAGTCGAAGCTGCGGAAGAAGCCCCGGCCAGCGAAGGAGAGGAGGAAGGACAGTAAATGGCTGAGCGCGACTACTACGAAGTGCTGGGCGTTTCCAAGAATGCCACCGCTTCCGAGATTAAGAAGGCCTATCGCAAGATGGCGATGAAGTTTCACCCGGATCAGAATCCGGATGATCCCAAGGCCGAGGAAAAGTTCAAAGAACTGGGCGAAGCTTATCAGGTACTCAGTGATGAGGACAAGAAAGCGGCCTACGATCGCTATGGCCATGCCGCCTTCAAGCAAGGAGGGATGGGCAATGGCGGCGGGGGCGGATTCGGAGGAGGCTTCGGCGATCCGATGGACATTTTCTCCCAGGTCTTTGGGGGAGCTTTCGGCGGGGGAGGCGGCTTCGAGGACATCTTCGGCGGTGGACGTCGCCGTGATCCTTCGGGCAAAAAGCGGGGCAGTGATCTGCGCTATGATCTCGAGATATCCCTCGAAGAAGCGGCCCGGGGATCGGAGAAGGAGCTTGAAATCGAGCGTGCCACCCCCTGTGGCACCTGCAACTCCACCGGCTCCAAGGGCGGGGGCAGTCGTCCCTGCACCACCTGTGGTGGACGCGGGGTGGTGGCCCGACAAGCAGGCATCTTTGTCCAGCAGAGCACTTGTCCAGAGTGCCGTGGCGCGGGTCAGGTGATCAGCGATCCTTGTGATGACTGCCATGGCGACGGTCGCATCGAGAAGACCGACCGCATCAAGATCAAGATTCCTCCCGGGGTGGACGATGGCGTGCGTTTGCGTTCTTCGGGCAATGGCGATGCCGGACTGCGTGGCGGGCCCAATGGCGATCTCTACGTCTTCCTGCACGTCAAAAAGCACAGCGTTTTCCAGCGTGAAGAGGACGACCTCTTTTGCGAGGTTCCCGTTTCTTTCGTGACGGCGGCCTTGGGTGGGGAAATCGATGTTCCAACTCTCGAGGGCAAGGCGTCCATCAAGATTCCGGCCGGCACCCAGGGCGGCACCGTATTTCGCTTGCGCGGGCGGGGTATGCCCGAGGTGGGCGGGGGTCGCAAGGGAGACCTGCACATCGAGGTCAACGTCGAGGTGCCCACCAATCTGGATTCCGACCAGAAGGAGAAGCTGCAGGCCTTTGCCCAGTCTATCGGGCAGGAGAATTCCCCTATGCAGGAAGGCTTCCTCGAGCGCGCCAAGAAGTTCTTTGGCAAGTAACCTCCTCTCTTACCCACGCATGGACCGCTTCTACCTCCCGCCCGCCGAGTGGACTCCTGGAGAGCTCGTGCTCGCGGGGGAAGAGGGGCACCATGCCGTGCGCGTAATGCGCAAGAAGCCCGGCGACCGCCTCGAGGTGTTTGACGGAGCCGGGCGCTGGGCGCGGGGAGAGGTGTTGGCTTGTGACAAGTCGCAGCTCACCTTGCGCCGCGAGGAGGAGGGGGAGTCCGCTTTCGACCCACCCCGCCTACATCTCGCGGTGGCTATTCCCAAGGGCAAGACCATGGACCTGGTGGTGCAAAAGGCGGTCGAGCTGGGAGTGAACAGCATCCAGCCGCTCACCACCCGCAACACCGTGGTCAAGGTTTCGGCCACCGAGGCCGCCGACAAGAGCCAGAAGTGGCAGCGGGTGGCCTTGGAGGCTTGCAAACAGTGCGGCCAAAACCTGCTTCCGACGGTGTTTCCTGTTCTCCCGATCGGCGACTATCTCGCTCGCCAACGGGCGGGGGCCGGTCTCCTCGCCTCCCTCGCCGAAGGGGCCCTCCCAGTGCGGGAGCGGCTCGAAGCCCTTCCCGCCGACCTGGATGTGCTTTCCTTTCTCGTCGGCCCGGAAGGGGACTTCACCGGGGAAGAGATCGCGGCTGCCATCGCCAGCGGCTTCGAGCCCGTGACTCTGGGGCGCATCGTTCTCCGCGTGGAGACGGCCTGTCTCTTCCTCCTTTCCGCCGCCCGTTACCGTTATTTTTAGCGGAGACGGGTGACGTGCAGGCGGAGGAACGCTTTCGGGTTGCTGCTTTGGAAGGAAGCCTCTGGGCGGACCGTTGCGCGCATGAGTTGCACGGGTCCCTCGGCATCGATGGGAATGCCGCGCTCGTGCAGCCAAGCCGGGGTGCCGATAGGAACGCTTCCGGGGATGGGCGAAAATCCCTTCAAATCAAAGGATTCGTGAATGCTGTATTGAAAGGCCCCGAGGCGGGCAGTGGAGGAGGGATGACCGGCCGGGAGATGAACTTCGGTGACCCGGGGGCAGCGATAGTGAAAGCCCAAGGTCACCGTCGAGGGGTCGATATCGGCCTGTGGGAGAAGATGGGCGTCTTGGCCGTAAGGATTCATGAGATGGGCATTCTCGCTGAGGATGGGCACTCCATCGTGGTCGGGTTCCAGGGCATTGGCGGGACGGACCAAGAGGGGATTGTGAAAAGTGGAGAAGACGAGCAGATTGGATCGTTGCACGCCTAGTGTGGCTACGGGGAAGCCGTTCTCATCCAAAGTCGCAGCCACTCGGTCGCCGTAGGAGCTCTGGGTCAGGGGAGGCGCGTCCAGCTGGCCGCGAAGGCGGGGAGCTTGGATCCCGAGTTCGGCATCATCTTGCGCCACGAGATGATAGAGGAGAGCGTTGGAACTCTTGTTTTGGACGAGAAAGTGCAGCGCGGATCCTGTGTGCACGGAGTCCAGCAGGCCGCCGCTTTCTCCATCGGGGACCGTGACGGAGTAACCATGTAGGTGCCCGGTTTCGCTGAGGAAGGAAACAAAAAGACTACCTGGACTGAGAGACGCTGCGTAAGGGGAACCGTTGCGCAAGAACCCGCAGGTGACTTGGCTCGGGACACCGGAAGTGGAATAGGAAAAGGCCGTGAACCCTCCCACTGAGCCAGTGTGGCTCACATTGGTGGTGACTTTGACCAGATCATCATTCGTCAGAGTGATCAGGGCGATTCCGCCATCATCGCGCACCGCGAGGTCCAAAGGGGTGGAGCCACTAGGTTCGGTGCGAACGGTTTCCCAGATAAGACCTTCGGCTGGATTGAGGCGGGCGAGGGTGAGAGTTCCGCCCTCCTGATTGTTGACAAAGAGGGCATAGAGTTCGTTCTGGCTTGAGCCTAAGGCTATCTGGCTCTCCCGGTTGCAAGTGACCGGATTTTCTCCATCGAGAAAAAGGGAACCGTATTGACGCAAGCCGCCTCTGTGCATCCCGAAGGTCAGTCTGCCGCTGGAGTCTCCGGGATTGGAAAGTTGGAGGGAGAGGAAGTAGACGGCATTGTCCGCCGTGACGGTGAGGGCATGGGCAAGGTGGAGCTTGTCTGCAGCCGCGCCCCCCGGGGTCTCCAGGATTTCTTGCCGCCCGCGGTGGAAGCGGAGGACGACCGGCTTGCCAAAGCTTGGGGAGGAGAGGAAGCGGGTGGTCATTTGTCCGGCGACAAGGTAGTGGGCCCCATCCGGACCCCGCGCTATGGCGGGAGCGATCAGCTCCCCCACACCGGGGACTCCTCCCACGACCCAGGGCTCGGTTTCAGGAGTGAGCAGCATCAGGACGGAGGTCTCTTCGTCCTGCTCTTCCTCATAGATAATGATCGGATCTCCGGCTCCATTCACGGCCAGAGAGAGACCCCCGACGTATTCGTTGAGGGCTGTCTCCTGGGGCTCGTCGAGCGAGAGATGCCAGCCTACTTTGGCGACCTGGCGTTTCATCCGCAAGGTCTCCGTGCGACCTGACAAGAGGGCGAATGATTCCTGCGTGTAGGCAACCAGGGCGGCTCCGGCAGCGTCGAATTCGAGATGCACATGATTGAAGAAATCCAAGGCTCCATCCAGTTCTGCCTGGTTGGCCACGGTGCTGTGGGTCCAGTATTCGGCGGCCAGGAGGTTGCCCTGTTCATTCAGGGCCAAATGGAGCGAGGAATTCTCTTCTTCGAACTTGCTGTAGGCCACGGCCAAGGCTCCCTCCCGCGCTGCGGCATCGAAGGAGATGCTGGTATTGGGGAGCTCGGCAATTGTCCCCGGGGCGGACCAAGGAGGGTTTCCGAAGAGTTCGAACTGTTTTAATATCAGTTGTAGGCGATTGCCATTGCGATTGAAAACAACCACTCCGGGACTCGGGCTCACCAATTGTCGATTGACGGTGTTGATTTCCACCAATTTCGGTTTGGTGCCACTGTTATTGGGGGTGGTGACCAGGCTGGGGGCAGACCAGGCCTTGGTTGTCGTGTTGAAATGGAGGTAAGAGGCTTGCCCTGAGGAATTGGTGTAGACGAGCCCGGTGGTGCGAAAGTCTTTGCTACCCGCTACACTGAGATCGATTCCCCGGTGGCTTACCCCGGTGTGGGCATCCCCGGCAATGGACGTCCACCGATCCTTGTCGGACCAGACGGAAATGGTTCCATCGCTGAGCAGGTAGGCAATGGAAGGGTGGTAATTCCGGTCCACTTCGATGTCCACTTCGAGGGGGATGGCGGTGGTCAAGGGGGGATTGGGGCTGTAGATCAAGGCTTGGCTCGCTGTCTCCAGCGAGCCCCCCGGCTGACGTCGGCGGTAGCGCAGGGAGGAGTGCTCTCCGAGGATGTAGGCTGTGTGGTGCCGGTCTGCGGCATCAATGGCGAGGGCACATCGTTGACCCATCTCCTCTCCGGCGTCCAGGTTGGTCTTTCTTCACTCTACTTCACCGGGGAGCAGGAAAGGGAAGATGAGGATGGCGGCAAAGAGAGAGCGGGCTTGCGGTTTCATGGGGCATGGCGTGGGGGTTGAATGACTCTCTTTCAATTGCATCAGGGTTCTCACATTTTTTTGTTTTGAGATTATTTTTTTTTAAGGAATAGTATTTCTTGTTTTTTGGATGGGCAAGGAAGTCAGAGGGAGGCTAGTCTGAATTCACCCCATCCTCTTCGTCATGACCCCTGACCAGCTGGCTCCCCGGGATTGGCAACGCATCCATCAGGCGTCTCTCCAGGTCGTCAACGGTGTCCTTTGGAACGACGAGATCCTCGCAGACAAGGCGCGGGCAGAACTCCGCGAGACTCTGCGGGAGATGGAGAAGCGCTATGGTCGGGTGCCCGCTATTCTGGCCATTCGGGCGGACTTTAGCGAAGACCCCGAGGAAGCGATGGCCCTGCATCGGGAGGTTCTCGCGAAGACGCCAGAGTCCTTGGCGCGCCGTCTTTCCCTTCAGTCTTTGCTCCGGCTTTTGATCAATTCAGATGGGCCGGAGCCAGAGATTCGGGCACATCTTGCTGAGCTGCGGGATCTGACTGTAGCAGAGGGAGAGGACTCGGACCATGATGAGCTTCGCGAATTGCAGCAGCTCGTGAGAAGATGCTTCGGAGCTTGAGCGAAAGGTCCGGGCTGGCGGGCGCTTTCCCGCTGCCGAGCGAAGGGTGATCTCTGGGAGAGCCTTGCCCCGCATACTCACTGCAGCAAATCGGGGCGATTCTCGCGGGTGCGCTGGAGGGCTTGCTCCTTTTTCCAAGCTTCGATCCTGGCGTGGTGGCCGGAGAGGAGCACCTCCGGGACGCGCAGGCCGCGAAATTCGTTGGGCTTGGTGTAGGCGGGGGCTTCGAGGAGGTTCGGGTCGCTGAAGGACTCGTCCTCGGGGGAGCGGGCGTCGCCGAGGGCCCCGGGGAGGAGGCGGATGATGGCGTCGCAGAGCACGGCGGCCGCAATGGCCCCGTTGGTGAGGACGTAGTCACCGAGGGAGAGCTCGAGGTCGACCAGCTCGGTGATCACGCGGTGGTCGACGCCTTCGTAATGCCCGCAGATGAGGATGAGGTGCTCTTCGCTGGCCAAGTCCCGCACGCGCGCTTGTTTGAGGACCTGTCCCTGGGGGGTGAGCAAAATGACTTTCGCCCCCGGCGTGCGCAGCTCTTCAATGGCGGCGAAGAGGGGCTCGGGCTTGAGCAGCATCCCTTGCCCGCCTCCGCAGAGGTATTCGTCGGTCTTGCGGTGCTTGCCGGTGGCCCAATCGCGCAGCTGGTGGGCGTGGACCTCGGCGATTCCCTGCTCGCGCGCGCGCTTGATGATGCTCTCGGAGAGGGGCGCGAGGGCGATTTCAGGGAACAGGGTGATGATGTCGATGCGCATGGCGGGCGGCCAGTCTGGCGGCAAGCGGGGCTTGCTGACAATGCCGGACTGACCGGAGGGTGCTCTTTACTGCGTTTGCAAGTAATCCCAGATGGCTTCGAACTGCGCGCGACTCTCGCCACCGAGCGCGGGGAGGGGGGTCTCGCCCTTGTCGTCGGCATAGCGCGGCATTTTGGTGTCGGGGGTGATGCGGACCGGATTGTGCATCCAGCGGTAGAAGTAGTCTTCCCGCAGGCGTTCGTGAGTCAGGGCAAAATTAATGCCCATCACTTCAAAGGCGGCCGTAGGCTCTTGGTCGCCGACCCCGTGACAGGTCGTGCAGCCGAATCCGCTCTCCGAGCCAATGAGTTCCTTGCCCACCGCGACCCGATCGGCGTCGCTTTCTTGCTCTTGCGCCGTGCTGGGGGCCAGTCCGTGCTGGGCGGCCAGTCCCTGGGCAAAAGTCTCCGGGGCATGGTTGGCGAAGCCGGGCATACGCGCGTCGAGCCAAGGGCGGGGGCGCGGTTCAGCCGTGCCAGCCAGCATCTCCGCAAGGGCGTCGCTGTGGAGCATGGCCCCCGTATGGGTCAGGTTGGGCAGGCTTTGGTCCAGTTTTTCATGCACGTTGAGATGAGCAGCCAAGGCCGCGGTGTCGGAGTGGAGCGCTCCGAGCAGGGCAGGCACCTCGTCACGACTGTGGCAGGCGTGACAGCGGAGGTTTTTGAACTGCCGTTCGGCGAAGGCCGGGGCGGTGTCGCGCTTCAGCGAGTCCAGATGTTCGCTGCGAAGAGCTTCCAAAGCGTCACCTGCATCCTCGGGGAGGTTCAAATGGCTGTGCGCGGAGGAGAAACAGGGGGCGTCATTCCAAGGCTTCTGGGCAATGGTCTCGAAGGGAGGTAGCGCGCTCGGGTCATATGGAAGGCCGGCGTGACAGGCTCCACACTGCATCTTGAGAGAGTGGGCCGCGCCCTTGGAGGCATCTCCGGCGGGGAATTCAACTTGGGGCCGTTCGGCTGTGGCTGATTGCTCGAGCAAAAAGGCGGTCAAATTCGCTGCTTCCTCGTCGCTGAGGCGGAAGTTGGGCATGCGGGTGTGGGGAGAGAGTTGGGCCGGATCCAAGAGGAAATCCCGCAGTGCGTGAGGCTGGTATTTGTCCGCGAGGTGAGTGAGGGGAAGGCGATTCTCACTCGGTGTGCTTTCGTCGGGTTGTCCGTGGCAGGTCACACAGGCCAACTTGTGGAAGGTGGCACCCCCGGCCTGGGCGTCCCCAGCGACTGGTGCGCCCTCCGCGCCCGTTTTGAGGGTCATGAGGTAGGCGGCCAGGTCGGCCGCAGCCTGGCGGCCTTCTTCGCTGTCCGCTACCAGCCGGGGCATATTGGTATCGGGGCGATAGGCGGCTGGATCGGCAATCCAGCGCGCCAGCCAATCCTCCTGCAAGCGGTCGCCGCTCAGCCCCACGATGGGGGGCACGTGATTGAGCTCGGGCATGGCGTGGGGGCCGAAGCCCTCGCCCGCAAGGTGGCATTTGCTGCAGAGATGACGGGCAAAAATCTCGCGCCCGCGATAGGCCAAGGCCTCTGCCGCCAGAGCGCCGTCCCTTTTGGTAAAGGCTCCGGGTGGAATGGGTTCGGTGGGAAAGGAGCGTTCTTCCCAGAGCAGTTGGAAGCGGGCCTCGCCCTCCTCCGGGGACTGGTAGCGCACCTCGATGGGCACCTCTCCGGAGAGCCGCAGGCGGTCGGACTTTTCCCCGCCGAGGGAGCCCGTTTCCTGGAGCACCTCCTCACCCGCCACCACGAGGGTGGCCGTGCCCGTGCCTGCGAAGGAAAAGTGCAGGCGCTGTCTTTTCTCCAAGCTCAGCGTGCCCGTCCAAGTCACCGAAAAGGTCCCCTCCTCCAGAAGAGGAGTGGCGGGCGTGCCAGCGGGCACGTGGAGGGCTGGCAAGCGCGCGAGATGGCGATCGTGGCGATCGCCCTGCTGATAGGTGGCGAGGACGTCGCCCGCAAGAGGCCCACTGGCGAATAGGGAGAGGAGAAGGAGGAAAGTCTGCGGTTTGGTCATTTTTTCTAGGGTATCATCTCATGCTTGCCTCGGATGTGACAGAAACTTGTAGAAAAGTGCATAAGGGACATCTCGCGCCCGGGGCCTCGCTGGCACCTCTACGCAGGACGATTCTCCATCTTTCTGTCCTTCTCAATTGCTTTCCCCCCGCCCTTGGACCTACTCTCCCGCCCGCTCGATGGATAAGACGAAGTCAGATAAAAAAGGCCAGACGGGCAAGTCTCCCCGTCTTCAAGTGGTTACCGAGGAGGGTCTTAAGGAATCCCGGGCCATCCCCAATGCGCTGGAGGCCGAGCGCTCCGTGCTCTCCTCCATGATCCAGGACCCGGTGGACCGCATCGGTCAAGCCGTGGAACTCGGTCTACGCCCCCATTACTTCTACCTACCCGCCCACCAGATGCTCTACGAAGTGCTCCTCGAGCGCTTCGATGGCGGCCATCCCATCGATGTCGTCATTCTTCACCAGGTCCTTTCCGACAAGGGGCTCATCGACTCCATCGGCGGCCCTTCGGCGCTGGTCGATCTCTCCAATGCCGCCAGCTCCGCCGCCCACTTCGAGTATTACCTCAACATCATTCGCGACAAATACGTCCTCCGGGCCGTCATCGAGAATGCCAATGCCGCCATCGAGGAAGCCTATGGCAATCCTCCCGAGGTCGCGGGTTTCCTTGACCAGGTCGAGACCGACATCTTTTCCATCAAGGAAGACCTCGAGGTGAAGGGCGAGCTTACCATGAAGGAACTCATCGGCAACGTCCTCGACGTCTTCGAGCAATTGGCCTCCGGCCAAAAGGGGCTGGAAGGCATCCCGACGGGCTACCCCATGCTCGACGAGATGTCCAACGGCTTAAAGCCGGGCGAGATGATGATCATCGCGGCTCGTCCTTCCATGGGTAAGACCTCCTTCATGATGAACATCGTGGAGCAGATCGCCATCGACCAGAAGAAGCCCTCTCTGGTTTTCTCCTGCGAGATGTCCTCCCAACAGATCGTGCAGCGTCTTCTCTTCTCGCGAGCCCGCTTTGCCCTCTCGCAGATGAAGCCTGGTTTCAAGATCACCAAGGAAGAGCTCAAGCGCATTCAGAAAGCCTCCGAGGACCTTGCCGACGCTCCGCTTTTCATCGACGATACCCCCTCGCTGCCCATCGGCGACCTCCGCGCCAAGGCCCGGCGGCTCAAGCGCGAGCACGATATCCAGCTCATCGCGGTCGACTACCTCCAGCTCATGCGTTCCCAGTCCAAGCAGGCCGGAGATTCCCGCGAGCGGGAAATTGCCGAAATCTCCTCTGGCTTGAAGGCGATTGCCAAAGAGCTGGGCATCCCCGTCATCGTCCTCGCCCAGCTCAACCGGGGCCCCGAGCAACGCGGCGGCACCCCCCGCATGTCCGACTTGCGGGAATCCGGCTCCATCGAGCAGGACGCCGACATGATTGGCCTGCTCTTCCGGAAGGAATACTACAATGATCCGACGAAAGAGGACGCCGAGGAAGAGAAGGAGGCCAATGCCGGCTTGGCCCAGCTCATTCTGGCCAAGAACCGGAATGGTCCTACGGGCGATATTCCTCTTCACTTCACCAAAGAGCTCATGCGCTTCGAGCCCCGCGAGTTCGAGCCCGGGGAAGAGGAGTGAGGCCAGACACCGCTTTCGCGATCGAGGAACCCCGAAGCACCCAAAGCTCATCGAGGAGACTTGGGGCCGGTTTCCATTCCTTTTTGCCTTTGGGCGATGGAAAAACGGTCTCTCGGGGACCGGTAGATAGAGAAAAAGCCGAACTCCGCCCGGTGTTCGGCTTTTTCTGCTTTTCGAGATGGAAAAATGCTTGGACTAGCGGCGACGGCGCAGGCAGGCGGCAAGTCCGAGGAGAGAAAGGAGGGCGGTGTTGGGCTCGGGCACGAAGTTGAACTCGCGGATACCGGAGAGGTAAAAGGTGCGGGTGTTTTCGCTGCGGGCCGAGAGCTCCCAAGACCAGTCAAAGGTCAGAGAGGTGGCGGCATCGGTTAAAAATTCTACCGAGACATCGCGCTGCTCTTCCAAACTGGAAATGGTGCGGTTTTGCAGGGTAAGGGTCGGGTCACTGGAGAAGCTGTGGTAGCCGTCCCCGTCGATTCCATTGAAGGTGACGGAGGTGTCGGGGTCGAGGGCATAGGAGGAGAGCCCGAGGACCTTGACCGTTTCCACCAGATTGTTGCTGGCGGTGTCCAAGTCGAAGATAGTGAAACCTTCAGTGAGCGCCGCCGGGGTGCCGTCACTACTGTTAAAAAAATCGAGTGTGAAGTTGAACCCGATGTCATTGGTTCGGAAGCCGTGAAACTCGATAGCGAGGGCCTGATTATGTCCAGAAGGCGATGAGGATTGCCCGATAATGTGTTCGATCACTTCGCTGCCATCATCCGGTTGCAGGGCAAAGTCATTGATAGAGGGGACGGCTGCTGCGGGTCCGAAGTCATTGACTGCTCGCACGCTATTGATAGTGAGGGTGGCGTAGATGCCGTTTTTGATCTCGTCGATTCGCCAGGTGTCTCCAGGATCAACTTCACCATCCGTGCCGCCTTCTACGGTTTGAATCATGGCCCGGGAGGGGTTGAGAAAGGAGACATTTTGGTTGCCCTGAAAGTTGACGTTGGCGTTCAAACTGGCAGCGGTGAAAGAGAGGGCCAGCAGGGGGGAATAAGAGTTACTCTTCATAGGGTAGACGTCTGATATCTCCCTTGATGAATTTTGTCTATTGGATTTTATGAAAAATAAAACTTCATCGGCCTTCTTTTTATAGAATGTCGGACACGAATTTTTCCCGTTCGAAGGGTTGGAACTTGTTGGGTTCCTCCCCGGTGCCGATGAAGAGGGGGGCGATGCCGAGTTCTTGTTGGATGGAGACGGCGATGCCGCCTTTGCCGGAGCCATCCAGCTTGGTCACGATGAGCCCGTCGAGAGGCACGGCCTTGTTGAATTCTTTCGCTTGGGCGAGGGCATTGGAGCCGGTGGTGGCATCGACCACGAGAATGGTTTTGTGCGGTGCGGTTTCGTCTTGTTTGGCGATGATGCGGCGGATTTTGCCCAGCTCCTCCATCAGGTTGTGGCGGGTGTGGAGACGTCCGGCGGTGTCGCAGAGGAGGAAGTCGGCCCCTTCCGCGATGGCTTCGCGGTGGGCGGTGTAGCAGACCGAGGCGGGGTCGGCCTGGTGGCGGCCAACGGTGATGGGAAGGTCGAGTCGTGCGGCCCAGGACTGGAGCTGTTCCACGGCGGCGGCGCGGAAGGTGTCGGCGGCTGCGACCCGCACGCTGTGGCCATAGACATTGAGGAGGTGGCCGAGCTTGGCAACCGAGGTGGTCTTGCCCGTGCCGTTGACACCGACGATGAGCAGCACGGTGGGCTTGCCGGATTCCTGCAAGGCGGGGGGGAAGGCCTGGTCTTCGGGAAAGACTTTGGCGATGTGGGCCCGGGTGGTGGTGACCACGTCCTGGGCGGTGATGGCGCGGCCCAGCCCGCGCAGCTCGTCCACGATGGTGACGGTGAGGCGGGGGCCCAGGTCGGCGGAGATGAGGTCGGCTTCGAGCTCGTCCCAGTCGATCTCGGCGCGGTTGGTGACTTTATTGAAAAGGTTTTTGAAGAAGCCTGCCATGGGGAAGAGGGGGTTTGGCACGAAGCAGGCGACATGGAAAGGCCAGAATGGCGAAGTGGCGGGCCCGCTGGGAGATTTTCTCGTTATTTTGCGCGCATAGTCTTGCAAGCTGGCCGGGGATTGGGAAGCTTTCGTCGTTCCCTC
Source organism: Roseibacillus ishigakijimensis (assembly GCF_016595415.1). GTDB lineage: Bacteria > Verrucomicrobiota > Verrucomicrobiia > Verrucomicrobiales > Akkermansiaceae > Roseibacillus > Roseibacillus ishigakijimensis. The sequence goes on from NZ_JAENIO010000036.1 coordinate 16,876, forward strand.
CCTCCACCCCAATCAATGCACGACCTTTTCACCTGGCTGCTCATCGCGCTGTGTCTGACCCAATCCGCCATGTTTTCGGGCCTCAATCTGGCCCTCTTCTCCCTCTCCAAGCTGCAACTGGAGACTGAAGTCAAAAAGGGGAGCCAATGGGCGGTTAAAATCGCCCGCTTGCGGGGGGATGCCAACCTGTTGCTCTGCACCATCCTCTGGGGCAATGTCTCGGTGAATGTGTTGCTGACCATTCTGGCTGATTCCGTGATGGCGGGGGTGGGCGGCTTTCTTTTTTCCACGGTAGGGATCACCTTTTTTGGGGAAATCATGCCCCAGGCCTATTTCTCCCGCCATGCCCTGCGCATGGGGGCGCGCCTTTCCCCCCTCATCCGGGTCTATCGCATCGTGCTTTTTCCCGTGGCCAAGCCCTCGGCGATTCTCCTCGACCGCTGGATCGGGCCGGAGGGCACGCGCTTTTTCAAGGAAGACGAGTTCGAGGTTATTCTCGACCAGCACATCCGCGAGCCTTCTTCCGATATTTCCTATGCCGAGGGGCGGGGGGCGCTGAATTTTCTCCGCTTGGATGATTTGCGGGTTTCGGGGGAGGGTTCCCAGCTGGCTCCCGAGACCATCATTGACCTTCCCCTGAGGGAAGGGAAGGCCTTTATGCCCGAGCCCGATAGCGAGGAGGAGAAGGCGCTGCTGAAGAAAATTGTGGCCACCGACCACAAGTGGGTGGTGCTGCTCGATGAGACGGGCCGGCCCTGCTACGCCCTGAATGTGGATGATTGTTTGCGCGATCTCTACTGTGGGCGGCGGGAGGGCTCGCTCTTGGAGCACTGCCAGAAGCCGATCGTGACCAGCGACTCCGAATTGTCCTTGGACCGTATTCTTCCCCAGCTCGATGTCGAACCCGAGGCTCACCACGACCGGGTGCTCGATCGCGAGGTGGTCCTCTATTGGGGCGAACGGCGCAAGCGTATCATCACCGGCCCTGACTTGCTGGGCCGGCTGTTGCATGGCATCGTCATCCGCCGCAAAGGGGCTTGAGGTCCTGGTTTCAGGGGGCTTCTGCACCGGTCACCTCCAAGCGGAGAAAGCCCTTGGGATTGTCCGGGCTGATGGGGAGGTGGTAGCGCCAGCGGAGAATCTCGAACTCGCCATCGGGGAGGCGATCGACGAAAACCGCTTGGGAGCGGTCAAAGGCGCTGAGGTCAGCGCTTCCCCCGGCGGAAAGGTTCAGTCCCGAGCGAGCGATGCGCACCCGCGCTTGATAGGTCAGGTAGTGGTCTTCCCCGGGGAGACCGAGTTCGCTGGCGGGCTCCTTTTTTCCGCTGAAGAGGATCTCGCCGAGGTCGGCCTGCAGGGGGTTGTGGCCCAATAGGAATTCGAAGGCATTGGCCAGACCGTCGCCGTCGGGGTCCGCCGTCAAGTTCTCCTCTCCTTCGGCAAATCCCTGGGCGGTGGCCCACACCTGGTAATCGTCGAGCGGGACTGCAGGGGCTGGAGGGAGAACCAGCGCGGCCACTTCGGCTGCGCTCAGGCCTCGGTCGTAGAGCCGGAAGTCGTCAATTTCGCCATGGAAGGCGGGATCGTTGCTCCATTGGCTGCTGCCGATCTTGTTGACTGCGGGATTGAAGTCGGCTGGATCAAGGGTGATCTCGGTGGTGGTTTCCACGAGGGCTCCATTGAGGTAGAGGGAGGTGGTGTCGCCGGTGAGGGAGACGGCCACATGAACCCATTCTCCGATCGGGGGGGCGGGGGTTTGCAGGCGCTGGGTCGCCCCCAGGCTGGCGGCCGTGATGCCGAACTGCAAAGTGCCGTTGCCCGAGTGAGGTGTGAGGAACATGTATTCACTGGTGCCATTGCCAAAGTCCAGCAGGCGCTGCCAGTTGCCTCCGCCGTGCCAGCGATAACGCAGGGCGATGGTCAGATCACTCAAGCCGTCCTCAATGGTGGCGGGCACCGCGATGTCGTCGTCGCTGCCATCAAAGACCGCGCTGCCATCGAAGAAGCCCAAGCCCGTGGTGCTGGTGCCGTTGCGCAAGGTTCCAGTGAAGGAACCGGCCGAATCACTCCCCGCATTCTGAAATTGATAGTGGGCCCGCAGGTCAGCAGGCGGGGTGACGGGGATGATCACTCGTTGCTCTGCGGTCCGCCCGGCAGCGGTCACAGCCCGGATGCGGAAGAGGTTGCTCCCGGAGTCGCCCGGGCCGGGGGTGCCCGAGAGCTTGCCATTACCCGCCACCTGCAGCCAACGGGGGCCGCCCGCCTTCTCGTAGCTCACCGCTTCGGCCGTTTCCACAGCGACCGTGGCCGAGAACGATTCTCCAATGGCAAGCTCGGGGAAGGAGACCTCGGCCGCCGCGAAGCCCGGTCCCGGGGTCTCTGCGAGGGCGTCGATCTCGTCATCATTGAGGACGCGATGAAAGACCTGAAAGTCGTCTAGGCGGCCGGCAAAGAGCGGATCCGGGTGCTGGCTTTTTCCGAGATAATTCTGGGTAAAGCTCAGGTCCGCCGGGCTTAGAGTCATGTCGGTATTGATCGCGGCCAGAGAGCCATTGAGGTAAAGGCGTCCTTCGCCAGGCCCCAGGGTGACGGCCAGGTGTTGCCAGCGATTGGTGCGCAGCACCGAGCGGGCTTCCAGATGCTCTTCGTTTCCACCGTTTTTGATTGCGAAGCGAATCAGTTCACTCCCTCCCGCCTTGGGGGTGAGGAAAAGGTATTGATTGGTGCCGCTGCCAAAGTCGAAGATCCGTTGCCAAGTGCTGCTGCCTTCCCAATAAACCCAAGTCGCGATGGTCAATTCGTCACTGGCGACGAGGCCATTTGGCAGAGTGAGGTAGGTTTCGCTGCCGTCAAAGGCCAGAGCTTGTCCCTCCGCCCCCGGGGCGAAGGTCGCCTCGCCGGAAGCGGTGACGGGGAATCGCCCCACTGCGGGGAGCCAGTCGTTCTCGAAGGGAAAGTGGGCCACTTGCACGGGGGCTTCGACCTCCAGGGGCAAGGTCGCGGTTACCGTTGTTCCTCCGGGGCTCTCCACCGCGATGACAAGGTCGGTTGTGCCCGCATGATCGAGGGTGGGCACACCGTGGCACTGCCCGTCGATGGCCACCGCCAGCCAGGGCGCTCCGCTGACTTTACGGAAGTGATAGGGGCCCTCCGTGCTGGTCACCAGTGCGCTGAGGTCAAAGGTGGCGAGCTGGTCAATCGGGCTGCTGGGTAGGGTGAAGCCGGGATCCAAGGTGGCGGGCTCGGAGGTCATCAGGGCGATGACGTCGTTCGCACTCAACGCGGAAGATTGGAAGAGGACTTCGTCAAGTTGACCCGCGTAGAGCGGATCGGCGCTGAAAAGACTTTTGCCAAGATAGTTCACCTCCGTGCCCAGCGAGGAGGGATTGTGGGTGATGGTCTGTGTATCCGATTGACGTCCATTGACGTAAAGTGTTCCGGTGTCCCCCTCCAGGGTCACCGCGACATGGGTCCAGCTGCCAACGCGGAGAGCGGGCCCGTTCAGTTGTTGCTGACTGCCGCCGTTGACGCGGATGCCAAAGCGAAGCTGGCCCGTGTCCCCGGCACTGGGAGTGAGGAAGGCGAAGTTGTTGGTGCTCGTGCCGATGTCGAAGATCCGTTGCCAGTTGGCCCCGCCGTCCCACTTGACCCAAGCGGCGAAGGTGAAGTCACTACTGTCGCCAATGCGGCCCGGCAGGCGGAGAAAGTCGTGCTGGCCATCAAAAGAGAGACCGTTGCCATATTTCCCTTCGCTCAAATGGGGGGTGCCGTAGGCGAGAGGATTGTTGCCATTGCGCTGATCGCGGAGGTTGTCCTCAAAGGGGTAAAAGGCATCCCCACCGGGCGCGGTATTGGGCACCACCTGGCGATGGGCCATGGGGGCCTTGTGATTGCGATACATCGAGCCCATGGGAGTCAGCGAGCCATCTTCGTAATGGGTGCGGCGGAACCACTCCACGTCACTGTAGATGGCATAGCGCTCAATCCAGGGCGTGCTGTCCATCATGTTGATCATGGCCTCGATGACGTCCCGGTTTTGGCCCGTATTGGGGTCGTGATTGTTATCCGTCCAGTTGGCTCCGTTGTTGAACTCCGTCACCCACACGGGCAGCCCGGTGGCATTGTGGACCGAGGCCAGGAAGTTATACATCGCGTTGGCCGCCGTCTGGGGGTTGTTGCCCGGGGAGCTGCGGTAGTAGTGCACCGGCACGTAGTCCACGCGGTGGCCCGCCGAACTGGCCGAGCTCATGAAGGTGTTGAGCCAGCCCAGTCCACCATCAGTCACGGCGGGCGCTCCCACCCGGAGGCCAGTCCCCAGGAGCTCCGGCCACCGGCTGGCGGCATTGCTCGCCGAGCCCTGCGGGGTCAAGTTCTGGTAGGCATCTTCCACCGGGTTGTCCGGCTCATTGAACCCGGAGACGTGGGTGATGCCTCGCGATTGCCAGTTTTGATTAAGCGAAGGCCAGTTCGGTTGCTGCTTGATGGCCACGTATTCCCAATTCTGGGTGGAGTTGGTGCTGATGCTCCAGTTGTAGAACCAGGTGGCGTTCATGCTCTCCGCACTCACATCGCAGGAACCCTTTTTGGTCGCCCAACGCCAGGGAAAGACGCGGATGAAGCTCACCGAGCGATCCAATCCCCCAGGCATGAAGGACACCTCCAGGTCCGCATCCTGCGCGACGAAGTTGGCACTCGCTCCCGTGCCATCCGAATGGGCCGCGATGGTGGCCATGTAGCCCCGCTTGAGAGTGAAAGAGCGGATGCCGTCATTGAAAGAGCCCAGCGAACTGGCGTTGTAGCCCGCATATTGGCTCAGGAGGCGCCGCTGCCCGGTCATGCGCTGCCCGGTGAATATCTCCATGGGCTGGTAGGAAGGGGAGTGCGGGATAAAGACTGAACCATTGGCGTATTGCACCAGGCGGAGGTTGGACCCGTTGACCGCAGCTTCGCCATTGACCTGAAAACGGGAGAGATAAGCATTGGCGGTGGAAGGGCGCACGTCGTGCAGAAAGACCCAACTGTCTTCGCTGTTGAGATGAATGGTGCAGTTGGCGAGGGGGTCGCCGGAGCCTGTCAGATGCAGATAGGATTTTCCACTGAGAGTGATGGTTTCGTTGCTGAGCGAGGCGTGGGTCTGGGACTCATTTTCCAGAGTGAGAGCGAGGGACGACGACGAGAGCGCGACGCAGCAGAGAGCCGCGCCGGTGAGCGAAGGACAATTCATGGATGAGTTTTTTTGGGGGGGCGAGCGGGGATTGGTATCAACAATGTAAGGGCAACATGCAGTGAGCGCTATGCGCTTTGCGACGCGCACTTGGTAAAATGCGTCGCGGCAGGCGCTTTCTGGTCTTGGAGAGGAGAGGGGGGAGACCGACTCGATCGAGCATTGAGTCCCGCCCCCTCCTGCGCTAATTTCTTCCCGTGGACCTCACCTCCGAACAAATCCGCCAAGATGCGGCCAATTGCGATGCCCGCAAGGTCGAGCAAGCCCGCCGCATGAGCCCGCGGGAGAAATTCTTTGCAGGAGCGGAACTGTTTGATGATGCCTGTCAGGTCACCTTGGCTGGTTTGAGGGCCCAGTATCCAACCTTTTCTTCCCAAGATTTGAGGAAAGAATTGAAAAGGTTGCTGGAGATGACCGAAAAAATGGGACGATGACTGGGGCTGCTTTACTTGCTAAGTTCGTAGATTTTCTCAATCAGCGCGAAATCCCTTACATGGTGGTAGGGTCTTTTTCGTCCAATTACTTTGGAGTGCCCCGATCAACCAAGGATGCCGATATCGTAGTAGAGATGGATGCTGACTCGTGGACTCGATTAGCCCGGGAGTTGCCTGAGGGGATGAATATTGAGGCGCAGGGCTTCTTTGAGATGGTGACCGCAACTCGCAAAGAGTTGATTTCGACTGAGGGAAGTCTCTTTGAGATCGAAGTTTTTCATCTCAGTGAAGACGAGTTTGACCAAGAGAGGTTTCAACGTCGAGTCCAGGTTGATTTGGGAGAGGGGGTGAAGACTTGGGTGGCCTCTGCGGAAGATGTTGTGGTGCAAAAGTTGCGCTGGTCCGAACGTGCATTGCGACCCAAGGACTTTGATGATGTGGTGAAAGTTCTCTATCGCCAGCAGGACGCCCTGGACTTCAACTACATCGAATCTTGGTGCCAAAAGCATGGCAGCTTGGAGCACTTGAAAGAAGCGCGCGCGGCAGCGGGAGTATGAGTATCGAGTTGAATGACTCCGTCCTGATGGACATGGCGGGGTGGAAGGTGATGAAGGAGGCCCGGGGCGTGTGGCGCGCCGGGGTGGTCAAGGAGGCGAGCTATCGCAATGGGGTGCTCGAAGGAAAAGTCCCGGGCGCGGGCAAGGCTGGGAAGGCGCGTCTGATTATTCGCTCGGCGACCGATGTCGATAACGAGTGTGGTTGCTACGCCGCGCGCAAGATGGGCGTGGTTTGTGCCCACGTGATGGCGGTCGCTTTGGAGGTCCTGGAGCCCCAGAGCAAGCCGGTCGAGCAGACCGAGAAAAAGGAGGTCGGGCCAAGGATTTCGCCGGATTGGCCAAGCTGGACGGTGGAGGAGAAGGAGGGTGCCCGCCCGGTGCGCCTACGCGTGCTCCTGCCGGTCCATTTGGAAAAAAGCTGGGCCGCGAAGCAGCTCATGGTGGGGGTGGAGGTCGAGGACCTCGATGCGGGCGAGACCGTGATGCTGGCCGCGCTCAAGGGGGAGGAACTCCTTTTCGTGAGCGAGTCCGATGCCGCCGTGCTGGAGGTGTTGCAGAGCATTTCCCCGCAGGAGGTGCCGGGCATCGGCTTCTTGCCTCCTCCCCTTTTTCTTGATTTGTTGGAAGGGCTGGGGGGCCATGGCCGCGTCAGCTTGGGGAAAAAGGAGGCCTTGCGCGTGCAGGTCTCCAACCGACCTCTCCCCATCCGGCGGCTCGGCGACCGGGTCTTTGCCGACTTCACGGGCGGGGTTCCTTTGCTCGATGGCACGCGGGCCTGGTGGTTCGGGCCCACCGATGCCAAGACCGCCCGCCTCTGGCCCATCGGGGCGGGAATTCCCGAGGACCTTGTGCGGGTCTGGACGGTGGGGCTTTCGCTGGAAATGGCCGGGAAACATCGCGCCGCTCTGGACCGCTTTTTCGACCTCTCCCCAGTGGCCGAGGAGCTGCCCACGGTGGCCACGCCCGTCATTCACCTCACCCTCGAGGGCTCGCTCAATCACCTCGCTGCCGAGCTTGCCTTTGACTACGAGGAGTCTAGTAGAGGAAAAGCCTTTCTCCGCGATGAGGAGGGCGAGCGGACGGCGCGGCGCTTCCTGCGCGAATGGGGTTTCGAGAAGGTGCGCGCCAGCTACGTGCTCAAGGACAAGGACGCCATTGTGCGTTTCCATGCCTACGGCCGCGAAAAAGTCCCGGCCGATTGGGTCGTGCGCGAGGGCGAGCGTTTCCGCCACGCCGCCAGTCAGGTGGTGGAGGTGACCCCCGAGATGTCCTTCACCAGCAGCGGCGAAGACTGGTTCGGGGTCAGCCTCGGCTATCGCTCCAGCAACGGCAATCCCCTCGCCGCGGCAGAGGTGCGGCGCATCTTTCAGGGCGGAGACGGGGGGCAGCGCACCTTGCCCGACGGCCGCGTGGTCGTGATGGAGGAAGCGGTCGCCCGCGAGATGGAGGCCTTGCAGCGCGACCTCGAAGGGCGTCAGACCGGTGGCGGCGAGTTGCGCATCAGCGCCGCTCAAGCGGGCTATCTGCGCGAGGCGGTCAAGGATGGCGTCCTCCAGGCAGTGGGCGAAGAGCCCTGGAAAGAGGAGGAATACGAGTGGGACCTTGGTCCGGGGGGAGAAATGCTGCGCAGCTATCAGCGCGCGGGGGTGGATTGGATGCTCAAGCTTTCCAGTCTCGGCATGGGCGGCATCCTGGCTGATGATATGGGCTTGGGAAAAACCCTGCAGACGCTCACTTTCCTCTACGCCACCGGCGGCCAGTCCCTGGTGGTCTGCCCCTCCTCGCTCGTCAGCAATTGGGTGGACGAGGCTGCCAAGTTCTTTCCCTCCATGAAGGTGCTCGCCATCGAGGGACCGAAGCGAAAGAAGACTTTGAAAGAACAAGGCGAAGAAGCCGACGTCCTCGTCACCAGCTACGCCTTGCTGCGCCTCGACCGCGAAGGGTGGCAAGACTGGGGCTTCACCACCGTCATTCTCGACGAAGCGCAGACCATCAAGAATCCCGAGGCCAAAGTCTCGCGGGCCGCCTTTGCGCTCAGTGCCGAGCACCGCTTTGCCCTCACCGGAACCCCGGTGGAAAACTCGGTGAAGGACCTGTGGAGCATCATGAACTTCGTGCAGCCGAGCTATCTCGGCAAGCGCACCGACTTCGCCGAGCGCTACGAAAAGCCTCTCGCCAAGGGAGACGAGCCCGCCCTGCGCGCGCGCCTCGCCCGTCGGCTCCGCCCCTTGCTCCTGCGCCGCCTCAAGACCGAAGTGGCCACCGAATTGCCCGAGAAAATCGAACAAGTGCGCTATGTCGAACTCGGCAAGCGCCAGCGCGAAGTCTACGAAGCCATTCTGCGCGAGAGCCGTCAGCGTGTGTCCGATGCCGAAGGCGGGGCCAAGCGCATGATCGCGCTCAGCGCCCTCCTGCGGCTGCGGCAGGCTTGTTGCGACCTGCGTCTCACTGGTTTGCAGGAGGAAGAGGCCGGTGCGAAAATTGCCCTGTTAGAAGAGTTGCTGGAAGAGGCGGTGGCGGGTGGTCATCGCGTGCTGGTTTTTTCCCAGTTCGTGCAATTCCTGCAAGCGATGGTGCCCATGCTCGCCGAGCGGGGCTGGAAGTCCTGTTACCTCGACGGCTCGACCAAGAACCGGGGCGAGGTGGTGAAGCGCTTTCAACAAAACGACGACATTCCGGTCTTTCTCATCTCGCTCAAGGCCGGGGGAGTGGGGCTCAACCTCACCGCCGCCGACACCGTCATTCACGTCGATCCCTGGTGGAACCCTGCCGTGGAGGCTCAGGCCACCGACCGGGCCTACCGCATTGGTCAGGAGCGGGTGGTTACCAGCTACAAGCTCATCGCGCGCGGCACGGTGGAGGAAAAAATCCTTACCCTGCAGGAGAAAAAGCGCACCCTCATCAGCTCCCTCACCGAAGGCGAAGCGGGCGCGGCCGGAATCAGCGAGAGCGAAGTGCTGGACATCCTGGAAAGCTAAAGGTCGCCGAACGGAGCGCCGACGCCTCGTCGGCCCCAAAAGTGACGTCTACCAACGAGTCCAACGAGTCGCCGCAGCGCCTTGAAACGGTCCTGTGCCGAGGTCCTGCAAGTGGGCAAGAGTGCCCACGCTCCTATCCCGAGGCCTCACCGTAGTTGGTGTGGGTGAGAGTTTTCCAGAGCGTCTTCAAAGGAGCCCCGACACTCTTGTCGGCCCACGGTCCTCGTGGCGACGATGCCACCTCCACCGGCGGGACGCCGGTGCTCCTTGAATGACTTCTCTGAATAATCTCTCCACTTGCGGGAGGCCCACGCTCCCTTTTCGGATTTTGGTTGGTGGAAAAAATTTGAGAAGTCTTGCAACTCTGGGGTGGGTGCGGGGTTGGGCGGGGAAAGGGTGGGATTCGGGTAAGTTCTGCTTGCGGGATGCGTAGCTCTCTCCAAGTTACCCCTGTTTGCCAACCGGGATGATGACGATGTGATGTTAGAAGGAGTGCGGATGTGGAAAAAAGGCTTCCCTGCGGGGGTGTTGCTGGCGGGCTTGGCCCTGGTATCCTGTCAGTTCGAGCGGGCGGTGACTCCGACTCTCGCTCCTGCTTTGGCGGCGGATTTCTCGGGTTCGGGCACGGAGGCGGTGGGCGAGCGATGGTGGCGGGCTTTTGGCGATGGGGATCTCAATTCTCTGGAAAATCAGGCCCTTGGGGGGAGCTTCACCTTGCAGGTGGCGGCGGCGCGTTTGAAGCAGGCCCGGGCGGTTTGGCAACAGGCCCGTTCGCAGTGGGATTTACAGCTGGATGGTTCGGCGGAGAGCACTGTGCTGGAACTGGGGGAGGGGAATTCGGCGGGAGTGTTTGGTCTCGGGCTGGGCGCGTCCTATGAGGTGGACCTCTGGGGGCGCATTCAGGCGGAGGTGGCGGCAGAGGATTTCCGGATGCGCGCGACGGGAGAAGATTATCAGGCGGCGGCGCTTTCTCTCTCCGCGGAGGTGGCGACGACGTGGTTTCAGCTGGTGGAGGCGCGGGCGCAGCAGGACTTGGTGCGGGCGCAGATTGCCACCAATGACAAGGTGGTGCAGGGCTTGGAGAAACGTTTTGTCGAAGGGCAGGGGCGCGGGGTGGATATCTTGCGCCAACGGCAGTTGGTGGAAAGCACCCGCGAGCGGTTGACGGTGGCCGAGCTGCAGACCGGGGTGTTGGAAAACGAGTTGGCGGTGCTGCTGGGGAAGGCGCCGGGGACGGGGTCATTGCCGCAGGGGCATGATTTGCCGTCCTTGCCTGCGGCCCCACGCACGGGAGTTCCGGTGGCGCTCTTGCAACGCCGGCCTGATGTGCGGGCGGCTTTTGAACGCATCAGGGCGGCCGATGCGGAGGTGGCGGTGGCTATTGCGGACCAGTTCCCCCGTCTCACTTTGACGGGTTCGACGGGCAGTGCGGCCGATGGGGTCTCGGCGCTTTTTTCCGATTGGTTGACCCGGCTGGGTGCGGAATTGGTGGGGCCGATTCTGGATGGCGGACGGCGGCGAGCGGAGGTGGAACGCACGCAGGCCGTCTTGGAAGAGAGCATTGCGGATTATCGCCAAACGGTCATCGTTGCAATGAGGGAGGTGGAGAATGCTCTCGTTCGCGAGCGCAAACAACGGCAACGCATCGAGCAATTGGAGACTCAATTGACCCTTGCCGAGCGCAGTTCGCGACAGTTGCAGCGGGAATTTCTCAATGGGGTGAGCGAGTATCTCGATGTGCTCACCGCGCTGGATGGGGAGCAGGACTTGCGGCGGACCTTGCTGACCGCGCGGCGGGAATTGCTGGAATACCGGGTCGCCCTCTATCGCTCCCTGGCGGGTGGTGTGTCGGGTGGAAAGAACTGAAAAAATTTGCGAAAAGAGAAAGAGACGATGGCTGAGGAAGTTGACGAAAAACCACCCCAAGGCGGACGCTGGTGGGTGACCGCGCTGGTGTGTATCGGGCTGATTGTGGGTGGCTGGTTGCTGATGAAGTGGATCGACTCCACTGAGCCGGAGGCGGAGCGCACGCAGGCGGCCAAGCGCACGGCCATGCTGGTGCAGACGATTGCGGCCGAGGCGGGTGACTTCCAGCCACGCATCGAGGCTTTGGGCGAAGTGCAGGCCTCGCGCGAGGTCTCGCTGGGAGCCCGGGTGCAGGGGGAGATCGTGGAGCGGGCGGAGATTTTTACCGAGGGGGGGCTGGTCGCCCAGGGTGACCTGCTGGTGCGTATCGATCCGGCGGATTACCAAAAAATTCTCGCCCAGCGGAAAAGTGAATATGCCCAGGCGCAAGCGGAAGCGGAGCTGGAGGAAGGGCGCAAGAACGTGGCCCAGCTGGATTTGGAGCTCTTGGGGGATTCCATGGAAGTGGAGGATAAAGGGCTGGTGCTGCGCGAGCCCCAGCTGAAGTCCGCGCAGGCGGCGGTCGAGATGGCGGCGGTGGCAGTGGAGCAGGCCCAGCTGGACCTGCAGCGCACGGAAGTGCGGGCTCCCTTCGATGCCCAGGTGCTCTCCCGCGAGGTGGACCTGGGGGCTCGGGTTTCGCCCGGGACGGCATTGGGCCGTCTGGTGGGGCTGGATGAGTATTGGGTGGTGGCCACCGTGCCCATGGCGGCGCTGCGCTGGATTTCCTTTGAGCCCGAGAGTCCTTTGCAAGCGGAGATTCACGATACCGTTTCCTGGGCGGAAGGCGCGATGCGGATGGGGAAGGTGGAGCGTCTGCTGGGAGCGCTGGACGCCGAGACCCGCTTGGCCCGGGTGGTCATCACGGTGGCCGATCCGTTGGGGCGGGAGAATGGCGAGCCGGGGCTGATCCTCGGTTCGCTGCTGGACGTCATTATTCTCGGTGAGACGATTCGCGACGTGGTGCGGCTGCCGCGCCAATATGTGCGCAAGAACGACACCGCGTGGGTCAATGTGGATGAAAAGCTGGCCATTCGCGAGCTGGAGATCGTTTTCCGCGACAAGGACTTTGCTTACATTTCCGAAGGGCTGGCCGCCGGAGAAAAAGTGGTCACCACCAGTCTGGCCTCAGTGACCGAGGGGGCGGCCCTGCGAACCGAAGAAGGCGGCGATGAGTGAGGGAGAGGACAACGGCAAAGGCTTGATCGCCTGGTGGGCGCGCAATTCCATCGCGGCCAACCTGCTGATGATGATTTTGCTCGGGGGAGGGATCTTCACCGCGCTCAAGATTCAAAAAGAGGTTTTTCCGGATTTTGCGGTCGATATTGTGGAGGTGCAGGTGGGCTATCCCGGAGCGGCACCCAGTGAGGTGGAGCAGGGGATTCTGCTGCCCATCGAGGAGACCGTGCGCGGGGTGGAGGGCATCAAGGAGATGAATTCCCAGGCCCAGGAAGGCAATGGCACGGTGAGCATCGAGCTCATCGCCGGGGTGGACCGGATGCGGGCCTTCCAGGATATTGACCAGGCGGTCTCGCGTATCCGCACCTTCCCCGATGATATTGAGCAGCCGGAGGTTCGCCTACAGGCCCGCACGCGGGAGGTGATGAACGTGGTGCTCTACGGGCAAGCCGATGACATGAGCCTGCGGGTGCTTGCCGAGCGGCTGCGCGATCGGCTCTTGAGCGAGGAAGGCATCACCCAGGTGGAGCTGCACCGGGTGCCGGAATACGTGACCCACGTCGAGATTTCACGGGCCAAGTTGCGGGAATACGGACTGACCCTCAGCGAGGTGGCGGGCATCATCCGCGCGTCCAGCGAGGACACGGCGGCGGGCTCGGTAGAGACTCGTGCGGGGGAAATTCTTTTGCGCATGAAAGAGCGCAAGCAGTTCGCGGATGAATTCTCCGGCATCGAGATTCTCGCGGCGGGCTCGGGGGCGACCGTGACCTTGGGCGACATCGCGACCATCCGCGATGGCTTCGAGGAGGGCGAGTTTCCTTCCCAGTTCAATCAGGGGCCTTCCATTCAGGTCAATATTTTCCGCGTGGGGGATCAGTCGCCGCTCGATATCTCCGCCACCGTGGATCGGGTGATGAAGGAGTTCGAGGCCAGTCTGCCCGAGGGCATCAGCTGGCGCATCGACAGCAACAGTGCGGAGGATTTCCGCGATCGCATGATGTTACTCCTCGAAAACGGCGGCCTCGCCATCTTGATCGTGATGGGCATCCTCACCCTTTTCCTCGAAATCCGTCTCGCCTTCTGGGTGATGATGGGGATGACTGCTTCCTTCATCGGGGGCATCATGCTCCTGCCGCTGGTGGGAATCAGCATCAGCATGGTTTCCATGTTCGCCTTCCTCATCGTGCTGGGCATCGTGGTGGATGACGCCATCGTGGTAGGGGAAAATATCTACGAGACACGGCAGCAGGTGCACGATCCGCTGCGGGCGGCTACCCTGGGGGCGAGCGATATTTCCCGGCCGGTGGTCTTTTCCATCCTCACCACCGTCATCGCCTTTGTCCCCCTCATGTTCATCCCCGGCACCCTGGGGAACTTCTGGAAACCCCTGCCCTGGGTGGTCATCCTGGTCCTGCTCGTTTCCCTAGTGGAAGCGCTCTTCATTTTGCCCAGTCACCTCGCGCATCTGCCCCGCAAGAGCGAGCGCAGGGGACTGTCGCTGCAAATCCACAAGCTCCAGCAGCTCTTTCTGAGGGGGTTCGACTGGTTCATCCAGAATGTCTATCGGCGGATCCTCGATGGGGCGCTGCGCTACCGCTACGTGACCATTGTGGGCTCGGTGGTGATGTTCTTGGTGGTCGGGAAATACGCCACCAGTGCGCACATGGGGATGATTCTCATGCCCGAAGTCTCCGCCGACGAGATTGAAGCCGGGATTCGCCTGCCGGTGGGAGTGACCCCCGATCAAGCGGCCCGGGTGGCCAACGAGGTCACCGCTGCCACGCGAAAAATGTTCGATGAGCACGGCCTGGACGAGGTGTCCGATGGCATCAAGACCAACGTGCGGCGGGGCAGCTTTGTCGATGTCGAGATCGTGATGAAACCCCCGGATGAGCGCGACATGACCGCCAAGGAGGTCATTCGCTTGTGGCGGGACGAAATCGAGGACATCGCGGGGGTGAGCCAAATCACGTTCCAAGCGGAGAGTGGTCCCGGCGGCCCGCGTCCCGATGTCTCGGTGAGCCTGAGCCATACCGACACCGATGTCTTGGAAAAGGCGAGTCGCGATCTGCTGGCCAAGCTGGCCGAGTTCACCATTGCCAAGGATGTCAACGACGACTTCGACCGGGGAAAAAGCCAGCTCGACTTCGAGCTCCTGCCCGAAGGGCGGGCCCTGGGCCTGACGGCGGCGGGGGTGGGGCAACAGGTGCGCGATGCCTTCTACGGCGCGCTGGCCCTCCGCTACCTGCGCGGCACCAATGAGGTGGAAGTGCGCGTGAAGCTGCCCAAAAATGAGCGCGAAGACATCCATCACCTCGAGGATCTGGTCATCCAGACTCCCGCCGGCACCGAGGTTCCCCTCATGGAGGTGGTCAAGGTCAAGTCCGGGGAAGCCTTCACCCGCATCAACCGTCGCGATGGCCGCCGGGTGGTCAATGTCTCCATGGACATCGAGCCCAAGCGGGCCATCACCCAGATGATCACAGCGCTGAATATCGACGTCCTGCCCCAGCTGCGGGCCGACTACCCTGGCATCACCTGGACCTTCGAGGGCAGCGAGGCCGATATGCGCGAGTCCACGGCCGCGCTCTGGAGTGGCTTTGGGGTGGCCATCGTCATCATTTACGCCCTTCTGGCGGTCGCCTTCAGCAGCTACATTCAGCCGCTCATTGTGCTCTCGGCCATCCCCTTCGGTCTCGTGGGGGCCATCGCGGGGCATATTCTGCTCGGCTTCGATCTCTCCCTCATCAGCATCATGGGCGTGATTGCCCTCAGCGGGGTGGTGGTCAACGATTCCATCATCATGATCGACTACGCCAACAAGAAGCGGGAAGTCATGCCTGTCTTTGCGGCGATTCGGGAGGCCGGGTTGCGGCGATTCCGGCCTATTCTGCTCACCACCATGACCACCTTTGGCGGCCTCACGCCCATCATTCTGGAGAAGTCCTTGCAGGCGCAATACCTCATCCCCATGGCCATTTCGCTGGGCTTTGGCATCATCTTTGCCACCGCCATCATCCTCGTGCTGGTGCCCTGCCTCTACCTCACGGTGGAGGAGTGGAAAATCCGCATGGGGAAATGAGGGAAAAAGGCTTTTTTGGTAATTGGCTAGTCATTGGAAGAATCTGAATTGAGGATTGGTTTGATGGAGTTTCTTCAAAAACCCCTTGCTGCCTTTCTTGTTGCGATTGGGATCATCGGCTCCCTCCTAGTGGTGGCTTGGGGAGGTTTCTTGGCTCTCCTCATTCCCTCCATCCCCTTATCCTGCGCTTTCTTGGCGCAGAAGGGGTGGCTGCGCCGAGGCTTTGGTGTGGTCACTCTTCTTATCCATCTGGGACTTCTGTTTCTGAGGGCAGGCGGGGAAGGAATAGACCTTTCAATTCCGCTCGTGTTTTTTGGTCCTGCCAAATCTCTTTACCATCGCGGGCTATCTTTGTGGCAGAAAGACCGGGTGAAGATATGCGGACCATCTGGGAAAAGGAGCGGGCGCGCTGGAGTGGCAGAATCTGGCAGGCCCCTGTCTGCGGCATTGTGAAACGGTGCCTCTTCCGGTAATTGAGAATCGGTCAACGCGGATGAGTTCGTCGGTGGCCGAGCTCCGGGTGCGCAGATCGCGGAAGATCCCGATCTCGTAGAGATAGTTCGAGACACTATTTCGGGCTCTGGTAGCGGTCGGAGGGGGAGTGAGTTTGAGACCGTGGATTACTGGGGGCAAGTAAAAACTATTATTTTAGTTGAAGGCTTTTTGTTAATCTGAGTGGTGATGAAGTTTCTCCAGCGTTTGCTCATCTTCTGCGGGATCGGTCTTTCCCTCTTTCTTCTATCTTGTTCGTCCTCCGAGGCCCCGGTCAATCTCAGGGAAGCCAAGCGTGTTTCCAGGGGAGAATCGCGCCAGGGAGTGGGGCTCTACCGCATTTATCAGGGGTCGGCTTCGGCCACCGAGATGGTCTTGATGAACAAGCACCACGGGGAGGTTCTCGCCCGCGTGCCCATTCGCCATCAGTATGCCAGCGAAGATCAGCCCAGCGACTGGGTCGAGGTGGTCTGGAATGCGGAGGGCACGGCGGTGGCCATCCACGACAGTCTGGACCGGGATAGCAAGCTGATGGTCTATCGTCGGCGAGCAGACGGGGGCTTCCAGCGGGTGCCCTTGCCGGAGTTCACGGTGTATTCGGTGGGGCACTACGCCGGGACGGACCGGACGATTCGCCGCTGGGCCGAGAAACCCCTGCGCTGGCTGGGGGAACGGCTGCTGGTGGTGGAGTTCCGCTACGTGGGCAAGCAGGACAATCGCCTTTATTTCCGCAAGACTCTTTCTTTTGAGCAAAACGGGCAGTTTGGCGGATTCGTCGGCGGATGAGGCCCCGACGGAGTCATTTTTTCCCGTAGGTCACCTTTTTCTTCGCGCCTGGCTTTTCGGCGAGGCCCGCCTTTTCCTTGAGTTGCTTGATTTGGTCGCGCAGGTGGGCCGCGCGCTCGAATTCCAGCTTGGCGGCGGCTTCCTGCATCTCGCCTTCCAGCTCGCGGAGCACTTCGGTAGCGTTGTAGACGAGGTCGTCTTCCGCGACGAGGCTCTGATTGACCTGGCGTCCTTTGCTACTGGATTCGTCGTATTGATGCAGGCTCTGCTGCACCTTGCGGACGACGCTCTGGGGCGTGATGCCGTGCTGCTCGTTGTATTCCTGCTGCTTGGTGCGGCGGTATTCGGTGACGTCGATGAGGCGCTGGATAGAGTCGGTGACCTTGTCGCAGAAGAGCACGCACTCGCCATTGACGTGGCGCGCGGCCCGTCCGGCGGTCTGGATGAGAGAGGTCTCGTTGCGGAGAAAGCCCTCCTTGTCGGCATCGAGAATGCAAACCAGAGAGACTTCCGGTAGGTCGAGGCCTTCGCGGAGGAGGTTGATGCCGACGAGAATATCGAACTCGGCGGCGCGGAGGGCGCGGAGGATTTCCACCCGCTCGACGGCATCGATGTCGGCATGCAGGTAGCGCACCTTGAGGTCCACCCCGCTGAGGTAGTCGGTGAGGTCCTCCGCCGTTTTTTTGGTCAAGGTCGTCACCAGCACCCGTTCGCCGCGCTCCACCCGCTGCCGGCAGAGCTCGATGGTCTCGTCGATCTGGCCCTTGAGAGGCTTGAGATGAAGGATGGGATCGAGCAAGCCGGTGGGACGGATGATTTGCTCGACGACAAGAGGTTTTCCCCGTTTGCCCGGATCGAAGTCGGCCACCGCTTCCTCGCTGCCGCTGGTCTGCACCTTCATTTTTTTCAAGGCCAGGAAGTCGAGACCCCGGCCTTCGGCGTCTCTCTTGATGTCGAGATAATGCTTGTTGTCCGGGCGCGAATTGGCGAGCTCGAAGACCCCGGGAGTGGCGGAGACGTAGAGCCGCTGGGTGGTCTGCTCCATGAATTCGGGGAATTTCAGAGGGCGGTTGTCCAGGGCGCTGGGGAGGCGGAAGCCGTGCTCGACGAGGACGGTCTTGCGGCTGCGGTCGCCCTCATACATGCCGCCAATCTGGGGTAGGGAGACGTGGCTCTCGTCGATCATGAGGAGGAAGTCCTTCTCGGCAAAGAAGTCCAGCAGGGTGTATGGGCGCGCGCCCGGCGGCCGGCCGGTGAGGTGGCGGGAGTAGTTCTCGATCCCTTGGCAAAAGCCCATTTCCTCCATCATCTCCAGATCGTAATCGGTGCGCATCTTCAGCCGCTGGGCCTCGATGAGCTTGCCCGCTTTCTCAAAGGCGGCCACTTGCTCGGCGCATTCCGCCTTGATGGCCCGCATGGCATCCTTCATCTTGGTGCGGTCGGTGACGAACTGTTTGGCAGGGAAAAAGGTGTGGGATTCCAGTCGGTCGATGACGGTGCCGCGTAGGGCATCGATGCTGGAAATGCGCTCGATCTCGTCGCCAAAGAACTCCACCCGGATGGCGGTCTCGTCGAGGTAGGCGGGCTGGATTTCGACGACATCGCCGCGCACCCGGAATTTTCCCCGGCCAAAGGCGATGTCATTGCGTTCGAAGAGGAGGTTGACCAGCTCCTTGAGAAACTCGTCGCGTCCGATTTCTTTCCCCACCCAGACCGGCAGCATCGCGCTTTCATAATCATCGGGCGAACCGAGACCGTAGATGCAGGAGACCGAGGCCACCACGATGACGTCCTGCCGGGTGAGCACCGAGCCCATGGTGGAGAGGCGCATGCGCTCGATCTCATCGTTGATGGAGGAATCCTTTTCGATATAGGTATCGGTGCGGGGGATATAGGCCTCCGGCTGGTAGTAATCGAAGTAGGAAACAAAATATTCGACCGCGTTTTGGGGGAAGAAGTTCTTGAACTCGGAGTAGAGCTGGGCGGCGAGGGTCTTGTTGTGGGACATGATCAGAGTCGGCTTTCCGATATTCTGAATCACATTCGCCATGGTGAAGGTCTTGCCCGAGCCCGTGACCCCGAGCAGGGTCTGGTGCTGGTTGCCGGCCTGGAGAGACTTGGTGAGCTTGGCAATGGCCTGGGCTTGATCGCCGGCAGGCTGGTAGTCACTGGCAAGTTGAAAGGGCATGGCCCAATCTGCGCCGAAACGGCTCCGAGTCCAATGGGGAAATTCTCACCTTCACTCTCCCGGGGACCTTCGGCGCCGTCGCAGGGCGAGAACGAGCCCGGCAAGAAAGGGGTAGGATGCCGAGCTGGGTTCGGGCACCGTCGCAGGCTCGATGACGACGCGGTCAATGCCAGTGTTGCCACTACTGGAGATGAGCAACTCGCTGATTCCAGACCAGCCGAGGGACACGCTCTGTAGGGAGGTCACCCCGGTGAGGGTGAGTTCCTGGTCGGGAGCTGTTGTCGCGCTGATTCCCTGAATGGTGATGTTCAATGCGCCGCTTTCGATTTCTTCGCGCCCCACTTCGAGGGACTGAATGATGAAGGCGCCCTCGTCGTAGCGGATCGTGATTTGGTTTCCCGCAGCGAAGCCAAGGTAGCCTGTGGCATTGCCCTCCATGACCTGGTCCTCCCCGGGAGAGTAGGCTAGGACCGCCGCATTGGGATTTGCGGAGCTGAAGAGAAGGCCATTTTCTTCATAGGGCTCGAAGGAGTTGATGGGGCGAATGCCGGAATCCCATTCGAAGTGAGCGGTGACCGCACCATACACTGGGGAGAGGGTGACACCCAAGAAGTAGGCTGCGAGGGTTCGGCTCTTGCTTGTTGCGTTCGTTTTCATCGTTTTGAGCAGGGGTCAGGGTTGGCGGAATCAGTTTCCGGCATAGCTGTAGGTGCGGAAATGGAGTTTGATATCAGTCACCGAGTTGATGAAGCGGGCCAAGCCCTCGTCTTCTTCGGACAGGAGCTCGAGCGCGGGAATCACGAGTTTCCATTGGGTGTTCCAGACCGAGCGCCCGACCAAGCGACTACTGGTGTAATCGGCGGCCAAGGGGGTGTAGAAGTAGTCTTCGCGATTGACCGCCCGGAAGGCGTTGTGTCGACGAGGGATGCGGAATTCTTCAGTCAGGCTTTCCCCATTGCGGTAGTATTCACCTTCATTGAAGTCATTGGCTCCGATGTTGAAGGGGAGGGGGAGGGCATGATCGTGAACCATCCAGCGACGGAAATCCCGTGTGTCGCCCAAGGGGGGCGCACGCATCAGGTCGACTCCCGTGGGCAAGAGGAAGACATGGGGAGTGGAGCTGAGCGCGTCGTCATGGTTGTGGCTGGGGTCTCCGCTTCCCGATTGGCAGATGAGGCAAGGGTCCATTCCTTGATACCCTTCCAAGACCACTCCCACCGAAGAGATTTTTGTCGCGAAATTCGTGACGGTGAAGTTGTGATCTCCCGCCGCGAGGGGATGGCCGAAGAGATTGCGGCCTTCCTCAATCGTGGTGGGGAAAGAGAGAACAATTCCGGCTTGGGCACCGAGAGTCTCCTGATTGACCTGGAGGGCATGGGTCGCGATGTCGGAATCGAAGGCGAGGTCGTCGAGGACGAGGCTCTCCAAGAGTTGTCTCCAGGCAACGTCCCCTTCTGGCCCATCGGGGATGCGGAAGAACTCACGTCGTAAGGAGACGGTGGTGCCGTAGGTCTCGGGATTGTTGAAGCCGAGGCGGCCCTCCACCACTTCCCAGTCAGCCTTCATGCGAGCGAGGAGGCCGGATAGGCCCGGGTCTCCGGCCGAACTTCCTCCGAAGGTGGGCTGTCCGTTCTCTCCCACAATACCAAGGGCGCGGGAGGCGATGATGTCACCGAGATACTCCTTGCCTTCGGCAGAGCCGAGGAGACCGGTTTCGTAGTCGTAGGCCTGGGCCGCGAGGAAGGTGTAGCGAGATGCCCAGTCGAGGAGGGTCTGGTATTCGTCCAAGGCTTCGGTGCGGAAGGCGCGGAAGGCGACATCGCGGGTGCGGTAGCCTTGCACGGTGGCGGCGGCGCGCTTGCGGAAGGTTTCGCGGAGACGCAGGATGGTTTCCCCGTCGGCTACGAGGGTGTTGTAACCTTCCACTGCCCGACGATATTCCACATAGGCAGCGTCGACCTCATAGATGCGAGCCAGAACTTCTCGATATTGGTTGAGCATATCGGTGATGAGTTCGCGCAGCGCGTCGTCTCGTTCTAGCAAGGTTTTTTCATTCTCGATAAAGATCTCGAATTGCTCGTGCGCTTTCTCAAGGGCAGTGAGAGCCATATCCATGGCATCTTCCCCAAAGGTGGTGGGAATCTTGGTCGTGATTGCAGAGGCTAGGGCCGCTGCGCGGGCTGCCGAAGTGATGTCCGGGGAAACACCCACTGATTCGGGGAAGGCAAGCCTGACGGCGAGGAAGCTCTCGTCGATGGTTCGTTCTACGGTAACGAATTTCTTTTTGATGTATTCGAGACCAGGCACAATCAGTTTGTAAGCGAGTTGTTCAAAGACGAGGGTGCTGTCCAATTTTCGGTCCGCTATCTTGTTCTCCAGGTCTTTGCGGACATCTTGCATCGAGGCGAGGAAGAACTTGCGGTCCTCCTGCATGTCCCACAGGGCAATGTAGAATTGTTCCTCGGCCAAGCGGACGGCGTTGAGCTGTTCTTGAATCGTTCCATTGGCCGGACGGGAGCCGTCGGAAGCAGAGACCAATTGGTAAGGGCCAGTGCTTTCCTGGACCGTATAGTTCACGGTGCGCGAAGTTTCGGACGCGCCATCGAGGTTGGAAACCTCCGTGAGGTATGGGTTGATGAGAACGCTCCCGGGACCGATTTCAATGAGGCCGAGTTGGGAGAGCCCCAAGGCCTCGATTTCGGAAAGATCGATATCAATGATGGAATTGACAATCAGCGGGTTTTCGAGAGTGTTGATAAGCCCGTCATCCTTCACCATGAGACTGAAGGTCTCGGTGGCATTTCCGTTCTCACCAGAGTCCGGGAAGGCGAAGAGCTGCTCTTTGGTGAAGACTTCGTAGGGTCGGGAGATCTTGTTGAAATGATAGAGATCCGGGCCTTCATAGCCTTGGGCGTAGGTCTTGCCGGGGCCGATGTCTGAGGGATAGGGCATACCGTAGAGAGCGATGAGTTCGTTGACGTAGGCTCGCTCTTCATCCGCGATGGTTTGACCCAGGTTGACTTGCTGGTTTTCCAGCGAGCGAAGGAGATGCGTGCTGGCGGAAGCCCGTTCAAAGACGGTATTGGCATTGCCGAGGGCGCGCACGGCTCGATCATAGATTTGTTCGAAGTGAGTTTTGCCCTCCGCCAGTTCGTCGGGAGAAATGTCAAAAAGGAGGCTGTCTTCCGCAAGGTCCAAAGGGTTTTGCTTGCGATTGGCCGAGTCGATTTGGCGTTGGATTTTGTTACCCAGCGCAGCGAGTTCATTGAGTTCGGCCACCGTGGTGCGGTCGATTTTTTGCACGCCTTCGTTGACGGTATCTTCTTCCGGGAGAATGGCATTACCCACGACCCAGTGGAAGTAAGCCCCTTGGCCTCCACGGGAAGCCCAGTCGGCGGCTCCCCAGTGGCGGGTGCGTCCGGTGTTGGAGTTCTCGCGTCCATCAGCGAGGTTTTCCCATCCGGCGGTCGGATTTTGGAAGGCCCGACGGCGTTCGAGAGAAAGGATTTGGTCCGAGGTTCGCACGGTGGCGACAGCGGCGGCGGCGAACTTGCGCTCGTCGAGATAATCCACGGTTACGGGTTGGCCGAGAATGTTGACCGCTTCCACGCGTGTTCCCCAGGTGAACTCCGTATCCTCGAGTAAACGATAGTAATTCTTCAGCGCAGAGAGGTAATGGCCATAGGCATCTCCATGGGCTTGCGGGAACATGTGTTGGGCATCGACCGCGTCCACCCGACCATCGGAATTGTCGTCATCCTGTTCATGGATGTTGTAATTGAGGGCATAGATGACTTCGCCGGCATCAATTCCTCTGGTGTAGTTCCAATACAGTCGATTGTAAGCCGGCCGGGTTTGCACGCCAGGGGCGAGGAAATCATCGCGTCCGCGCAAGAGCCCCAGCTCTTCTTCCAAAAGACTGGGCACTTGGCCTTGGAAGGCGAAGCGGGCGGTGGCGGTGTTGCGGAAGGTTTCTTCGAAGCCGGCCGCGAGGGCAGGCTCGGCAATGGTCCCGATGTTTTGAGCATCGTAAGAGACCGTGGGGTTGAGAGCGTCAGCATAGGCCTCATTCCCCAGTGCCATATAAAGATCATTGAGGTAACCGGCTGCCAGCAGAAGGGCATCGTTGGCCGGGCCATAGTCGATGGAAGGGGTGCCGTCGATGGAGAGGCTCATTCCTCGCTTCAGAACCGTCTCGTAGATTTCGATCAATCCCGCATCTTGCACCGCATCCAGATTGAGAGCGATATCACCCTCCCAGCGCGTTCCGGCTTGGGTCAGGAGACTGACATCGGAGTCGATCGCATTCTGATAGAAGTCACTGATGCGCTGGTTGAAAGGATTGATGCCTGCGAGAACGCGTTTGATCCAGCCTTCCACGAGCACGGGAGAAGTCCAATCAGACCAGCCGGGATGTTCTTCCGTATAACCTCCGGCCGGATAGAGGGAGTGTCCTTCGATGGGGCGATAACGCATGACATAGTAGTTGTCGGAAAGGGTTTCCACGCCCGCTCCGGAGACCAGGTGGCGATTTTTGCCGACTTCCGGGAGGCCGACACTGACGAAGTTGTCTTCCACATGGGTGGTTCGGATGGTCAGGCCCAGACGAACCTCAAAGACGAGTCGGCGGGCGCCTTCCGAATCACTATGAGGTCCGGTGTGGATGAAGGCCAACTCCGTGGGACTGTCGGGATTGAGGAGTTTGCCTGGGACTCTGAAGAGAGAGAATCCTTCTTCACCAATCAGGGGCACGGCAAGGTCCGAGGGCGGACTGACGGTTTCGGTGTCAATCTGGTCTGGATTTCCGAAGCGGATCACGGGCTCGCTGCCATCCAAGCTGAGGGCGAGTCCGTCGAGGTCGTCTTTTTTGATGGAGACGTAGAGGTCTGCAAATTCGGAATTCTCGTCGAGCAGTGAGGAGAAATCGACGCTTGCCCGCAGGCGTTGCCGGGGAGTCTCCGCTCCGAGATTGAGGGGCGGCAGATCGGAGCCGGAAGTGGCAAGCTCGAGCAAGGTGTAGGTGGCGTCACCGACGGGATGGCTGGCCTGGTTTCCGTCGACTCGATCATCCCATTGCGCGGGTGAGTCGTTGGGGCCGTTGTTGTCATCAATGGCAAATTCCAGACTATCGGGAAGCGGAAACAGTTCGTTGGTAAAGGTGTAGACCGCTGGGGGTTGGCCATTGAGAGGAGGGGATTTCATCCATTGGAATTCGAAGTAATCCGGACGACCGGCAAAGTCCCCCGTGAACTGCACGGTGACATTCTCTGAAAGGGGATTGGCCGCGGTGAGAGGCTTCAATTCGCCCTGATAGAGTTCCTCTCCTACCCGGAAGATATGCATGGCCACGGGCTCTTCTTCTGGGGTGTAGGCCGAACCATTGCCAGTGAGCAGGACCACGTATCCCGAGCCTCCGCCGGTGGCGGAAAGGGCGTAGCTATCGACCGCTTGGTTGGGGGAAAGGATTTCCTTGGGGGCGGTGGGAGGAGTGCCTGCTCCGATGATCCCTTCCATGAGAAGGCCGAGAAAGGCCTCTAAACCGTGACTTTGGAGGAAGGGGAAGGTGTCTCGGAGTTCAGTGGTGGAGCCTTGTCCATCCGGGAGGGTGACGAGGAATTCAAAAGCGAGACTTCGGATTGCCGTTTCCCATTCGGCCCGTAAAGGATCCGATTCACTGCAGAGATTGTCGATGGTTTCGATATCTGCGGGAGTCAAGACATTGGGAAGGAGGTAATCTTCCCCTGCGGGCTCATCGAAGAACTCTCCGATGAAGACGAGGGCTCCCAGCTCTCCGACTGCCGAGTCGTAGAACAGGCGTTCCTGGAGATGGCTGGGAAGGCCTTGGAAGTAGGAGCGGCCGCCATAAATGGTAGTCGCCACGCTGCCCGGGAGACTGCTGAGACCCGTCGGGGAGAGTGGTGCGGTTCTTTGCGCCGTGGGATCATAAAGTGAGACGCTGGGTTGTTGGGCCGCGAAGTCGGAGGCGATGGATTGTTGATAGAGAATTTCGGTAGAGCTCTGACCACGCACTTGGGGCAAGCCGGACTTGGGCAAGGTGAGGGTTTCCGCAAAATGAAGAACCGGAGTTTGCTCGGGCCAAGAAGGGCGGTAGTTGACGGTGAGAGGTGTCCCGGTGATGGGATCGCCGATGGGAAGATCATTCTCATCCAGTGGGCGGAGGTAGGGCACAATGGTTCCCACTGCGGGAGCCTCGTCAACTCCCCCCGCACCGGGGAAGGCGAATCCTTCCCGGGTCTTGTAGTAATACTACACTTGGAGGGCTGAGGAAGCTTCCCCGCCATCGTGAGGTCCGCGGTAGATCCAGAGGTTGCCCTTCCGATCCTCGTAGGTGAAGCGGTCGTAGTGCGTCAGGTTATCACTAGCAGGTCCGTTGGTGACCGGATCCAAGTTCACGGGGGTCACTTCCGTATTGGCGGTTTCTCCCTCCGCATTGAGCGGGGGTTCCAGTAGAGGAAGAGGCATGGGCGATTGCAGAATGGTCCCTGCGGTAGCGGTGTAGTCGAAGGAGTATTCCGCATTTTCACGCACGACCCGGAAGGGACGCATGGCGGGCCGGTCATCGTCTTCTTGGTAGGAAAGGAGCACAAAGGGTTCCGAGCTGGTGCTTTCCTCGTTCAGATCGTCGCGCAAGGCATAGGCTTGCCCGCCTAGCATGAGGGCGTGTTCTTCATTGGGGTTGTAGCCAGTAGCAGTCGGGTCATTTTGCACATAGAGAGTGCCCGCAGCTTGATTGGAGGGGAGGTCACCCGATCCCCGGTTGGAGGCGAGCACGATCTCGGCGGCATCGGTCGGCCAGACGAGGTCGTAGTGCCCGACGATACTGGGAATGTAGACAGGTTCAAAGACATCGGCAAATTGCGCGGGCGGCTCCATCCGCTTGAACCACCAGACGCGGAGCTCGTCGTTACCGGGGAGAGCGTTGACTGGGATGATGGCTCCACTTTCAGCATTGACCACACCGCCGGATGAATAGGGAGAAAGGTAAGAGTTGGGATTGTAAGCATCACCACGGGTGCCATCAAAGTCTTCGACGATGAATCCCGCGCTGCTGTCGGCTTCTGGCGGGGCTTCGATTCGCTGCCCCACGGTGACTGTTTCCCGCAGGTCGAACCCTTCGATGCCATCCTGGTCTCCTAGGACCTCTTCGCTCGCGGTGTAGATGCGGGCATACCAGAAGGCATTCTGGGCCTGGAAGAGCACGAGAGAACGATTGATTCCGTCGTCTCCCAGCGAAACGAAGAGATTTTGCTGCAGGTCAAATTCGGCTTCCTCTCCCTCCGGATCATCCTGATAAATGAGTTTAGGGGTGTTATTGGAAGGGAGATCAATCCAGCTTTGCGAACTATCGGCCGGGTTAGTGGGACGCACAAAGACGCCTTCGAAGTCCGCAATGTCTTCTGGCCAAGAAATTTGGTAGGAGTTGAGAAGTTGGGGCCACTTGATGGTGTGGGCTCCCTCTTTCAACCAGTAAAATTGCACTCGTTCGGGAATGTCATTCTCCCGCACCGCGTAGTAGAGAAGCTTGTTTTGGTAATATTGCGTCTCGATGTAGGAATCGCCTCCAAAGTAAAGATCAACAGGGGAAGGGGTGAGGGTGTCGTCCGGGAGAGAGGGTAAAATTTGTCGACCCACCTCGACTTCGGCAAGGGTGGAGCGTAGCTCGCGACTGACCTCAATGACTTCGATGCCGAGGTATTCACGGAGGCCGGACCCATCGGCCCCACGTGGGCGTCCAAGGTATTCGATGAGGACGCGTCCTTCCTTGTTGTAGGCGCGAAGCTGTTCTTGCTGCAAATCGAACCAGACAGTGGTTTTTGGCAGCAAACTGGGGTCAATGGGATTTTCGGGTTGGACAACCTCATTCTCTTCCACGGTAGCGGGCATCTTGTCGCTGTAGATGAGTTTGACCTGAGAGACGATGGCGCGGGGGATTGTTACTGCGGGAGCGTCAGAGCCGGCTTCCGTCCAATAGAGAGGACGTCGGGTGCGATTGGTGCCGGCTCCGATGCGCAGAACACTCTCGGAGGTTTGGTACTGCCCTTCATGAGGCTCGGCAGTGACCCAGATGAGAGCGATTTCACCGGTTTGAGAGGCAAAGACCATCTCTGCATGGGGGCTGTAGTAGTAAGGTTCGGTAAAGGACTCGTCGACGGGCGCGGGTTGCCCGTTGTTGATGACTTCTCCCGGACGGGCGGGCTCACGGCGCCAGTGGGAGCGTGCTTCGGCCAGGGTGAGAGGATTGCCGAGGTAATCCTCCAGAGGAGGCAGGACTTCGTCACCGTAGAGGAAGTCGCTGCCGGCACTGACGAATCCATATCCGAGCGTTGACGAAGACATGATGTAGTCTCCCGTCGAGGTGCTGACCGGGGAGTGGACGGTGTTTTCGTTGCTGGACACTTTGGAAGTGCCTGCGGAAGTGGTCGCGGCCGCACTATCCTGGCGTTTGGCCGGGAGAGGCTGGTTGTCGTCCGGCGAGAGCAGCCGGTTTTCGACGGAGGGCGTCATTTGTGCGAGGGCACTGCTAAGGGCGAGGAGAGTAGTGAGGAGAAAGATGCGTGATTTCATGGGCCGAATGCGGGTGAGGTGCAAGAGGGCAGGGGAAGGAGAACTTCCCCTGCGGGGTAGCTGGGGCTGACGTCCCCAAGGAGAGAAGCGTCCGTTGATTTCTCCTAAAAATAGCCAATCAGTGTGACGTGGGATTTACCTCCATTGTCGTTATTCCAGTTGTCCGCCGTGTTGTGTATGTATTTGATTTGATAGTTGCTGTTGTCGGTGAACGGGACAAAAACAGTCCCCGAAGACCAGTTCCCCCCGTAGGAAACCAATCCGTTTGCTCCCCAAGGCGAGACCTCGTTGGAGGGGATGTGACCGTTGGATTGGTTGAAGGCGACTCCTCCGTTGGTACTCTCATGACCGGAGACGAGGACTTGAAGAATCACTCCGCGAGACCCGATAGGGATACCGTGTGAAGTGGTGTTGAAATCATAAGTCCCCGTGCCGCTTTTGCTTGTCCAGATCGTTTTGACCTGGTGAGAAGGCAAAAAGTGAGGAGCACTAGCGACCCTCCAAGTTTCCCATTCGCGTCAGGTTAAGAGCCTAACCGATTCGTAGCCAGCAAATTAGATTGGCAAAAACCACCTTTTTCCCTTGACAAGTCGAGCAGCGCG
>NZ_JAENIO010000037.1 GCF_016595415.1 Roseibacillus ishigakijimensis
AAAAAAACTCCGCGCACCTCCGCGACTCTGTGTCTCTGCGTCAAAAAAACCCCAACCTCGTCACAGAGACGCTGAGACACCGAGTTCCACAGAGCCCAGTCCTTCCAAAAAATCTCTGCGCACCTCCGCGACTCTGTGTCTCTGCGTCAAGACCCCCCCAACCTCGTCACAGAGACGCCGAGTCCCTGAAACACTGAAACACTGAAACACTGAAACACTGAAACACTGAAACACCGGCAACCTTCCCTTCTCTCCAGTTGCACACCCAGCCCTCGCAGCTAAGCTCCCTTCGTGAATCGCTGGTTCCTCATCGCCAAAGTATCTGCCGGGCTTCTGGTCCTTTGGTTGGGCATTTTCTGGGTCCGGACCCTGCTCGCGCCCCACATTCCTTCGGCAGAGCGCGTGGCAGAGCTGGTGGAGAAGTCTGACCTCACGACTGCCAGTCCTCAAGAACGACAAAAATCCCTGCAGCAGATTGCCGAGGTGGTCAATGGTCTCGATCTCGATGCTCAGGAAAAAGCCCGCGCCACCTTGGAGGCCTTCTTCACCCAACTCAATGGTGCCGAGCGCGAACAATTCGTCGCCCTGACCGCTGAGTCCTTCACCCGCTTCTTTGAGGCCCTCGATTCCCTCACCCCGCAGGCCCGGCGGGAATTCATCGAACGCGGCTTCCGCGAGCTGCAGAAGGACGATGCCGGGGGCCGGCTGGAACGACTCCTCGCCCGCGATCCGGAAATTATGCAACGCATCACCGAAGAAGGGATGCGAGCTTACTTTCAAGACGCGAGCCCGGAAACCAAGATGTCGCTCGCTCCCTTTCTCAAGGCCACCAGCGAGGTGATGGAAGGCACGCGAGCCCAACCTTTTGGAGGAAACCGCCCGTAGAGAGACGCCATGTTGGAGATCGAAGGCTTGAAAAAATCATTCGCGGGCAAACCGGCTTTGCGGGGAGTCGATTTCTCGGTGGCGCGCGGGGAAATCTTCGGCCTCCTCGGTCACAATGGCGCGGGCAAAAGCACCACCTTGGGAGCGCTCCTGGGCATGGTCACTCCCGATGCCGGCGAGACCCGGATCGACGGCATCCCGGTGCAACGGAACCGCGCCCAGGCCCTCGCCAAGGTGGGAGCCATCTTCGAGAGTCCCGGCTTCTACGACTACCTGAGTGGCTATCAGAATCTCAAGCTCCTGACCGGCTACTCCGGGGGAGTTTCCCGCGCGGCTCTGGACGAAGTGGTCGCCCGGGTGGAGCTGGACGACCGCATTCACTCCAAGGTGGGAACCTATTCCCACGGCATGCGCCAGCGCCTCGCCCTCGCCCAAGCGCTCTTGCCCGAGCCCGAGGTCCTCCTCCTCGACGAGCCCACCGACGGACTCGACCCGGAAGGCATCAAATGGTTCCGCGACTTCATCCTCAATCTCCGCGCGGAACGGGGCATGACCGTCCTTTTCAACAGCCACCTGCTGGCGGAAGTGGAGCAAATGTGCGATCGGGTCGTCATTCTGCAAGAAGGGCGGAAAGTATTTGAAGGCAGTGGTGCCGACCTCGAAGAAGACGAACTGATCCTGCATCTCGACCTCGAGCCCGCCGAACTGCGCTCCGCGCTTGCCGCCCAGTTCGGGGGCCGGGCCGCCGGAGAGCAACTGCTCCTGCCCAAGAACACCGACATCCCCGCCCTGGTCACCGCTGCGGTGGAAAAAGGCGGCCGGGTGCGCGAAGTGCGCCGGGTGCGCCGTTCCCTGGAGGACCTTTACTTGCAATTCTCACGCAAAGTCTCGCGATGATCTTTCTCAGCCAGCTCCGGGGCGAACTCGGCAAACTCTTCTCCCGCCGCCGCACCTACGTCGGTTACGCGGTCTTCCTCGTCTTCGAGCTCATCCTCCTCATCACCTTCCAAATCGATGCCCTCCGCAATGGGCAGGAGGAATTCATGGAGCAAAACGGCCTCTCCGCCGAGAAATACTTCAGCTCGCTCACTGTGACCTTCATGGTGATGTCCTTCAGCCTTTTCCTGCTGGGGTCGATTTACTTCGCTCTCGTGGCGGGCGACATCGTGGCCAAGGAGGTGGAGGACGGCAACATGCGCATGGTGCTGGCCCGCCCGGTCTCGCGAGTGCGCATTCTCCTGCTCAAATTTCTCTCCATCTGTCTCTACACCATCACTTTCGTCCTCTTTGTCGGGGCCACCGGCTACGGCATGGCCCTCCTCGCGCTGGGTCCCGAAGGCGGTCTGATGGCCTTCAGCCCCAAGATGGGCCTCTTCGCGGTCTATCCCGACTGGAGGCCGGCCATGCTGCGCCTGGTGGTGGCCGCTCTCCTCATCGGGGTGAGCATGTGCACCATCTCGGCAGTGGGCTTCTTTTTCTCCTGTCTCAAGATGAAGCCCGCCACCGCCACCATCATGGCCCTCAGCGTTCTTTTTCTGGACATGGTCTTGCAGGAATTCCCCATCTTCAAACCCCACGAAGAGAGCTTCATCACCTACAAAATGAGCACCTGGCTCTACGCCTTCGAGAATGATTTCCCCTGGGCCAAGCTGGCGGACAACTTCCTCGTTCTGGGTGGGCTCGACCTCAGCCTCTTCGCACTGGCTTGCCTGGTTTTCCAACTGCGCGACTTCAAAACCTGAAGCCACTCGAAATCGACCGCAACTTCCCCCTCGCCGGGTGGTTCCATATCACCTATCGATGATGGCCAGAGCCCCAATGACCGAATCGCCCCCTGATCCCGAAGCTGAGAACGCGCGCGACGTCGAACTGATGCTCGCGGTGCAGGCCACGGGCGATCACGAGGCCTTCCGCGAGCTCATCGAGCGCCACCAGAATGCGGTCATCGGCACGGTGGCCAAGATGCTCGGCAACGCCAACGAAGCCGAAGACATCGCCCAGCAGGTCTTCCTGCGTTTGTGGAAAGCCCGCCAGCGCTACCAGCCCAGCGCCAAGTTCACCACCTTTCTCTACACCATCACGCGCAACCTTGTTTTTAACGAAACCCGGCGCAAGTCCCGTCGCAAGGAATCCTCCCTCGACCAGCAAAAGGACGAACACGATCTGGAGCTACCGGCCAATCCCAACCAACGCCCCGACCGCGAGCAGGAGAACGCCGAGCTGCGGGCCGCCATCGACCAGGCCATCGAGCAATTACCAGAAAAACAGCGCCTTGCGGTCGTTCTGCGGCGTTACCAGAACCTCCCTTATGAGGAAATCGCGGAGGTGCTCGACCTCACCGTTTCGGCAGTGAAATCCCAGCTCTTTCGCGCCCGCACCACCCTGCGGGAGTCCTTGGCCAGCTATCTGGAGCATTGACCACCAGCGAAAAGTCGGCTCCGTCGTGAAAGGCGGCCCCGGGCGGATTCGTCTAGTTGCCTTGTCGGCCCGGGCGTGCTAGCGTCCGCGCCCGCTGGATCATGAAGCGCCTCACTTTTCCATTTGCCCTCTCTACCCTCTGCTGCACCAGCCTGACCAGTTGTTCCCTGCTCCTGGACTCCGTCTTTTCCTCTGGGAGGGAAGAGGCCGCCCTCGAACGCCGGGCCAAGCAGTATGAAAAGGATGGCAAATCCAAAAGGGAGGCCAGTCGTCACGCCTTCTACGATTCCGTCGGCTTCCCCACCGGATACTAAGCCCTTTTCCCTATGATCGAACGCTGGCTCCTCGCTCTCGCCACCGCTTTCGCCGCCTTTGCCGCGGTCAATGCCTGGCGCGCCCTCCTTCACGGCCACCGCAGCCACTGGACCCTTCCCTTGCTCGGCCTGACCTTCGTCATCCAGCTCATGGCCCTGGGCATTCGGGGAGAAATGCGCGGAGCCTGCCCTCTCTCCGATCCCGGCGAAATCCTCGCTTTTCTCTCCTGGTCACTGGTCCTCTTCTACCTCCTCGTCGGGCCCGCCTACCGCCTCTCCTTGCTCGGACTCTTCACCGCCCCGGTGGTCGTCCTGCTCCATCTCATCGCCCTGCTCCCCGGCATGATGTCGCTCCAGCCCGAGCGCGTGCTGGGCACGGATCCCTGGCGCGAGACCCATGCCGCGCTCTCCGTCCTCTCCTTCGGCTCCCTCACCCTGTCCGCCGTCTCCGGCTGCATGTTTCTCATTCTCGACAAACTCCTCAAGGACAAGAAATTATCAGGAAATCTCTTCAACAACCTTCCTTCGGTGCACAATCTCATCGACTCCACCAAGCGGCTTCTTCTGGTGGGAGTGCTCATCCTCACCGTCGGCATCGTGGCCGGCTTCGCCACCCCGGGGCTCGGCTTTAACAAGCACCTGATCATCGCCTCCGTGGTTTGGCTGGCCTACCTCGTCCTCGTCGCCCTGGCCTACTTCCGCGGCCTCCCGCCCCACCGTCTCGCCCTTTCCTCCGTGGTCTTCTTCCTCCTCTCTCTCCCGGCTTTTGGACTCATCTAATTCCATTCTGATGAAACTTTTCTGCCTGGGCCTCAATCACGAGACCGCGCCGGTCGAATTGCGCGAGAAGGTCTCCATTTCCAACACTCATCTGGGAGAGGAGTCTTCCGCCCTCGCCCAACATGCCGCCATCGCGGAGGGAGTGGTCATCTCCACCTGCAACCGCACCGAGTTCTACCTCGCCGCCGAATCCCGCGAAGCCGCCGCCAGCGCCCTTGCCGACCACCTGCAGAGCCACTTCGGCCTCGCTGTCGACGAGCATTTCTACGAAAAGAACGCCCGCGAGGCCGCCGTCCATCTCTGCCGCGTGGTCAGCGGCCTGGACTCCATGGTGCTCGGCGAAACCGAGATTTTCGGCCAGGTCAAAAAGGCCTACGCCGCCGCCCTTGACGCCGGAGTCACTGGCGGGGTGCTCAACCGCCTTTTCCAGCGGGCCTTCTCCGTGGGCAAAAAAGTGCGCAATTCCACCGGCATCCAGGAGGGGCAAACCTCCGTCGGCAGTGTGGCCGTGGACTTGGCGGAAAAAATCTTCGGCCACCTCAAGGAGTCTCAGGTGATGGTCATTGGAGCGGGCGAGATGTCGCGCACCACCGCCCAGTCTCTTCTCTCCCGCGGCGCACAGAGCATGTTCGTCACCAATCGCTCCTACGACAAAGCGGTCGAGCTGGCCAAGGACATGGGCGGCTCCGCCATCCGCTTCGACGACTGGGAAGACTCCCTCACCCGCGTGGATATCATCATCTCCTCCACCGGCGCTCCTCACCACGTCATTCGCCCCGAGCATATTGAGAAAGTCCGCCGGAAGCGCAAATTCCGCCCCCTCCTGATGGTGGACATCGCCGTCCCTCGCGACATCGACCCGGAAGTGGGCGAAATCGACGAAGTTTACCTCTACGATGTCGACGGCTTGCAGGTTCTCGCTGCCGAGGCCCGCAAACGACGCCAAGAGCAAATCCGCCTTTGCGAAGCGATCATCGAAGAAGAACTGGCCAAGTCGCACTTGCCGGGTTTGTAATGCACTTGTCGCAAGACCATCCCGACAAACCGACCCCCAGCCATGCTCCTCTTCCTCCGCCTCGCCTCCGACCCGGCCATCCTCAAGCGTGCCTTCGTCCTCGCCCTACTGGTGGGAACCATCCTCAACCTCATCAATCAAGGCGAAGCCATGCTCGCCGGTGCCTGGGGCGACATCGCCTGGACCAAATTTCTCCTCACCTACTGCGTGCCCTTTTGCGTGAGCACCTACTCCGCCACCAGCGCCAAGATTCGCTTCGACCCCGGCACCCGCGCCTACCTCGCCACTCGCCTGAAATGCGTGAACTGTGGCGTCACCGAAATCGCGGTGGAAGAGGGTGACCTCATTCCCCCCTGCCCCCACTGCCAGGAAAAGACCGATTTTCGCAAAGCCAGCTAACACCTCCACCCTCGCTGCGGGTTCGGTAGCGAATCAGTTTCCACATCGCTCTTACTCAGGTCTTATCGAATCATTCTCCTCCCACCCGAATCAGAGCAGCAGAATAGCCGCGGCTTCGTCCTACGACGCCTCCCCGGCCCTTGCTCACCCTCTCTTCACCCGGTCCGAAAAGCCCTCCTAATTTGTCGGGTTCACACAAGCCCACTGTCTGATTTCTGTTATCAATCTGGTAATCATGGAGAAGAAACCACCTTCTTCCTGAAAACGATTGGTTAACCAAATTCCCAGCTAAACGCACGGGATTTTAATCCAAAAACCCAGATGAAACCAAAATTCAATCACATGTCGCCACTCAGAGGGAAACGCTCCCTCTCCCGGTTCTTGCCAACCCTCATCACCCCCTTTGCCATGAGCCCAGTGATGGCCCAGACCAACTGGACAGGAACAAACAGTAGCGATCCCACCGATGCCGGGAACTGGTCGGCTGGAGTTCCGGTCCCCGCTGACGATGGGACCAACACCACCATGTTCGTCACCGATACCAGTGTCAACCAGCCGACCATCGCAAGTGATATCTCCTCTGACTGGGACATCGTGGTCGGGAATGATAGTGGCTTCACTTCCGTCCTGAACCAAACCGCTGGCACCCTCGCTACCGGCAACAACAACTGGATGTTCGTCGGGCAAAACGGTGGTGCGGGCACTTATAATCTCAACGGGAGCGGCAACCTCTCGGCTGGCAAACTACACATCAGCTCATGGGGCGGTGGCGGTGGCACTGGCGAAGTAAACGTCAACACTTCGGGAACTTTGACCACCTACAGCGACGCCGCCTTCTCCAACGCTACTCTCAGTAACCCCAGTATCATGGTGGGCGAAAACAATGGCAACGGCACGTTGAATCTCCTGAACGGCACCATTGATGCCAGCTCCAAGGTGACCTTCGGAGCCTCCGGAAATTCGACTGGCAACCTGAATATCAGTGGTGGCAACTTCGACATCGAGACCGAACTGTGGTTGGGCCATTTTGGAGGAGGCAACGCCATCCAGAATGGTGGCTCAATCAGTACCGGAGGTTGGTTTGTCCTTGGACGAAATTCCGGCAGCAATGGCAATTTCACCCTCAACGAGGGCACCGTCAACGCAGCCACGGGAAATGGCCATGCCACGGTAGGAGCGATCGGCACTGCTCAGGGCTCTCTCACCATCAATGGCGGGACTTTCAATACCGGCACTCCGGGCTCCCATGCCGCTGATCTCATCATTGGCGAAAGTGGAACGGGCTCCCTCACCATGACAGGCGGGAACGCCAATATCAGCGGAGGACTGCGCATTGCGGCAGCGGGCGGAAGCACCGGAACGGTCAACCTCGATGGAGGGGTGCTCGCAATCACGGACGGCACCATCGAAACGGGAGGAACGGGAACTCTGAATTTCAATGGGGGCACCTTGAGCCTGACCGACACCGGAGGGGCTTTATCGAAAATCGGCACGGGAAATCTCACCGTAACAGGCACAGCCGGAGGGACAAGTGGCGCGATCAGCTCCTTCACGGTAGCCGCCGGAGGGCTCTATCTCGCAGACAACTTGGAGACCACCAGTCTCACCATCGCCGCCGATGCGATATTGGGAGCAGCTGATTCTGCTGCTGAAATCTCGGGAAATCTCCACTTTGACAGTGGCGGACTCCTCGATCTCACGAACGGAATTCTCACCCTCGCCAGCGGAAGCTCTCTCACTTTCGGGGGATTCAGTCTGAGCGACATCCTGGGTGATGATCCCCTGACGGCGATGGCGGGAACCTACACCCTGATCGAGGGCGATTTTCTTTTGGACAGCACGAACTTGGAAAACTTTGGAGAAGAAAACGCCTTTCTTCGCGAGGACGGCATGAAGGTGTGGTTTCACGAAGGAAGTCTCGGCTATACCGTTGCCCCTATTCCGGAGCCTTCCACCCTGCTCTTAGGTGGTATGAGCCTCCTCGCTTTGCTCGGTTGGCGAAAGCGGTGAACGGGACTCATTGAACGAGCTCTCTTCATTCCAAAAGCCCGCCAGAGAATTTCTCTGGGCGGGTTTTTCTTCTGCCAGCTTGCCAAGCCCGGCACACTTTTTCACACTCAATAAACCCATGATCAACGATCTCATCGTCCTCGGCTCCGGCAGTGCGGGACTGCTCGCCGCCCTTTCTTTCCGTCGCAAAATCCCACAAATCAACGTCCGCATCGTCCGTGATCCCAGTCTTGGAGTGATCGGCGTGGGCGAAGGGACGACTCCGAACTTCCCACAGCACCTCTTCGATTACCTCGGCATCTCCCGCAAAGACTTCTACGCCCGGGCCGAGCCCACCTGGAAACTCGGGATCCACTTCAAGTGGGGGCCCCGCGGGAGCTTCAACTACACCTTCAGCCCCCAACTCGATGCCAAACTGCCCACCCTCCCCATGCCCAACGGCTTTTTCTGTGAAGACCGCTTCGAGAATATTGACCTCGCCTCCGCCCTGATGAGCCGGGGAAAAGCCTTTCCTGCCCAAGCCAATGGCTGTCCCGATGTGCAACCGTGGCACGCTTTCCATATCGAGAATGAAAAATTCGTCTCCGTGCTCGAGGAAATCGCCGCCGAAGCGGGAGTGGAGTTCGTCGACGGCCGGGTGGAGGGCGTGGAGCGGGGCGAAAAGGGAATCACCGCCATCCATCTGGAAGACGGGCGCACCCTACAGGCCGACTTTTATCTCGATTGCAGCGGATTCCGCAGTGAACTGCTGGGTAAGGCTTTGGAGGAACCCTTCATCGACTTCAAGAAGACCCTCTTCTGCGACCGGGCCGTGGTAGGCGGCTGGGAGCGCACCACCGAGCCCATTCTGCCCTACACCACCTCCGAGCAGATGAGCACAGGCTGGAGCTGGCAGATCGAGCACGAACACCTCATCAACCGGGGCTACGTCTATTGCTCCGACATGATTTCGGACGAAGAGGCGGCCGCCGAGTTCCAGGCCAAAAACCCCAAGGTTCCCGATTCCCCGCGGGTAGTGAAGTTTCGCAGCGGCTGCCACCAACGCATGTGGGTGGACAATGTCGTCGCCATCGGCAATGCGGGTGGCTTCGTCGAGCCCCTGGAGGCCACCGCCCTCATGATCGTCTGTTCCCACATCAAGACTCTGGTGGACTTTTTCCAACACACCCGGCTGGAGCCCACCCCCTCCATGCGCGACCTCTACAATCGCGTCACCCAAGAGACTTGGTTCGACATCCGCGACTTCCTCGGCCTCCACTACCAGCCCAACACCTCACTGGACACTCCCTTCTGGCAACGCTGCCGCGAAGAAACGGACCTCTCCGGCATCGCCGAGTTGCTCGCCTTCTACCGCGAGAATGGCCCTACCGGATTCTGCCGCTACAGCCTGAAGTCTACCCAAAATGACTTTGGCTTGGAGGGCTACCTCGTCATGCTCCTTGGCAACCGGGTGCCTCATCACAAACCTTACCACCCGACCGAAGAGGAATGGAGACATTGGAAAACCCATCTGGCGACCAATGAGGCCAAAGCCCGCAGCGGCCTGACGGTGGCCGAGGCCCTCGCCTACGTCCGCGATCCCCGCTGGCAATGGCACGGCGAACCGACCGCAGGCTAGCGGCAAGAGACCCCAACCCCACTCCAGTTCTCTTCTGGCCTTTTGGGACTTCATTCCTCGCGGTAATGAGGTCCTGAGAGCCAAGGGGACGCCTTGTGCGAGGGTCGGTCAGTTGACCCGCGCTTTCTCCACTTCTTTTTGAGGCATGGCATCCCTTGAGAACTGCCAGCTACTCGGCCCCCAGCCATCGTCAGAGTCCAGCGACTTCTCAAAGCGCGCGATGCTCTCCCGCGCCTCTTCCGCAGTGGCACACACCTGCACCCGGCGTCGGCGCAAGGGATTGGCCAGCCCCACTTTGTTGGCGACCTGAATGTATTCACAAAGGGAATAGCCCGACCGATTCTGCCAGGCTATCACCCATATACGCTCAATTGCTTTATCTTTCTTCTTCGACTGCAAAATAATCCCCCGATCAGTGGTCACTGATTTCAGATGTAATTTGCGCGAATAAACTTTTCCAAAAATATCGACCTTACCACTCAGGCGTCGATATCTAGCAGTGACTTGTAAAGTAGAGATTTCCAGTTTTCGTGGAAGTATTTTCATTATCCTTGGTCTGATGCGCCGGGGACGCGCAAGGTGCGTGTTGTTCAGTAGCCATTTGGGATCATCAGTTGGCGGGCCAAGCGCTGCTCTTTTCGAAAAAAACACAAATTTTTCCGCCATTTATGGGACCTGGCGCCGCCTCGAGCCCTTAAAAACCTAAAAAAGGAATCCCAAGTCAAGACTTTGCATCCATCAATTTCGCTCATGAACATCTAGCATTCTAAGAAACACTTTGAGCAATGTTAGAATAAACCTTTTTCCTCAAAACGCCTATCAAACAAATCTCACAACCCTCCCCTCTCCCTCACAAATATTCGCATTTTGAAACCTCCATTTTCAGCCCGACACCAACCCTCCTCTGGCCGAATACGCCCCAGAAAGAACCCCAGACAAGAACGCCCGAGCTTCCCGTTCTTACACATTTTCACCCCATCTTCTCATTCAAAAACCAATCCCTCCCGGAAACCCATTCTGCAAGAAAAGAGAAGGCCCTGCAGGAGGAATGGCCCACCCGCCTCGAGAGAGAACAAACCGCAGAGTGATATACTAGAATATTAGTATCACAGAACCTGACAAATGGTAACCTCGCCCGGAGGAGGAAATGAGCCAACGGGAAAATACTACACTCGCCGTAGTATACGGACCCACTCCCGGCCTTCCCGCCCGGGGTAGGCCAGCTTGGGCTCCCATTCCGCCAGCAGTTCGAAGTCTTTGCCGAAGAGGCGGTCGAGTTCGGGCAGGGTGCAACCATAGGGCGGACCATGGTCATGGTCTGGATTGAGGAAGAAGATGGCCACTAGGTGCCCTCCGGGCTGCAACCACTCGGCAGCGGCAGCGGCGTAGCGGGGACGGTCTTCCGGTTCAATGGCGCAGAAGCAGGTGTGCTCAAAAATGGCGGAAACCGACTGGGGATGGGGTTGGAAGAAGTCAGCGCGCACAAAAGCGGGGTTCTTCCCCTCGGTGCGAGCCTTGGCACCAGCGATGGCTTGCTCGGCCAAATCAATGCCCACCACTTCCTTGCCCTGAGCCGCGATCCAACGGGCATCATGGCCAAAGCCACAGCCCGGCACCAGAACGGGCCCCGCTCCCCACACCACCCGGCTGGCCCGGGCCGCAATCTCCTTTAGCGGAGGGGCCGGCGAGCCCTTCTCCCAGGGAGTATCGCCGTCTTCATAGCGCTCATTCCAATTGGTCATCGCGTTTCCCTCGCACGACTGGCCAGCTTGCGCAAGTAGTCCGGTTCCTGATCGTCCTTTTGCAAGGAAGGCGGCAGGGTGGCATCGCGAAACTGAATGACCGCCCCCACCCCGGCACCATAGGGCGCCGCCAATTGCGGCTCCACCTCGATTTCAGGAAAAAGGTAGACCTTTTTCCGCTGGTTCGCGCGATACCCGGCAACAAGCGCGCCAAGCACCACCAGGACCGAGGCTGCAGTCACCCCCGCCATCACTTGCACCTCGCGGGTGAGGGCTTCCTCCGGCCCTTTTTCCTCGGCATCGACGACCGTCAGTTCTCCAGAGGCCTCGGCAAGAAGGTCCGCCCCCGACATCTCTGCCAACTTTTGCTCCATTCCGTAGAGCCGGATGGAAAGCCCGGTGGAGAAGTTTTCCAGCTGCGATGCCGGATCACTCTTCAACTGGGCTTGTTGCTTGGCATAGATGAGCGCCCCCTTCACCGCATTGGGATTGATAACAGTATAGACCTGCGGACTCATCACCAGAGTGGATCGGCCGGGATCCTCAAGGTAGTAGTAGACGAGGGCACTCAGCCCATTCCCCCGCAGGAAATGGCGCTTGAAAATGGTCTCCATCTCTCCCTCCGGAGGCACATGCTGCTTTTTATCAAAGAGATAAATGTAAAGATCGATGCGGGAATCGCCGGCGTGGTAATCCAGAAATGCTTGCCGGTCCTTTTGCTCCTGCATGGAAAGCATGCCCTGGGGATCGACCAAATAGCTGGCGGGACGACCCGCAAAGTAGGCGGAGAGAAACTCTTCCCCAATCTCCACCGGGTAGTCGGTCCCAGCTGGGAACTCGAATTCCACCTCCGGCTCAGGCAGGGGCTCGAAGAGCTCCGCCGAGTCCACCCCTTCGATGGTTTCTTCAAAAAGAGCCGTTCCCAACGAGAGTTCGCCCTCGCGAATCATCTCCAGCTCTTCAGGGGTCCAGCTCGGCAAGTCCGGCCAAGCGAAGGGGAGCTCCCCTTCCCCAGCAGAGGGGACGGGTTCTTGCCCGGCCAGCAGACCCCACCGCAAAGCGACGGTCCCGACGACGAGAAGGGAAATGCGGCCGCTGCTCATGGCTCCCTCACCTCCGTTGCCGCTCTCCGCAGACGGAGAAGTTCACTCAGTCCCCGCTCCGGCTTGAGCGGCGTAGCCTGCTCAAGGGAGGTCTCCTGAAAAGCGGCCGGATTCTTGGCTGCCCGTTTGCTTTGCCGCACCAAGATAGCCTCCAAGCGCTGCAAAACCATCTCGATTCCACGTAAATACTGGCCTTGCAGAAAAAGCGGGTGCCCACAGGAAAGGGCCGCAAAGGTGTCCTTCTCCTTCAAAAAAGGCTGCAAACCATAGCCATAACTCAATCCCGCCGACTTCCCCGCCACATCGAGAGTCAGAAGAATCCCTCCCGCGTTGGAACGGGTCTTCTCCACATCGACGAATTCACCCCGATTGAGCAGCCAGAAGCCAAATTGACGGAGATGGGAGGCCTCCTCGAAAGCCCCCAGGTAGACCGCGAAAAAGAGCTGGGGAAAGCGGTTCTCAAAATCATTCATCAGGAGGCGCATGCGTTTGCGTTCCTTGGCCCGCAGCGCCCCGGCGGCATCACAGAGCGCGGCTACCCGCACCTGCCCCCCACCAAAAAGCTGGTCCACCTCGGCAATCACAAAGCCGCAATGGGGACAACTCTCCGCCGCGCGGTGAATCCGTTGAACACATCTGGGGCACTTCGTCATGATCGGGGGAAGAATGGGATGGGGGGATGAGAAAAGACTAGTGCCCCTTGCCCGGAAAGGTCAAAAGCGGAGCCCGTCACCGTCACCTGCAGCAGTCCTGCCAAATTTTGTCCCGCTTCCTCCAGCTCAATTTTCTCGTTTTGCTTTGGAGCCTCACCGGAGTGCTCGGCGAATACCTTTCTCTCGCCACCCCGGCCCTCGTCTTCTGGCGCACCGCCCTGGCCTCGCTAGTCTTCTACTTCTACTGCCGCCTGCGGAATCCCGCTCTGCTGCGCCTGTGTCCCCCCTTGCGGTGGACCGCTCTTTTTTCAGGGCTTCTCCTCGGCATTCACTGGCTCTGCTTCTTCGGCGCCATCGCCGTCTCCAACGTCTCGCTGGGGCTGGCGGGCTTCGCCGCGACCTCGCTTTTCACCGCCCTCCTGGAGCCCTGCTGGGAAAAACGGCGGCCCGACTCCCGCCAGCTCGGTCTCGCTCTTCTCGTCGCTCTCGGCATCGTGTGTCTGGCAGGGGCCGAGACCGACGTCCCCCATGCCCACCTCGGCTTGGTCATCGCCCTGGTCGGAGCCTTCCTCGCCGCCCTTTACAGCCTCTTTAGCAAAAAACTGGTCGTCGCGGCGGTCCCCGGCCCCACCCTCATGCTGTTCCAAATGCCTGCCGCCAATGCCGCCGCCCTGGTCGCGATTGCGCTCGTCCCCGGCTTTTCCTTTGAGCTCCCGCAAAAAAGTGACTGGCTACCCTTGCTCATTCTCGCCATCGCCTGCACCTTTGGGGCCTACCTCTGGTATGCCCGCCTCCTGCGAGATCTCAGCGCCTACACCATCAACCTTGCCGTTAACTTCGAGCCCGTCTACGGAATCCTTCTCGCCGCGATCCTTTTTGCCGAACACGAGTCGCTCACCCCGCTCTTCTACCTCGGCACCCTGGTCATCGTGAGCGCCAATGTGCTGCACGCCCGCCAGCCACAGTAAGCCAGCCCTTTCTTTCACCATGTCCTTTGTCCCAGTCTTCAACGAACTTCCCGAAAAGAAGTCCCCGCTCCTGCGGCGCTTCGAGAACTTGATCGCGCCCGCCAACGACTCCCAATTGGAGTCCCTCGCCCGCCAGTCCGCGCAAATCACCCGGCGCAACTTTGGCAAAACCATCCGCCTCTTCGCCCCCCTCTACGTCTCCAACGAGTGCATCAACAACTGCTCGTATTGCGGCTTCTCGCGCGACAATCCCATCCTGCGCACCACCCTGACCCCCGAGCAAGTGATGCAGGAGGCCCGGCACCTCCACGCCCAGGGCTTCCGCAATCTCCTCCTCGTCGCGGGCGAGCATCCCAAGTTCGTCTCCGAAGGCTACTTGCAAGAGATCGTCCGTCAACTCGCCCCCCTCTTCCCCGCCATCGGCATCGAGGTCGGTCCCATGGAGGACCACCAATACGCCGAATTGGTCAAAGCCGGCGCAGAGAGCCTCATCGTCTACCAGGAGAGCTACCATCGCGAGACCTACACCACACTCCACACCGCCGGGCCCAAGAAGAACTTCGACTGGCGCTTGGAATGCCCCGAGCGCGCCTACCGGGGCGGCTTCCGCCGCATCGGCATCGGGGCCCTCTTCGGCCTGGCCGACTGGCGGCATGAGGCCCTCTCCCTCGCCGCCCACCTCGAATACCTGCACAAGCATTGCTGGAAGGCCCAGTTCACCGTGGCCTTCCCCCGCATGAGACCCTACGCGGGCAACTACCAATACACCCCCGATCCCAACCGCTATCTCACCGACCGCCAGCTCGTGCAGGTCATCGCCGCCGTGCGCCTCTGCTTCCCCACCACCGGCATCGTGGTCTCCACCCGTGAGCCCGCCCCGCTGCGCGACAACCTCATGCCCCTCGGACCCACCCACATGTCGGCCGGCAGCGCCACCGACCCCGGGGGCTACACCGGAGCCGGTTGCAACGATCTCCACCGCACCCGCAAAGGCCGCCGCATCGAGATCGAGGAAGACGAAAAGCCCATCGCCACCCGGGCCACCGAGCAATTCACCATCGACGACCACCGCAGTCCGGCAGAATTCGCCCAAGCCGTCGCCGCCCGGGGCCTGGAACCCGTTTGGAAAGACTGGGACGAAGCCATCCTCGCCAACACCACCGCCTGACCCCATGACCATTATCTTGAACGGAGAAGCAACCGAGACCACCGCCTCCACCGTCACCGCCCTCCTCCGCGAACTCGGCCTTGCCGAAAAGCCGGTCGTCGTGGAGCACAATCAAACCGCCCTTCTCAAAGCCGAACACACTGAGACCTCCTTGCAGGAAGGCGACCGATTGGAGGTGATCACCCTGGCCGCAGGGGGGTGAGGTTTGAGTTGAGAGTTTAAAGTGATGAAAGTTGAAAAAGCAGAGGAATTGGCAGCAATCAAGCCCTTGCCCGCAGTCTAGCCGCTACCTTCATGCCTGAACTCGCAGAAGTGGAATTGGCCCGGCGAATCTGGGAACCGGGGAAGGGAAAAATCGTTATCGCGGTCGAAACCCACCCGCAGACCCGGGTCTTTCGCGACACCCCGGCCACCGCCATCGAGGAAGCCCTCATCGGTTCCACCCTGCAGGAGAGCCACACCCACGGTAAACGACTGCTTTTCACTTTTGCCAAAGGAGCCAACAACTTTCCGCTCGAAATCCACCTCGGCATGTCGGGGCGGCTGGCCATTGCTTCTCCCGATCACGTCACTCACAAGCACGATCATCTCCTTTTCCGACTGCCCGACCTCACTCTCATTTTCAACGACTACCGCCAATTCGGCCGCGCTTATCTGCACGCTGGGAACGACCCTTGGGCCTCCCTTCCTCCGGAGATTCTTTCCCGCCGCTTCACCCTCAGCCACGTCGAGGGACTCCTGCAAAAACGCGCCCGCACCAGCCTGAAGGCTCTCCTTCTCGACCAGAACGCTTTTCCCGGAATCGGCAATTGGATGGCCGACGAAATTTGCTGGCGTATGGGCCTGCATCCAGCCTGCCCGACCGCGACGGTCAGTCCCGAATCGCTGCGCAAAGAAACCCGCTTCGTAACACGCGGAGCGCTCAAACATGTCGCCGACAAGAACGAGGGCCTCCTGCGCGATGCCACCAAGGGATTCGCCGCCGGAGGCTATGTCTCACAGGTTCCGCCCAAAAGTTGGCTCTTCCAACACCGCTGGCAGAAGGGCGGCCACTGCCCCCGCTGTGAAAGCGAGCTGGCTCGCGACACCATCGCCACCCGCACCACCGCCTGGTGCCCGCGCTGTCAGCCCGTTCCCTAAAGTCCGTCCGAGAGCTGACTTTTTACCCGCTGACCACATTTCGCAATTGCCTTCCTTCGAGAAAATTGACTATTTTACGAATTGATTATTATGAAAATCAGAAAAAACCTCTCCCTTGGAAGCCTGCTTGGCTTTTTCTGGGCCACCTCCGCCGCCCCTGGCGCGACCACTCTGGTGAGCGCAAACCGCTACGCCGTTAACGAAGGAGTCGCCTTCACCCTCGCAAACAGTGGAGCCAGCGATTTCCTTTTTTCCTGGACCGATAGCAGCGGGACAACGAGCGGCACCGCCGATCCTTATCTCATCCTCACCGTGGGTCAAACCTACACCTTCCAGCGCACCAGCAGCGCCCATCCCTTTCTTATCCTCACAACCAATCTGGCGGTAGATGTCTCGGGAGGGGACGGCTTTTTCAGCCGCACGGCTGCCAGCGACGAATCGAGCGAAATCGACCCCCATATCCTGAGAGTGGCCACTTTGGGCAGTGCGGCGAATGATCCGGACAACTTTCGCGCTGACCCCGGCCCCACGACCGACCTCATCACCTGGACTCCGACCATGGCCGAAGTCGGGGATTACTTTTACACTTGCCAGGTGCCCGGGCACAGCGGCATGACTGGCGGCCTCACGGTCGTTCCAGAGCCAAGTTCGATCGGACTCT
This sequence comes from Roseibacillus ishigakijimensis, assembly GCF_016595415.1. Taxonomy (GTDB): domain Bacteria; phylum Verrucomicrobiota; class Verrucomicrobiia; order Verrucomicrobiales; family Akkermansiaceae; genus Roseibacillus; species Roseibacillus ishigakijimensis. Next base: position 16,875 of record NZ_JAENIO010000037.1, read on the forward strand.
TAGCAAGCTGTCTCACCTTCTTAACTTTCCGCCGCCGTCGATGCTAGCTACCACCGCCCAAGTCGCCTTTTCGGGGGAAGGAGAGAGTCCCGCTCGATGGTTTTTAGTCTGATAAGCAAAAGATATTTGCAGTCTTGCCAAACTACCCCACAACCGCTTGGCTGCTGGTATGAAATGGAAAGCGTTCGCTCCCCTGCTGGCCGTCCCCGTCCTTTTGCTCAGCAACTGCCGTCAGGGCATTCGCCACGAACAAGCCCTGCTCATTGAGGAAGAGTTCAATCGCAGCCGCCAAGCCCTCCCCGCGGCTCAAACTGCCGAGGAATGGTTGACGCGCTATGAGGCGGACTTGAAGAATCCCTGGAACTTGAAGTGGGAATATCTCTACGCCGAACTCCCTCCTCAGGGCCAGTGGCAGGCGCTCATTCCTGCGATTCCGGAGAAAGCCCGCGAGGCCAAACGCAATCCTCATTTTCATTCCACATCCGACTTTGAGAAGTTGGGCTCTCTCTTCTCAGCCTTGCTCACCGGCGATGCCAATCTCAGCGAAAAACTTAGCCGCGAATTGATCGAAAAGGCCGATTACTCTGATTGGCAAAAGGAAGAACGGGTCGCGCTCATTCTCGCCCTCAGTCGCGATCCGGCGGAAGGACTGCAATGGCTTGAAGAGAAAAAACCCGATCTCCTGGCAACCGAAGACGACCGGACCACTTATAGCAGTCAATCGAAAAAGGACCCTTGGGATATCGCACTGGCCGAGGGCGATTTGCAGAAAGGAATTGCCCTCCTCTTTGAGCAAGACAAGAAGACCAACAGCCGGAGGGACCGCTTGAGCGCACTCAATCAATTGATCCGGATTGGTCGCGTCCTCGACGACGAACGCCTGATGAGCCGGGCTGCCGACCGCGTCGAACAAGTCTTGCAAGCGAAGGAGGATGAAGACGAGTTTGGCAGCCTTTCTTTCTATCAGCTTGCTCCTTGGATCCGCGTCCAGGCAGAACGCGAGAAGTGGGCCGCCTTGGCTGAATTCGTTGCCTCCCAAAAAAATGAGGAACGTTATTATCGCGAGACCGATCTCGACGGCTTGAGACTTCTCATCACCTATCATCAGGAAGGGGCCGAGGCCTTTCTCAAGCAGCTCCAAGAAGCTCTCTCGGAGGCGAAGCTTACCGATTATTTGTCCATCCTCTCTTACCACCTCACCCCCGAGCTGAGGGTCGACAAGCTCGCCATCTCCCACCTGCGGGAAAATGGCGAAGAGGAGCAGGCCAAGCATCTCTCCCTCTACCTCCTCGCTTCCGAGGCAGGAAAAGACATTTACTACGAGCAGCTCAAATCCCTCGACCCGGCACTCTTCGCCGAGTTTTTACCAAAGCTACTGGCCTACGATCCCTTCGAAGAACGCCCCCTCATCTGGCAGGCGGAGCTCGCCTTGGAAGCAAACGAGCTGGAGAAAGCCAAGGACCTCATCGATCGCGCCATTGCCCTCGATCCCTCCGATGGCGACCAAGGGAAAGAGAGCCGCATGAAGTGCTATCACGTGCTGGCCCGTATCTTGGAAAAACAAGGCGACCAGGAGCAGGCCGATTTCTTCTTCGACGTGGTGAAGTCCATCCGGGAGGGCGAAGCTGCCGACGACTTTCTCTACGCGGGTCTCATCTCCGAGGCCACCACCCGCTATCAAGCCGCCTTGGGTCGCTTCAACGACGCCTACTGTTTGCAATCGCGCCTGGCCATGACTCTGGCCCGCAATGGCAAGTTCGAGGAGGCCATTCCCCATTTTGAGAAAGCCTTCGAGCTCATGCCCGTCAGCTTCGGTCCCCGGGAGAGCCACTGCTTGGGCTGCGAAGGCATCTTCAATGACGAACGGGTGCAGGAAATCGCCGAGCGAATTCTCGCCGAATTTGCCAAAAACAATCCAGACAATCCGCGGGCCCCTTACCTCCTGGGCATGGTGATGGAAGAGATGAACAAGCCGGAGGGGGCCATCGCCGCCTACGAGACCGCCCTCAAGCTGGACCCCGACTATTACAACTGCGCGCAGAAGCTCTTGGGCCTTCTGGAGAAGGAACCCAAGCACTTTCAGAAAGCCAGCGAGGTGCGCCAGAAACTGACAGCCATCGCTCCCTACTCCCAACTGGGTCGGGTCTTTGCCCATCGCAGCGACCTGAGCCAGGCTTGGCAGGATGCCGGTGAGGTGGGCCCTTGCCCGCTGGAGCTTCCGGCACGGCCCTACCCCCAGGAAGAAAAAGAACCCGCCCAATTTTCACCGGATTCAGTCTCCTACTACTCCGTCTGGGAGGCAGCCCACGCCCTCAATGGCTGGAGTCGGGAAGAACTCCTACGCGGCAACAATCTTCTTCAGACCCTCGGGCAATTCTATTGAGAGACCTACTTTCGCCCGGTCATCATCGTCCAGTGCGACCCCACCGGCCCCACCCCCAGTTCGTTGGGGCCGCTGTCTGAGGCTCCCGCAAACATGATGAAACGGTGCCCGTCGGAGGCAAACCACGCATTGTAGGCGGATTGGGGTGAGGACGAACCCATAAAAATGTTCTCCCCGCTCCAGCCTCCTTGATACTTGGCCAAACGAGCCCGATCCCCCGGCGTTTTTTTGCCCTCCACCGGCGACTGGTGGGCGAAAAAACCATGGTCCTTCATATCCTGGGAATGCCCGCTCGATGCCGCCGAAAGCCTCTCCTCCAGCTGAAGCGGACGCAATCCCAGGATCGCCCGCTCCGTATTGAGGATGTGGGCAAACTGCTTTTGCGAAGCGCTGGCCCAAGCCATTTCCTCGTTCGCCCGATAAACCTTCTCCAATCGTTCGGCAGCCGAGAGAAACTCTTGCCGCGCTTTGCGAAAAGCCAGAAACTGCTCGCCATCATAGGTCTCCGCAAGAGCCTCCTCCTGGCGCTCCTCTGCCGGGCTGTCATCCGGCTCAAAGACCTCCCCCTCGCGGTGGCTTTCCACCCGTTCCAGCTCATCGCCCAACTCCACAATAGCTGCCGCCACCTCCGCTACGCGGCTCTCCAACCCTGACAAATCCTTTGCCGCCAACCGGGACGCCCGTTCGCGCAAGCGATCGATATCTTCCACCTCATTGCGCAACATTTTCACCTTCGAAGAATCCTTCTTATAGTCGGTGCGAATCAGCTTCATCACCCGCTCCCGCTCCTCCGCCAATTGGGTGAGCTGGGGAGCAAGTTCCTGGAAAAGATTGTCACGACCGGCACCCAGAACCTGGGAAAGCCGCTTCTCGTGATGGGTTTTGGCAGCATAGAGAGCGGTTTGAAACTTTGGCAGCGCACTTTCATCCAGCAATTGCAGCGTGCTGTAGGCCGCTTGCCGACGCTCCGGGTCCTCGGACTTCATCCACTCCAAAGCCTTCCGAAACACCGCCGTCGGGATCTCCGCAGCTTCTTGCCCTTGGACCGGAAGCAATAAAGTCAAGAAAAGGAAAAGTGACAAGAAACGCATCGAAAGCTTGTGGCAAAAGTGAAGGGAAAGGTCAACGATTCAAAAACTGTCGACCGCATCAGTAGGGCTCTCGTCCACTCGGAAAGATCGGTGAGCGTTCAATGAATGGAGTCGGTAGGGCTCGACGGCCCGCCGCGCCGTCACTTTCCATCGCCCGCGTGGTCAGAGTCGAGGCCCCGGTGAATTCGGAATGAGACTCTGCAGGTAGACCCGGCGCTGCGGGTTGTGTTGCTGACCTGCCAAGCTGGCCAGCTCTTCGTCACTGAGCCAACCTTCCCGCCAGGCGATCTCCTCCAGACACGCCAGTTCATAGCCATTGCGGTGAGTCAGGGTAGCGACGAAATTCCCCGCTTTCAGCAGCCCCTCGGGGGTGCCGGCATCGAGCCAGACGAAGCCACGCCCCAGACGCCGGCACTGCAACTGTCCTGCGCAAAGGTAATGCCCAAGAAGCTCACAAATTTCGGTCTCGCCTCGACTCGAGGGCCGAAGTGCTCCCGCTTTGGCCACCACCGTAGGGTCAAAAAAGTAAACTCCCGGGAGAGCGAGGTCGCTGCGAGGCTGGGACGGTTTTTCCTCCAGCGAAAGAACCCTTCCCTCCTCGTCCAACTCCACGATGCCGAATTTTTCGGGCTCTCGGGTCGGGATAGCAAAGGCGGTGGCCCCCGCAACCAACCCCACCGCGTCCCGCAAGGGGTCGAGATTGCCAAAGAACAAGTTGTCGCCGAGAATAAAAAGGCACCCCTCGCCCGCCAGCCAATCGGCCGCGATCACCAAGCCATCGGGCACCCCCGTAGGGCGTTCCTGCACCGCATAAGAGATGCTCATTCCCAAGGAAGAGCCGTCCCCGAGAAGACGCTGATAGCTGGCCAGCCACTCCGGCGCAGTGACCACGAGGACCTGCCGGATGCCACAGCGCATGACCACCGAGAGAGGGTAGAAAATCATCGGCTTGTCATAGACGGGCAGCAGTTGTTTGGAGATCACACGGGTGAGGGGATCGAGACGGGTGCCCTTTCCCCCGGCCAAGACGACAGCCTTCCGGATCATGAGCCCATGATAGAGAGAGGGGGCAAGCGGGGGGAGACTAAAGAACTGGAAAAAATGACCCTGAGGGGAAATCCTGGTGACTTTTTCGCAAAAAAAAGAGACAAAAACGAAAAAGGCAAAGCTTGTCTGCGATTGCTTCTTGCACTAACGCACATCCTGTTCAACTTACCGGACCTCCAAAATCCCCGCAAATTCCATGTCACTCCAACGTCTCACCCTCCTTTTGGGTCTCCCACTCCTCTTGGCCAGCTGCTCCCAGGTTCCCTTTATGGGCAAGAAAGAGGAAGCCATCGAGCCCGCGGCCAGCCAAGCCAACGCGGCGGAAAAGCCCGCTTTCGTCAATCCCCATCCCGAGGGGACTTATGAGCATTTCAAAGCGGAGCCCAATTACAAGAAGACCTACAATGTCTATCGCAATCATGAGCTGCTCAATGCGATGACTCCCGAGAGCGCCTCGCTGAATATCGATCTTTCCGACCAGCGAGCCCAGCTATTGCACAATGGGCAGGTGGCGATGGATTACCCGGTGGCGACTGGCCGGTCTTCCCACCCCACCCCAGCGGGTTCTTACACCATTCTGGAAAAAATGAAGGACAAGCGCTCCAATGCCTACGGACGCATCGTAGATGCCGATGGCAATGTGGTGAATAGCGACGCTGACTCCCGCAAGGACAAGGTGCCCCCCGGAGGCAAGTTCATCGGGGCCTCCATGCCCTACTGGATGCGCTTCACCTGGACCGGAGTGGGTCATCACATCGGCAATGTGCCCCGCTACCCGGCTTCCCACGGTTGCATCCGAGGCAAGCGTTCCACCGTGCCGGAGGTCTTCTCCAAGGTCAAGGTGGGCACTCCGGTGACTATCGTTCAGTAGGCCTTTGCTCTTCTCCCGTTAAAATCACCGCGTTGGCAGCCGCGTAATGCTGCGCATGGGTGAGGCTGACTTTGATGTCGCCCACCCCATTTTTTTGGGCAAAGGCCCGGGCGCGGCCACTGAGAACCAGCTCCGGCTCGCCACTGGGACGGCGCCGCACTTCCAGGTCCAGCCAGCCCACCTCCTTGCCAATGCCGGTGCCAAAGGCCTTGGAAACCGCTTCTTTGGCGGCAAAACGAGCGGCGTAATGCAGGGCACAATTCTTCTGCCGCTGGCAATAGTCCTGTTCCGCCGGGGTGAAGATGCGGTCGAGGAACTTGCTCCCGAACTCGCGCAACGACTCCTCGATGCGGGCCACCTCCACCACATCAATGCCAATTCCGAAAATCTGCATCAGGAAAGAGAGTAGCCAGCCATGGCCTCCTTCATCTCGCGCACCGCAGTCTCGAAGCCAACGGCCAGGGCCCGGGCCACGATACTGTGGCCAATATTGAGCTCGCTGAGGTGAGGAACCTCTAGGAATGAGGCGAGATTCTGATAGTTGAGGCCGTGCCCGGCATTGACCTGCAGGTCCATACCCACCCCGGCGCGGGCGGCTTCGGTGAGACGAGCGAGCTCACCCGTGCGGGCTGCGCCCTGCTCGTTGGCAAAGGCTCCCGTGTGCAGCTCGATCATCCTGGCTCCCGTGCGGGCTGCCGCTTCCACTTGCGGAAGGTCGGGGTCAATAAAGAGAGAGACGCGAATGCCCTTGCCTTGCAGCAGCTCCACAGTCGCTCTGGTTTCCTCGAAGAGCGCGGCCACATCGAGACCTCCTTCGGTAGTCACTTCCTCCCGCGTCTCGGGGACCATGCAGACGAAGTCCGGCTTGAGGGCGAGCGCGAGATCACGCATTTCGGCGGTGTTGCCCATCTCCAGATTGAGAGGCAGAGGGCATTTCTCACGAATCAGAAAGGCATCGGCCTCCTGCATGTGCCGCCGATCGCCACGAACGTGAATAGTGATGGAATCGGCTCCTCCCCGCTGGGCCGCAAGGCTGGCTTCCAGCGGGCTGGGCTCCGCATTGGGCGAATCCGGCTGGAGGGCATAGCGGGCCTGCCGCAGGGTGGCGACATGGTCCACATTGACACCGAGAAGTAGGCTCATCGTCGTCTATCCTTATTCGCCGATGGAATCGGGGGTCGCCAACTCCTCCTCTTCTTCGCCTCCACCGTAGAGGCTCTTCACATAACCAAACTCGATGATGGTGTCCTGCCAGTTGGCCACATTTTGCACACCGCCGAAAACCGTCACCGCCGAGCGAATCCAGTCACTGGCGGCTTCACGATCGTCTTCATGGAAGGCGAGGGCGGCCTTGGCATAGTAGGTGAAGGGGGTATCGTCGAAGTCGACCGAGTTCGCGGTGGCAATCTCGCGCGCCTTTTCCTCATTGCCCAGCTTGAGATGGCACAGCATGGATTTAAAAAGGGACAAACGATAGAGGTTGAGCACGGGTTCGGGCATCTTCTCTGCCGCCCCCACCTCTGAGTCCAGCCGACTCCGCAACTCGGCCATCCCCTGCAAGCATTCCTCCCAATTTTTCAGGACGAAGTGCATCTCGGCGATATTGAAGAGATAGCCGCTGTTCCGCGAATCGATGGCATAGGCCTTCTCAAAAGCTTCCAAGGCTTTTTCAAAAGAACGGAACTCGACATGACAGGAGCCCTTCAAGTTCCAGAGATTGGGGTCTTCATCAAAAACGGCCAGACCTTGATGAATCTGGTCCAGGGCTTCGAAGATTCGCTTCTGGCGGAAGAATTGTTCGGCCTTGAGGCGGTGTTGGCCGTATTCCTTACGGGTCTCCTCGGGCAAATTACTAAAGCGTTCCGCATGGGCGGGGAGGGCCTGGTTTTGGGCGGGTGCTTCCTGAGAAAAAGCAAGACCTTGGAGAGCTCCTGCAGTGAGGAGGGCAAGGAGAAGTGAGCGGCTCATGGTCATGACCAAGTAATGAAAGAGAGCAGGGCCGGTGGCAAGCGAACTTTACCGATAAAGAGCCTCCCGCTCGAGGTAGCGCTGGACGGAGGGAGCCAGCCAGCCAGCCGGGGCCTCTTGCCCGGTGGCCCGCAAGTCCCGAATGCGGGAAGAAGAAGCCGGGTGATGACCGGAAACAAAGGTCACCCGGACCCCAGGGTAGCTGGGGGCGTCCTCCGCCCCCCGGCCGTCGCGGTCGTGCACGATGAAAGACACCAGCTCCGCCAGGTAATCGAAGCGGCTCCAGGAAGGGAGAACCGCCCACTGGTCCCAGCCCATCAACCACGACAAGCGCGCCCGGGGATACTTGACCTGAAACGCCTCCGCCGTGCGCCAAGAGTAGGAGGGAACCGGCTGATGGTATTCCCAGTCATCGACGACCGCCCAAGGCTGGTCCTGGGTTGCCAGACGCAGCATGGCCAGCCGATCGGCCTCCGAGGCCCCGGCCCGCTGGACCTTGTGCGGCGACTGGCGACAGGGCAGAAAGACGACTCGCGAAAGAGCCAGGGCCGTGACCGCCTGATCCGCGACCTCCATATGCCCGGCGTGCACCGGATCGAAGGTGCCGCCAAAAAGAGCAATCTTTTCCCTCTTCTCAGGACTCGGCACGACGCTCAATCTCTATGTCCCCCAGCAACAAATCCTGCCGCACGCGGAACTGGTTCATCTTCATCAACTCCAGGACCGCTAGAAAGGTCACGATGACCTCGGCCTTGGTCGTTGCCATTTCGAAAAGGGTTTGAAAGCGGCGGCGGCCACCCGGTTGCAGCTCGGTGAGCAAAAACTCCACCTTGTCCGCCACGGTGAAACGGTCGTCGACGATCTGTCCGAAGTCATGCTCACTCTCGAAGCGCTTGAGAACTTTCTGAAAAGCCTGAATCAGATCAAAGATGGACAGCTCGGCCACCGGGTCGGTCTCCACCGGAGGGAGTTCGGGCCTCTCCGGCTGATGAGGAAAGTAGCCTTGCTGCTCCTCCTCGCGGCGGGCCAGGTAACCGGCCGCATCCTTGAACTTTTTGTATTCAACGAGCTGGCGAATCAACTCCCAGCGCGGGTCATCCTCATCCCCTTCCTCTTCGGGCGGTTGCTCCTGCTTGGGCAAGAGGGTGCGGCTTTTCAAGTAAATCAGATTGGCCGCCATCACGATGAACTCGGAGGCCAAGTCAATATTGAGCATGCGGAAGGTATCGATGTAATCGAGATATTGTCGGGTGATCTTCTCGATGGACACCTCGGTGATATCCAGCTCCTCCCTCTTAATCAGGTAAAGGAGAAGGTCCAGAGGGCCTTCGAAAATGTCCAATTTGACCTTGTAGTCGGTCTCTTCCACGGCGTTGTGGTAAGGGAGGAAATGGAGAGGGGCGAGGGAAATCAACCGTCACGGGAAGATAATTTGCGGGTTGGCAAGAAGGCCCTCAGAAGCTATCGCCTTCAGCAGCAGTTCCCGCTCATGAAACCATCTGAAGAACGATTAGAAGAATTTAACGGTCGCGTGCGCGAATGGATCTCGAATCAAGGCATCGTTTTCCAACTGACTCATTCCGGATCAGTAGCTGGCAGCCACTCCTTCGTCCTCAGCGCTCTTCTTCGTCTCCTGCTCAGCGTCTTGCTCCTCACCTTGCTGGGAGCGCTGGCCTATGGTGGATTTCTCTACTGGAAAGCGACCGGAAGCGCCCTGCCAGAGGGCTTCGCGCGCGGAATGAGCAAGAGCTTGCAAGTCGACAAAGTGGAAGCGCGCGGCTTCACCCGCAACATGTCCAACGGGCGTTACCGCTCCTTCTTTGCCCAGGGCGGCCAGGAAAGTTTTTTCACCGGCCTCGAAGCCAGTGGCATCCGCTTCCCGATGAAGCCCACCGACGGGCTCTTTGGCCCTTGGCAAACCTCGACCCTCAGCATCAACAATCTATCCATCGCGCTCAAAGCCGGAGAAGCGGATGACGAGCGGGCTGCGCGCTCTTGGCAGGCCCTGTTCAACGAAAGCCAGAATTTCCAGTTCCAGGGTCTGGAAGCAAGCGCCGTCGACCTGACTTGGGGCTACAACTCCCCCGCCAGCTGGGGTTCGATCCTGAACTCCAAGCTCGTCGCCAAGCGCGATGACTCCTCCTGGGACCTCACATTTGAAGGAGGCCTCTTTTCCCAGGGGATCTTCCGCGACTTCGAAATTGTCGAGCTGGAGGCCCGGCTGGAAAAAACGAGCGGCTTGACCATCTCGCGGGCAGAGCTCCGCCAGGGAGGCGGGACCTTCCGCTGGAGTGCCAAGACCACCAAGGGCGGGGCCAGCCCCGAGCTCACGATTGAAGGTGATTTCAGCAACCTTCCGCTTTCTTCATTCCTCCCCCAAGGTCTCCTTCCCTACGTTAATGGACAGATCAGCGGCACCTTGACTGGCAGTGGCTCCACCAACAGCTCGGATGGCCTGCGCTTCGAAATCTCAGCCCAACCCGGACAAGAAGGGCTCGCCCTCACCCGGGAATTCCCCATCCTCCTCCTCGTCAACCACCTCGACACCCAACGCAGCTATCGCAAGGTGACCTTCCAAGCGGGCTCCTTCCACCTCAGCACCAAGGGAAGCGAGCTCACTTTCTCCAAAATCGACCTAGCAGCCCAGGAAGAAAACTCGCTGGCTCCCTTACTTCTCTTCAAAGGAGACTTCATCGCCCGCCCCGCCACCAACGAGGACTTGGCCAAAGAGAGCATTGTCTTCCAAGCCGATCCGGCCGGAGAAAACGGCTCCGCCGAGGAAGAGAACACCAACGCCATCAGTCTGCAGGCCCGTATCCAGCAGACCTTCCGTCAATCACAATTCGACAATCCCCACCAAGGACACGTCATTCTCTCGGTTGACGACGAAGAGCAGGAAATCAAGCGCAATCGACTGGACCTCAAAGTTCGCCGCGAGTTCCGCTATCCCTTTGTCGTGGATGGGGAAGTGCAGCTGGCGGTCCCGGAAGACACCTTTGCCGAATACGGTCTGCTCCCGGGGGCTGGCGAGCAAGCGGAGGGCGACACCCTGCGCTGGATCTCCATCCCCCTCGAAGGCCTCGTCAACGGAGCCTCGTCAGCCCTCGCCACCGAGTGGCAACGGACACTGCGCCGCGCCCGCGAGCAATAAACACGACCGCTTTTCCTAGAGAGCAAGGCGATCCACGATCTGGAGGGTCGCCTGACTCTTGTTCAGGGTATAAAAGTGGATACCCGGGATGCCTTCCCGCAACAGCTCCTCACACTGCGTGGTGGCGTAGTCCACCCCCAGTGACGTGATGTCATCGCCAGCCTCCTCCTGCAGGGCCCGCTGCAATTTGGCCGGAAAACGGGCTCCAGCGGCCAGCTCGGCCATCCGGACCATCCCCTTCCGCGAGGTCACCGGCATAACGCCGGCGATGATGGGCACATGAATGCCAGCCAGCTCACAACGATCCCGAAAGTCCAACAGATCGTGATTATCGAAAAAGAGCTGGGTGCAGATGTAGTCCGCTCCCGCATCAATCTTGGCCTTGAAGTAGTCCAATTCCTGCAAACGATTGGGCGTCTCCGGATGCCCTTCGGGAAAACCCGCCACCCCGATGCCAAAATGCGGACGGCTCAAGCCGCGATTGAACTCGGCAATGAACCGAACCAGATCAACCGCGTAGGGAAAGTCATCATCCTCGCGGCGGTAGCCCGAATCATTTTTGGGAGCATCGCCCCGCAAGGCGAGAATATTGCCCACCCCGGCTTCGGCATAACGGGTCAGGATCGCGTGAATTTCCTCCCGGGTATGCTTCACACAAGTGAGGTGGGGGACCGCTGGAATCGGAGTTTCCTGTAATATCCGCATCACGAGATCATGGGTCAGGTCGCGAGTGGTGCCCCCCGCTCCATAAGTCACGCTGACAAAGGAGGGCTTCTTCACCGCGAGTTCCTGAATCACCTGAAACAAAGACTCCGCTCCAGCCTTGGTCTTAGGAGGAAAAAACTCGAAAGACAGGGAAGGCTGGTTGGCAGCTAGCAAGTCGTTGATGTGCACGCCCAGCTCTCTAGAGTGATTTCGGGGCCAAAACAACCGCTAATAAGATCGCGACTTTTCCCTCGTGGGCTGGTTGCATCACGGCGATGAAGACCATCCTGCTCAGCACCACCCTCCTCGCCTTGACGGCGGCGGCCTCGGCCGAAGGAGATCCCCGGCACAAGCATCACCCCCAGCCCGACTCTCCGCAAAAGGACTTCGTCCACCAGTTTCTCAGCAAGTATGACACCAATCAGGACGGCGTCCTGAGCCAAGAAGAGTTTGCCGCCAATCCCAAGTTGGAAAAAGCCAGCCCCGAGCAACGGGAAGCCCTTTTCAACCGCATCGACAAAAACGATGACGGGATGCTCCAGCCCAATGAGCTCCATCCGCCGAAGTCCCATCGTCGCGACCGGCGCCCGAAGTGGCTGGAACGGGGCCCGGTGGATTACGACACCTTCGCTCGACAGGAGCGGGTGCAAAAGCTGCCGGAGGAAAAACGGCGCGCCCTCTTTGAGCGCCTTGACCGGAACAAAGACGGCCTCTTGAGCCGGGAAGACATGCCCGACCACGACCGCCGGGCACACGGCCCCGATCGAAAGGAGATTTTCCGCAAAATGGACCAGAATGAAGACGGAGGCCTCGACTTCACCGAATTCTTCGCCGCGCCTCTCATCAAGAAACTGGGGGAAGACGCGGCCGAGGATCGCTTTGAAGCGCTCGACCAGGACGGGGATCTCAGCCTCTCCCCGCCAGAATTCTTTGCGGAATGGGACAAGCGCTCGGAAAGCCGGGGAGAGGGCAAACCTCCTCGTGACGGTGACAAAAAAGGCCGCCCCCCGCACCAAAGGGATGGGGAACGGCCTGACAAAAAGAAGGAGTCCTGAAGGAGGCTACTACTTGGAGAATTGGTCGAGGGCGGCAGTCGCCCCCAGCGTTTGGCTTGCCCGCCCGCTGCCCGCGAGGTGGGTGAGGCAATGGTAGACGGCCTCCTCATCACCACCGGTCTTGGCGGCAATATCGCTCGCCGTGGCCGGCTCCGCAGTGAGGGCGGCCGCCACTTTCTTGAGGAGTTCGAGGAAGACTCCCGCCGCCTTTTTACCAGCTTCGACTCCCGGCTGGTGATAGGCGTTGATGTTGACCAAGGAGGCATAGAAACTGACCGCTCGCTCAAAGAGGGCGATGAGTTGGCCAACGGTGTGAGGAGTGACCTCCGGAATGGACAGGGTGAGGGAGTGGCGACCGTTTTCGTAAAGCGCGCTCCGGGTTCCGCGCAGGAATCCCTGCAAAAAGTCTCCGGAGGTCACCCCTTCCTCCACTTCGATGGACTCGCCATCACGCGGCTTGCGAACCTCGATGAAGACCGCGAAGAAGTTGTGCACGCCATCGCGCAGCTGCTGCACATAGGCATGCTGGTCGGTCGAGCCCTTGTTGCCGTAGACCGCCAGTCCCTGGTGAACGACGTTACCCTCGAGATCGAGCTCCTTGCCCAATGACTCCATCACCAACTGCTGAAGATACTTGGACATCAGGAGGAGAGAATCCTTGTAGGGAAGGACGACCATATCCTTTTCCCCTTTGCCGTTGCCCTCATGATACCAAGCGAGGGCCATTTCCATCGCCGCATTGTCGTCCTCCTGACGAGTGCGCTCATCCATGGCGGCGGCACCAGCGAGGAAGTCGTCGATATCGATGCCTTGCAGAGCCATGGGCACCAGCCCCACCGTGGACATCACCGAGGTGCGCCCCCCGACCCAGTCCTCCATGGGAAAAGTCGTCAAAAAGCCTTGTTCCTGGGCAAAGTTGAAGAGCTTGGAGCCTTCGCCAGTGATGGCGACCGCGTGTTGGGCAAAATTGAGACCCTGGCTTTCGTAGGCCGCCTTGGCCTCCAGCATGCCATTGCGAGTCTCGGGCGTGCCGCCGGACTTGGAAATGACAATGGCGAGAGTCTTGTCCAAATCGGTGCCGATTTCCTGCAAAGTGCGGTCGATACCCGCCGGGTCGGTGTTGTCGAAGAAGTAGGTTTTGACCGGGGAGGCCGCACCCAGAGCCTCCACGATGAACTGGGGACCGAGAGCCGATCCCCCGATGCCGATGATGAGAACGTTCTGAAAGTGGGAGCCGCCGGGAGCCTTCACTTCACCCGCATGAACCTGGGCCGCAAACGCCTTGAGCGCGGCCAGGGGCTCGGTGATTTGCTTGCGCAGCTCGTCGTTGGGAGCCAGCGCGGCATTGCGGAGCCAGTAATGGCCCACCATGCGGCCCTCGTCGGGGTTGGCGATTTCCCCCGCTTCCAGCGCTTTCATATCCGCATAAGCTTTGCTGATCTTTCCGCTCATCTCTCCTCGAAAGGAAGAGGGAATATCCATACGGGAGAGATCGAGACTCAGTCCCAGATCAGGGTAACGGAGGAGGCTTTCGCTATAGCTTTCGAATGACATATCGTTTAGTATTTGAGAAGAGAATGAATAGGAGCAGAGCCCAGCTTGTCCCGGCCCTGGAGAGCTTGCAGCTCGATTAAAAAGGAGATGGCAACGAGGTCAGCCTCGAGCGCGCGCAACAATTTGACCGCCGCGGCCGCCGTGCCACCGGTGGCCAACAAATCATCCACGAGAAGGACTTTCTCGCCAGGCTGAATGGCATCTTCGTGAATCTCAACCACGCTCTCACCATATTCCAACGTGTAAGCCATCTTTTGCGTGGTCCAGGGCAGCTTGCCTTCTTTGCGAACGGGCACAAAACCGGTTCCGAGGAGGTGAGCCACTCCTGCGGCAAAGATGAATCCGCGGGCATCAATACCGACCACCTTGTCAACACGCTGACCACCAGCAGTCTCAGCCAGCAGCTCGAGACAGCCTTTGAAGAGTCGGGCATCTCCCAAGACAGGGGTGATGTCCTTAAAAACGATCCCCGGCTTGGGGAAATCGGGCACATCCCGCACCGCAGCCTCAAGTTCTTGCACAGTTGCCATAGGAGAAAGAGAACACATTCCGGGGAGACTTGGCACTCAAATTCCGCTCATTCCCAGCCATTCCCCGATTCATCATGATTCCGTGCCATCGACCGCCACTGAGCACCCCTCAACCCAAAAACAGCCTTCCCCCTCTTCTCCCGTCAGGCGAAAGAAAGGAAAGGCTATGATCTTCGCCTTGAGTTATTTCACCGAGATCAAGCCGTAGGCTCCAATCTCGGGAAGACCTCCTCCGTAGAGGCCGACTTTCTCAAGGGTATCCTCTGCGCCAACTTTGAGAACCAGCACCTCACCAGAATTGCCAATCAGCTGATTGAGGTATTTGCCATCGGAATTCAGGTAAAGATCACTGAAGAAAAGAGTTTCCTTCTCATCCTTGAAAGTGGCCTCATCGCGCAGCGTCAAGGTTCCCTCATCCCCGATTTGGTAGGAAGAAAGGGAACTGGAAAGGGCATTGGCCGCCCAGAGAGTATCGCCATCGGCCGAAATTTCGACCCAGCAATTGGCGATTTGCCCCCCCTCCTGCTCCTTCCCGGTCAGCACATCTCCGGAAACCAACTTGATTTTCCCCTCCGAATCAATCAGGTAGGAGGATGTCGAACTCGTCTGCCAAGAATAGAGAGGGGCCTGAGGCACCTTGCCCTCCTCCTTGCGAAGCTCACCCTGATTATTGAGGAAACGGGCTTCTGAAACCAAGACCACGGTGCTCTCCCCTTTTTGGACCAGATCGAAGCCCACCGGAATGGCCAACCAACGCCCCTCCTCCTTCGCATGAGGGGAAGCGACTTGTGACACCGGCTCTTGGGAAAGACGGCCTTCTTTGCCGACGGCAAACACCTTGACCAATCCAGTCACCAATTCGTCCACCACGAGGTGCTTTCCATCGGGGGTGAAGGCCACACAAGAAGGGCGAGCCCCCAAATCCCGGATAGAATCCTCAATCGGGCTCAATTTCCCATCGCTATCAATCCGGAAGCCAGAAAGGTTGCCGGTAAAGGGAGGAGGAGTGGGGCCTTTTCCTGCGCTCGCCACATAGACCAGGTCACCGGAAACCGCGATACTGAGGGGATGGGCTGCCGCCGCCTTGACCGTGCTGACCGCCTCCAGTTGATAATCCTTTCCAACGGCGAGAGAACTCACCGTGCCATCACCCGAATTGACCACAAGCAAGAACCGGTCATCCGGGGTTTTGAACAAACCGTAGGCTGAAATGAGAGGATCGATGCCATCCGCCAAGGGATGGGTCGCATCATAGCCCCCATCGAAGATCTCCATTTTTCCGGTTCCCTTACCGCCAGTTTCAAATTCTCCGATCTTTTCGAGGGAGCCGTCTTCTTGTTGAGCGAACCCCACCAGAGTATTCCCTTCCGCCTTATTGGAAGCCACATAAAGGGCATCAGCTTGCACAGAGCCTACCGTTCCTAGCAAGCTCGCAGTCAACAAGCCCCAACCAAAATTGTTTTTCGTTTTCATCGTTCTTTAGATTAATGACGAGTCTAATTCTCAGAATAGAGAGAGAGAACACCCGTCGTGAACAGAATCAATATTTGACCTAGAAAGGCCGCTCGGATGTTTCTTCTGGGTTACCCTCGCCATACCCCTTAGCCGCCCGCATCACGGGATAGTATTGGGTAAAGACGAAGTCATCTTGGGCCACCGCATCATGACAAGCGTTACAAGCCGCTGCCGGGAAAGGCTTGGCCAACTCCTTGAGCTCTTTCGCCACAAGGTCAGTAAAGCTGAAATACGCCCAATTCCCGGGCTCATCGGGGAAGTGTTCGCTGCTCTTGATAGTCGCCTCCAATCCCACGAACTCGCCCATAAAGTAGCCGGCACCGCTCGCGGCTGCTTTACTCCCCACGCTCACCATCTCCTTGACGATGATGGTGCCATCCCGAAACTTACCTGTCTCCTTGTATTCCTTGAAGCTAACCGGGTCGATGTAAACGTTATGAAACTCGGGAAAAGTCGCCTTCCCATTATTCATGTCATTGGGAGTCAGCGGAGTTCCCATAAATACCCATTCCCGGAATGCTTTGGGCCGTTCCAAATTTCCCTCCCCATCGATGGTGAAAAAATTCCGGGAACCCGTTTCATTCTCAGTAGCCTCTTCCTTGGCGTCATCTCCATAGGAAATCCCCAGGCTGATTAAAGGGACGAGGGCTGCAATTGCTAATAATTTTTTTTTCATGGTTTTCAGTCTTTTGTGACTCCCTCTCCAAATCCCAGAAGCCAGGACTCAAAAAGGAGACATCTTCTCCTAACATCCCTTCTTCGATTTTTCAGCAATTTTTATTAATTATTTTAGTGATTTTTTATTTTTTGAGCTCCGGACACTGAATCGAAGCGATTAAAAATTCACTTATTTCCCTGAAAATAAATACCACAAACAATTCAGCTGCTAAATTGGGAAACCTGAATTAGAGATGAAAAATGGAAGATCTGAAGACCACCCCTCGATACTGATGAGTCTCCATCACCATGCCTATATTCACCTCCCAGCCGATTTCCGTGGGCCTCGCATTGTTGTTTCACACAATCACTCTTTCCGCAGAACCTCAAAAAAGCATCGTTCTGAACTCTCCCGACAACAAATTGAGCCTTAGCTTTTTACTTAACACTGAAGAGCAACCGTTTTATTCAGCCAAGTATCAGGACTTGTCGCTCCTTCTCCCCTCCCGCCTGGGACTCACCTTGCAGGGATTCCAATCCGAGGGCGGCTATGAGATGACGGCCACCAAGCCCAGTGAGCATCAGTCGACGTGGCAGCCGGTCCTGGGTGAACAAGCCGAAATCGAGGACCATTATCACCAGGTTTCCGTCACCTTTTCCCCTCGCGAAGGAGGAAGTCCGGACCTGACCATTGAGGCCCGCTGTTACGACGAGGGCTTTGCCTTCCGCTACCGCCTCAGCCAGCCGGGGGATTTCACCATCACGGACGAAGCCACCGAATTCACCTTTGCAGGCGACTATCCCCTGTGGAGCACACGGGAGGTCGAAGGAGACTATCACGAATCCAAGCTGTCCGATCTCAGCAAAAACCGCATCCGCCCCATCGTTATTGAGATTCCCGAAGGGCCCTTTGTTGCCCTGGGAGAGGCCGCCCTCGTCGACTCGGCCCGGATGCGCTTCCAACCTGCCGCCGGAAAGAAGCACACCGTGCGGCCCCATCTGGCCGGCCCCATCCGGGCACGGGACACCTTCGTCAGTCCCTGGCGCTACGTAATGGTGGGGGCCAATGAGGGCGAACTCATTGAGAACAAAACCCTCGTCCCGAATCTCAACGAGCCCTGCGCCCTCGCCGACACCTCCTGGATTCGTCCCGGCAAGGCCATCCGGGCGGAGCTGGCCACCGACCAGGCCAAAGCCTGCGTCGACGTCGCAGTGAAGATGAACTTCCAACACCTTCTCCTCGATGCCGGGTGGTATGGACCTGAGCGTTCGAACGCCTCGGATGCCACTACGGTAACCGTCGATCCCAATCGCAGCCACGGCGACTTCGACCTCCCCGAGATCATCCGCTATGCGAAAGAGAACGGCATCGGCGTCTTCCTTTACGTCAATCGGCGGGCCCTGGAAAAGCAGCTCGACACCCTGCTCCCGCTCTACAAGGAATGGGGAATCTCCGGTATCAAATTCGGCTTCGTCAATGTCGGCTCGCAGGAATGGACCATCTGGCTGCACGAGGCCATCAAGAAATGCGCCGAGCACGAGCTGATGGTCGACGTCCACGACCACTATCTCCCCACCGGCTGGAGCCGCACCTACCCCAATCTGCTCACCCAGGAAGGCATCGGCGGCAACGAACAAATGCCCACGGCCGAACACAACGTCAACCTCGCCTACACCCGCTACCTCTGTGGAGCGGGCGACTACACCATTTGCTATTACAGCGGTCGTCTCCAGACCACCCGGGCCCACCAAATCGCCGCCTCGGTGGTTTACTACAGTCCTCTGCAACTCATCTTCTGGTATGACAAGCCCCAGACCATCCGTTTCACCCCCGAGCTCGACCTCTTTCGCGAAGTGCCGGTGACTTGGGATGAAACCCGCTTCGTGGAAGGAGAAATCGGCGAATACGTTGCCCTCGCCCGTCGCAAGGGAGAGCGCTGGTTCATTGGTGTGCTCAATAGCCAACGGGAGCGGGAAGTCACCCTCGATCTGGACTTTTTACGCGAGGGAACCAACTACCAGACCCAGGTCTTTGCCGACGGAGAACCAGTGGGAGAAGCGCCCAAGAAAGTGGCCTGCTCGAGCCTGGTGGTCGATCGCGGGGACAAACTGACGGCCAAGATGGCCCGCAATGGCGGAGCCGCCTTTCTGCTCACCCCCCGGTCGGAATAGCCGCCCGCGCCCCCTCCCCCCGGATGAGGACGGGCCTCCCGAGCCGCCCTCATCCGGCAGCAACTCTCCCTTGTGCGAGGAAGAATTTTCGCTATGAAAGAACGAACTATGAGAATGCTCCTCTTCCTCGCCCTTTTTTGCCAAACCCTCCTCGCCAGCACCGCCATCACTTATGAAGGCGGTGACGGCCCGGGAGCAGGGAAACACATCGTCTTCCTCGCCAGCGATCACGAATACCGCTCCGAGGAAACCTGCCCGGCCCTCGCCCGCATCCTCGCCCACCATCACGGCTTCACTTGCACCGTGGTTTTCGGGGTCGACGAGGGTGGTTACATCAAGGCCGGCTCCTCCCGCGTGGAGGGTCTACAGGCGCTGCGCGAGGCCGATCTCTTTTTCATCTTCGCCCGCTTTCTCAACCTCCCCCCCGAGGAAATGGACGAAATCATCGCTTATCTCGACCGGGGTGGTCCAGTGGTGGGCTTGCGCACTTCCTCCCATGCCTTCAAAATCCCGGCCGATTCCCCCTACGCCAAGTATAGCTTCGACTCCAAAGTGAAGGGCTACGAGGGCGGCTTCGGGCACCAGATCCTCGGCAATACCTGGGTGGGCCACTACGGCAAAAACCATGTGCAAGGCACCCGCCTCCAGCGCCTTCCCGAGCAAAAAAGCCATCCCATCCTGCGCGGAGTGGGTGCCACCGCATTCTGTCACGCTGGCGGCTACGTTGGCAAGGCCCGCGAAGGCTTCACCGTCCTGACCCACACCCAGCCCTTGCAAAGCATGGAGCCCGACTCCGCTCCCGATCCGGAGAAAGGCCCCGTGCCTTCCACCTGGACCCGCCACTACCAGGATGCCGATGGCGACGCCCACCGCGTCTTCCACTCCACCCAAGGAGCTTCCGAGGATATTCTCGACGACAATTACCGCCGCCTCCTCCTCAACGGCACCCTCTGGGCCGCTGGTCTGGAAGAAGCGATCACCCCCGACCTCGAGATCTCCTTTGTCGGACCCTATCAGCCCAACACCTTCAGCTTCGGAGGAGAAGCCCGCCAAGTGAAGCCCTCCGACCTCGCAGAGTGGCAATCCCCCCTCATGCCTCAGGGAGAAGAGCACCAACCCCGCCCGAAAAAGTAGGCCCCCTGCCACCAGCCAAGAAAAGGCCGCAAGTCTTGGCAAGTTTTTACAATAACGCTTTCCGAGAGTGCTTTGTGCATTCTCAGCGGTTGCGACTTGTCATTTGGGCGGCTTTCCTCAACCTTCGCGTCTTTCCATGAACACAGAAGTTTTGCAAAAAGCCGCCGCGGAAGCCCGTGGCCTCGCTATCGATGCCGTCCATGCCTGCTCTTCCGGCCACCTCGGTCTGCCCTTGGGTTGTGCTGAAATCGGAGCTGTCCTTTTCTCGGAAGCCCTCAACTTCAATCCCGAAGCGCCCAAATGGCTCAACCGCGACCGTTTCATCCTCTCTGCCGGTCATGGTTCCATGTTCATCTACAGCTGGCTCCACCTCTCCGGCTACGATTTGCCGATGGAAGAACTGAAGAACTTCCGCCAGCTCGGCAGCCGCACTCCCGGCCACCCGGAGAACTTCGAGACCGTGGGCGTGGAAGCCACCACCGGGCCCCTCGGCCAGGGTGTCGGCAACGCCGTCGGCTATGCCATCTCCGGCAAGCGCGCCGCAGCCCGCTTCAACACCGCCGATCACACTCTCTTCAACCACCACGTCATCGCCCTCGCTGGTGACGGCTGTTTGCAAGAGGGGGTGGCCCAGGAAGCCATCGCCTTCGCCGGCCATAACAAGCTCGACAACCTCATCCTCATCTATGACTCCAACGACGTCACTCTCGACGCCATGGCCGAGGTCACCCAGGGCTGGGACGCCGAGCAATACTTCAAGTCCCTGGGCTGGAATGCCCACACCATCGACGGGCATGACTTCATCGCCGTTGCCGCCGCAGTCGAGCAAGCCAAGACCAGCACCAATGGCAAGCCCTCCGTCATCATTGCCAAGACCGAAATCGGACGCGGCATCCCGGAAGTAGCGGGCACCTCCAAAGGCCACGGTGAAGGCGGCGCCAACTTCGCCGAGAGCGCCCGGGCCGGTCTCGGCCTCCCCGCCGACGAACACTTCTATGTCTCCGATGAGGTGAAGGCTTACTTCGCCGAGCGGGCGGAGGAAAAGAAAGCCGCCTTCCAGCAATGGCAGGAAACTTACGAAGCATGGAGCGCGGCCAATCCCAAGCTGGCCAAGGAGCTGCAGGACAGCATCGCCGGAGTCGTGCCCAGCGACCTCCTCGACGCCATCCCCGCCTTCGCCGAGGACTATGCCGACGCCACTCGCGGAGCTGGCGGCGTGGTCATCAACGAAGCGGCCAAACTCGTGCCCAACCTCATCACCGGCTCGGCCGACCTCTACGGCTCGACCAAGAACTACCTCAAGGACGCGGGCGACTACACTTCGGAAAATGCCGAGGGCAAAAACATCTGGTTCGGTATCCGTGAGCACGCCATGGGAGCCATTTGCAACGGCATCGCCTACGACGGCCTCTTCCGCGCCAGCGGAGCCACTTTCCTCGTCTTTGCCGACTACCTCCGCCCCAGCATCCGCTTGGCAGGTCTGGCCAAATTGCCCGTGACCTACATCTTCACCCACGACTCCGTGGGCGTGGGCGAAGACGGCCCCACCCACCAGCCGGTGGAAACCGTGAGTGGCCTGCGCGTCATTCCCAACCTCGACGTCATCCGTCCCGGCGACCCCGAAGAGGTAGCCGGAGCCTGGGCCTCCGCCCTCCTCCGCACCGACGGCCCCACCGCCCTCATCCTCAGCCGCCAAAAGGTGGTCACCCTGAATCAACTCAGCGTGAAAGAGCGTCGCGAAGGCACCCACCGCGGCGCCTACATCGCCAAGAAAGAAGAAGGCGCTCTGGAAGCTATCGTCATCGCCACCGGTTCCGAGCTCGGCCTCGCCATCGAGGCCGCCGCCGACAAGCCCGGCGTGCGCGTCGTTTCCATGCCTTGCATGGAGCGCTTTGACCGCCAGGGGGCCGACTACCAGGAGGAAGTCCTCCCCGCCGCTTGCCGCAAGCGGGTCGCCATCGAGGCCGGTGTTTCCAGCCTCTGGCACAAATACGTCGGCAGCGAAGGCGAAATCATCGCCATCGACCGCTTCGGCCTTTCCGCCCCCGGCAACACCGTCTTCAAGGAACTCGGCATCACCGTGGATGCAGTCAACAACGCCCTTTCTTAAGCAAAGCCGGTTAAATCGTTAACTTTCCTTAAACAGGCCCGACCTTCCCCGAAGGTTCGGGCCTTTTTTATAACAGGATAACTCCTTTTCCGTGAGAAGGTTGGCGAAATAAGGCAAAACCGACACTCTCTTCTTTTCTTGCTATTGGTTCAGAAGAACCTATAGCGGGGTTGTTCCCCCAATATGAAACTCTACCCGCAACTTCTCACCAGTCTGGGCCTTCTCTTGGCCTTGAGTTCCTGCAGCTCGATGAAAAGCGGACTCAGCAAGGTCCAGAAAGCCACCGGAAAGACCCTGCAAACAGCTAAGAGTAAGATTTTTGCCGAGGAGGAGCCCGGAATGGCCCTGACCAAGGCCGACCCTTCCCGCTTCTTGCCGGAAGGAACCAGCGTGTCCGAAGTGGGCCGCAAAAAGGCCTCCCGTTTCTTTTTTGCCAAGAACGACCGCAACCAGGCCGAAGACCTCCCCCCCCTCGAATTGCCCCCTCTCCCCGCCGCCAGCGGAGCCACAGGCGATGGCGAGTTCATGGGCATCCTGCCAGCCCTTGATGACAGCGGCGAAGCCGCCTTCATCGACGTCGCGGGCGAAGCTCCCGAGCTCCCCCCCCTCCCGGTCGAGCCCGAGCTGGAGCAACAAGCTGACCATCCAGCCGAGGAGCCGGCCTGATCCCTCCTCCCGCTTTCTCTCTTTCCCGCGAAATCTCACCCGGGAACTGCTTTTTGCCTTTCTCTTTGCGCGATTTTCCCGCATTTCCAGCCCATGCTTCAAGCCGGAATCGTCGGAATGCCCAACGTGGGAAAGTCCACCCTCTTCAATGCCCTCACCCGCACTCGCAACGCGGAGGCCGCCAACTACCCCTTCTGCACCATCGACCCCAACGTGGGCGTAGTCACCGTCCCTGACGAGCGTCTGGCCGAACTCTCCAAAATCTCCGGCTCCAAAGAGCTGATCCCCACCGCGATTGAATTCGTCGACATTGCCGGTCTGGTGGAAGGAGCCTCCAAGGGTGAAGGACTCGGCAACAAATTCCTCGCCAATATCCGCGAGGTCGACGCCATCGTGCAAGTGGTGCGCTGCTTCGAGAACGACGACATCATCCACGAGCTCGGCTCCGTCGACCCCACCCGCGACATTGAAATCATCAACTCCGAACTCATCCTCGCCGACATCGCTTCGCTGGAAAAGCGGAAGGAATCGCGTGCCAAGAAAGCCCGCAACGACAAAGAGGCCGCCGCCGAAGTGGCCCTCTGCGACAAACTCATCCCCCACCTCGACCAAGGCAAGCCCGCCCTTACCGCCGATCTGAGCGATGACGAACGCAAGCTTCTCCGCCGCGAGTTCCCCCTCCTTTCCAGCAAACCCACCATCTTTGCCTGCAACGTCACGGAAGACGAACTGGGAGCCGCCGTGGCCGATCCTCAAAGTCATCCCATGGTGAAAAAGGTGCAGGACTACGCCGCCGAAGCCCACAACGCCGAAGCCATCGTCATCTCCGCCCGTATCGAAGAAGAACTCATCGACCTCGCCCCCGACGAAGCCGCCGAATTCCTCAGCGACATGAACGTCACCGACTCGGGAGTCTCCACCCTCATCCAGAGCGTCTACCACCTCCTCGGGCTGCGCACTTACCTGACCACCGGGGAAAAGGAAACCCGCGCCTGGACCATCCGCGAAGGCGACAAAGCCCCCGCCGCCGCCGGGGTCATCCACACCGATTTCGAGCGCGGCTTCATCGCCGCAGAAGTCGTCCATTACGACGACCTCGTCAACTTGGGCTCCAAGGCCGCAGCCCGCGAGGCGGGCAAATACCGCATCGAAGGCAAGGAATACGTGGTCAAGGACGGGGACGTCATTGAGTTCCGCTTTAATGTCTGAGCCCTCCCTGGACCTGACCTTACGACCGGCCCGGCCCGGTGACTTTCCAGCCCTCTACGACCTTCGCTGGCGAGTCCTGCGCGCCCCCTGGCAGCAGCCCCGGGGTAGTGAGCAAGACGAGCTGGAGGAGGAGGCCTACCACTTTTTGGCCGAGAAGGACGCCAAGATCATCGCCGCCGGACGCCTCCACCCCCTCCCCGGTGGAATCTGGCAAATCCGCTACATGGCCGTCGCTCCCGCGCACGCAGGTCAGGGCTTGGGCAGGAGCATCCTTCACGGCCTCGAGCAGCACGCCTGTCAACAAGGAGCCAGGCGCATCATCCTCAACGCCCGCGAGCGCGCGGTGCCCTTTTACCAGAAACACGGCTATCAAATCACCGCTCCCGGCCCCCTTCTCTGGAACATCCTCCCCCATTTTTTCATGGAAAAAAATGCCCCGTTGCCAGCCTCCCGAAAACCGTTCTAATACTGATCAATGAGAGAAGAGAGCGCCCCAAAATCATGCCTCAAAATCTAACAGATTCACACTGGATTTCACACTTACGGAATCACCTAGAAACACGTAACCAACTCATCAAAAGATAGTAACGGGAACTAAAAATTCACTTTTCTCGGACCGACCCCGTCTGTCCCGCCCCTCGAACAACCAACGCGCTAGGGCTGGCGCGATTTCCTGCTTTTGGGAGTCTCAGCGACCACTGCAGGAAGCGTGACCGCCCGGTCGGGACAAGGACGGCTTTGAGTTCCCCCGTTTCCGGGCGGCAGCCGTGCAGCCATCGAACTATCTCACAGACCACCCCTCCTCTCTCAGTCAAGCAAACAATCTCCCCAGACCCATCGCTGGAAATCTAACAGATTCACACTGGATTTCACACTTAAAGAACCACCTAAAAACTCGTAACTCACTCACCAAAAGACAGTAACGGAAGTCAAAAGTTCACTTTTCACGGACTGACCCCTTCGCCTTGCTTCTTTACAACCGCCGCAGGCGCTAGAGTGGCGCCACACGTCCACCCCCGACTGCGCGACACGAGCCCGGCAGAATGCGGCTGGCAGGGACGGCTTGCCGGCCAAGGGCGCTTTAGCGACCGGTGACAGTGGAGCAGGCTGACGGGCGGTCTGCAACACAACGAAGGACGCGGCCGAGGCGAAACGATTGGCGTGCAAAGAATGAGCCGCCAGAGGATAGCAGCGAGGCCCAGCGGCCGCCCCTCGAACATCCAGCGCGCTAGGGCTGGCGCGATTTCCTGCTTTTGGGAGTCTCAGCGACCATCGCAGGAAGCGTGACCGCCCGGTCGGGACAAGGACGGCTTTGAGTTCCCCCGCTTCCGGGCGACAGCCGTGCAGCCATCGAACAATCTAACAGACCCCCTCCCCTCTCAATCAGACGAACAACCCTACCTGAACTATCGTTCAAAAACCTAACAGATT
>NZ_JAENIO010000038.1 GCF_016595415.1 Roseibacillus ishigakijimensis
AAATGGTGGAGGCGAGGGGGATCGAACCCCTCTTTTCTTATTAGCCTATAATACACAGAATTACAGAAAAACTCACCATAAGCTATTTACTTCAATACCAGAATTCTACCTTGGGGCAGAAAAGCAAGAAATTTGCGAACCCATTGCAAACCCTCTTTTGCTTTGAATCAGCCTTACTCATCCAAATATCGGATGACTCCGCCCACCGGAATGCCCACTCGCGCCTTTACGATCTTGAGGCTCGAAATCACCGCTGTTCCCGAAAAGGTCATTCCGCCGAAGGCAACGCAGTTTCGTGAGGGAAAGCGCAATTCTTCCTTCCCAGTGTGCAAGACAGAATATGCCGCCTGCGCGCCGTGCATCTGCAGAACCATGGTGCGCGCCCATGGAAAGGGAATCTCCCCTTCTGATTCCAAGCCCGCCATTTTGATGGTCGCGTGCGTTTCGGTCTGTCGCCAGAACATGCCTTTGAGCGGATTCTCTGCAGAGATTGTGAACTCGGTCAGCTCTTTCAAGCGGAGCACGATGGCCCAGTCATGAACCGTCTGCCCTGCCGAATGGGGAACCGGAGGGGCCACCCGAAACAATTCTCTGACCCGGAAGGAACCATCGGTGAGCTTGATGAGATTGTCTTCCACGACAACCCCCGAGACCTCCGTGATGGCATGTTGGGAAAGCCCGAGGTCAACGAGCCCATGACGACCCTCCAATCGCAACTGCGGCCAGGAATGTTCATTCTGGTAAAGTCTGCTCATACGGGAATGCTTTCGTCTTCGTTGAAAAGCGGGTCGCTTGCATCAGGGTCGTTAATCGGCTGGTGATAACGGCGGGCGGGAATTTTTACGATGGCGGTCAAATCCGCAGCGGTCACAAACAAGGGAGAATCGGAAGCCATCATCACGATGTCGAAGACCTCCATGGGCTCGCTTCCGTTGCCAAGGCTCATTTGGATGGTGCTCCCCAATCCCACCTGATCGAGCGGCTCGGATTCATTGTAGCCATCGACGTTGAGATTTCCGGACACATCGACGCCACCGTCACCTGAGACCGTGTAAGCGATAGTACTCAAGTCATGGTAGCGCTCGGAGCGGGAAATCACCCGCGCCCCGACTTCGGAAAATTCGTGCGTGTCGAGCACCGCATCCGCCGCCAAACAGGCGTAGGCGTAGAAACGCATGTCGAAGGTTTTTCGCCCCCCGGCCCGGGCGGTCTCGGTCAAAGCGCGATAGCCTTCGAACTCCACTTCCCCAGTGACCAGATTGAATTCCTCTTCGGCCGATTCCATCGCCTTGCGAATCACCTCCGGGATTCTTGCCTTCAAGTCCTCGTTTTCACTCAGAATGTAGTATTGGCCCAAGAGAGCGCACCCCACACACTGATAGCTGGTGTCCTTGGCCCAGCGCTCGGGGTTCACCCCGTTCTCGGCCTGTTTGTTCATACCCATTTCCAACAGGACTTCGCCAGAGGCCTTGATGGCATCATCCTCGAGCAAATGACCGGCTAGCCAAATCCCCCAGCCGCGAAGGAAGAAGCGGTGAGTGAAGGGCTCCAAGGTGTCGGCATAAACCGAAGGGTCATCTTCCGGATTCCAGACGGCGGGGTCTCCCAGCCACTCGGCCAGAATGCGAATTTTCGGACCCCAATCGCTTGGCCGCAGATTGTAGTAGGTGTCCAGGTAGCTTTCCCACTGGGTGCCATGAACCTCGTCGCTTTCCCGCAGGCATTGGAGAATATTGGCAGCCGCTTCCAAGAAAAAGGACGACGAATGAAGCATGTCTCCAGACTCGAATCCCCCGAAGTTCGGATCCTCTGGGTCCGTGACTTGGAACTGCCACCCCCAGTTGATGAACCGAATGGCCCGCTTGACGTTGCCGTCAGCATTCCGAGGGAACTCCCCCGTCTCGTCATCGGCGACATCGTCGCCCACTTCGGGAAGACCGAGCAGGCCCGCGATGGCGCAATCACGCGCCCAACGCTGGTTCTCGATGATGAGTCTACCGATTCCCCGCTCTTCCCAATCTCGATTTCGCCCAATGGCCCCGCCCACATTGTAGTTGGACGTGCTACGCGGCCAATAGCGGGAGAGCGACCGGTTGAGAAGCGGATGGGCGAAAAGCTCGATCAAGCGGGTAGGTCGACTCGCGCTCACATGGTAAGAGTGCCGGGGAAAGGAAGTGGCCGTCCCCCATGCAGAGAATTCCAGACGGGTGTTGTAATCCCTTGCGGCCCGATAGGCGGAGACCTTGCCGGTCCCCACGCCGTCGATTTCGAAGAAGGTCTGCGCCTCTCCATTGAGAACATCACGAACGGTGACGTGCGCATAAAAGTGGTCCGTGCTGGGCGGAGAAACTGGGCTCAATTTTGCAGGCGTTCCCGAGGTTTGCGCCGGAATCACCAGCTTCTGTTTCTGACGCTTCTCATCGAACTCCAACGTAGCGGGCGGATTGGAGAGGACTTGGATTTCCCGACCGGTGATATGGCATTTGAAGCTCTGCACCTGATTGCCGGTTTGGAATTTGAAGAGCCCCTCCGGAATCATCGCGAACTCAACCTTTTCTCTCAGGTCCTTGCGGATGTATTGCAGCAGGTTGTGCCCCATGGCCTGCACGTCCGTCAATTCGAAGCCCGTGTCGTCGATATAGGATGTCGAATCATGGCTGGAGACCCCGCCCCCATATTTCTTTTGCCAGAAAAGCGAAATTCTCCGAAAGGTGTCGGGATGAAGGGTATAGGGAAGGAACACAAACGCCGCGATGGTGATGTCCGCATGAGCCGAGCTGCCTGAGTTGTTTCCCAAGTAGACTTTCGTATCGCCCAAGTCAGGATCGTAGTCGATGGCATCGCCAGATTCGACGATGTCGTATGGGCCGGTATGCGTGCGCAGCTTGTTGCGTCGATCTGAGTAGGTCAGCCCTGCGGTTGTCCATTGGTTTGTCAGCACCTCGAAACGTCCGGAGAGCGAAAGGTCGTCGGGAGGCGTATTCGTCCAGCCGACCACCGCCCGAAACTTGTTGTCGCGAAAGGCCAGCTTCAGGTGGTCCTTGTAGAAAATGTAATAGTTGTTCCCGTCGTCTGGAATGCTATTGCGGCGGATGAAGGTCATGACCGTGAACCCATCAGCGGAGTTGACGTTGTAGTTCTCAGGGTCATCGGTGTTATCCCACTCTCCGACGATTCGGGTAGGATCTCCCAAGTCGTCCACGGTGCGGATGGCGTCATGTCCTGCCGGAGTGGCTTCAATCGAGTTGTCTGCCAGCAGCCAGTGATCACGAGCCTCCTGGGCAATGGTTCCCCGGTCCAACGGGCCAGTTTCCCCGCTGATGCCATCGCTACCCTCCCACCACGAGACGGGCTTGAATTCCCGGTTGGTGGAACGCTCGATGTCTCCAGCAAGGCCGACCTTCTCCGAGGCGAGATAGAGGTTGAAACGTTTCGCCGCTTCTTTCTCCCAAGCCTCGGACACCTCGATTTCCAGAGATCGGGTTGTGAGAATGAGTTCTGCAAAGTAAGTCTCAGCCCCGGGCGTGGTGTCGCCGCCAATGTCGACAAACTCACCGGGAGAAGTGAAGCCCCCGGACACGCGCACGAAGCGGCCATTGAGCCGGAAGTAGGCCTGCGCCTCGGTCACGGTTTTCAGTTCCGGACGGTCATTCCGATCATGGGTGAGCTTCTCGGTTTTGACTGAACCTTTCAACACCATCGGCACCAGGTTATTGACGGAACAATAAGGCTCAAAAGTGACCGCCGAAGGAAAGAACGCTCCTATCTCACAGGTGTCTCCAAGTTTGAGGCGATGATTGCCAGCGGCCTCAAAGTCCATCACATCCACGCCGGGCGCATGACCCGCCCCCGCGCCGAGCACAGCCCAAACCTGCTCGATGTCGTCGCCTAAGTGCACGGTGACCGCCGGATTGACCACCACGGGGCAGCCATTGATGAGACGAAGCTCTGGCGTTCCGATCTCGATGAACTCGGGCACAAAACCCGGGTCCACGAAAGCTTGATTGTAGAGCCGCTTCACCGTGGGCGATGTCTCGTTGGCCAAGGTGGCAATTTCGTCGCGAGAGAAACAATCCACCTCTCCGCTTTCCACAGTGCTCACCCGACACAGCGGGCCCGCATAGGATTCAATAGCGCGCGAGAGAGAAAAGGCCGCCTGTTTTCCAAATCGCTTCATCAGGAGGGCTCGGGCAAATATTCGTAGTAAACATAGACATCGACGCCCGCATCATTCCAGCTACTGGCGCTGACCTCCAATGTTTCGCCGTTGGAGTCATCAATCGGAAAGGCAGAATCCGGCAGAAGAATATCCTTGGCCCCCCGCCGTAGCTCGTAGCTATTGACCAAGCGCTTGCCCGATACCTTGGCGGTGATGGAAAGGCCATCGACGGCAATGTTATCGAGCCCGATTCCCCCGGATTGAATGAGGACAATTCGCGTGATCAAGACGCCCTTGGGCAGGGTCCAGACGGTTTCCCCATCGGCATCGAACGAGGCGATTTTCCGGGCGTTGTAGCCCAACGAAAAAGCGGTCGCCTCTTGGTCTCCCTCTTCGGTGAGTTCCAAGGCGTGAACTTCCACAGAAGCATTGGTGATGTTGCCTGAGTTGTCGGACTTCCCGCGCATCCGCATCAGGTCGGTGGTTCCCACCCGGAAGGTAAAGCCATGGAAGGTATTGGCATCCGCGTTCTCATTCATCGGAATCCAAGCGAGCAACTGCTCCCCGGAATTCGGGAAGAACTCATGCCCCACAGTCAATTGCCCGGTCTCCGAGAGAATGATGTAATTGGGCGGATAAGGGTCCGGGGCTGCCAAGGTAGGGGCCGCATGAGGACCCTTGCGAACCTCGATGACGTAGCTTCCGAAAGTCGTTTTATCACCGTCACCATCGGTATGGATGGCATAAATGAAATAGAGCTGGCTCGCTTTGGAGTCTGGCACCTCCAATGCCGCATCAGCCGCATCCCATGACGCTACAGCCAGAGAGCCCCCGGTTCTCCAGTCGCTCGCAGTGAAACCCCCATCGCAATCCCCCGAGTCGAGATTGAGAACCATGCGTTTCGGCTCCGCCTCGTCATCATTGGCCGCCCGCACTACGAGCTCGATGTTGCCAATATCGGACGCAGTCAGAAAACTGCCATCCTGCCTCTCGAGAGCGAACTCAATTTCGAGGTCATCCCCCCGCACCCAATAAGGCCGCTGGCCGGTGTTTGCGTCGAGAGCTGCACGTGATGAGTTCTTCTCCGAAAAAAGAATGCGACAGGTGTGGCGGGACATGACTACTCAGAAAGAGGAGAGGTGATGATGGTGCGCTTGGGGCACTCGGGCAGTTCACAGGGTAGTTGTTCACGCACTTTCAACTCGGCTACAGAAACTGTCAGGGAAGTGATCTTCTCATCCTGACTCGCCAGCTCCTTCTTCAATTCTCCCCGCTCCTTTCGGCATTCCGCAATGGCTTTCCGGGTCCAAAGGCAGAGGAGACCGAAGAGAAAAATCACCGCGAGGATGAGGAGCTTTTCCCACTCGGTGATTTCGAAATCTTGAACGTTGAAGGAGGCGATCATGAGGGGTCGAGAGTAGATAGTGCGCGCTTGATTGCCGTGAAATAGAGCATGGCCAGCCTGTTCGCTCCCAACCGGGCAACAATGGCGCGGTGTTCAGAGTTCGAGCAGTCCCAACACTCGGTGAGCACACAAGGAGCTTTGGCGGAGACGAGGCTTTTGCCGCCCCGGTCACTCCCCCGGCGCGATAAGAGGCGGCGTTGACCCGGGAAGACGGCCCCACACACATCGAGGAAGGCTTGCCCGACTTTCTCGCCAGCCTGTGAGTCCCTGAAAACGACCATCTCCACCCGACCCGCTCCGGCGAGCCAATTGAAATGCAACTCGATGACCATTTCAGGATTCCACGCATTCACCCGACGGTAGCATTCGAGGATTTCAGCCGAGTAGCTGGCGAGAGGTTGGCGACGGAAGACGTGGAGGTCAATTTCCTCATCATCATCGGCGAGCTTGGCCATGAGGTCGGCGACTTCACCATTGAGTTGGTATTCGCTCGCGTTGACCGGACCCTCTGCGAAGGCTCCCGGCGCTTTTGAATTATGCCCCACGACGACCGCAACTTTGCGAGCTCCCGGCGTGGATTTCGAAACGTTCGACTCCGGCACCAGAAACGCCCGCAGCATGTCAGCCGCTTTGCCAGGGAGGGAATTTTCCGAAAGCCAAATGGCTGTCCAAATGTCCCGCTTGGAGATGGTGACTGATTCGCTCATTTCTGTGCGTTGATTTCGGCGATGCGGCGGGCGAGGTAGCCGCCGGTGTCTATGGTGCGGGCGATGTCCTCGGCAGTGGGGGTGCAGGAGGACAAGGCCAGCGCCAGGGCGATGGTTGCGATTCCCTTCATGGCCTTACTTTGCGAGGGCTTCCTTGGCGGCGGTGACGGCATCGAGGATGGCCTTCGTGCTGCGGAGGCCCGCGCTGGCGAGCTCGCGGATTTCCTGCTCGTCGAGGTCAGCGAGTTCGTCGTCGATTTCATCAACATCGGCGATGGCATGCTTGACCGCTTCGAAGGGCTCGAAGGCGTGCACGAGGTCGGAAATAGCGAAGCCATCGGCGGCCGCTTCTTCAACGGCGTTGGCGGTTGATTCGACAGCTTCGAAGACTTCGAGGGTGTTGGTGATTCCTTTTTGCATCCCCTCAGAAAGGGCGGGTCTCAGGCGGCCGCGATGAGCTTGCGGGTCGCGCGGTAGAGCATGGGCAAGACGGACTTTTCCGCCAATCCGAGACGGGCGGCCATCTCCTCCGGCGTTTCGCCATCGGGCTCGAGGTAGACGGTGGTGACAATCTCCCTTTCGCGGGCCGTCAGCAACTTCAAGAGGCTGGCATCAAAGGCGAGGTGTTCCTGTTCCTCCTCTCCGCAGGCCGCTTCCTTGCGGGTCTCGTGACCATCAGCACTATCGGCCTCGTTGCCGAGGGGGGCATCGAGGCTGTCTTCGTCTTTCCACAGCTTGCGGGCCTCACGGTTCACGCCCTCGCGAATCCACAGATAAGCGTAGGTCACGAAGGGCGCGGGCTTCTTATAGCCGGGCTTGTGCATCGGTTTCCAGCGCTCGGCCGCTTTGCGAAGCCCCATCAGGCCAGACATGAAGAGGTCGTGTTTGTCGCACTCCTTGGCATTCATGCGCTCGACGTGCTGGACCACGGCGCGCAGGTTGTGGAGCACGAGCTTTTCGAGCGCCTCCTCTCCCCGGCGCCCGCCCTCATCGCGCTGTCTGGCCAAAGCGCCTTCCTCCTGCCAATCCAAGACCGGATGCGTGGAAATGATGTCGTCCCAGTGTGAGAGCCCTCCCTTCATGCTTTCAAAAAGGAGCCTATTCCACCGCCGGGTAAACCCAAGGGCCAAACTCGCCAGCAGAGAGACGGGCGCGGAGGCGGACGACAACCATCACATGACTCCGGAAGTCATAAGGACCATCGGTCAGGCTCTCATCCTCGAAGTCGAATGCAGCCGTTTCGACACCGGGCACGATTTCGCGGGTCTCGGAGATGGCGACAATCCCCCACGGCCCGGGAACGGGGGCGGGTTCGGGCGGGGGCTCTTCTCCCGGTTCGGGGGGCTCGGGCTCGGGATTGGTGTTCTGCTCGCGGCTCTCGACCCGCAGGGCAGCTTCAATCTCGATGGCTTCGAAGCTCGTGGCCGGGTCGGTCCAATTCAGGGAGAGACTACCGGCCCTGTGGTCGTCATCGGCAAAGATGGGAGTCAAGGCATAGGTGGCAGCGGTGGGAACGGTCTTGTCCCCCACTCCCGGCAGATTGGTCTTCGCATTCTGCAGGTCGCCTTCCTGTGTGGCCGGGTTCCAGTCGTAGACCTCCGGGTCGTGGCGCTTGAGGGTCAGCTCAGCGGTGATGGGCATTCCCGGTAAAATCCGATGGTCGATCACGCGAAAAGTCTCGTCGAAGCCGAAGATATTGGAGACGAGGCGCACGTTGTCCCAGGGCTTCACATCCAGGGCCACCACGAGGGGCACTTCCACAGTCATGGTTTCATCGCGGCGACTTTCCTGCAGGAGGATGTTCGCCACACGCTGGGCTTGGCGATGGTCGTTGACCATTTCCAAATCAAGTTCCAGCCAATTGACCCGCCCGCCATCCTCACCGATGGCCACAGCATCTTTCACGATGGGGAACTCGGTGGGTTCATCGTAGCTCTGCGGGCCGATGAAGGTTCCTTTGGCGGCGTTGGAGCGGTCGCGGTCGCTGCCGGAAAGGCTGCGGGTGAAAGCTCCCATGAAGTCGTCATCGGTGAGGGTGAGAACAGGCTCGGTCCACGCCCCAGCGTGGATGTAGTAGGTCCCGCCCCACTCCACCACCGCCCCCGCCATGGCATTGATGAAGGGGGTGAGCCACTTTTCCCAGTCGCCATCGAGCTCGATGTAGCCGTTGGCAGTGTATCGGGGCGACTCGCTGGCGTCTTTGTTAGTGACTCGCTCATCACAAATATCAGCGGCGGTGGCGAGGGCGGTTTGGTCGATGTTCTCGCGGGCGACTCCGAGGTAGCTTTCGAGGATGTCGGCGATGATGAGCGCGGGATTCATGGTCCAGCGAGTTTGACTGTCGCGGGGGTCATAGAGCTTTCTCCCGAAGACTTCCGCCGTCACGTTGGGGATGAAGCTGGTGAAGACACTGCTCTTATAATTGAGCCGCAAGTAAAGATAGGCCTGCCCGCGCGCCCGGTGGTCGTTAGTCCAATTGGTGTTTTCGCTCACGGCGTTTGAATCCGCGCTCTGGGTCGGGCTGCCCAAATGCTTCTTGATGCGGCTTTGATGGGCCGCCGAACTGTTCTCATCACGATTGATCACATTGCGCAAGCCATTGACCACGGTGGAAAGGAAGCCGCCCCCGCCTGCGGGTTCGGGCAAGGTCACATCCCCCACCGCCTCGACGTTTTCGGCATTGTAGCGCACATCGCCGATGGCCTCGACCTCATGACCCGCGAGAACAAGCATCTCATGGAGGTAGTCATTATCACTGCCGGTGCCATTGATGTAAAAGAGGGTGCCGCCCTTGGTGGTGTAACCATAGACCACGTGCTGGGCGGTCTCCGCGCTGCGGACATTGCCGCTGCGGCCCTTGGCCTCTTCTCCCTTCTGACCCTTGGGCTTGGGCGCGAAAAAGTAGCTCACCGCCGAAGCCGCAAGCCCTCCAATCAAAGCCCCGATGACGATGGTTTCGAGGCCGGCCAGGATTAGCGGTTGGTCCATGCGGCGAGGATTTCGGGCTCTTCGGTGAGGTGCAGGGCGGGCGCTTCCATGCGGGAGATGGCTTTGCCTTCCGAGAAAATGCCGATGGCTTTTCCGCCCAGGGCTTGCTCGCAGCGATAGAAAACGATGTCGCCATCCTGCGGGCTATCGGTGCGGGACCAGTTCAGATCGGCGAGGGCTTGCGCACCGATGATTTCCATTTTGAGGGCTTGGCGCTTGGCTTCACCGTAGGTGATGGGCCGGAGCTTCACCGCCTCCTTTCCCGCGAGGTGGTTGACCCAGCCAGCCACGAAGGCCGCACAATCGGCGGTGCCTCGGCAGAATGGAGGCAGGGGCTTGGCAAGGTAGGCTTGCAGGGAGGTGGGTTTGGTTTTCTTGGGCTCGCTGGTTTTCTCACTCATCGAGTCCAGAAAGCGCGAGAAGAGTTTATCCCTCTACCCCCCGACTTTAACGGCGAAAACCCCGAGTTCGTATCCAAAAACCCCGAGTTCATCGGAATATCACCCGAGTTCGCCCAGAAAATGCCGTCTCGATCCGATATCGTTGCGTCTCGATTGCTCTCCAATGGCGTCTCGATTTCGATTTCCGCCAAAAAGTGCCGTCTCGATCCTATTTTTGTTGCGTCTCGATTCTTACCGATAGAACGCCCCTTCTTGGCCCCATTTCACTTCCACGCCGCTCGCGAGGTAGCTGAGGAACTGGAAAGCCCGGTCGCCGGGGTAGTCGTCGCGCTGCTGGGCATCGGTCCAGCGCTTCACGCTGCGCTTGCCCCCTGCCATCAGCTCCGACTCGATTTTGAGGGAGAGTTCGGCGGAGGCCTTCGGGTCGATGCGGTATTCGAGCACATCCATGAAATAGCGCCGTTCCAAGGTGTGGATGACCTCGCCAAAGCCATCCTTAAAAAAGGCGAGGATGACCCGCGCCCGCCGCCCCTTGTATTCATTGGGCTTCACATTCTGGAAGCGCGGCACGGGCTCGCCATTCTGGAAAGGGATGTTGATGGCCAATTCAAGACCGTTGGCGCGGAGGTCTTGCGAGGACTCCAGCGGAGAGAGCTTGCCGAGTTGGCCGACCGGGTTCCATATCTCGCCCTCGAAGGCCAGCGGGGTGACTCCGGTCCAATAGCGTTCGGTGCCAAAGGTGAAATCCAGCTCAACGAGGTTGGCGGCTTCCACCCGGCCAGAGGCAAGGGCAGTGCGGGCTTCAGGAGAGAGAAGAGACATTTTAGAGAGCTTCGATGAGGTTCATTCCGGTGCTGTGGCGCTGGCCGGCCGCTTGGCGCTCAAAGACGCTTTCAGGGCTGGCCAGTCGCCAAAGTCCGGTGGGGTTGAAGAGTTTGACCTCGGTTTCGGCTGCGTAGTCCTCGCGGAGATTGGGCCAGACGGTGAGGGTGGCATTGCCGCTGGGGTCGCTCGCGACAGTATCGAGCACACGGTAAAGACGGTCGCCCAATTGCAGGTAGTCGCCTGCCAAGAGTTGCGCGGGGTGATTGGGCTGCCAACCGCTGGTGGTGAAGGTCTGGGCTCCGGCGATGGCGGTGACCACCTTGGGCACTCCCCGGGCTCGGCCCATGGGCAGAGAATGGAATGGATCGCCGAAACGAAAGACCCCGGCCCCGCCGCGCAGTTTCAGCAGGAACGCTTCGAGTCGGCTCCCGGTTTCGGACTCGTGGGTTTTGAAGTCGACGCGCATGGCGAGCATCTGGCCGGGAAAAACCTGCACCTCTTGCCGGAAGTTGAACTCATTGAGGCGCGAAGCCACGGCCTCGCGGGCGGTGATGGATACTCCGGCGATGCAAATCCCCTCCGGAAAATCGAGGATGGTTTCCCAAGTCTGCGGCATGGGTCAGAAAGCGCGAATTAAGCGCGGCTCCCTCCCCGGCGCTCCCGCTCGGTTTGAGCCTTGATAGCAAGCGCGACTGACTCGCTTTTGATTCTCGCCACGATATCCTCCGAAGGATTCCCGTTGATTGTTAGATTTACGGTCACCCCTCCCATTGACTGCCCCTTGGTGTGGTCGATGACGGTCTCGTTGGGGTGGACGATGGCGGGGATGCCACCCTTGCCATCCACTCCCCCGGTGCGGGCTCCCATGCCAGTGAAGCCGCCGCCCTCGAAGCTCTGCAGGTTCGTCCCCTTGATGGTAGAGACGATGCCCGCCGCCTGTCCAGCCACGGTAGCCGCCGCTCCCAGGTTGGCCGGGAATGGCAACGACAGCGCATTGGCAATGCCCTGCTGAATCTTGATAATCGACTCCGCGATGGCGAAGCCCTTGGAGACCGCGAAGAGTCCCTGATAAATCCCCGACTGCTCGCCCGCGAAAGACCGAGTCAAGCCAAGGATGGCGTCGAAGCTCTGCCCAAAGCCCGCGATTTGCTGGCTGCGAATGTCCGCGATTTCGTTGGTCCGGCGAAGCTCCAGGTCTTTCGCAACTTGGGTGTGCTCCAATTCCCGTTCGGTGAGAAGCGCCAAGCGCTCGTCGTAGAAGCTCGCGATGGCATCAATTTCTTGTCGACCGGGAATGAAGATTTCCCCCGGGCCATCGCCAAAGCCTCCAAGTCCGCCCCGGGTTTGTGGGGCCTGTTGCACGAGGACGGGGCCTTGCCCTCCCATCACCCCGCTGGCGCTGGCGAGAACATCGCGGGCCGCTTGTTCGGCAGACTGAGCGGCGAGAGGCGCACCGGTGGCGATGCCCATGGAGAGGCCTGCCATCGCGAACTTACCCAGCTTGGCGAACTCCCGCGAGGGCGAGCGGATGCCCAGCTTGCTTTTGACCGCATTGAGGGCATTGCTGGCCGCATTGGTCGCGGCATCGGCCACGCTCTTGGCACCGTTGGCGATGCCGCTCTTGATGCCGTCCATGATGGCCCCGCCCAGCGAAGCCCAGTCGATGGAGGTGAAGGCGGTTTTGATGTTGCCCAGGGACTCCTTGACCTTTGCCAGCATGAAGGAAGCGACATTGCCCACGATTTCCTTAAGGCCTTCCCAAGCGGTCTTGTTGCCCTCGAGGACATCGGCCACAATGGCGAAGTTCGCCGCGAGGCCCGCGAACCAATCCCCGATCAGACCGGTGAGGGTGTCGATGACCGCACCGACGACGATTTGCAAGGACTGCCAAGCGCCTTCGATGCCGCCCAAGGGCTCGAGGAAGCCATTCAGCCAGCCGATGGCTTCTTGGGTCCGCTGTCCAAGTGCCGCCACCACGCGCCCGAAGGTCTCGCGAATTGAAGCGAAAGAAGCCGAAATGCGGGCGATGGTCTCGGCGTTGCGTTCCCGCCAAGCATCGAAGGCCGCAATGGCGTTTTCCTTGAGGGAGAGGGCTGCGGCTTTGACGGTTTCCCAATTCTGGACCAGCAAGAAGCCCGCTCCCGCCACGGCAGCGATACCGGCCACGATGGGCGCGAAGCTGACCCCAGCCGCGATGCCTGCAATTGTGGAAACAGCTCCGGCAAGCTGGCCGAAGACGAAGAGGGCGGGCCCAGCAGCTGCGGCCGCACCCGCGATGGCTACCCCCATGGCCACAGTCTTGTTGTCTGCCTTTTCCAGCGCGGTGATGGCTTTGTCCAGGTGCGGGGAAATCTTTTCGATGACGGGCAAGAGAGCTTCCCCGATGCGCTCGGAAAGGTCTCCGATCCGATTCGAGAGCTGCTTCATGGGTCCCAGCCCCGCCTCCGCCGCCGCTTGTGCCGCGCCTCCGTATTGCTTCTCCAACTCCTCGAGGATGAGCCCTTGCGCTTCCGCCATCTTCCCGCTTTCGGCGAGAGCTTTGATGGTCTCCCGCTGGCTGTCGGAGAACTGGATCCCCGACCGCGAAAGCGCAGAGAGGTTCTTCACGGGGTCATTGAGGGCCTTGCCGAGTTGGATGGAAGCACTCTTCAAATCGCCATCGAGGCGGGTGGCGAGGTCGAGGGCAGCTTGCTGGGTGCGCTTGAACTCATCGCCCGCAATGTTGGTGAAGGTCTGGAGCTGGGCGGTGACATTGGCAAGGATGTCTTCATCTCCGAAGAGG
Organism: Roseibacillus ishigakijimensis; assembly: GCF_016595415.1. GTDB lineage: Bacteria > Verrucomicrobiota > Verrucomicrobiia > Verrucomicrobiales > Akkermansiaceae > Roseibacillus > Roseibacillus ishigakijimensis. The sequence goes on from NZ_JAENIO010000038.1 coordinate 13,268, forward strand.
CTCTTGGTCTGGAGGCGCGAGGCTTCCTTCTGCAAATCCTCGAAAGAAATCTTGGCCGCATTGCCCGTGGACTTGATGGCCGCTTCCACCTGCGCCAGTGCTTTGGCTTGGGTGTCGAAAGCTTTCAACGAAGCACCGAAGCCCGCGACCACGGGCACGGTGAAGGCCACGGTGGCCGCCTTTCCCGCATTCTTCATGTCCCGCTCAATCTTGGCGAACTGCCGGGAAATCTTTTTCAGTTCCCGGCTCGCCTTGTCTTCGGCGGTGATTTCGATGGAGGCTTTTGCTTTCGATGCCATAGGGCGGGCGGGGCTAGCGGTTTTTGGGCGGGTTCAGGTAGGAATCGAGGTCGTAGTAGGAGAGCCAGTTGAGGGCTTCAGCAGCGGGCATCCGGCGGACAGCGGCGAGGGAGATTCCCCGCTTGTCGGCGAGGAAATAAATCACGCTCGCCATGCTGAAGCGCGCCCGGGTCACTTTCCCGCCAGCTCCTCGGTGGCGGCGGTGTTGGCGCTTCCCGCGATTTGCGAGAAGAGGCCAAAGAGGAGGCTGGGCTTGACCATGGTTCGCAGCACCTCGACCGCTGGCTTGTTCATGCAATTGCGGAAAGCGCGCTCCCCCTCCTCGGTCTCGACCTTGTCGACCAAGAAGCGGGCCATGCCGTTGGCGCGGGCGGTGGGGTCCTTCTCCTCGGAAATCGAGACGAGCCGCAAATTATCTTCCAACGTGCAGGGCTGGGCAAAGAGCTGGGCCTTGAGGTCCGGGCACTTTAGCGCGAGGCGCTCGGTGGTGGCGAATTGGCTGGCGAGTTCTTCAAGGGCGTTGGTAGTCGTTTTACTCATACGCCCCAGAAAGGCGAGGGCCGCCTCCTTAAACCGACAAAGTCCCAAGTCCCCCTGAAATCAGGAGAGCTTGGGACGAACTGAAAACCTCAAGACGGGCAATCAGCGTCTCTATCGCTTCCGTCGCAGAAGAAAGAGAGCTGAGCCCAAGAAGCCGAGCATAGAAGCCGAAGGCTCTGGAATCATTGTAAGAGTTTGCGGACCAGAAACCTGATTAAGATCACCATCAGCCATATAAATCTGAGCAGTCGTGAAATCCGGCAGAAGAGGGGTAGAACTTCCTTCGAACACGTAAGTTCCATCGGACAAGGTAACCGAAGAGTTTTCGGCAATATAGAGTGCATCCTCGGTGGTGGGAGTGCTGAAGGTAATGAGCAGGTCGCCTGGCACAAAAGTGCCCACATTGAAATTCACATAGCCCGCTTGGCTTGTGGTTGGGCCTGTATCTGCCGTGCGAACTCCGTTGGCATCAGGAGCATTTGTGCCATCGTCAGAAATAGTCATCGTCCCCCGTATTTCCTCGGTGAGGTAATTCACTCCAATGCTCGATGGATCGGTAAAAGCACCCTTCACAATCAGGTAAAGGCGCCAACCTCCCACGTCTTCAGTGGGAGTGAAGACCACTTCTTCGGTTAGAGTCATCGTAAGCTCATTTCCAGAGCTACTAAACATAACGGCTGCTGTCGAAGACAGAGACATCACCAATGACAACGAACAGATTAAAAAATTCAGCTTCATAGTAAGTAATGGAAAATTGCACCAAGGTGCTAGCTGCTCAGCTTATCCAACAGAGCGTTTACGCCTAGTTTAAATTTTATCAAAAGGAAGCTTAAATTCTCCCTTGCGGCTTCCAACCATCCGCTCACACAAAGCCCCTTTCCAAAAAAAAGGCCGCCACGGGTATGAACCAACCCCGCGACGGCCTTGCTTGCTATGGCTTCTCAACTAACCAAAAAATCAGGCTGCTGGAACGATGGTCTTGGTCACCGTTCCATCGATTTGGAAGGTGCAGGTCTGAGTGATTTTCCCATTCACCTCAGAGGGCACGGAGGTATCCTCGACAATCGCGGTGCCGGAGTATTCGACTTTTCCTTCCGCATTTCCATTCGGGTAGAGCTTGAAGGTGATGGTGTCGCCCACGTTGGTCACATCGAGAACTCCGGTGGTGCCGATGTCTTGTCCTTCCTGCCAAAAGTGCTCGGTGGTCAGGTTGAAATCCGTTCCATTGGTCCACTTCCGGTTTCCCTTGGGCCCGACTGCGGAACCGCCATCGCCATTGCTGGCCATGCAGGCCGCACTCTCGCTCTGAATGTCCGCTGTCCCGTTGAGGGTCCAACTGGTGAGGCAAGGAATCTCTTCCGTGGTCGCCCCGCTTGTGATTTCGATGATTCCGTCAATTCCTCGGATGATTTCTCCTGTTGGCATGGCTCAGAAAGGCGGGTCAGTCGCTCAGGGAAATAGAATCCTCATACTCCGCCCGCCAAGTGGTCACGAGGTCGCCCGCCCGCTGCTTGCCGTGCTGGGTGGGGCGGAACTCGGCACTGGCGAGGAAAAGGATTCGCACTCCGGGGATGTCCCCCGCCATCGCCGCCTTGAGGATGCGTTGTTCCAGCTCTTCAAGAAGCGCATCCGCCTCAGCATCGGCATCGGTGGCACTATCGAGGTGGAAGTCGACGTTGATCGACAGGGTGCGCTCCATGGTCGCCATCCCCCGCATCATGTGGAGATTGTCGGTCTCGGTCTCGTTGAGATAGACGCTGGCGAAGGGTGTTCGCTCCACGGTGTCGAGCTTGTAGAGAGCCACGTTGCCGGGAGAAAACCCGGCGAGGGATTCCACCAGCTCAAGGACTTTGTTTCGGATCGCAAGTCGTTTGCTCACTTCTTCCCCCCTTGTTCCTCTACCGGCATTTTCTTCTCCGAAGACTCGTCGTCGAGCCTCTTCTTGGCCTGCTCATACTCCTTCCGCAAAACCTCGCATGCCTTCTCTACAATCTCCTTCTTTTTCACCCTGAAGAACACGAAAACGACAATAGCTCCCAATAGAATCTCCAACAGAAAGGATAACCCCGAAATAAGCAGTTCATTCATTCCGTCAGCAGAAAGGTGGTCTGCGTGCCATCGCTCAGGCGGTCCACGATGGTTTTTTCTTTGCCGCCTATGATGACCTTGTCTCCTTCGGTGAACTCGCCCGCATCGGCGGTGGGCACGGTCACTTGAGGCTGCAAGGCATGGTGGCTGGCGCGCCCGGTCAGGTTCTCCTCGGTCACCGCATCCTCGGGGATGCCGACCGTCTCCACTCTCCCGGTGCCATCGTGGCGACACAAAGAGACCGGAGTGGTGAACTCCGGTCCCCAGAAGACGCGCTCGTCTTGGTCAAGCGTGGGCATTACTTGGCGGGTGATTTCTCAACCGGGGTCTTGCCAGCCTTCGCCTTGTCGGCGCGGGCCTTGGCCGCTTTCCCGGCCTCGGGGTCGAGGCTCCAACGGTTGCTGGCGAGGAGTTTCCCTGCTTCCCCACTCTCGCGGGGGCCGAAGGTTTTCTTCTCGCCGGGCTCGTGGTGGCCGCCTTTGCCATCGAGGCAACGGGCAGTGCAATAGATGGTCATGGCGCGGTTATCATCAGACATAGTTATTCGTTTTCTACGGGTTAGGGATTAGGAGTTGTCGACTTCGAGGTCGTCGATGACGGCGAAGCACGCAGGGCGCGGGATGGCCATGTCGGCATCGAGGAAGACGCGGAGGGTCTTGCCCCCGGTGTTGCGCTTGGTGGTGTCGTCGAGGTCGATTTCCATCGCGCCCCAGGTGCCGATGTAGAGCTCGGAGGGCTTGCCATAGAGCACCACGCTAGCGGCATCGCCTGCAGCGGTGTTGGGCAGGAGATTGGTGAGGCGGGCAGAGCCAATCGCAGTGCGGAGACGGGTCACGTCCTCGCGGTCATAATCCGCCACGAAGAGACCCGAACCGGCATCGGTCTTGACCTTAGCGAACTCGCCCGCGGTGTGCTCGGCCATCAGAAGGGCGGTGTCTGGGCTGGCCGCATTGGCGATGCCGAGGGCTTGGCGCAGCTCGATGAGCACGTCACGCGAGTAGGTGCCCAGCGTGCCGACCATGGAAGAAACCGAACCGACTCCGGCAGTGTTCAGAATGCCCTCGGGCTCGGTAGCGGTGCCTGCCCCGTTGTATGCGGTGTTTTCCAAGGCGAGGGCCGCGCCCTTACGAAGAGAGTTGGCAAGGAGCCCTTCGATATTGGGAGTCGACTGCTTGTCGGCCCGGCGGGTGAAGGGGATGCGAGCGGCGAGGGTCTTGAAGTTGAGCGCCACTTGGCCCAACTGATAATTGCCCTCGGTGGGCTCGTCATCTTCCCCGATCCAATAGAACTCGGGATTGAGCAGCTCGACGGGGATTTCCGCATCACCGACGAGACCGGGAATCATGGTGACTCCGAGGCCGAGCAAGACGGACTGCTCGCGCAGAGACTCCACAAAGAGTTCATCGAGCAATTCGGTCTCGACCACGTTGGAAACGGTATCAGACTGACCGCCTCCGGTGAGAGAGACACTCATCAAGTTGCGCTGTCCGCCAAAGACCTTCTGAGCGAGGGACGGATTCTTCGGAGTCCAACCGCGAAGAAGGATGTCCATGGGAATCGCCACCGACCGGCTGTCAGCATCCTTGCCTTTGGCTTCCTTGACGGCTCGGGACATTTCCAGCTCGTAGCCAGCGACCTTCTCCAGATTGCCGTAACGGATGCCATCCATCACATTCTTGAGGCTGTAGCGCTTCTGCTCTTTGCCGGTCGCGCCAATATCGGCTTGCGACAGTTTGGGAGCATTGGAACGGATGTGCTCAAGGGCCTGCTCGTTGAACTGGTCGAGGCTCATGCCCTCGTCGATGGCGCGCTCGGCGATTTCGGTCAGGTCATAGCCCTTGGTGCCCTTGGCGGCATTGCGAATCTTGAGTTGGCGCTCGCGCTCATCACGCTTGGCCTGCTCGCGAACTTCGCTCACGTCGATTTTGGGGGCCTTGGGCTCTTCGGTGGGTGGGTCTGCGGTTTTGGGCATATTGCGGTCTTTGTTGTCGGGTTCAGAAAGGGCGGGTTTTTTGCGCTCCTTGTAACTGCGGCCAGAGCCAACAGAACGGTCGGCAGGGATGGGGCACAGGGTGGCCTCGATGGGCTCCCAATCGGTCACCCGGTAGTAATCGCCGGTGTCGTCGCTCTTCACATGGTCCCAGGCATGGACGCGGTAGCCCACGGAGACGTTTTTCAAGATGCCCTCATCCCAATCGCGCTTTTTCTCCTGCGCAAAATCGCTGCTGCCAAAGCGGATCCGGCAGTAGAGGAACCCGCCCTCGACCCGGGAACTCTCCACGATGCCGAGTTGCTGGCTACGGTCGTGCATCCAGAGGAGCGGAGCATTGCCACTGGCGAGCCAATCGAGGCGGACCTCGCCGGGCTGGTGGCCGAGAATCTCGAACTCGTCGCGCCAGATTTCAACCGGCGCGTCTGAGGCGAGCTTGAACTCGTAAACGTCGGGCTTCCCCTCTTCCTCGGCGCGGACTTTCTCGAAGCTCTCGATAGAGAGAGCCCGGGTCTGGACTTGGGAGGGCTCGGGGTTCTTGCGGGTGCGGTAAGGGGCGGGGTCTTCGGACATGAGGCAGAAAGAGCCTCATTTCATAGCTTCCCAATCCTCATGGATCAGCTCGACCACGGCCCCCGCCTCGATGGCGTCGGCGACAAGGACATCGTCGGCGGCGGTAAACCGCCAACCGTCGATAGAGATAAGAAGCCGCCCGGAACCGTCATTGGCGGTGGCAAGGTCCTCTGGAAGGGGCAAGCCCCGCACCGTCACAGCCGAGGTTCCCTCGCCATGAGGGTAACCGCGCGATTCGTCGATCTGAGCACAGAGGGCCGGGTAGGCCTCAGGCGAAACCGCGAAAAAGCGCAGGCCAGTCGCCGCGAGGCTGGCTTCAAGAGGGGTCAATTCTAGTTCTTCGGGGTTCATGATGCCGGCAGGTTGTATTTTCGGAGAAGGTGTGCGGTGATGGCCTCTCGGTTGACGTTGTAGGGGGCGAGGATGATTTCTTGGACGAATGCAGCATGGTTGTTAGCGCCCACCCCGCTCCCGAATAGGTTGACTTTATTAGGTGACAGAGCGCTCAAGTCTGCGGTTGAGGTTCCTACGCTCACACCGTTCACAAATAGCTCTTGAGACATTGCCGATACTCGGGATTCTACTAAGACCAGACCATTCAATGTCGGGCTAGCCATCAACAAAGAGCCCGAATAGGCAATGCGAGCAACGTCCGTGCTTCCTAGCGCAATAATCCCCGTGCTGTTGTTATCTGTGTTCGTATCTTTTTGAAGGGATACCAAGCGCCCGAAAGCATCTCCGCCCAGCGGTTTATAAACGGCGAAAAGGGAAAACTCGCCAATAGGCTCAGACAAAGCCACGGTCATGTAGTCATCAACACCATCGGTCCGCAACGTAGGACGCCCGATAATTGCGGCGGGATTGGTGCCGCTGGCGTTGAGAGATAGGCCGTCAGGAGACGATCCAAAGTGATCGGCCTCTCTAAAATCAAAATCATGGTCTGGAGCGGCCGCCGGGTTGGCTCCCCACCAGAGGGAGGCATGAGTCACTGCGTGGCCAAGAGTGTGCCCAAGACGGACTGCGTCGAACGGGTCACTCGAAACGGTGTGTGGCTTACTTGAAATCAAAGACCAGCTCACTCCGTCCGTCGACCCGTAGAAATCAGTCGAGGCACCGGCCCGATGAATAACTCTGACGTGGGTCAGCGAATCTGGGCTCATATCATAGAATTCACTGAGATAAACTGACGACCCCCCCACATCCTTTGATTCAATCTTACCCCATACCGTCTCAGGTAAGTTTTCACCATAAACGTAAAGAGACCCCCTGTTTGCGCCCTCATGATTGAGGGTGAGGAGATGGTCGCCTGTAGGCGGTTGATCCTCCCAAGTTGGCAAAAACGAATACTGAATGGTGTAGCTTCCGCCGCCGAAAGCAACCGATCGGTCAAAGAAGTTGCCGACGACGCCAGGCAAATGCCCGTAACCCTGCCCCCCAATCAACGGCAGTGCCTCCGGCTGCGCGGTCGCGGTGCCTTGGGTGGCATTGGAACCCGCGTTGCTCCCGCTCGCCCGGTTAGGAATCGTCGCAACGCCCGCCCGATAAACCGCGAGCCCCCCTCCCGCCGCCTGCATGTCTTCCGCGGAGAGCCAAAGGTAGGGGTTAGCGGCCGCGATGGGGTCCGCAGGCTGGATTGTCAGCGGGACAGTCAGCGGCTGTCGCAAGGATCTCGTCAGATTCATGGCAGGATTCGCGAGAGAGTGACCTCGGCAGCGTCAGTGATTGTAACCGTAATCAGACCCGGTCCCATGTAGAGCCCCTCCCTGACCTCATCGTCCGCCGCGTCAAACCCTTCAAAAGCGAGCCCGTTTTTTGCGACCGTCACCGTTCCCGCTGAGGGCTTGGAATGCACCTCGAACAATCCACCCTCGGGGACATGCACATTTTCCGTGGCGGTCATGACGATAGGCCGCTCTCTTAAAATCGTTGCCATGGCTTCAGAAAGTCACCCTTCCTCCTCTTCCTCATCCTGCACCGTGGCCACCGCCTTCGGGTCCGGCGCGCGGGGCTCGATGCCTTTGTCGCGCATGTAAGATTCTTCCTCGGCGAGCTCGTCGATCACGTCCTCGAACTCGCGGCCATCGGACTCGGCAATGAGCTTGCGGCGGGTGGTGAGGCCAAGAGCGAGGGCGGTTTCATGCGCTTTGAGCTCCTTGAGCGGGTCCACCCATGACCAACCACGGGGCACGAAGAGGAAGGTTTCATTCTCCACCAGCTTGGCGAGCTTGCCCTTGTCGATGGAAAGCGCGTTGTTGAAGGTTTGTAGACTCGCCCAACGCTCGAAATGCGGTTCCATCAGCTCCGCAGAGAGGAAGTTTTGCAGCTCCCGCCAGACATCGCGCTGGCTCAGTTCCCCGGTGCGGCTGCTGGTGTAATTGACGCCCTCGAGGTCGTTGGCCATGCCGTGGTATTGATCGCCGAAGCCGCTGGCCATGCCGCGAAGCATGCGCTTCTCGAACTCCTCGAAATTGGCCGGCGGATAGTCGGTATCGAAGCTCTCCAGCCCGTCGACGTAGGAAGGCAATTGCTCGAACATGCCGAAACCCGCCCGCTGCACGAGGGTCGCATCATCGTTCACATCCTCGGTCTGCTCGTCATCCTCCTCGATGTAATTACCAAGGATGCCGTAGTCGTCCGCCTTCTCTTGGTTGACCTTGTAGAAGCCGACCTTGCCCGCCGCCACGATGCCGCCGATAACAATGGCCTTCTCGAATTGATTGATGAGATGCGCCCGCAAGGCCGCGCTCGCCAGCATGGAAACGCCCCGGGTCTGGCCGGGTAGCTCCGAAACAAACGAGTGCGTGATGAACTCGGCGGGCACACGCTGGTGCTTGTAGAGGCTCCGGTTGGTGAAGATATGTTCCTGCGGGTGGCGCTCCAGAATCCAATAGGCAACGGGCATGTTGTCGCCATCGCACTCGACGCCCATTTTGACCTGGTTCCCATTGGGCAAGGTCTCGTTTTTCATCCAATCCAGCCGGGCGGGGTCGATGAACTCGATGCCGTAGCGGAACTTGTTCTTGGTGGTGCCATCGTGGTGGCGAATGAGCACCTCGCCATCAATGACGAGGCAAGACATCCAGAGCGCCTGCACCTCGCGCAGGCTCAATCGCCCGTCCACGGTGGGGCGATTCTTTTTCTTCCCCGCCGCCCGGTAGAGGGCCTCGAGGTCGGTGTTAAAAACCTTGTCGAGCTTGCCGAAGTTTTTCCCGCCGGAGAGCTTAGCCCGTGCCTGAAACTTGAGGCCATGGGGCCCGACCACGTTGGATTTCACCCGCCGGATGAAGGCACGGGCATAGTCATTATTCCGCGCAAGGTCCCGGCACCGGGCGCGAATGCGGTCCATGTTGGTGTAAATCGCCCCGTCCGCTGTCGAGTCCCGCGCATCCCAGCCGATGCAATCATCCAGCTCGCCGACATCGTAGGAGCGCTTCCGCATGGGCACAGCTTGGCGGTGGGCATGCTTTTTGGCCGCTGGCGGGCCGAAAGTGGAGCGTTTCCGCGCCGGAAGGGCCCCGATGGGCTCGAATCGGGCCGGATTAGGCGGGGTGAGGACGGGGATCTTCTCTTTTCGGGGCCAAAGTCGCATGGGGTCAGAAAGCGACTCTTCACGCTAGCTTAGTTGTTGTCTAAGCTCCTAACTTCATCCTCAAGCTCTAAGATTTTTGCCCTTGCTGATAGCAAGGCAGCAATCAACTCCTCAAAGTCGAATGGCCCAATAACCTTGTCGTGAACGCTTCTTTTACCGTCCTCACGGAGAGATTTTAGAATTGCGTCGATTCTATCGAGCGATTCATCCGCAGGGACTGGCGAGAACAATACTTCAAAATCGTAGGGCAAATCCTTCATAACGAGACCGACCTAATCTTTTTGGACCTTCAAAATCAAATCCTAGTTTTTATCGGTCGCCAGCGGTCGGCACTCTTCCCGGTCTGGCGGATGAGTCGCCGCCGTTCCGCCCGCAGCTCTTCGAGGGTCATGCGGGTGAGCTGCCGCTGGCCCACGGTGGTCTGGATGCTGTAACTCTGCACCGCCCCGCCCGCGATGATGTCACGGATGGCCTGTTCGACGGCGGCAAGGTCTTTCTCGACCTGACTGCGCTTGTCCCCCGCAAGGGTCGGATCGGGAAGAACTTCCAAGCGCCCCCGGCGGATGATGGCCGCCTCGGTGCCATCGGTCACCTTGACCGCAAAATCCTTCACCCCCACCGCAATGGTCGAGGTCTGGGCCGGAGTCAGCGAAACCACGAAGCCCCCCGCCCCATCGTCCACCATCGGGAACTCGTGAGCGGTGTTCTCGTCGGTCAGGTAAAGGGTCGCACTCCAATCGGGCGAAGGGTGGTCGGAGCTGCAAGCGGCGAATCCGGCGCTGGTGCCTTTGGTGAGGGTCATGGGGCAGAAAGACCTACTGGACGGCACACAATGTGACTGTCAAACTCCGCCGCCTATGCCTCGACAACAAAAACCTCCTGGATACGAAAACTGGACATGGGAAGAGATTAGATTGGGACGCAGACTTTCAAAGGCCGAGAAAAGAAATCGTCGGATGATGCGAGCATTTGGGGCCGAAGAACGAAAAGACGGCAGCTTCAAACCCCCAGAATCTTCAGAAGATAAATTTGTCTACTATCTGTTCCTATTTGGCCTATTACTTTTGAGTTTTGTTGTCATTTTGTTCTTCCCTGAAGGGTGCGCTTATTGAGAATTCATTTTCTCACTCGATTTCTCCGCCGAGCCATCTTCACCACCCGGCCTTTGCGCTTGGGTTTTTCCGGATTGGAAGTTGGGGCCCGCTCTTCGTCGGGTGGGGGCTCGCTCTCTTCTTCCTTGGGGCCCGCTCCCTCGCTTTCGTCCTCTTCCTCGGGTTCTGACTCCCGGGCGGCACGGGCGGCGGCATCCTGAGCGGCTTTGAGGCGGCGACTGATTCGGCGAAGATGGGGGTGCATGGCTCGGCAAGCGGCGTAGGCATAGACAAAACAGTCGAGAGGCTCGTTGCGGATTTTGGACTTCTTCTTCTGATAGGAGACCTGCCCCTTTTTATCGATCACTCTCTCCTCAGAAACGAGGCCTTCGAAGTAGCTCTTGGGAAGGTCGCTGACGAAGTGGACGCGGCCGGCCTCCTGCTCATCCATGGAGAGCTTGGCGAAAATTTGCTCCTTGGCGGTGACGGTGTCGACTTGGCCGATTTTGACCTTGGCCTTCTTGTTCTTGTTGAAGCCATTGAAGAGAGGATTGCCCCGGGTGGAGAGGCCTTTGCAGGCGAAGATGCGCTGCACCTGCTTGCCCCTGACAAACTTGTAGACCGAATCGGTGCGCTGTCCGCCGAGGTCGATGAAGGTTCCGCGGATGGCGAGCTGACGGCCGTCCTCGGTCTTGTAACGTCGCTCGGCAATGACCTGATAGAGTCTCGCCCGGGTGTCCATGTCCTCCGGATCACCATCGACGACGACATGCTCGAGCACGAAGGCTTCCTCGTGCCTGCCCCAGCCGATGATGGAGAGCTCGAAGCGGTCGTTCTGAGTATCGACTCCAGCGGTGATCGCGAGGACATTCCGCGGCAAGACCATGTCCTTCCACTCCTCGGCCCGTCCCTGGAGTTCGTCGGGGTCGAGGTCGTTTTGGGTGTATTCGTAGGGCTGGCCGACGATGGTGTTGTAGAAGGTCTGGAGAAGCTCGGGGTCGGTCTTGGCCTCGTTGTATTCGTCGCAGATGGTCCGCCAGGTCAGGAAAGGAGAGTAGGCGGCCCAAATGTAGTAGGAGCGCACCACCGGCGCGGTTTCCTCATAACGGCCCAGCTCGGCATCCCACTCGTAGCGCACGGGCTCAGCCTCGCGGGTCCACTCCCCTTTTTCGCGCGACCAAGAGCGGGATTTCCGCCTCTCGGTCGGCAGCCAATGGGCGGTGCCTCCCATGGGGACATCACGCACCATGCGGGCCTTGTGCTTGTGCTCAATCCAGCCCTCGCACTTCGGGCACTGGAACTCGCCATAATGCTCGCGGTCGGGGTTCTTCTGCAGGTCGGAGAACTCCAGGGCGATGTGCTCGCCACAGCACGGACACGGCACCTGATAGCGGCGCTGGTCGCCCTTGAGGAAATTGCGCTCGGACTTGGAGGCCCCCTTGAGCACCGGCGTTCCCCCGGCGATGAGCTTGGCATCGTGAAAGGTTGTTTGTCGCCGCTTGGCGAGCTTTTCGGGGTCACCCTCCTTGCCCGCACTGCTGGCGCTGCGGTCTTCCTCATCAATGATGACATCGCGGATTGGTCGCGAGGCGAGGGAAGCAGGAGAATTCGACCCCGCGAGCTGGAGCAATCCGCCCGGGAAATGCTTTGAGAGGATGGTGTTTCCGCTCGTGCGGCTCTTGTCGTCGATGAGCGCAGCCAGGGAAGGAGAGTCCCGAATCATGGGCGAAATCCGGTCCTTGGAATAGGATTCCGCCATCTCCAAGGTGGGCTGAATCATCAGGATGGGTCCCGCGCAAATGTGGACCTGCCGCCCGATGAAGTTGTTGAGGTTCTCCGAGTAAGCGACCTGCGAGGACTTCATCACCCGCACCTCGGCCACCTTTGGATCGCCCATGGAGTCGGCGACCTCCCGCATGAACGGGGTGACATCCGGGTCAAACGGCCCCGGCGTCGCCGCACTCTCCGGCGACAAACGCCGATGCTCTCGCGCCCACTCGGAGACGCGAAGCATGCGGGGTGGACGCAAGCGGGCGAAGCGGCGAGAGCGGAGGGTTTCGATGGTCATTCATGGCAGAAAGAGGGGTAACTCCTTTCACATTAATGATCACAAGTCTCCTTACTTGATACCGCATTGTAGAGGCTTGCCGATTACAATGCCTAGTTACGTGATTGCTTCATCAACGGCTTCGCTAATTGCAACCATGTAATGACTAATCACGTTGATATAATCTTTTAAATCCCCAAAGGAGACATCCGCAGCTGCATCATTGTGGTGAATAATATTATTTCGTTTCGAAACAATCGAACACACCAAATCCTTATTACTTTCAAATGCATCTTTTCCAGACAAATCCACCCCCAACAACTGAAACAACTTCAGAGTTCTGTATGGATTTGCCGAGATTTCATCAGCGACATCTTTCTTTGCAACCGGCAGAGAAATAACGTCATAATTTAACTGATTATTCTTTAATTTTGTAGCAAGTCTCCAATGTATGAAATTGTGCGGAATTCGCGCTGAAAGAACACGACCTGAGATTTGCTTACTATACTCTAACGCTACGTCTTGTAGAAACGCCTCCAAGTAGCTACAAATGCTAACCAGGTACGATTTAGTAAAAAAATTAACATTCTCCACAATAAGAACATCAGGCTCATCAGAGATAACCCTTTGCTCAGAAACATCAATCACATTCCTTAGTGACTCAAACAGCTCTTTATACTTCACCAAAGAGCTAGAACTAATTGATTGCATCATCTAAAAGCTCCTTCCAAAGACTTCTTCGTCTCAAAATTGACGTTTTCTTCTGCAAACCACCAGAAAGCGTACGTCTAAAACCATCGCTTCGACACAATCGATCGTAGGCACTTTTAATCCTTTCCTTGTTAGATAACGCCAACTGCTTATCCAACAGCCCTACAGTAACCATAAGCAAATCGTAATGAATCATTCCTTGCCTAGGTCTTTCCCGCGTTGCATCTAAAAACAAATCCTGCCCAAAAACATTTTTGCAGTTTTCCAAAGCAGCGTGAAATTGGGCACGTAGCCGACCAATCTCTTCCTTATCTGCCTCAGATTTACGTTCCATGTACTTATCGAGAAGATCACTCAAAACATCATTAAACCCCTCAAGTTGAAGATCCTCTGAAAACGCGAAAAACCTGAGCACCTGCTCTTCAGGCTCTCGATTATGTTTGACCTTGCCACTACCATCAGCAATGCCAAAATTTTTAATTTCATCTATTTCAGACAACTCGACAAGTAGGTCGTCCAGCGGTCCCGGATAAATGGCATGCCTTACTTCTTGAGCACTGAGTTGGACAGCCCCTTGATTCAGCCTGGCAAAAATTTCTCTAACAAGACTTTTCGGATTTTCCTTGCGAAGGACAATGCATCGAATTGTTGTTGATTCAAGCTCAGCTTGTAAACCACCAAGCTCAGAGAACCTCTTACCTTCCAAATCTCTAAAGGTCGTCATTCCCTCTAAAGCAAATTCATCATTAAAGAACATAGTTATCGTCGTCAACCTTTGCACGCCATCAATAACCAACTGCCTTCTATCACTATCCTCTGCAAAATAGCACGAGGGAAGCGGAATTCGCATTAGACACGATTCAATAAACTTTGAAGCTCTCCCCCAGCCATCCTTATCCCATTTGTATTTCCTTTGAAACTCCGGGTTCAAAATTGTCTTTGGATTATCAGCGGTAATTCTTGACACTAATGTCTCGAAAGGGTAATCAATTGGGTATAAATTTAACGTCGTTCCTCCAGATTCATTGCTCATCATATATTTTTAAATTTTTCTTAATATTTACCTAGATTCACGCTCATACATTTGAAATAGGCGGCTGACATGCAACGCTCCGATTTCTCATGAAACGCTGTTAGCAGTTTTAGAAACAGTGCGATTTTGTCGAGCTTATTCGCTATCTAAATTACCCTCCAAAGCCGCTAAACTTTTCCGAATTACTTGGTCGAGAGCGAGCTGCACTTCCCTCGGCTCTTCGATTCCTGCCAGCTCCCCTGCCATCCGCGCCGGAATCGCCAGCATGTTCGAGCGGATGATACCATCGACCTCGGCATTCATGGCATCGACCTCGGCGGCATCGACCAGCTTCCCTTCTGCGAGGGCGTTTTCACGCTCCAGCTTGCGGCGTTGCTCCCGCTCCTTGAGGGCGCGTTCCTGATCAAGGTCGAGTTTGTCGGGGCTGTCGGACTCGATGCGGCGGCGCTGAACGAGTCCCTGCAGATAGGCGACGTAGGCGCGGAGGTGCTCGAAGCGGTATTTCCCCCGGCCATTGTCGGGGATGTGACCTTCCTTCTTGAGCTGCTGGATGCGGCGGGGATCAAGGCCGGAGAGCTTCACAAAATCAGCCAGCAGAAGCGCCCTGGCGAGCAAATCCACTGGCTGTTTCTTCTCCTCGGGCGCGGGGCCGATTTTGTCGCGCAGGAAGTTAAGCTGCTCGGAGGTGAGCGGCTTTCCCTCACTGACCCGCGAGAGCAGGTTGCGGGCGTTGAGCCTTTCGACTTTTTCGAGCTGGTCTTTTTCGCTCATGGGCGGCAGTGAGGGCATCGACGACGGCTTGCGCACCCTTCTTGTAGACGGTCACGACGAGGAGTTCCTCGCCCTGATAGACGGCCCAGTTGCGGGAGCGGCGATACTTGGTGATGCGGTAGGTGGGTGATTGTTCTGCCATAGCAGGCTCGCTTGAACCTGCTGTCGTCCGTGGGGGTAAAGTTCGCGGTGGTCATTTTTCCTTCAAACTCCCCCGATGGGAATGCGGAGCTTGGGATTGAGGTCGTAGGAAGCTTCGCGCACCCGGCGCTTGTTGTGGCTGGCGCCCTTGTCGATGCGCACGATGTCGGTTCCCCACTTCTTGACCAAGAGGGCGAATTGTTCCTTCTCCCGCTCCAGATTCCGCATGTCGGCACACCCCCCGGGCAGGCCGTGCATGTCGTTGAAATAATGGACCATGTTGAAGCGCAGCAGGCGGCGGTAGCGGTTGAGGACTTGGAGGGTCATGTCGTAATCCTCCTTGAGCGGGATGCGCTCGTCATAGCGCAGAGGGCAATCGATGAAGCCGGTGAAGGGACCACCCACGAAGGCCGCAAGGCTGAAGGGGTTGCTCTCGCGGTAGGCTTGCTTGTCGGCAGCGGCGGGGTTGAGCCCCCACAGGCGCACGCCCATTTCGCTGGCGAGGGCAAAGCCGTGCCCGATGAACTCGAGGGCCTCGGGCCCGGTCATGCGCCTGCGGGCGGTGCCATTCCACTGGCCAAGGTCGCGGAGGTCGTCATCGACCATGAGGAGCTGCTTGGTGGGCGTGTTGTCGAGGATCCAGTTGCGCACGCGGGAGGTGCTGCCTTGGGCGGAATCCGGACAGACCCAGACGGGAAGGTCGCGGGCGCGGTAGGCCTCGGCCTGACTCTCCGCCACGACATAGACGGTGGGCAAATAGCGGTGCGTGATGGCGCGATCGGCGCGCTTCCACGAGGGGCTGGCGATGGTGATGTCCGGGCTCATGCGGTGATGCGATTGAGGTAGGCGGCACCATTGACCACGCGCCCGACTCCGCGGGTGTGGGGCTTGCCATTCTGCCGGCGGTTCATCACGGGCTGAAGCTCGAAGTGAGTCTGTGCCTGGAGCCAGTCGACATCATTGTCGAAGACGAGCACGATGTAATTGTTGGACTCGTTGAGGACCTCCGAGAAGGCAACTTCGGGCTCGGTATCGGCGGGGTCGTCGCCTTCTTCCTCCGCGAAGAATCCGGCCAGCTCCACGTCATCGAGTTCCGCGAGGAGCCCCTTCACTCCCGCCTCATCAAGGTCGGCCAACTGGGCCAGCTGGTTGTCAGCGAGCAGGTCGGCAACCTCATCCTCGGGGCTGGCGTAGTCTTGGAAATCAACGGGCACCTCCGCCCAGCCCTGCAGCTTAGCCACCGCGAGGGCACCATGACCGGCGGTGATGCAGCCGGAGAGATTGGAGACCCGAATCGGCCGGCGCCAGCCCTGGTGCGCGATGATTTTAGCGAACAGCTCCAACTGCTCGCGCGGGTGCTGGTTGGGGTTTTTCGGATGGGGCTTCAGCTCCCCCACCGCGACCAAGCGGGTGTAGCTGCAACGAATCTCGGGTTCACTCATGAGCGCAGAAAGGGAAATTCTGAACCGAAACGAAGTGCCCTAGAAAAATTTCATATCTAGCCCCTTTTTGCGGGCTCGATCGACCTCTTAACCATTTCGCCGGAAAGGACCCGCTTTTTTCCGAGGAAACTCTTGTGATGCCGCGATGCGGTCTTGTCATCCCTGTTCAAAATCCCCCCTATAACCCCCGGAATACCTTCACCAGTCGAAGGAACTCGGCCACGAACATCGGTCCGGCCTTGCGCTCGGTGGTCTCGGGGACTTTGAGCTTCTCCGCTTCCTGAACCATGGTGAACGAGAAGACGCGCTCGGGCTTGCCGGGCTTGCGCATGAAAACCTTGGCATCAGAGCCGAAGCGGAAGGCTTTCACGAGGGTCTTGCCTCGGAACGACACGCGCACCGCTCCCCCACCATTGCGCACCTTGCGGATGGTCGCCTTGCGAGTGTTCTCCACGCCAAGGCCCATCTCGCTCAAGTCGATGTGAGCGGAGAGATTGCCCTTGCTGGCCTTGCGAACGGTGATGCGCTTGTTGAGCGAAGACACTCCGCCTTTGCGGGGCTTGATTTCCTCTTGGATTTCCCGGCGGGCGGCGGTGCGCAGGGTGGTCGCTGTCTTGTTCAAGGAGCGGGCGGCAGTGGTCTCAATGCGCTGGGGAGAGAGGTCCAGCTCTCGCTTTAGACGGTCGAAGTCAGCTTTGACGGAGATCATGAGGTAGAAAGCCAACCCTTCTCATCTTGCTGGATTTCTCATATCAGGAGTTCTTCTGCCTTCACCTCTGCCTTTTTATTATCACTCACGACACTCGAAAACTCGCCACCTCCTTTTAGAGACGGTAAGTAATTGAACGGTGTTTTCTTGACGTGTTTTTTTGGGCTCTTACAATCGGTCCCTAATGTTCGCCTAAAAATGGTTACACATCACAACGCAGATATCAAGGTGGGATTTGAGTCTCATTCGGATGCAGAGACAGCAGAAATTACTATACGAGACTTTGGTGCAGCGGGAGAGCTACGGTTTGGAAACAATAGATTGGATGTCGTTGCAAATCTGTGCCCCGTCGACATGCGTAGGCTTTTCGATATTTTGCGATTCACTGAGTCGCAGCGGATCGAGCCAGACGAGGAAATCATAAAGGCTTTGTCTCTTCTAGAAGACAGATTTTCTTACCATACTGAGGACGATCCATCTCGTCTCTGTTTAGAAATCGAGATAATCATGCCTATTTCTTCTTCTGGCTCTGTCCGTTTGGAGCCGAACTTTCCTGATGAGGACGAGGCTGATATCGAAGAGTAGCGACCAAGACCTTCCATCCAACTCCGACCGCGCTAGTGGGGCAGATTTCTCATCTGCAGAGTGATTCCTCTAGGTTCCCCGCCTTCTTCACCCTCAGCCTCAAAGCCTCCACGCTCATGGTTGAGCCGGTCATGGCGAGGGCTTCTTCGAGGGTGACGAGCTTGCCCCGGAAGCGGTAGCGCTTGGCGGTCTTTTGGCTCGGGAGCTTCCGGTCTCTCTGCTGGGCGGGGCGGACGAACTCAATCTTGGCCTCGCGCAGGAGCTTCTTGAACTGAGCCAAGGGCAGGTGGGCCCGGTGGGTGAAATGCCGGTGGCAGAAGTCGGGAGAAAAGTTCATCCCCGCGAAAAAGCTCCAGATGCCCTCGTCAGCGAGTTCCCAGAAACGGGCCTCGGCCTCGAGGCGGTTGGCCTGCTGCAGGGCTTTCTCGAAGTTCCGGCTCGTGGTCATGGCTGATGACTTTGTTCCGTCAAAATTCTTCCATTGAGCGCGATAAAATCCGTTTTCTTTTTGCTCTACACTTGCCATCTTATTCTTTATCAGCGGTTTTCACGTTGTCCCCCCATCTCCAAGCGGCCTAGATTTCCAAGATATTCGAGAATCCACTGAGGCGGGAGAGGTTGCGCTTGCGGGCCTTCTCGGTGATTCCATCGCCCGCGAGCATTTCCGAAATGGTCTCGTTGGAGGTCCAGAGCATGGGGCGCTGGCCTGCGGTGCGCTGCTCAAGGAGCGCATAGAGGTTGTCGACGACCGTTCCCGATGACTTGAGAGAACCGATGTCGTCGAAAAAGAGATAAGGCGTCCGCAAGCACCGTTCGAGCACTGCTTGAGCTTTCTTGGAGTGTTCGCCGAACTGATTTTGACAACACCACTGGTATTGCGAAGAGTTGATCCAAAAGATTCCCTTTTCCTCCCAAATGAGCTGTTTTGCGACCAGAGCCAGCACTCGGGTCTTGCAGCGTCCAGACTCACCGATGAGCCCGAAGAAAAGCCTCAACTCGTCAAACAGAGGCTCCTTTCTCCGGTTCAGCGGAATCTCTCCCCGGCTCCAGCTCATGGACTGCGCAAGGAGCCTCAGAGAAAAGCCCGGATAGTCCTTTTTCGTCTCCCGATAGACCGCAGGAACCGCCGATTCCCAACGCTTGGCACAGCGTTCGATGCGGGCGCGGCGTTCCTGTTCGCGCTTAAGGTCCTCGTTCAGTTGCTCTATGCACGGATCGCAGTAGACCGACTCGCTTTCGTCCGTCTCGGCGGTGATTTGGCCCTCCTCGTCAGCCACGAGCCCGGTGATGGGTTTGCCATCCGGAGAGAGCCAATCGAAGTGCTCGAACTCGTCCCCGCAGCGGGCACAAACGCGAATCTCGGGCTCGCTAAATCTCAACTTTTTCACAGCGGGCATTCGTCTTTGATTTCGATTTCCAGTTCAGGTTCAGCCAAGTCCTCTGCTCGGGCTACACTGGCCGTGCGCCCGCCGATGTCGGCTTCGCGGGATGACCTCGGGGTCTCGGGCTCCGGCGGGCTTTCCCACTGCCGGCGCTTCACCCATCGGTGCGCACCCTCGGCATAGCCACCCCGCCATTTCTCGGTCTGGCACCATGCCGCCAAGGCTGCCTTGAGCATGTCGAGGCTGGGCCTGTCAGCGGCCTTGATGCGTTTCCACTCCTCGCCGAGCTCCCGTTTGCTCGACCTCTCCCGGGAGACTTTCGGGAAAAGCGGCCACAGCTCGGCCACCACGTCCGCCGGAGGCGGGCAGGCGTCCGATGGCATCGGACAAGAGTTCCTTTCCTCTCCTTTACCCTCCCCTCCTCTACTCTCCTCTCCGCTGGGTGTGTCTTGGAATTTCGACGGCGGGTCTTGGGAGACGGGTGGCAGATTGTCGGCAGACGATGGAATTTCTTTGGCGGATAGCTGGCGGGGCTCGGGATTTCCTTGGTTCTCGGCGGACCCAATCTCTTCCAACCAGCCGACACTTTCCAACAACTCGATGGCAGGTCTCAGGATTTCCTCGGGAAGCCGTGTCAGGTCACAGAGGTCGTCCTCATCCATCAACGTGCCATCGGAATTCCGCATCTCGCCAGCTTTGCGCGCCTCTTGGGAGAGCGTCGGCATCACTTGGCAGAGGCTTTGGAAAACGCCGAAGGCAATCACGCCGGGAGCCCCCTGACGCATCAGCTTGCGGTAGCCCTTCGAGTCTGTCCCAGAGGGGGCGGAGAAGTAGGAGCAATTCTTGAGCTTGCGAGAGCCCGAGTTCTCGAACTTGTCCCACCATTTCTTGATTCGGATCACGCCGACACCTCCTCTCCACTGATGGCTGCATACAGCTCGGGGTAGACGCTGAGATAGTAATCCGCAAAGCGTCCCAGGGCATCCTCTAGCTTGGCGGTGTAACCATCACGCTCGATGCGCTTAGTCTGAATCGGCACATTCGGCTGGAAAGTGGCGAAATACCAGTAGTCGAGCCCGGTAATAGCCATGCCGCCATGAACCTGCTGAATGTAGCTATCCGGCAGGCCATGCGCGATGGTGTGGGCAAAGGCTCCGTTGTCCGGGCACTTGATTTCAAGCCCCGCCACGAACTCACCGCTCGCATTTTTAACGAGAGCATCTGGCGAGCATCCCGCCCAATCATCCTGACCGGTGACGAATCCGACCTCGATCACCTCGACGCCAACTTTTGCCATTTTCTCAGCAAAGGCTTCACGGGCCAATGGCTCCAAAACGTTGCCCCGCTCAGTGTGACGGTTGCCTTGGAAAGAGCCCTCGGGAGAGAGACCCTTCCCAGCCTTGTAGCTCTCAAGCACCAGCTCGGCGGCGAAGCTTCTCCAGTCGCCCGCATCCGCTCCCTTGGCGGTGATGATGCGGGAAAACTGGCTGGCAGTCGGTCGACCAGCGCGAGCGCGGAACCAATTCTCTTGGCCCTGCTCGATGGGCCAGATGCGGTCTTCGAGAGGTTTCAAAACAAGCCTCCTTTCCTCACAAAGCCCAGTTCTCCACCGTGCTCGATCTGGATGAAGATTCCCGGCTCCTCGCCCCAATACTTGCGGGCCGACTCGTCGAATACCTGGGAATCATCCCCCCAGAAACCCAAGTCGGTCATGCAATCGATGAGCAGCTTGTTCGAGTTCCCCGCATCCGGTTTCGTGGTCTTGGGTATTGCCGAAAACGCCCGGCGAACGGTCTTCCGCTCGCTCTTGCGCCAAGGGAATATCCATTCACAGGAGACCCGCACCGCGCCCTCGATTGGCTTGGCAGGCTTGAAGGGCAAGAGTAGCGTTTTGAAAAGCTTCTCAGCATCCTTGAGCGACTGCTTCTTGTAGTGAACAACAAAGTGCTTTCCACCCTTGCCGGGAACGACTCGCTCGCCCTTCTGCTGCGCTGTGGCAGTGGGAGGGTCAAGGCTGAGGAAGAAACGCACCTGCTTCATCTCATTAGCGATGGTCATTTCAGGTCCCCCTTTCGCAAGAGTTCCGCCCGCCGCTTGAGCGGACGCAATAAGGTCACCCGATTGAGGCCCCGCTCTTCGAGCTGGATCGCTTTTTCAATGATGAGCAAATCATCCTGCGACTTGTAGCCGCACTGCAACGAGGCCCGGCAATCGTATGCCGAGGCCAAGAGGCGATGGGCCTTCACCGCGAGTTCATCCTCACTCACTGGGTTACCCCCTTCCACGCTTGGTTAACGCCTTGGCCGAAGCGCGTTCCCTTCTCCTGATTCTCGGGGTAGATCAACCTTTCCTTGTGCTGTTTCAGCTCGCGGAAAACGTGCTGAACGACGGACGCAAACTGCTTCCACTCCTCTTCAGCGGTCATTCCCTCCACGGGGTGACGCTCCATCTCCGGGGATTCGATTTCGGGCTCAGCCGCGGACTTGGGTGGCAGGGGGGCGGGCTTGGCCGCTTCCTCCGCCTCGGCTTTTGCCTTCGCAGCCTCCTCTCGGGCTTTGCGGGCTTCTTCCTCGGCTTTCGCCTTGGCTTCCCGTGCCGCCTTCATATCCTTCCGGCGGATGAGTTCCATTTCCAGCTTCTCAATGGGCCAAATCTCCAAAGACCGCTTGTCAGGCACCAATCCTGGCGTTTCCTCCTCGGCGGCATCAATGAGACTGCGGGCCTGCTCAATGCGGGCATTTGTGGTCACGACAACCTTGTCGATGGCCTCGCGCATACTCTTGAGGTTGCGCTTCTGCTTGAGCGCCTCTTCAAAGTCCAAGCGGAAAACTTTCCTCTCGTCGGCTTCGATTCGGCTGATTCCATCCTCGACCAGCTCGGTCTTCACCTCGGCTTTCCTACTCTTGATCTGCCTCTCCATCGTCAACCGAGCTTCGCGAGCCTCGCCGCTCAATTCATCGATGTTGACGAATAGCCTGTT
Source organism: Roseibacillus ishigakijimensis (assembly GCF_016595415.1). GTDB lineage: Bacteria > Verrucomicrobiota > Verrucomicrobiia > Verrucomicrobiales > Akkermansiaceae > Roseibacillus > Roseibacillus ishigakijimensis. The sequence continues at coordinate 35,239 of NZ_JAENIO010000038.1, forward strand.
GACTTCTTCGGCTTGTTCGAGGGCCTTAGCCTTCGCATCGGTCAGAGCCTTCTCGACGGTCTTGAGGCTTTTCACATCCTGTTCCGCCTGCCCGAAATCCTCGTCGGTCTTGAGGTCCGTGGTCAGCTCTGCAAGCTGCTCGCGGAAGGCCTCCGCGAACTCAGACAATGAGCTCGAGACCACCTTGCCGGAGACCTCAATTTCCAGCGTGGGCATGGAGAGTTCATTTTTTGAGAGCTTCGCGGTCACATCAGACCTCCTTCCTCTTCGCCTTCGGCATCGCTCACGATTTCGAGCGATTCCACCGTTGAACGGTCGCCCTCGGTCTTGATGACAGCGCGGGCCCACTTGCCCTCATTGAATTCGGCAATGCCGCCGATGGTCTCGGAAAAGGTGCTGGCCTCGATAGTGGCGGGCTCGCCGTCGACTTGGAAGGTGATGATGTAGAGCTTCCAATCCCGGCCCGTTTTCTGGCTCTTTCCGGTCCTGGTCTTCACGCCGTCGATGATGAAGAGTTCGCCCTCGGGTTCGCTGGCTTCCTCCTTGCGGGGTTGCGCGGAGGCGGGAGCCGGCTCCTCGCTTCGCTCCAGCCGCTGGCCTCGTGGCTTGGGCATGGCGGGGCCGCTCGGCATGGAGGACGGGGCCGTCGGGGTCACGTCCCGCAGGGTCTCGGCCTCATCTTCATCGACGATGCCACCGATGCCGAAGGCTACCCGGGCCGCCTCCTTGATGGCCTTGTGCCGCAGCATCCGGCTCGGCATCTGGTTCCAGGGCTCGGTATTACGCGAGCACTCCGCGAAGTATTCCGAGATGCGCACGGGGTGCTTGCGGTCCTTCAGGTGGATGGTGCAAGTCGCATGGGTGGGCGTGCCGTTGTCATCGTGGAAGACGTCAACATCCATGCCGTCGAAGTTCGGTTGGCGGTTGATGATTTTCAGCCAGCCATCGACCGACACCACGGGCACGATGCCCCCGCCCTTCTTGGGGAAGGCATAGAGCTCCCGGAGAATGGGGTTGAGGTCGTAGGTGTTCGCCGTCACCGCCAGCGCGAGGAATTCCTCATTGGTCGGCGGGCGGGTCTGGCGGTTCTCAGTGACCGAAAACACGGTCTGTTTGAGCGTCTGGGTGAGGGCCGCATGGTCGACTTTCAACTTGCTGGCCAACGCCATCAGGGCGTTGTTCTGCGGAGTCTTGGGCTGGGAAAGAGTCGTGCTCACTTCGCCACCTCCATTTCCACCTTCGCCCCTGCCTTTTCGGCGAGTTCCACCAGCTTCTTCCCTTCGTTCTGATGGGCTTCAATCTCCGCCAGAAGGAGCTGGTTCGGATCGCGGATTTCACTTTCAGCCTCCAGCGAATGCTTCATGGAGAAACTCACCTTGTCGGCCTGCTTATTCTTGGCCAGGTCGATGGTCACCGAGTGGGAGATGGTCACTCGGTCCTCGCTCTCCTGCAGAAGCTCGAGGAGATCGTCTTCCTGTTCGACGAGGAGGGCTTCATAATTGCGAGCCGATTGCATGGCGATGCCGCGCAGCCGCTCATTTTGGATGTTGTCTAATACACTCATAGTTTAGTCAGTTGAGAGTTTGCCCGCCCCTTCATGGCGGCGCCGGGATGCTTTGGGTTTGTCTGGGCCTAGAGCACTGTCCTTTCCCTGCACCCCGAAAGCCCGACGCTCCGGGGAGACGTCAGGCTGGGGAGAGCTTTTTTGAAACGTGGAGTGCCCTCATTCCACGGTCGTCAGGGCGTCCCCATCAGAGAGTTATTTCACCTTCCGCTTCTCCATCTCCGCTTCGATGTCCGAGAGGAGGAAGCGGATGGATCCGCCGTTTCCGGTGGTGTCGTAATGAGGAAGGCGGGTCATCACCGTCTGAGGTGACCAATTGAGAATCCCGGCTGCTTCGTTCTTGGTCAGCCAGACCTTTTTCCCATGATTAGTAATCAGAGCCTTAACGAGCTCTCTCGTCGCTTCTTCAATGATTCGAGCTTCGTGCTCCGGTGAAAGTTGGATCATGATTTTGTGGGGATTGACCCTGCCCGCCGGAGCGGACAGGATCGGGTTGCTATGGAAAAATTGGATTTGGTTCTGGAAAAATTGGAGGCCATCGAGGGGCGGGTTGCCGCTATTGAGGAGCAATTGCCCTTGTTATATGCCTTCCTTACCCGTGGTTTTCTGGGCTTGGCTCAGGGGGCGAGTCCTGAGGAGTTCGACGATTTACTGATTGATGATTCCGCAGTTCGCGAAGCCCTCGAGCGCTTTCGACAGCTCGATGAGCCGCCTTCATCTTGATTTCATCCACTTGCTTCGGGTCGATCTTCTCGAAGCACTCAGGAAAGTGCTCTTGGAGCATGGCGTAGGCATCGGAAATTCCTACCGCCCGATGTCGCTCGGGAGCACCTGGCTCGGCTCGCAAGCCATCGGCCATCATGCGCCCAAGGTCGCTGGCAAGTCGAAGGATGCGGTCTCTCATCGCTGGCCCTCCTTTTCGAAGTAAGCCTTGCGGTAAGAGGCGAGGCGCTCTTGCAGTTCATCACAATAGCGGCTGTATTTCTCAATCAGGGAAAGACAACCCTCGATAGTCGCTGCCTGCCGCTTGATGAGGGCATCCTTGGAGGACTCATTCACTGACCACCTCCTTTCACGATTCGAGTGTTCTTGAAGTCCCTGACCGTGCAGAACGACTTCGTTCCCGAATCATAGCCGTCGAAAACGAAGCCCGAGCGAAGCTCGACCCAGTATCGTGTTCCCGGCGCGCAGCCCTGATTTTCTCCGAGGTCTACAAAGGCGATCCGCGGATCCTCCAAAAATGCCTTGGGAAGTCCCGGGCAGCCCGCTTTGGGTGTCAGCGTGCTCATGCCGTCTCCTTTCTCTTGGAGGTTTCAAGAATCAGTCGTGCTGTTTGCTTCGCGAAGTCCTTCACTACCTCGCCGATCGGACGGCATTGACTGATAGCTCGATCGCGCAAGAGGTCTTGCACATCAGGTGGAAATTCACGGATATCAATGTCCTCGACCTTCATTTCAGGTGGTTCCTTGCTCATTTCGTCACCAAAAATCACCTATTATCACCAATAGTCAACATTCAAAATCCATTTTTGTTGACATCCGGTGACATGCTGACACCCTAATTCCATGAATGAACCAAGTAGTGAGGAGTTTTTTCGATTCCTCGACGCACACAATATTTCCAATTCCGAAGCTGCCGAACTACTCGGGGTAGAAGCCCGAAGCCTTTCGAACTACCGCTCACGAGGCCTCCCGAAAAAGAAGCTCCCTCTGGCCGCCAGAATCATGGCTGAACGAGAAGGGGCGACATCTTACCAAATCCGAGAAAATCGGATCGCAGTGGAAATGACTGACCAAGAATTCGACCTCATTGAGAATGCCGCCAACATCGTGCAGACTCCCTTCCGAGACTTCGTCCTAAGGGCTGCCATCGCACGCGCGCGTCAAGAGATGTCAGTTCAGGAGGCCAACATCACCCCCCTTCGCCCCCGCCAGTCCGCGCACCTCATGGCCGCTGCGGGCTCTCCTATCTCTGCCGAGGTCCTCGAAGAAATGGACGATTCCGGCATCATCAGGGTGCAAATCTCCGGCCTTTCCATGGAGCCGAAGCTTCATGATGGCGACATCATTGAGATGCGGCACAAGTCAAAGGCGCGCTCGCACTTCATGAAAAAGGGTCTTATTTACCTCGTCGAGGTCGAGGGAGGCTACGCCGTGAAGCGCTACAACACCCGCAAGGCCCGCGAAGACGAACAAGACGCCGAATACCTCACTCCCACCGGCTCGGTAGGCGTCCTAGAATCGATCAACCCCGAATTTGAGCCCATCGACATCACTTGTCCCGTGGAATGGGTCGCTTGGTTGGAAGAACAATGAAAACGAATTCATTTGCCTTCTGGAAAGCAATCGGAATCGGTTGCTTTTTGAGTGCTGCCACGCTCTTAGCAGAGTCTGAGGCTGACCACGCCCGTGCTTGGGCAGACAAACACGGCGGTGAACTCGAGGTCAGACTTGCCGATGGCACCCGGGCCGACATTCTCACCGACACCCACGCCATCGAGGTCGAATGGGCATCAAATTGGGCCGAGAGTATCGGGCAAAGCCTTTGGTATGCGCGCATGAAAAAGCGGAGAGCCGGGGTGGTTCTCATTTTCAAGAAACCAACCGACCTCCGCTATGAATTACGACTCCGCGCCCTCATCCGCCAACATCAGATGCCAATTGATGTCTGGATTGTTGGGAAAGTAGAGTAGGTCTAGCCCTTGCAGATCCCACAAGCTTTGCCCTCAGATTTTGTGCATGCCCGACCCTTCTTGGTTTTCTTGTAGTAGCGACAACCAGAATTGTGCCTGACATTGGTCTCTGTGTTAAGCCAGTAGGTTTTCGACTGATTTTCGATTGCTACGGGAGACAACTGCTTGGGTTTTTCCTCTGCATAGGAGGCAAAGCCAAATGTGACTGCTAAAAGAGCAAGGAGCACCGTTTTCATCACACACAGACAAGCAGAAACACCTCTTTTCTTCTAGCTCTTTTCAGCGCTAGGCTGCTCTGCAGCCTCCTACCGACACGCTTCCACATGACCATCTAAGGATTGCGAAAGTTCATTTTTTTTCTAATCTCTCATCTCCAGACTCATTTCCCGACTAGATGGCCAAAAACCAGAACAATCGGAAATCCGAGCGCATCAAAGTCGGCTCGGTCTCGTTGACGATCTATCCAATCAAGAGAGCTGACCGGGGGCACGAGTATTGGAAGGCCATCTACTACGACCAAGACGGCAAACGCCGTTACCTCACCCGCTCTAGCAAGTCCGCCCTGAAGGAAGCGGCACGGGCCAAGGCCAGGGAAATCCACAACCAGACCCTTGACCTATCCGCCCTCACTGAGGAACAAGCCCGGCTCTGTAGGGCATTTCTCACGCTGAATCCGGATTGGGATGACATCGCAGACCTTCGAAACCGCAAGACAGCCCGAAACATTTCCACCGCGCAGGCATTCGAAGAATTCATCGCGACCAAGACCGCCAATGCTGGCAACTCCCCTCACAACGTCGATATTCTCAAAAAGCGCGTGGGCCCCCTTGCTGCCGCTTTTTCTGGCAAGCCTCTCTCATCCCTCACTCCTCCTCTTTTGGATCAATGGCTGGCCTCTTGCTCAAACTGGAGCGCTCAGACGCGCAAGAGGAGCCGCTCATCTGTCTGCACCTTTTTCACTTGGGCTCAGTCCCAAGGCTACCTGCCAGACGGAAAAACCGCCGCGCAGCTCATGGCAGCCCCTATCGTCACAAAATCCGCACCTGTGACCTACACCCCCGAGGAATTCCACCTCATGCTTGCTGAGGTCCGGCCGCAATATCTCCCGTGGCTGGCCTTGTCCGGCCTCGCTGGCATCCGTCGCGAAGAACTCTATCCACACGCCCGCAGTAAAAAAGACGCCCTCCGTTGGGAGGATTTTCGCTGGCGAGAAAAAATCATCGTCATGCCGGCCACAGTCAGCAAAACGAACAAAAAGCGCACGATCCCCATTTGCGACACCCTCTTTGCCTTGCTCACCGACTACCATTCAGCCTCGGGGAACTGCTGCGAGGGAAAGACGCCAGAAAAATCCCGCAATGGTGAAGAGAGCGAAACTCACCGCCTTGGGGCCCTTGTGGGAGGTTGGCGTCAAAACGCCCTTCGTCACTCGTTCGTCAGCTACCGTTGTGCTCTGGTCGGTCCAGGGATCGCCGCCAATGAGGCCGGAAATAGCGAAGCTCAGACCCGTGCAGATTATGAAGACTCGAAGAGCGAGGCCGAGGCTCTCCGCTATTTTTCTGCAAACCCATTGCAAACCCACAAAAAAAGCGACCGTTAAGTCGCTCATTTTTAGTTACTAAAATGGTGGAGGCGAGGGGGATCGAACCCCT
>NZ_JAENIO010000039.1 GCF_016595415.1 Roseibacillus ishigakijimensis
GCGCACCCGGGCTAGACGGAACAGCAGTGTCACCACCACCGCTCCCAAAAGCATGGGCAGCCAAAAGTCCGAGAAGATTGTTCCAGCCAGCGCGAGCAGCGAGAGCCAGGCAAATCCTTTGAGGTAGGGAATAGGGTTCACGAGTCGTTGGGGGTAAATATTTAGTCGAGCATCTTGCCCAGCACGCAAACCACCGCCGCCCCCAGCATGGCATAGCCAATCACCTTCAAGCCTGAGCCCACAGGCTCAGTATCGGTGACGGGGGGCGGAGGAGTCACCGGCTTCGGTGGCGGCTCCTCTTCACAAGAAGCCAGCAACAGGAACACAGGCCCCACAAGCGTTGGAAGCCAGCGGCGAAAGGAACGGGGCGAGTCAGCAGCCCACCCGGTAGTTATTAATTTAGAGGTCATAAATCAGTTTTCAGTTCAAAATGAAAAGGCCTGCTCGATTGAGCAGGCCTCAGGGTTCCGGATAGAGAAAAAGCTACACACTTTCTCGATCTATTATGACACGTGGAGTGGGGAAATTGCAGGATGCTTTTTACTCCATCGTCGGCGTGGCCAAGCGGCAGTATGGCAATGGACCGGCCGTCATTAAGCGCACCGACCGCCGCCGCTCTATCAAGATCACCGCCGGTGTCGATACCGAGACCAACGCCAACGAGGTGGTGGGGCGCTAGACGCACGAGGTGCTTGCCGAAATCCCGCAACGTTTTACCAGTGTGAGCTGGGCATTTGAGGGCGAGCAGGAAGTCCAGGTCAACTCGGCGCGCGAGATTGGGGTGGGCTTTCTCGGGGCCCTGGTGATGACGTATGTGCTCATCGCGGTGCCGGTGAAGAGCCCTATTTCCAGACCCTCATCATTCTCAGCGTCATCCCCTTAGGACTCATTGGGGGAATCCGGGGGCATGGCCTCCTGAGGATGGATCTTTCTATCATGTCCATGGTCGGCTTCGTGGCCTTGGCCGGGGTGGTGGTCAATGACTCCCTGGTGCTGGTGGAGTTCGTCAACCGTCATCGCGAGGAACTGGGTTCCGCGCGGGCGGCGGCCGTGCAAGCTGGGGGACGGCGATTCCGCGCCATCCTGCTTACTTCCCTGACCACCTTCGCCTGCCTCTTGCCCATGTTGGCGTAGCAGGACATGCAGGCCAAGTTCTTGGTGCCAATGGCGGTCTCGCTGGGCTTGGGCATCATCTTCGCCACCGTGATCACCCTCTTTCTGGTGTCGGCGGTCTATGTCGTGCTTGACGACGGGCGGCGGGCCTTGCGCTGGTTGGGGCGGAAGGTGATGGGATCGTAATCGGGCGCAGGTGGCAGTGGGGGCAGGCAATGAGTTCGACTTTGTCCAATTTTGCTAGCGTTTCATGCGAATGCTTGGCGCCAGAGCCCACGATTTCACCGTTCTCAGGTAGAAGGTGGGTGAGACCTTTGAATTCGCTTTGACGGAAGAATTCGAAGAAAGTCGCAAAGGGCCATCTGTTTCGGGCTGATACCAATGAAAGGATGAGGCTGACCCGCAGCGCATTTTCTTAGCAAAAAGGTCCCCTTATGTGACCAGATGAAGACTTGAGTTGGTGTGATGTCGTTATTTTGCCTTGGGATCTTGAGAGGTCTCCTTTCTCCACGCGTCAGGGGATAAAAACAGAATGTTGATTGAACGACCCTAGAGAGCGGAGGCGGCAGGAATCCGTGATGGATACAGGAAGAATCTCTCCTGTTTTCTTCGAAGTGACTCAGTGCGAGGAATAGGTGAGCGTCGATTTTTCTTGTGAAGATCGTATTGCGTCAATGAAGCTTTCCAAGCGGATTTCATCGCGGCCGCAAACGAATAGGGGACATCAGAGGAAGCCCTGGCGTTCTCCCCAAAATTTGAGCCATCTGTTATGAGCGTCCCCGGCGTCAGCCGGGTCTATGACTCTCATGAAAAGAAAAAGACATACCCCAGAACAAATTGTGAAAAAGCCCTGCACTGCCAGTGAGGAGGTCGGACGAGGAAAGGAAATCGGCGAAGTGTGCCGTCAGCTCGAAGTCAGTGAAGCCACCTTTCATCGATGAAGGAAGCAATACGAGGTAGCGCAGATGAAAACGGTGAAGCGTCTCAAAGAGCTCGAAAAAGAGAACTCTCGACTCAAGAAGCTCGTCGCAGAGCAGGCCTTGGACATGGAAATGCGCAAGGTAATCAACGCAAAAAAGTGGTAGGCCCGACCCGCCGAAGAGAAGCTGTGAACCATCTTCGAACCACTTTTAAAACCAGCGAGCGTAGGGCCTGTCGAGTGATGAATCAGCCACGAGCAATTCACCGCTATCGAGGGATGAAGCAAGCGTCAGACGCTCCTCTGGTCAAGGCGATCAGAAGTCTAGCGATGCAGAAACCTCGTGCGGGCTACCGCACCGTGACCAAGTATCTCCGCCGTGAGGGCTGGGAGGTGAATTTGAAGAGAGTTCACCGCGTTTGGAAACAGGAGGGGCTGAAAGTGCCTATGAAGCCTGCCAGAAAGAAGGCGCGAGGAAGCTCCGCGGGTTCGACTCAATTGCGCAGAGCTGAGGCCGCCGATCACGTTTGGAGCTACGACTTCATCTTTGATCAAACCGCCGATGGTAGTCGACTGAAATGGCTGCCCATTTTAGATGAATATAGTCGTGAACTTATGAGTTTGAACGTGGCCCGTTCGATGACCGCGCAAGACGTCACCGAACAGCTCGACAGGCTGGTCGCGCTGGCGTGGTGCCCCTCAGTTCATCAGGTCAGATAACGGCCCGGAACCGAAGCGAAGCGAAGATGGACAGGAGCGAAGCGACGTGTCCGAACGGTGAGCTTAGCGAATCAATTCGTCGCGAATGCGATTCAGAGATGGATTGAGGAGCGAGGATTCACGACCCTGTTCATCGCCCCAGGAAGTCCTTGGCAGAATGCCTACAGCGAAAGCTTCAACTCCTGCTTTCGAGACGAGTTTCTCAATGTGGAGCTCTTCACGAGCCTACTGGAAGCCAAAGTTCTTGGCGAAGAGCATCGCTACCAATACAACCATCAAAGACCGCACTCATCGCTGGGAGATTTGACTCCAGCGGAGTTCGCGGGTCGCTGTGCTTTTGCCTCCGGCTATCTCCACTCCGTTCCGGTTCCGCTGCGGCCTCCGGCCTTCGCTCCGAAGCCCAGCGACGACTTAACCCCTAACAAACTCTCATAAGAGCTGGATCAAAGAATGGGGGCATGGCACCATTTTGGGTGATAAGTGTGGGCCGGCAAGTGTTGTTCTAACTTGTTGTTTTTATTTTGGTTGTGATTTATTTAATGAAGTCCTTAGTGTAAGGTGAGCTAATTGTGTCAAGAATGGTGGTGCTTTGTTCTTTTCTAAACTGATGCGTTGTGATTTCTTTGAGTTACGTGAACAACGCAAATTGCTAAAAGGGGATGATGAGATTCAGGAACGCTTGGATAGTGTTGGCGGCAGGGATTCTGTCGGGTGTTGAGGTCAATGGCACGACACAGAGTTTGAACCTGGAACAAGGCTGGAACCTAGTGACGATTCAGGTGCTGCCCACCGACCCAACACCCGGGGACGGAGTGCTGACTTCCCAAGATGTTTTCGGTTCAATCGCTGGACTCCGTTCGGTTTGGTCTTTCGACAATGAGACGAAGAAATGGTCGACCTATCGAAAGCCGGTCGATCAGAATGATGCTGCCGCCGCTGAGCAGAATGCTTTGCCGGGGGTGGGAATATCATCAGTTGCTTTTGGGAGTTCCTTTTGGATTGAAATGGCGACCAATGCAAATGTGCAGCTGCAAGGAGAAGTTCCTTCGACTGCACCGGCAGTCGAACTCCACGCTGGATGGAACTTGATAGGGATTCCCGTCGCGGGTCCTGAATCTTTTCAGACCCTATCCGAACAGGTTCCTTTGGTGTCTGCGTTGGCTTTGCAAGGTTTTGATTACGATACGGTCTTGCAGTGGCAGGCAGATGCTCCAACAGCACCGGGATATAATGCCAACAAATTTGGAACAGCGGAAAACAATCGAAATGAAGAAGAGTTCCAATTTTTGGAGGTCAATCGAGGATATTGGGTCAACGTTACCGAGCCTCAGACCATTCTACCCTCGCTTCTCACGACGGCGAGAGGGGACACCGACTTGCCGCCAATCGGGAATTTTCCCAATGGACCTGAGGACGTCAGCATCAGTGGAGATGCAAGTCCGGTTGCAGCACGCGACCAAACTAAGATTGTCTTTTTTGAGGACGAAGATGTTCAGTCCCTAAGTTTCTCAAACGAAGGGGGTGGGTTAATGCTATGGGAGGCTGAGTGGGTTCCAGATGGTGAGGTTTCGGAAGAGCCTTGGATGTCGCTAGCCTTTGAGCAAAGTGAGCAAAGTAGTGATACAGCCCTAACAGGTGTCACGACCGTTGAGACTGAGTCAATCCATCTCCGGCTTAACCGGAAAAACCTAACCAAGGGGAGTTACACCGGGACTTTGTATCTCCGAACCAGTGCTGGAGACAAAGCTTTTGAGGTCACAGCCAACGTGGGTGGTCTCAAAGGTGAATGGAAGGGATTTGCTGTCATCAGCTCAGTCAATGGCAAGCGAAATCCTGTGCCAGACATCGATCTGAATCTCAGTTTTTACGAGGATGGTGTGACTTCAGGGCTTCTTCGAGGTGCGATAGATGCCTCGCAGTCAGCTCTTTGGCCGGTTGATGTTCAGTTGATTGGTTATGTAACGGGAGCGACAGGAAATGGCTTCCAGCTTGGAGGGGCTTTCCTTCTTCCTCCCGGGGATCAAAACCAGCAACCATTCGATGTCTGGGATGCAAGTGCCACGGGGACTGATGTTGACTGGAATGACGATGGTTTCAATCCATTGGACCGTATCAATCCGTTCCCGTTCCCCATCTATCGAAGCGTCGTGCTAGAGGGAGAATTGGTGACTGCCAACCCGGTCGATGACGAAGGATATCGTATCGAGGGAACCTATCGAGAGGTTGTTTACGGAATGTTGCGCGAACCAATCGAAATGGAAGGTCGTTTCCAGATCGATCGGGTGAGTCCCACCCCATTCGACTCCCTTCAAGAAGCTGTCGTAACGTCTGCGAGCATGGGAACAAGTCCCATCGCCACGGGACCAAAACCGGGCACAATCGTCTTCGGAACAAACGCAACGCGAACGCGGACTGTTACTATCAATTCTGACCTCTTATTGAATGATGTCAGAGTGTCCTTCGACCTTAGGGCATCCGGATCCAACTCGCTCGCGAGCACAGATATTCAGATTGAGCTGGAAGCTCCCTCAGGTGAACGGTTGGTGCTTCATGATGGTTCTGCCATCGATCCAGCCTCATTGCGTCAGGCCTCTTATCCCGGTAGGTTAACTCCACTTGGAACGAGTCCAGACCTTGCAACTTTCGTTGCTACTGTGAGTGACACCAGCGGAAACTGGGATGTGATTTTTACCAATAATTCAGGGCAAACAATCATTGTGCAGGACGTTTCCGTCGTTCTGGTCGGACAGCCCATTGTCGACATCCATGGTCGGGTCACAAATGCGAGTGGAGGCGGTCTCGAAGGAGCTGACATTTCGCTCACCGGCCTTCCTTTCTCTCAGGTGTTTAGCGGTATAACCGATTCCAACGGCGAGTTTGTGCTTTCAGGGATTCCTGCCATGCCAGTCAATCTCTCTGCATTTCTTCCCGGTCATGAAGGAGGAAATTCGATTGTGTCCTCGCAACTCATTCCGCAATTTGCTGGCCCTGCTTCCAATGATGAGGAAGCTCGATTTGCCAGCCGTTTTCGGGCGATGCCGGCTGTGCCAGTAGGAACGCTAGGGGTTCCGGGATTTGATTCCAGCGGAACGAGCAGTTCGCCATTCGTCATTGAGTTGATTCCGGAGCCCGGGCCAGTTGAAATCGATGCCTTTCCCGACTACGGCTTAGCCCATCTGGAGGTTCAATTCACGGCTCTCCGCGCCACTTCTGCAGTGAGTTGGGATTTTGGGGACGGAAATTCTGGTTTCGGATCGTCTCCCCGTCACTCGTATTCTTCGGCGGGAGTCTATACCGTTTCAATGAACCACGCCGGAGGAACTGAGACTCGCGAAATTGTTGTTCTCCCCTCGCCAGGGGAGACACCCGCAGATGCGGAGGAGATCGGAGGGTCAAGCTATGCTTCTGCAGGGAACTATGACTCGTTCATCTTTCAGCCCCGATTTTCTGGAGGTGGTAGCCTGCCGGCTGGTGAACTGAATCCAACATCAGTGACTCCAGAAGACTTTCCCGCAATTTCTCCGGGTGTGGAGTTGGTCATGGTGCAGCACGCTTATGCGGCGAATGCTGACATTGATCTCGCTCCGAAGGTCTCAGGTCCCAACCAAGATTTTGGGAGCGATAGCTTTGCGTCTGCTTTGCCCGGCGATTCCGTTCTCAATAATCAGCCAGGTCCGGGGAACGGTTTTTCGATTCCCTTACCCCTTGAAGACGCGAGCTTGGCGACTCCTGCACCAATTCATGACCCGGGTTGGGCATACGAAGATCATAATTATCTCATCTGGCCCCGAAAGTGGTTTCTCGACAATGACGGAAATGGATTTTTCAGCACAGGAGATGAAGACCTTGCAGGGATCACAGCCTACGATAGCAATGATTCATCCTATGAGTTAATGCGTGGGACTGGAGGGTTCGGAGGCCCGTTCACCCAGTATCGAATGGCCTGCAACATAGGAAGCACCATCATGCCAGTCGGGATTTCCGGTGCCTCGGTTAGGAGCACGGATGCCGATCCTGTCACATCTCCAGCTCTTGAAGCGGGGCCGACTCATGCAGGACTGGCCCGGAATCTCCATTTCCAGCTCAGCACCAATCTACTGGTCCTTCCTCAGCAGAACTCCCAACCCTAACTCCGCCATGTCCAGTCGTAATATCACTCTTTCTCTGGCAACCGTCCTACTTTCTGTCTCGCCAGTTGCGGCAGATTTGGATTCTGCCTTTGCCGACCTCAAAGAAGGTCGTTCCTACCGTAATGACCTTCGTAATCAGCTGCGCGACACGATGGTCGATAAGTTTATCGGGATTGGTTTTTCAGCCAAACCCCCTGCCTTGCGTGACGCGATTGATGAAGCGATGGTGATCCGTAACTCTTCTGGCGTTTCTAACACCGAGAGCAAGCAGGCTTGGTATATCGCTAACGAGGGACTGGAAGCAATGCTCTATGGTTACCTCTCTGCCGGAAATCGTGATCTTCTCAAAGGGACGCGACTCTCATTTCCCAATTCAGAAGACGATAGTGACAGTTTAGGGTATTCAGAGAGTCGAAATGAGCCTGTGGGATTTTTCGAGTTTGCTCCTTCGAACGATAAGTCCCTTCAAGCTCTTTACTACTCCCAACTCTACTTTCTGGAGGGGATCAAGGAGACCTTGTCATTTCTACAGGAAGATACCACCGGAGAAATTCGCGGCACGGATCTGAATGAGTTTCCTGTTTTGCCGTATTACACGCGATGGAATGAGACTGACTATCTTCCTCACCCTCGCTTTGAAGACGCTGACTTTAACGATGCTGACGACCAGCCGAGTATGACGGCTGCCGCGTTATTGGGAAAGAATGTCCGTCGCTATGGGGGAGCGGTCACCACTATCGGCGACAAGTTGTGGCGAGCTGCTCACTTTCATCCAGGCGTTGCCAACGACCGGGAGGGACTATTGGGAGAAGCATCTGAGCATCTCCGGTGTCACATGCATGCCCAGTTTCTGGCTTCCTTGCCGCTGGCAGCAACGTTGGATGATGGTTTGGCGAGTGAGCCGGACAGCAACGGGAATGTCGTTCTCACCAACAATGAATATCAAGAAGTGAGCGCTGACATCGTGCGCACGAATATCACCGCCTCCCAAATTCTCGCTGGAAGAATCACCCGAGGGGAAAGACCCAAACAAGTTGACTTGGTTCCTCGGTGGGATCGGGACACCGTCAACAACAAGCTGGCTTCGGTGGCTAGCTTGAAAGCGACCACGCAACAAGCCTGGTCCGATGCCCGAACCGCCATCCAGCAGAATGATTCTGCAGTGGTGAATGCCGCCAATGATCGGCTGCTTCGTCGTGATCGTTACAAATTCCGGCTGTGGCAAATTACGGGGATTCATCCAGATAGTCAGGCGGAGTTCCAGAACCTCAATACCGAAGAAGGGAGAGATGCTTATCTTCAGTTTGTGCAAGAATGGGTGGAGGCAAAGACGGTCAGCTTTGATGCGGCTGACTCTTGGCATACCCAACCGCTATCGGGATTTACTGACCCAGTGAGCGGCACGTCACCGACGGATGTTTCGGATATGGGTTTGGCTGCATTGAGAATGATGCAGGCATTTAATGAGCTAAAAGTTGCGAAATCACGAATTGATTCTATTCCTCAAAGAATAGCCATTGAGGATAACAGAAATAATTCGGTTAATCAGATCGTCACTGATCAAGGAATTCAAGTCGCGGCCTTAGATGTGGCAGTTGCCACTGCTGATTTTGTTAGAGTAAGCGTCTGCGCTTGTGGGTTGGGATCCGGAGTGCAGACCGAATATAACGCCAAAGCTGTAACCGAGGCTGCCCAGGCAGTTATAAGGCAAATGATCAATACTAATACGACGACGGGAATCAACAATGCCAATTCAAAGGCAACCGTTGAAAACCTCCTTATCGAACAGGGGATTCTCATTGAGCAACTTCCTTCAACAGTTATCCAGGCTCAGCTCGCGGTTTCTGAACTCCAGCGGCTTTATGCTGAAGCTGAGCAATTGGTCGAAGATTTCGAGTATCATCAGGATTCCACCGGAAGTCTTTGGTATAATGATCCGGAGCTCGTCTTTGAGCAGGAAGCCGCCGAGAAGCGCTATCAAGATCTCGTTCGCACTTATCAAGTTGAGCTCTACATCTTGGCGAAAATGCTGGAAAAGGCTTGGGTCGAGCCCTACGAAAACCCTGTGCTGAACGCGGTCGGCGCTTATGAACAGTTCGCTGCGGACCCACGGTTCGATCTTTTTCCGGATGCCGAAGCTGTATTTTCAGTGGGAAACCACGACCAGACTTCTGACTTCTGGGACGCATTGAAATCGTGGAATAATTATCTCTTGTCTCGCCGAGGTTCGGTTTCGGGAGGTCGCTCGACCAATATTGGCAATGCGATTGAGGTCTCCCTGCGGCAGCATATTCTAGGGCTCAATGATCTCACTTACGATCAGCCCGCAGGGTCGGGGAGGTTTGGAATCGATCCGGTTCTTCGAAACGAAAATATTCGTCGCTTCCGCTCCTACATGCTGCGCCAAGCCGAGCAGGCGTCCGCAGAGGGATTGGAACTCCGCATTGATTTTCCTGTCAATCTGAATCAATTGATTGAGGTCGATGGATTGGGCAGCCCACTTTATCTCTTTGGTTCAGCAGGGGTCTCAAATGCCAATATTTGGAATCGTCGCCTTCTTGGGGTGGGGACAGAAATTGTCGGACACAATGTGACTCAGGGCCAGCCGACGAAGCCCAATCGTTTTCCTGCTTCTCTCTATCTTCATGGAACTGTGTCTAGAGAAGGCAAGTTCCTTGATAGCATTTACACCCAAAGCAATCGAACCATCCGGACAGATCTCGCCCTCTTCCAGAACGATCCGCTTGACCTGACCGTGACAGGCTCGAATGCCATCTTCGCGGTCGAGGACTATGAGGTAACAGCCAATAATCTGCAGCCCGATCCAGGATTCAATCCTCAGATGCCGCTCATCGAATGGCCGTTTGCTTGCGATAATGTGGTCTTCGTTGTGCGCCAGGGAAATGCCTCCTTCAACTGGGAGAATATTGACGACATCCTTTTCTATATTTTCTGGGAAGCCGGACCTCCCGTTTCAACCGGAAGCAACTATGATTGGCCGAACTAAATTCTCCTGCAAACCATTGGAATTCTTCAAATCATGAAACATTCACTATTTTTAATGGCCCCAGCGCTTGGCCTTCTGGTTCCAATTCTTCACGCTCAGACGACAGGCGTCCCCGAGCCGGGAGTGATTGTCTACGGCAAGGTTTTGGCTAGCGATGGCACCTCGACCCTTCCGGCGACTTCGCTGACGGTCGTGACCAGTTTTCAGCAGAGCGAGCCATTGAAGTCGGTCACCGTGCCTACCACCGTTGGTTTGGGAAAAGAAGGGGCGAGCTACTATGTAGCTCGTATCAATTTTGGGAATATATCAGTTGTGGGTGGAAACAATCAAATTCAAGGAAGTGCGATCCATTTTGATTACCCAGCGTCACCGACTGGATACACTTTGAGACTACCCAGCAGTAGAGTGACCTCCGATGGTCAAAATAGCCCCGTCTCGGTTCCTAGCCCGCAGGTTGCTACTTTCACGTTTCCAGAAAACTCTTCGGGCGAAGAAGGGAGGGGACAAATGGTGCGGATGGATTTGTTGACTAATATCGATGCCCCGGTGGGAACTTATGAATCTTGGGCGACTGCGAATGGATTGGACCCCAATTCCGCCACTGGTATGCGCACGGCAGATGCGGACGGGGATAAGATGACGAATGAGGCGGAGTGGACTTTTGGAACAGACCCTCTGAACCAAAATAGCAATGCGGCTCTTCATAAGGTCGTGGTCAGCATAGAGTCCGTGGCGGGACAACCGGGACAAAAGAGGATTCGCTTCACTCCGAAGTATTCCGACGGCTCGCGAACTTATGAAATCCACAAGAGCACTGATTTGGGTCAGAGTGATCCTTTTGCGCTCACCACCCCAGCAATCCCGATTAGCGATGGGGATGAGATTATCTCCAACATTTTTGAAGGAGTTGCCCTTGATAGTGATGCTTCGGATCCAGAGGCCTTCTACCGGATCGAGGCGAGTTTGAATGAGTGAGAAACTCTATTTACAATTCCATGAAGAGACACGCGAAGCTTCTTCTTTTGTTATTGGCCGGAGACGTTGCAGCCACCCCTCAGCTTTTGCCTTTCCAAGGCCATCTCACGGATGCGGGAGGCAACGCCATTGCAGACGGGGCGAAGGTGGTGCAATTCAAAATCTACGACGCTCCAGTCTCTGGAACGGCAGTCTGGGCGGGAGAGGTGCATAAATTGTCGGTCAACGGCGGGCTGGTAAACACGATTCTTGGAACAAAGACGGCATTCTCGGAGACCTATTCAGGGGGAGCTAAGGTGATGTTCTCAGAGCCGCTGTATCTGGAAATTACGGTCGATGCAGATGGCAGCGAAACCATCACTGCGGCAGACCCTCCACTACTTCCAAGACAGGTCCTGCTTCCTTCCAATTTTTCCCATGTCGCGATGAGTGCGGAAACGGTGGAAGGGGTGGACTTGGTCGATGATGCGACGGGGACCCTCTGGCCGACCGTGTTGAAAGAAAATTCGATTTTAGCGGTTCACTTGGCCGATGGGTCGGTAGGGGCTGGGGAGATTTCTGACGATTCGATTACAGAGGACGATTTAAGTCCCGCTCTACGGCAGCGGCTGAGCTTGGGGCTCATCCCACCAGGCACGATTGCTCCTTATTCCGGCGACGTCGCACCTCCCGGGTGGGCACTGTGTTACGGGCAGGAAGTGAGTCGAATCAGTCCAGATTACGTCGCGCTTGAGGGCATTATCGGTGATGGCCGCTTTGGTTTAGCTGCTGACCCTGCGAGTGATTTCAAGCTGCCGGATCTTCGTGGCTATTTTCTCCGGGGTGTGGATGGACCGGATGGTTCTGCAGGAGATCGCGATCCTGATATTCGCAACTTTCAGGGACCCACAGCTTTAGGGACGTTCGTAGGTTCGGTTCAATCGGACGAACTTCAAAGTCATTCGCACGGGTATTCGGACCATCGGACTGGGGGCAATCCGAGTGCGGGAAACCCCAGTGAAATTGGGGGCGGAGTAACTTATCCTCGCTACTATGCAAGCTCGACAACTCGGGCCGCAGGAGGTTCTGAAACTCGTCCGATCAACATTGCTGTCAACTACATCATAAAACTCTAGAGAATGAACACGACAACGCTTGTAACGACAGGTTTCTTGGGAGTCGCTATTGGGGGATTATTACTATTAGGGTTTGGTAATAGTCAGGCGCAGAACACATTATTGCCCTTTCAGGGCCATCTGACCGGAGCTGATGGGCAGCCGGTTGTAGATGGAGCCAAAGTAGTACAGTTCAAGATGTATGACGCCCCGGTATCGGGCACGGCGGTCTGGGCGGGGGAGGTGCACAAGCTTTCGGTAAACGAGGGGCTCGTGAATACGATGCTCGGCACCAAAACCTCCCTGTCGGGAGTCGATTTCTCCAACTCGACTTATTTGGAAATCACGGTTGACGCCGATGGCGATGGAGCCATAACGGCGGCTGATCCACCCTTGCTCCCGCGTCAAGTGATCGTCCCTGCGGTCTTCGCGGCCGAAGCTGCGAATTCCCGGCTCGTTGAAGGGGTCGATATGTTGGATAATGGAGCTCTTAATCCCGCAGTCGTCGCGGACGGCTCGTTTCCACTGGCCAAGTTGACAGATGATGGTGGAGATCCTTCTCAAGGCTTGCTTGCTGAGCACATCGCTTCGGGAGCTGTGACTGGGGATGAGATTCGCGATCAAACCATCACTTTGGATGACTTGGCCGAGTCCGTAACGGAACTGCTCAACCTCGGTCTCAATCCTGCCGGGTCCATCACGGCTTTTGGTGGCGCGGCAGAGAATGTTCCAGATGGATGGCTTCTCTGTGACGGCACGGCTCTCGATAGCGACGATTATCCGACCCTTCACCAAGCCATTCAAACGGCTTGGGGAAATGGGACAACAGGCCCCGGGGCCACTCCGGGTGAGACGGATTTCAATTTGCCAGATTTACGAGGAAGATTTTTGAGAGGAGTCTCGGGCGAATCTGATAGAGATCCTGACAAGAATTCACGTGTGGAAATCCGTGCGGGAGCCAATGCAGGAAATTTTGTAGGTTCTGCTCAGCTGAGTCAAATGCAAAGCCATCAGCATTTCATAATGAACGGAACCTTAAATTCAAGTGCATCTGGTAAGCTCGTCGGTCAGACAAATGCTCCTTATCTTTCATTGCGCATGATCAGTAATAGTGCCTCCAGCAACTATCAGCTTACGGGTAGCGGGGGAATTCCTGACCGAGGTCTTACGAATTCGGTTGGCGGAGCCGAGACGCGTCCAATAAACGTTAATGTAAACTACATCATTAAGTTTTAGAATCGATGAAACGTATTTTGCTGAATACCTGCTTCCTATCTCAACTGTGGGGTGGATTTTCCTCCGCCGAGCAGCTTCTACCCTTTCAGGGCCATCTGACAGATGCTTCTGGAACGGCCGTTGCTGATGGTTCGAAGTTGGTCCAATTTAAGATTTACGATGCGCCTGTGTCTGGAACTGCGGTCTGGGCGGGGGAGGTTCATAAGCTCTCGGTGAACGGTGGGTTAGTGAATACGATACTGGGCACAAAGACCGCGTTTCCCGAGACTTATTCAGGCGGGATCAAAGTGATGTTCTCGGAGCCATTGTATCTGGAAATCACGGTGGATGCTGACGGGAGCGAGACGATTACCGCTGCAGACCCACCCTTGTTGCCAAGACAGGTGCTGCTCCCGGCAAATTTTGCTCATGTGGCAATGAGCGCAGAGACGGTTGAGGGGGTGGATCTGGTTACCGATGGTAAATTAGCAATGAGTGCGATTGCCGATGGCGGCATACCGGCAACAAAGATTATGGATGGTTCGATTTTGGCCCGTCAGATGGGCGAAAATTCAGTGGGGGCTGAGCAGATCCAAGAGAATGCGGTGTCTGGAGAAATGGTCTTGGATAGTTCGATCGATAGGCAAGACCTTAGTGCGCTGATTCAAAAGCAGCTCGATACTCTGAATCCTCCGGGTACCATCATTGCCTATGCGGGAGACATCGGGGCGGATACGGGAGTACTGCTTGAGCCTGTTCCGGGCTATCTCTTTTGCAACGGTGCGGTCATTACCGATGATCTGGAGAATGGAAAATATGCTGCCCTACTGAACGCTCTCGGTTCTAAATGGGGGGACGGGCAGGATACCGATGTTCCGCAAACGGTGAATCTCCCGGATTTGAGAGGAGTGTTTTTGAGAGGGTGGAGTGCTGGTGCATCCGACAGTTTTGTGGATGAGGGCCGGGATAGTCAACGATATTCGAGGTTCTCAGGAGGAGCTACAGGAAACCTAGTCGGCTCTTTTCAGCAGGATGCGTTTGAAAGTCATGGTCATTCTATTTCAGGACAAACAAGTAAGCTTTATCCTGTTGCTATAGCAGGAGCATTTAGTCAACCTGGAACCTATACTCCTATGCAACAACAATACCATGGATCCGGTGCAGCTCAGTTTTCTTATGGGCCGAATGTGATAAGTGCCAATAGCGTAGGAGGTTCCGAAACTCGTCCTAAGAATGCCAACGTTGGCTACCTAATCAAATACTGAGTAAAGACGATGAGGCGCTCTTTTTTTTTTCTCGTCCTATCTGGGTTGATATCAGCCCAAACCCCCGATAAGTCCGCTGTCAAGCCCTCTGTTATCTCACTTCCGTCTGGCCCAGGTTCAATTGAAGGGCTGGGTGAGTCTTTTGAACCTCAGCTCAATACGGGTTCGTCGAGCTATGCGGTGAATTTCGAGGTTCCGCCGGGGAGGGCAGGGCTACAGCCTTCGCTTGGGCTGTCCTACAATTCCGGCTTGGGCAACTCCTTCGTGGGCATTGGGTGGACGCTTTCGATTCCACAAATTAAGCGTCAGACGGACAAGGGCTTTCCGAGCTACAACAGTAGTGACACCTTCCTCTTCAATGGCGAAGAATTGGTTTCTTTGAGTGACGGAACGTTCCGCTGCGAGAACGAGACCGGGTTCCAACGCTTCAAGCCTATCGACTCGAACAATGATTTTCTCGTCGATGCCTGGGAAATGACGGAGCGGAATGGAACACGACATTTCTTCGGTCGACATCGTGATGAATCGGGCCGATGGAGCGTAGTCGAGCATCCGACCCATGCTGGCTCAGACTTTGACCGCACTTATTGCTGGGGTTTGGACCGGACGATTGATTTGCACGGCAATCGCATCGACTACGAGTATTTGTTGGGGACAGGGATGCTCTTTCCGTCGCGCGTCTCCTACAGTCATAGCGGGAGTCATGAGCGCGAGGTGACTTTTTCCTATGAGATTCGGCCTGATGCCTTTGATGACTATCGTCCTACATTTTCCTCGAGAGTTGACCGGCTGCTCGTTGGAGTGACGATGTGGACCTCTGGCGCGCGTGTGAGGAGCTATGACTTGGAGTATGAGCACGCTGAGGGAGACTCTTCGCCGTTGTCGTTTGAGGAGCAAAATGCCCGGGTGGGTGCTTTTGATCTGGGGGTCTCGGTCTTAAAGCGGGTGGTGCAGTATGACCGGACGGGAAGCAACTATCTGCCTCCGCTCATTTTTCACTACAGCTTTCTGGGGGGAGGGCTGTCCAACGCGAGCGTGCAGGACACCGCATCGGTTCCGCTTCTCGACCTCGCGTCGGCCAGTGGCGAGGTTCAAATTGTCGATGTGGATGGCGATGGCCTCCCCGACATTTTTTCGAGCGAGGCGCAGGGCTTTGTCCGCACCCAGCAGGTGTGTTTTAACGAAGGGCTCAATGGAGATAGTGAAATTCGATTTTCTGCTCCTAAGTTGGTGTCGAATTCCTCGTCCATCGACTTGAGTTTACCGGGCTTCACAATGGCGGATTCCCAAGGAGACGGGCTGTCGGATGTGATGCACCTTTACGATGAGTTCTCGGGAAAACGGATCGCGGTTTACGCCAACAGGGCGCGACTTGATGCTGACACCGGGGAACTGGGATTTGAATCCACCCCTTCCGCTCCGGCCGAAGTTTTGGATTCGGCTCCGGCTTGGGTCGACTTGGGAAATCCGGCTACGCGGCAGATGGACTTGAATTTCGACAAGGTGCCGGACTTTCTCTCTGCGGAGGCAGATTTTACCGGTTTGCAGCTCTCTGGCTATTACAGAGACGAGGCTGGAAACTGGCAGCTTTTTCAAACCCAGACGAGTTTGCCTACCAGTGCGACCTTTGCCTCCAATGGCGTTAGCAACCCGGCGGTTAAGTTGGTTGATATGAACGGAGATCGTCTCCTCGATCTCGTGTATCTCACCACCACAGGTTCGGGCATCGGAGCCACCCTCAACGTGCGCTACTGGCCCTATTGTGCGCTTGGAGAATGGGGTGCGGAGAGGGAGATGGAGTTGTCCTTCATGGATTCCTTTCAGATCGATGGAGCTGACCTGCGGGACTTTTATGTGCAGGACTTCACTGGGGATGGTTTGGCGGACATTATCAAGATCGACGGGTCGGGTTCTTCTTCGAATGTGACTCTGCGGGCCAATATCGCGGGCACGAAGTGGTCACAGCCGATTACCAAGACGGGGCTCCCCGAATACCGCCCGCGTGCTGGCACTAATGCCACCACCTTCCGCACCGCTGACCTCAATGGCAATGGTTCCACCGATCTCATTTGGCGCAATACGGGCTTCAATAATACTTGGAAGTGGCTCGACCTCATGCCCGATGCCGGAAAGCCAAACCTTTTGACCCGCATCGACAACTCGCTCGGAAAGGTGACGACCATTGAATACGGCAATGCTCATGAGGACTATGTGCGAGCGCAGGACGCGGGTCACCCTTGGAAGACCAAGGTGCCCTTTGCGATGCAGGTGGTGAGGCGCATGGTGACTACCTGTGGCTACGACCTCAACGGTGACGGCCATGATGATGCCTTGGTGAGCGAGTTCAAATACCGGGACGGATTTTATGATGGTTTTGAGAAGGAGTTTCGGGGCTTCTCCTTCGCTGAAAGGGTGGATTATGGAGACGATTTTCTCTGGGACGATTCCCTGGGCGTGATTGGCCAAAGTGACGGCTGGGATGTCGGCTCGACTCCGACTGGTCAAGTTAGCGGACCGACCCTCGTCACGCGCTACCGCTTCCACACCGGAGCCGCCGATCAGCAGGACAATGATGAAGAGCCTGAGTTTCCTGATGCCGGGCTCGTGGATGAATTCACCGCGAAGGCGGGCCGGGAAGAGGAGTGCTTGAAGGGCAGGCAGCTGCTGGAGGAGAAGATTGATCCCTGGGTGCTGCACAATACGAGTGCAAGTGACTTTGACAAGGACTGCGCGTCCGCCTCCGAGACGGGGCTCTATGCCTCCATCACACCCGATGATTTTGTCTATCAGCGTGCGCGCCAATTCTGGGGGGTGCGGCGTCTCTACCGACCGACCGAGGAACTCACCACTTGGGCCGATCAAGACCGAGATGGAACCCTGACCCAATATGGCGACGTGGCCCCGGTTCCTGCGGGTCGGTTTACCAGTCCTACTGTTGTGGCAGGCAACGGGCGCTCGGTCAGCTTCGCTTTTGTAGCAAAAATCGAGACCGACATCTTCGAGGCCAACGGGCTCCTGAGTGAACATCTCGACTATCCTGAGCGGGGGAGTCTGAGCACTCGGAAGTCCTTCGACTACGACGACTACGGCAATTCGACTATGGAATTCGACGAGGGTATTCTTGGCGCTGACTACGACGATGAACGGAAAGTGGTCACGAGCTATGCTCTCGGAGGCGAAGCCTTGGACCGCTGGATCATTTCCCAGCCTGATACCATTCTGACAACTGACGAGAGCGATGCTTTTGTCAATAAGACGGTCCACTTTTACGACGGCACCGAATATGAGGGCGTCCAGGGAGAGATTGGAAGCCGAGCTCTCCTGCATCGGGTGCAAAGATACATCGACGCGGAGACTGCCATCGATGCCGAGCGGTCCGCTTACGACTCCTACGGCAACGTCACAGGGATGCGCGACCCGGACTATGGGCATGCTGAATACGGAGTAGGAGGAGGGCACTCCCGCACCATCGGCTACGATGAGACGTTCCACACTTTCCCCGTGTCCGAAACCATCTCGGTCGGAGCAGGCAATCCCGACCTCGTCATGGAGGCGAGTTACGATTTTGGTTTCGGCACGGTGGAATCCTCAACGGATTTTAATGATAATATCACCGATTATGAATATGATTCCTTCGCCCGCCTCGTCGCCATCATCAAGCCGGGCGACAGCGTGGAGAGTCCGACTCTGCTTTATGAATACCAGCCGTTCGACCCACTCCGATCCCAAGCCTACACCTACGCCCGCGATGGTGAGCTGACGGTAAACGACTATCTCGACCTTGCGAGTCGGGTCATCACCCATGCTCGCGAAGAAGCTGGGGGGGGAGTCTACATGACGCTGGCTTACACCGATGGATGCGGGAAAAGCATCGCCGAGATTGGGGAAGACGAAGAGTCCGGCCAATGGGTCGTTTCAAAGGCAACCTCCTACAATCTTCGAGGGGCAGAAGCCGCGACATGGCTTCCTTATCAAGTCACTGCCACCGGTCCGCCTACGTTTGCCAAGGTCTGGCCGGACGGTCGTCCTCCGGCGGGAGAGACGGTCGAGCCGGCCATTGTAAAGTCTGACCACCTTGCTGATCCCCTGGGACGGGAAATTCGGGTCGTGCAGCCGCCAGAGGACTGGGACGACGACACTCGGATGCAAACGCTGACGCATATCCTTCCCTTCGAGAAACGCCTCTTTGACGAGAATGATGCCGATGGCTCCTCCATCCATGCTGGGACTCCGCTGGTTCATTTTGAGGATGGCTTGGGCCGTCTGGTGAAAGTTCACGAGGTCGTGAAGCTTGATGACGAGGGCGAAGTCTCGGAAACGGCGTCCAATTGGGAAACGGCCTACACCTACGACCTCAATGACAAGCTCACTCATATCCTCGATTCCCAGGGCAATCAGAAGCACATGGCCTACGATGGACTCGCCCGATTGACCTTCATGGACGACCCCGACCGAGGGACGATGGATTACGTTTACAGTCCGGCCTCCAATCTCGTGGAGACGACCGATGCAAAGGAGCAAGTTATCAAATACACCTACGATGGCGTCAATCGAATCAAGAGCGAGGACTATCAGGATGCCGCCGGCCTGGAGCCGGACGTGAGCTATCAATACGACGCGGGGGTCGCTGGACTCGATTTCGGCAATGGTTCCAGCGGAACCTCCGCCAATCCCAAGGGCCAACTCGTCGGAGTCACTGATCTCACCGGAGAGGAGCATTTTTCCTATGATGAACGGGGTCGACTCGTTTGGCAGGTGAAACGTTTGCCGGATGTGGTGTTGTCCCAGGTGCTCGTTTCCTACCAGACTCGCTATCAATACGATTCTCTCGACCGGGTCACAGCCATGGTCTACCCGGATTCGGATGAAGTGGGCTACACCTATAATGCCCGGAATCTTCTCGAGTCCATCGATGGTGAGACCGTCGGCTCCGTCATCTCCGACATCGACTACCGCCCCTCCTCCCAGCTCGATTCCATCACCTACGCCAACGGCGTCTCCACCACCTACGACTACGACCCGCGTCTCCGCCTGCACGATCTGCAAACAGCAAACTCCCAACAGCAGACTCCGCTCATCGACTTTTCGTACACCTTCGACCCCGCAAACAACATCACCCGCATTGATGACGAGCGAGACCTGACCGGAGAGCCAGAGGCCGAGCAGCGACGAAACACCCAGACCTTCCAATACGACGACCTCTATCGTCTCAACCAAGTCGCCTATCCTCTCCTCGTCGGGGGAAGCGAGGGCACCATTGATTACCGTTATGATCGTCTCGGCAACATGTTGAAAAAGGAGTCGAATATCGAGCATTCCGAGAACGGACGGTCCATCACTCATCTCGGAACGATGAGCTACGGGGGCTCTTTGGGAGCGAGCGACCGGGATGGGGGGAGCACGACCATCGCTGGTCCCCATGCCCTCACCAGCGTGACTGCAGACGGCGGACGAAGCTACCCCTACGATGCCAATGGCAACATGACCGATATCGACGGCCTCACCTGTGGGTGGGACTTTAAGGATCGTATGATCTCGGCGGAAAACGACCATATGACCGCCCGATACGCCTACGACTATACCGACCGTCGCGTCATCAAGGAGGTCACCGCAAAGCCGTCGACCGAGGGACTGCACACTTCAAGCTCCCCACAGCAAACGCTCTACATCAACAAATACTTCGAACTCCGCCCCGGTGAACCGCCAGTGAAATATGTCTGGAGTGGCGATACCCGCGTGGCCCGGGTCACCAGTTCACTGCAAACCACCGCCGCCACCAAGACTCAGCGGCTTCGTTTGCAGCAAGGGTGGAATCTGCAAACAGTCACCGTCGGGGAAGGGCAGGGCAGCTTGGACCCGGAAGCGCAGCCGCTACTCGATGCAGCAGTTTGGTGGAATGAGGGAGACGGCGATTGGTCACCCATGAGCGAGGCCATGCCGCCGCACACCCCGGTGTGGCTACATGCCAATGGGGAAGGTGTGGTTGGCGTCACAGGAAGTCGGGCTCCTCCTGCGGATCAGGCAATTGTCGCCGAGCAAGGGCAATTCGTCCGCAATACGGGGGATACTCCAATGCAACTTGATGAGCTTCCTGCCGATGCCGACCTTTGGCTCTGGGATAGTGAAAACCAGTCTTGGCAAATCAGATTCGCAGGAGAGCTCGCGGGCTTTTCGGATTCTCTCCCGGAAGAGCTTCCCACCAGTGCGGCCCTTTATCTGCAAAGCTCGTCCACCGCCGAGCAACTCGACCAAACTCCCGAGCCTGACCTTCAAGTCCGCTTCTATCATCAGGACCACCTCGGCTCCTCCAGCGTCATCACCGACCAGAATGGCGATCTCTTCGAGGAAATCGCCAACTACGCCTTCGGCCATCCAAGGCATAAGTATCGTCCGCGAGGTTTGGAGGAAGCCTACGGGTTCACCCAGAAAGAGCAGGATGCGGAGAGTGATTTGCACTATTTTGAGGCGAGGTATTTGTGCGCGAGTCTAGGGAGATTTAATCGGGTGGATCCGGTGGATGCTGTCTCTGAGGCAGTTCGCATCTGTCTTCCCAAGACTCAAAACTCTTATTCATACTCACGAAACAACCCTGTTGTATTTGTTGATCCTACTGGGGCAAGTGACAAATCATCTGTAACTGTGGTAGATGAAAAGGTTGAAATTATCAACAAAGGAGGAAGTAAGACGGGTGGCTTTTTTCAAATGAATGCCTTGGAACGAAAGCTGGGATTTGGGGCGAGTATGAAAGAGCAAATTTTCGGTGCTACTGCTGAAGCGAGTGCCTATAGTATGAAAGGAGGATACCAAATCGGCGGAAAGAATATTAATCAACAATTTTATGGTGAGGTTAAGGCTTTTGCGGTTGGAGCCGATTTTGGATATGTTGAGGGAGGGCTTGGTTTCGAAGTTAATGCTTGTGTGAAGAAGGGTTCGTTGGGAACTAGTTTTACTTTCGGGAATGTAAATTGTAAGTTTGAAGTCGAGGGCTGTGTAGGAGGCGCGATTTTTGCAGCAAAGCTGGGTCCAAAGAGCAAAATTGCTGCAAGCTTTCCAGGCATTGGAGGGGCAGGTTTAGGAGGAGGGTGCGAGTTGGATTTAACTTCTGTAGGGTATGAGAATTTTAGTAACGCTAGTAAGGAACTAAGTAACTTTATTGCCCATCCCAGCCCGCAAAGTGACGATCCACTTGTTCGGTCATGTGGCTGGAACTTGGGTTGCTATGTCGAAAAAATCGAATCAGCTCTTCAGTCCGGTTGGACGCCTTAGAACCAAAATAGAAAGTTATCTCAATGAAAATTTCAATCATACTTTTATCACTAGTATTCTGTGCTGCCAAAGCTTCCCCTCAGCTCCTACCCTTCCAAGGCCACCTCACCGACGCCTCCGGCTCTGCCATCGCCGACGGAGCCAAGGTCGTCCAATTCAAAATCTACGACGCCCCTGTTTCCGGCACCCCCGTGTGGGCGGGAGAAATTCATAAGCTGTCGGTTAATGGAGGCTTGGTGAACACCATCCTCGGAACGAAGACATCGTTGAGCGACGTGGACTTCGCCGAATCGCTCTATCTTGAACTTACCGTCGATGCTGACGACAGTGAAACCATTACCGCTGCCGATCCACCCTTGTTGCCCCGACAGGTCTTACTTCCGGCAGTCTTTGCCTCCGAAGCTGGAGAGGCTCGGGAATTGGATGGGTATGACTGGGCTTCGGTTTTTACGACGGGGGACCCGTCAACTGGCAAGTTGAAACCCGAGATTGTGGCCGCCAATACCATTCCTGCCAATGCGATCGTTGCGAACAACTCGATCCAAAGTTCACAAATTGCCTCAAATGCAATCAATACAGCTGAGCTGAGAAATGGTGCCGTCACAGGGGCCAAAATCGCTGACGGCACGATTGAGATGCAGGATTTGGCGGCTGAACTCGTCCGGCAACTCCTGCCTCCAGGAACCATTCAGGCCTATGCCGGGACAACCCCTCCCGACGGCTGGTTGATGTGCGATGGTTCGATTGTGACTCAAGCCGAATTTCCTCACCTTTGGCAAGCCATTGGAAGCTTTCACGGTGCTGGTAGTCCCGACGATGGCGATTTCCATCTCCCGGATTACCGAGGCCGCTTCCTTCGAGGAACAGACGACCCTGATGGACCGGAAGGTGCGGAATACGTCGCAGCAGGGAATGACCCTGATGTCAGCGATTCCGAACGTCCCGCGATGAACTTGGGCGGAAACCAAGGCAACAGAATTGGCTCTGTCCAAGATGACGAGTTTGAGAGTCATGAACATGAGCTAGCGAATGCAAATGCCTCGGGCTTGGGGCAAGGGGCTTTGGCACGTTCAAACGTGAGTGTGAGCGCTCCGGGCGCAATCAACACGTCCAGATGCTATCGCGTCGGAGGCTCTGAGACTCGTCCCAAAAACGTATATGTTAATTTCATCATCAAATACTAGCCAATCATGAAAACAACCATCCCCATTCTCATTGCCATGGCGGGCCTTGCTCCTGCCGCCCCGCAGCTTCTGCCCTTCCAAGGCCACCTCACCGACGCCTCCGGCTCTGCCATTGCCGACGGCGCCAAAGTCGTTCAGTTCAAAATCTACGACGCCCCCGTTTCCGGAACCGCCGTCTGGGCGGGAGAAGTTCATAAGCTGTCGGTGAATGGTGGATTGGTGAATACGATCTTGGGGACGAAGACAGCATTTCCCGAGCGTTATGCGGCCGAGACAAAGATTATGTTCTCAGAGCCGCTGTATGTGGAAGTCACGATTGATGCGGATGGAGATCAAACCATCACTGCAGCTGACCCGCCACTGCTACCGAGGCAGGTTCTACTTCCAGCAAACTTTGCCCACGTGGCGATGAGTGCCGAGACGGTTGAGGGTGTGGACCTTCTACAAGATGATATGACGGGTAAAAAACTCAATCCAAGTGTTCTTCAGGAGGGGTCGATTCCAGGTGGGGCTCTTGTGAGCGATTCGGTTTCCGCAGTAGAGATGGCAGAGGGATCAGTCGAATCTGAAGAAATCGCAGACGGCTCAATTCAGCGTGTTGATCTTTCTCCTGAAGTTATCACAGCAACGGTCCCAACTGGGAGCATTATGCCCTTCGCTGGCCCTGAACTGGACCCAGTGAGTGGACTTAGTAATATACCAGATGGCTGGCTCCTTTGTGATGGCTCTGCGTTGTATTCGGGCGATTACCAAAGTCTTTACGAGGCAATCCATCAGCAATGGGGAGACGGAACTGAGGCTGGTGTGGACGCGCTCTTTTCTCCAGTCATTGGCGGTGGCAATGTCACGGATTTCAATTTGCCCGACCTTCGTGGGTATTTTCTAAGGGGAAAAAGCGGTCCGTCTGGAAGAGACCCGGACGCGGCAGATCGAGATGATACAATGGATGTTGGAGGTAATATTGTGGATTTGGAGATTTCCGGCCAGAAAACAGGAAATGAAGTCGGATCGGTCCAAGCGCATGAATACGGGGCTCATGCTCATTTGATGATCAATCCCGGAGCAGACAATAGCGGAGGATCCCCTAATCCTTCGAATGGCGCAGGGAACTCTCCCCATATACTTAACACTACGGGGGCCTATGGAGGCTACAACTACCGGTTGAAAGGAACCAGCGGTCTGCCGACTCAAGGTTTGACTAGCAAGTCAGGAGGAAATGAGACCCGGCCGGCGAATGCCTACGTAAATTATATAATTAAATATTAAAACAACCATCATGAAATTAGCCGCGCTTATCCTGTTGTTCCCTGGTATGGGCTTTGCCACGCCCAGTCTTCTGCCTTTCCAAGGCCATCTCACCGCCGCCTCCGGCCAAGCCATCGCCGACGGCCCCAAAGTCGTTCAATTCAAGATCTACGACGCCCCTGTTTCCGGCAACGCCGTGTGGGCGGGAGAAGTTCATAAGCTCTCGGTTAACGGCGGACTGGTAAACACGATTCTTGGAACGAAGACATCGTTGAGTGGAGTGGACTTTGCGGAGTCGCTCTATCTTGAAATTACCGTCGATGCTGATGGTAGCGAGACCATCACCGCCGCCGACCCACCCTTGTTGCCTCGGCAGGTTCTGCTTCCATCCGTTTTTGCGGTAGAAGCAGCGGAGGCTCGGGAATTGGATGGCAGCGACTGGTCCCTCATTCTTGACTTCGACGAGGAAGGGGACCCGGCCTCTGGTAAGCTGAAACCTTCCGTCTTGCAGGAGAACAGCATACCCGCTTCCTCCATTGTGGCCGACAACCGTATCGTCAAGGAGCAGCTTGCGGATGAGTCAGTCGGAACGCTCGAAATCGTCAATGGCTCAATCAAGGAGGAAGATCTTGAGGTCGAGCTGCTGAGAAAGCTCAATCCACCCGGAACGATTCAAGCCTTCGCCGGAACGACCCCGCCAGACGGTTGGCTCATGTGCGACGGATCCGTTGTCACTCAAGTTGAGTATCCGCATCTATGGGACGCAATCGGAACTTCCCACGGGACAGGAGGAGAATCTGAGGGCGACTTCAATCTTCCTGATTATCGGGGTCGCTTTCTTCGCGGCACCGACGATCCAGATGGACCTGAAGGGGAAGAGTATGCCGCTGCAGGACTTGATCCAAACGCAAGCGATGCACAGCGCCCAGCAATGGCTCCGAATGGGAATGCTGGCAACCGGGTAGGAAGCGTCCAAGCTGACGAGTTCAAAGAGCATGCTCATCGTCTTTGGGCCAACCGGACATTTGTTGGTGCTGGCAACGTTGGCTTTGACCATCCGGATGCTCAATACCGAACTGACATTTCTATCACAGGGCGAAATAGCAACGCTTCACCAGCTTACGTCAATTCGAATGCGGTGGGGCGCAAATTGATGGAAGTTTCTGGTGGCCCTGAAACCCGACCGAAAAACGCTAATGTCAACTTCATCATCAAATACTGATTTGTGTTCTAGGGCTGGCTCAATCTTCTGTTTTTAAATAGGTAATCGTTGTCTCCTTGAGCATTCGGAGCTGCAGATCGTTCGCTCCGATTTCGAGCCAGTCTTCAGGGGATTGGTAGATGTCGAGGCCGCGTCCGAGCTGAATAGTCCAGCCGTTGTCAGCTCGGATTTCGCGGTCGTGGAGGGTGTTGCTGAAGCGAATTTTTAGAACGATTCCGTGGTCCGCCAAGCTGGTCTCGATGGTCGTCAGTTTGGCGAGAACCTCGTCTTTTTCGTATTCACTGTCGTAGGACGTGCAGAGGCTGATTTCCTCTACGGAACCGAGCTCGACGCACATTTCGCAGAAGCGCACGAAGTTGACCACTTGGTAATGGGTGCGGATGTAAGGATCGTCGAGCGCGATCTTTTTGGCTCCTTTGAGGTGTTTGGCGAAGAGCTCCTGATAGGAACCACCGCGATCCCCGTGGTAGAGCCGCCATTGACCTTCCTGAAGCTTTTCTTCGGGAACGAGGGTAGGTTCGTCCGCGTCAGATGATTGAGCGGGTGTCGGGACGGTCTCTGCTGGGGTGGGTGGGTTTTCGAGTTCTTCGGCCGGAGCCAGTTCTTGCTCGCGGGTGGGCTCCAGCATGGCCCGGACCCCTCTGGACTCAGGACACGAGATGATGATTTCTTCGCCCTTGCTATTGAAAAAGCCGAGATCGATGGCTGCGAACTCATCGTCTTTTTTCCTCTTGTTGAGCTGTTCCTTGACCCGGCGGCGAAGCTCTATGGCGTAGGATAGGTATTCCTCGAATTCATCGTCCGTGGGCTCTTGTCCGGGATGGAGGAGTTTGCAGAGAGCGGAGACGGTCTTGATGACCCCGGCTTCATCACGGCCTTCGTGAGCGGAGTTGAGCCGGGCCCGCTGCTTGACGGTTGAGAAGAGGTTGACCTTGCCAAAGAGGTAGTGAAAGGCCTCCGCGAGGTAGTCGGTGATCAGTCCGTAATTGTCGGTGACCAGCTTGCTGCTGAAGGCGGGAATTTCCCAGCCCGGGACATAGGAGTGGAAGCGGTGAATGACAGCCAAGTCAAACTGCGGAGGGAGCGGACGGCAGAGGTCAAAATTCTCCGAGGCGACGAGGTGGGGAATGGAATCATCGATGTTGCCGACAAAGCTCATGCTCGCCGGGGCAATCACTTCCGCTCCGATATTGAAGTGCCCATTCGCCATGTAGTCCTTCAGGATTTGAATCGTTCCCGGATCCTTGACCTTGATGCCAGCCACCTCGTCGAAGGCGATGACATCCCAATATCCGATGATGCCGACCTCCTTGCGAACTTTGTTGTAGAACAGCGTCGCGGTGGAGGTCTGCCCGCCACTGATGAGAGTCGAGTAGGGGGTGAATTCACTGTAGACATAGGACTTTCCCGTTCCCCGGGGACCAAGTTCTAAGAGGTTGTAGTTCTGTTCGACCAGGGGGAAGAGGCGGGCAAGAAAGTGCAGCTTCTCGCGCGGAGTCAGGGCATTGGGTTCTAACCCCACAGAACGCAGCACCAAGGCCATCCATTCGTCGCGGGTAAACTCTTCCCGGCCTGCGCAAAAATCCTCATAGGAGAAACGTGAAATTTGGATGGGTCTCAGGTCCTCAATGTAGAAGGTGTAGTCGTCGTCTTCGACCTGATTGTAGCAGACCGTGACTTCGCACCATAGGCCTCCTTCGAGCAGGCGGTCATTGTCTTTATAATGACGTTCATTGATAGCGATTCGCTTGGAGCCAAAATTTTGCATCTCGGCCCAATGCCTTTTCTCTTTTTCGCTATGAATGACGCGAACCTTGTCGATGAAGCGGTGGGAGTCTTGACGCTGGACTTTTGACTGAGCGCTGTTCGCCTCATTAGGGCGCACGTATTGGGTCTGGATGGTCTCAGTGACCGCTTTCAGTCCCTCCTGAATCTCGTCAGGGTCGTCGGTTGGGCAGTAGCGGGCGAGGAGAAACTCCAAGACGAAAGTGGGAATGTTCGTTCCTTTTTTGATCCGCTGGACAAGGTCCTTTCGAACACTGCGACCTTCGAATACGTCGTTGATTTTTTCGTCGAGAGTGTCGGGTTGCATGGGGGTTGTAAAGTTGCTTAAATGGTGGGTTCGTAGACGAGATCCAGCTTAGCGACATCGCGCTCCGTTTTGACATCTCGAACTCGAATTTTTATCGGGCCTTCTTTGGCTTCGTCAGTGAGGCGTAGTGAAACTTTGATGGCATTTCCGGGGGCAATTCTGACCAGACCGGTGGAGGAGTCCACAGCCTCGTTGGAGCTTGGGGTGCCAACGACCTCGCCGTCTTGTAAGGCGACGAGGAGGAACTGGGTGCTCTCATCGAGAAGGGAGGCGCTGCCTGGCCAAGAGAGATTGACGGCGACGATCCGGCCCGAGACTTTGTTGCGCTTTCGGGTCAGATCCAGCTCGGGGAGCTTCTTGGTTTGATGTTGAGATTTGTTGGACCCCAGATGAACCTCAAGCGATGAGACCAGAGATTCCTGAAGGCTAAGTCCTTCGTGGAAGTATTCGCTCCCTTTGCGATAGACCGCGAGCTTTCGGGGTGCGATGAAGTAAGGCTCCTCGGTGGGGAGCGAAATGGCTTGGGGAACGAGGCGGATAGAATCGGGGGCTTCGTCACCACTGCCGATGAGGCAGCGCCTTTTGTCGAGCAGCCACTTCCCGGATGGCTTGCTGATTGTCGAGCCAGCATCCAACTCGTCCAGCCAAATGAATCCGTGGTCAGTAGCAACAATAGCAATGTCATAGTCAAGTTGCGCGGCAGCTTCGATGGACTGGTGAATCTGGCGGAGGACGTTTCGCAAATGGTTGCGGAGCGAGAGACTACTCTCTCCGGCCTCATCCAGCTCGGTGCTTGTGATGACGAGTAGGTCCGCTTTCTCGCACTCCTTCTTGAGCGCCTTTCGTTTTGTCTCCTTGCTGTTGTTCTTGAGGAAGTCATCCATTCGCATCTCGCGGAAGCGTTCGCCAAATGCTTTATGGATGACATCTAGTCGGGCGGAGCGAGTGGTGACTTGCGTATCGCCGTGAAAGGGTTCCAGTTTGCCGTTTGCGCTCCGGAACTGAAGTTTCGTATCCGCCTCGGGCAGAAGTGCCGCCATACCAAACCTCGTTACGCAGGGGAGTTGTGCTGCGGAGAGCTCCAATTTGGTCTCATAGGATTGGCTGAGATTGTATTCGAGTTGTTGCGCGAGTTCCAGCCGGAGGGCATCGACCATCAGGTAGGCCACCCGTTTTCCTTCATTCAGATAGTTTCTGACGAGCCGGTCGAACAAAGTGGCATTGGCGGCCACCTTTTCAAAAGGCCAACCTTCGCTCGTAATTTCGGTAAGGAGTCGGTCTTGAAGTTGATTGAAGAAGACTCGGTATTGGGAGTGAACCTTATCTGCCACCTTCTCCACCTCGGCACTGGCTTGGTCGATTTCATCGATGGCTTGCTCGAACTCCCGGTGATAGCGGTCGACCCGGGAGAATTCATTTTGGTAGAATTGACAGAGGTCGGAGCCCTTGCCGGGGACCTGCTTCAGTTTCTCCTGCGTGGCTTCGATCTCGTGGAAAGTGCGGAGGGAAAGTTCGACAATCTTCCAGAGCAGGCGGCGCTCACCCTCCTCGGTCCAAAGCGAATGGCGATGGGTTTCCAGGATTTCACTCGCGATATTGTAGGAGCCCGCATTGATAGCGGTGACCGCCTTGTTCAGGAAACGGGCTTCTTCGAAGGCAAAGGTGTCGCGCTCCCCCAGATCGTTGAGGGAGGCGCATTCCTCTTCGAGCTTCAGCTCCTCTTGAATCCGATTGGCTTCGTCGCGATAGGATTCCTTGGTATCATCATTTTTACGAAGCTCGTCACAAAGTTCGA
This sequence comes from Roseibacillus ishigakijimensis, assembly GCF_016595415.1. Classification (GTDB taxonomy): domain Bacteria; phylum Verrucomicrobiota; class Verrucomicrobiia; order Verrucomicrobiales; family Akkermansiaceae; genus Roseibacillus; species Roseibacillus ishigakijimensis. The sequence continues at coordinate 29,243 of NZ_JAENIO010000039.1, forward strand.
TGACCAGGCTCGTAGCGCTTCCGCTGGCCTTGGGTAGATGCGACAAGCCTTCGGGCAAGTCGGAGGGAAGATCATGTGCGAACTCGCTGAAGAGGAGATATTGCCAGAGCTTCTCCCGGATCGTCGGAGGCTTGGTGGCCCGGGAGTCGAATTGAAACTCGATGGTGCGTTGGGTCAGGCTCCGGAACTCGGTCACCCAATCGGAGCTCTCGGTGAGGTTTTGCTCAATCTCGGAGCTAGGAGCGAGGAAGCGGGAAAGGATCTTCGTGAACTCGCCGGTGCCGAAAATACCCTTTAGGCGGGGGATGGCATTCGCTCCGTCTTGCAAGCTGTCGATATGGCTCAGGATCGGGGGCTCCCCAGCGGCAAAAAGTTGATCAATTTCCTTCCTTCGGTCCTTACAATAAGAGTAGCAGAGCTGTTGGTAATCATCTCGCGGGTTTCTTGGAAAGAGGGTGCCACATTGGATGAAAGCCGTGAAAGGATGGACACGCTTGGCCGCGTTGTCGACTGGTGCTTCTTCCGGCACATAAATCAGCAGTTGTGATTGGTGAGAAGTGTCCTCGCAGAGGGATTGCCAGACCTTCATTGCGTCAAGGCGAGAAGAAAGAGGTCGGTTTCCGGCGTCGACGACGGTGCAATGCTCATTGGCGAGGGAAAGACAGATTTCGTGATAACGTCTGGCAGGATCAAAGACGACGAGAATGCGTTTGTCTTTGAGGCGGGCGTGGAAAACGGAATCGCGAATGTGTTCGGCAAAGGTCATGACGAGGCGTTGTTCGGTCTTAATCGTCCTGGGAGATGTTTCCAATGTCCAAAAGCCTTTTCACCAAGTCATGAATGTTGGTCGAGGGGTTTGCCATCTGTGGCTCCCGCTCCCCAGAGAGTTGCTTTTCCAAGCGCTCGGCATTTTGGAACGCTGTGGATAATTTACTCTCCAGCTCTTCGAAAATGCTGTCGTCCGCTTTGTCATAGGACCGCCCCATCTTTTCCGCAAACCGCCGCGCGAGATCGTCACGGTGGGTGGGGGTGTCGAGGTAGTCGTAGTGGAGGAGATACCAGAGTTCGAAGGCTTCGTTGGCCCAGATGATGGAAACATCGTTGTGCTTGTAACCCTTGCTGAAAGCTGCGCGATAGCGGTCGAGGGGATGTTCGTCTCGGTCTATCACACAGTAAACATGGACGTAAGGCTGCTTCTTCTTCTGTGCGCGATCCTTGAGTTCAAGTCCACGCTCGACCACGCTGATGGTATTGCCGCAACCGCCAACCGTTTCGATCTCGACCAGTTTTCGGTCGAAAGGGAATTTTTGCAGGTAGAGGCGGCTGCTTTTTTCGTCTTCACAGACGATGAGAAAACGCCGGAGGTTCTGCTTTCTCGACCTCTTATCGCGGGTGCGCTCCCAAGACTTTTTTTGTCGTTTTGGCAAGATTCAGGGGGCTTGGGGTTCAAGGTGAGAGGTTCGAAATTCATCCAGTGCCACGTTCGGCCGCCCACCGAATAGCCCCATCATGTAGTGCTTGTTGAAGCGGGTCGTGGGCTTCACTTGATTGACATCGAAATCCGAAAGCCGTTTGAGAGAGGTGTGTCCGGTGTCGTCTTTCTCGGTGATCCAAATTTGATCTCGTCGGAGAAGGTCCGGGGTCATGAGGCCTACATCATGCGTTGTGAGAATGAGTTGGGCCTTGGTATGGTTAGAACCACTTTGGAACCAGTCGACGATTGCTCGGGTTAATTCCGGATGTAATCGCGCCTCAAATTCGTCAATAATGAGTATCGCACCCTCTTCAAGGGTGTGGAGAATGGGACCTGCCAAGGCGATGAATTTTTGGGTTCCTTCTGATTCGAACTCGGTGATATCCCACTTGAGAGAGCCCGAAGAATGGCCCCGATAGTCCAGCACTTTTCTTTCGCTGAAAATCTCGGCGTTTATGATTTCCTTCTTGCTAATGAGTTGACGGCGAAGAGAGGTCGGAACCGATTCCGGCAGGTTCTCTTCGTTTGCGCGTTCGAGTTTGCTGGAGAGGCCTGCAATTTGAAAATCCGCTTTGCGGGCGAATTCTAAGATTCGTTTCTGATGGACTTCTTCCTGCAGCTGCTTTGCCGTAAAGCTGAAGAACGAGAGTTCGGTAAGTCCCGAGACAAACCGAAATTGACGGAACCAAGCAATGACCATTTGGGCTTCCTTGACATCAAAGGAGGCACAAACGGTCAGAAAAAGTGAATCTTGTTTGGTCCGGTTTTCGAGTCCCTTGGCTTCTTTATACTGATTCGAGTTGATTTCGATATTCTGCTTCTCTCGGGTGAAGAGGACGACTTCTCTCCCTTTTGGCCTCTTCCGGAAAAGAAACTCGGAATGGATTCTTTTCGAGTCCAACTCGATGCCGTAGCGATAGCGATTGCCGCGCTGCAAGAATTCGATTTCAAAAAAGCTAGGCTTCTTTTCTTGTCCCTTGCGAAGGAGAAAGGGATGAACAGGAATTTCGGGGTCTTCCAATCCCTGGGAAACGGGAGCCAATACCGTGGTCCGCAGCCAATTCATGGCATCTGCCAAATTGGATTTCCCCGAGCCATTCGCTCCGAATACCGCTGCCAGCTTGAGAACGTTTCCAGCCTCCGTTCTTACTACAGCGAGGTCTTCCCGTTTGTTGTCGCCCGTAGCTTCGAGCGAAAGGGTTTCAAGCTCGCGGAACGAAAGGTGGTTCGCAGTGCTGAAGTTGAGAAGCATGGGCGAAATATGGTGCTAATTGGCGATTTTCGAAAGAAAAATGCGAAAAATGTCATCGGAGGCAGAGGGGTCTGGGGTTTTCTCTCGAAGTTCAGAAAAATTAAGGGGGGGATTTTGGCTGAATCCGCTTCCTCACCTGTTGCTTCCACTTTCCGCTACGGCCGTGGATAAGGCGGGTGACTTGGGCTTGGGGGCTTTCGAGGAGGTCGGTGCGGCAATACTTGGAGAGTCGGACCCATTCGCTGGCGGGTAGAAAGTAGATGGCATTGCCGGACCAAGGGCTCTCCAGCACGGCGTAGGTGGAGCCTTTAAAGAAGTAGGCCACGTAGTCATTGAACTCGTCTTTGCCGAGGTAGGCTTTGACGGGAGAAAGCGATTCCATGAACTGAAGACGCTCGGGGAGGTAGCGGCGAGAACGGAGCTTCTCCCTTTCGCCTTGGAAATACTGGTGCAAACGTCGATAGAATCCTTCCCCGCTTGGCAGGAGTTCCCAGGGCACTTGGGAGTAGAGCAGTCCGCCCCGCTCTTTCGCTCGTCGGATTTCTTTGCTTTGTCGGCTGAGTATTTTCTTAAAGAAGAGGCTCTGTGAATATTCTGTTCGAATAAGGTATTGGATTTGAGCACTTTTTTCATAGGCTGCTTGAGCCTGGAGGTAACGTTGGTAGCGGTCGAGGTCAGGCTGATGCTCTATTATCCATCGACTGTGTCTTTCTTTCCACTCTAAGGCATCATCTTTTTCCTTCTGAAGAGATGTGAGGATTTCTTTGAGTCTCTTCCTCGGTAAATGTCTCGTCGGAAACTGTCGCTTTTTTTTGGGATTGTTGTCGTGGTATCGAATTTCGTTTTCCCAGTGGGCGATTTCTTTTTCTTGTTGTTCTAGCCACAGGTCGAGGGGTTCTCCCGCAGGCAGAAAATCTGGGGGGCGAGGTGGTTCGGGAGGTAAGACCGCCACCGGTTGAGGAATTTTCCATTCGCCAGTCGCTTCAGCAGGCCAAGGGATGAGCCTGTCCATGGCCTTCACCAACTTCAAAAGAAGGTCGAGGTCGGTGGTGAGAGCGTAAGGCAATTTGCCGGGGGCGGTCTTAGGGTTGAGGCAGGCATCAATATAGACCCGCACGGCGTAAAAGTCATCCAGAGTGAGAGGGTGGCCATCCCATTCCCACTGCGATTCGGACGAAGAGGAGCTCATTTTTCTCACAAGGACTCTATGAGGCGGGCGACGGTTTCGTCGGCGTTTTCTTTGGGTTGCCAGACTTGTTTGCCTTTGTTGGTGGTGACTTCTTCCCAGAGGTCGGACTCGTAGCCGTGGGCGATGGCGAGGGAGCGGTCGGTGGCGCATTTGGGGATGACGCGCTCGGGCCAGAGGGTGTGGGAGAGGTGGGCCCAGTCGTAGTCACCCTTCTCCATTTTGGTCCAAGTGTCCTTGAGCTTCTTTTGCCAGGGTTTCAGGCGGAAGAGCTTCCAGAGGGGGGCGGCGGTGATTTGGACGCCGTCGTTGAGGTTGGGTTTCCAGATTTTGGCGAGGCGTTCGAGTTCGGAGCGGAAGGTGGCGAGTTCCCCCACCAGTTGATTGGAGCGCTCGTAGAGGGTTTCATCGGCAGAGGTGCGGGCGTCGCCTTTTTCGCGAAGGGTGATGAGGGTGCGTTCGACCTCCTTTTGCTTGGGCTCGATGAAGTGGGTGATGCAGGTGTAGAGCGTGTCGGGGGTGAGGCGGTGGTAATAGAGCCAGAGGGTGTAGGTGCCGGACTCGGTGGAGAGGGGCCAGTAGATGGGGGCTTGGCGGCGGCTCTTGCTGTAGCGCTTGAGGTGGTCTTTGAAGAACTTGCTCCCGGACTTCTTCTCGGCAAAGTAGTCGCGCAGGGATTTGACTCCGAGGATTTCGCAGGCTTCTTGCTCAATGGCTTCGCTGCGGTCTCCCCAAATGACGGTCAAGGCGTCCCGCACCCGTTGTGCGATGTCTTCTTGATGCTCGCCATCATCGGCCAAGATACCGGGCCAAGAGATGCGTAGGGGGTAGTCGTCGGGCACGTCTTCGGGCGAGGCCGGCAGGCCGTCGGCGTTCTGGAGCATGCCGGGCGGGCAGACAGGCAGCGGGTCGAAGGGGTCGGGCAACTCGGGCGGCTGGAGCTCGCCGGTGGCGTAGCGGATGTCCCAGCGGCCGAAAGATGATCCAATCACGCAACTTAGCAACGAGTCCGCGAACCACTGCAAAGTCTGCTCGTTTACCAAGTGGTTCGAATTTAGGTGTTCCGCAATAACCACCGGACTCGTGAGATCATCAAAGGACTGCCTAAATAGGTCTGAGGCTTGTTCAAATCCGAATCGGCAAAATCCAGGACGTTCTCGTTCAGGTCGGACAACCGACGCTCCACCACTATCGCCGTTGAAAGCTGTGTATATATCGAAACCTTGGTCTCGATTAACTTCGCGAAGAACTTGCTCATCCAAAGAGCACCCGGTATTGACCGCCTCATCAATGAATGCAAGAAGTTCGAATAGGCGGACCTCGCTCGTCCTATCCAGACTTTTGAAGGATGCAGCAAGATCTTGGATGGTCGTATTTGAGCCCGGAACAAGAAACCCTAAGCTATGGAGAGGGTGAACTTCCTCTGCAATTAGTGCTTCCTGCACCAATGGGATTAGCTCCCTGACACGCAAGCCAATCTCATAGACTTTATCGTCGCTGAAAGGGAATGGGAGGCGTCGGAGATATACATCATTCTTGTGCAGTCCCGCTGTAAGATTCAGGTAATAGGCTGCAAATCTCGAATTTAGATAGCCGAGGACACCCAGAACAAAATCGGGGTCTGTATTGCTTGGGAATACGGCGATGCCTTCAAACGTGAAAATCTGATCCGCTGGTAGCACCTGAGCATTGAACCGGTCAGTTCGCTTTCCGTATGTGATTCCAGGTCGACCGTAAAGATGAGTGCGTTGGATTCGTATCCCGACATTTCCCTTCAGATACGGATAGCGATTGTTTAAATCCGCGATAGCCCGTTTTCCATCGTCCTCCCAATCACATACCAGGAAATCTGCGCGATGATAAGGTGAGAAGGAGCCTCCGTTACACAGTCTCACCCACCGTGAGCTGAATCCTATGGAATCCATCGGAACTTCCCACCATAGGTCGAAAAAGTCGGCTTGAGGAGCCGCTCCAACTCCTGCGTCGTCGAGCATGCTTCCAAGTGGAGGTGCAGTTTCTGCCAACGTGAAAAGAGAATCCGAAGCCCAATGACACAGTGGTGAACTTGCTAGGCTTGAAAACTTCGTAGGAGGCATTTGGCGCGTTGCCGGATCTGTTGAATCGATAGCTAATCTCTCCAATTCCGCTTTCTTGTCGTTCTGGAAGCGCAGGTCGTAGAATTGAATAAGGTTTGGAGGCGGCGCTTTTCGGATGATATAGGCAGCAGTGTAGACGTAGGCTCCATCTAGAACGGACTCGCCGAGATTCGCTAAGTGCTCTAGACACTGCTCTTGAAGGAGCATCTCGCGGTAACCCGAGAAATCCGTGTAAAGGACGAACGAGCTAGAAGTGATGCATCCGACAAAGCCTTCCGACTCTAGAAGCGACAAGTTTCGATCTACAAACGCGCAGTAGAGTTCAACAGCGTTGTCCTTATAGCCTTTCTTCAGATAGGTCTTGATTGCTGGAGATGCCTCACCAAATGGTGGATTCATCACCACCGCGTCGTATCGTTTTCGGCAAAGATCGATGAACGCGAAGCCATGAGCGGCATCTTCGGCAAAGAGTCGACGCTGGTAGTCGCCCGCTTCGGCGGATTCGGCGTAGGCTCGCAGGGCGGCGTAGATGCGTTCTTCGGCGGTGTCCCAGAAGTCCGTGGTCAGTGGTCGGTGGTCAGTGGCCAGGGCTTTGTCGATGCCAGTGAGTTCCTGCTGGGCGCCGGGGCGGAGAGTCTGGTTGAGCTCTTCCGTCGAGAAGAGGTCGCGTTCGGCGGTGCCGAGTTTCTCCCACTTGGCTTTGGCCTCGTCGATGGCGGTGCGGATTTCTTCTTCGATCTTGAGGAGGGTCCCCGCTTCGCCCGCGAGTTCCATTTTTCCAAAGACTGTCCGGACGAGTTCGGCCAAGATGGGCGAGTCCAGCTTTTGCAGAAAGTCTTCGAGCATGGTGTCGCTGCCGGGCATGGGCTCGGCGCAGACGATGTGCGAGCGGCGGACGCGGGGGCGCGCGGCGGTGGGGGTGTCTTGCCAACTTCGCTGCGCCCGCAGCCAGAGGGAGAGGCCCGCGATCTGGACGGCGCGGGGGTCGATGTCGACCCCATGCATGTTGTGTTCGATGATCATTTTTGGCACGTCGCGCATGTATTCTTCTTTCGACGCGTAGAGGTCGGTGAGGGGTGCATGGGAGTGATCAGTGATCCGTGATCGGTGATCAGGGGAAGATTTGTCGCCTTCGGCGATGCAATTGTCCCAGAACTCTTCGTAGATGACCTCAAACAAATCGAAGGCGTAGAGGCCGAAGTGCATGGAGCCACAGGCGGGATCGAGGAGGCGGATTTCGCGAGGGTCCTTGAGGGGGCGGTGAGGGATGTGGACGGGTTGCTTGAGGAGCTCTTCTTGCGATAAGGTTGCGTGGTCAGGGTCTTCTGCAGGGGCGCTTTCCCCTTCGGCGAGGAAGATCTCGGTGGGACGTCGCACGAGGTAGCGGCATTGCTCGGCGAGGCGGGTCTGGCCCTTGGTCATCTCATACCAGATGCGGCCGAGGGTGTTGTCGGTGAGGAACTCGACGACGTAGCGGGGGGTGAAGAATTGGTTGCGGACGGCGAGCTCGCGGGAATTGCGCGGGGCGGCGGAAGCATCGCGCATGGCTTTGCGCTCATCCTTGCTGTTCCAGTATTGGTAGATCCAGCCGATGGTCTCATCCTGAGACCAGAGCTCGGCCAGCTCGTGGTGATTGAGAATAGCAAGGAGCTCACGCAGGGCCTCGGGACGAGGAAAGAGGAGACTGTGTGGCGAGAAGCGATCAAAGAGGACCCCAAGGTCCAGAGAGAGCTCGTCGAAGATGGAGAAGAGGAAGGTGCGGTAGCGCTGGTCGCGGTCGAGATGCTGCTTATCAGCGACCATCTCATAGAGTTGGAAGGCATCGGAATCGAGGCCCTTGCTGACAACGGGATAGGGAAGGATGCCACGCTCCTCGGCCATGCGGACGGCACAGAGGCGATTGAGAATGGTGAAGCCCTGCTCCTGAATGAGGTCGTAGACGTGGGGGTCGTATTTCTTCCAGGACTTCAGGTTGGCTCCGGTCGCTTGCTTGTGCGCGATGAGGTCGCGGAGGGTTTGCCCGAGCTCGTAGCCGGGTTGGTCGAGATTGGGCACCTCGTCCAGGGCGGCCATGGTGCCGTCGGGCTGGATGCCGTAGGTCTGGAGAAGGGAGGTGATCTCGCCGCCGGGCTGATTGTATTCCCCGCAGAGAAGACGGCGAGCATCGGCGACGAACTTGGAGAGACGATTGCGGGTGGCAGTGTCGAACATGGGAGAGAGGGCAGGGCTATTTTTGACCGAAAGAAAGATAGATGGTTTTGCCCTGAGAAAGCGCGTCCTGGCAGGCGGTGAGGGCGGCGATGGTGGTCTCCAGCTCTTCGCGGGTGGCGATGCGAGCTGGTAAGGTGACCGCGTGGGTGAGGTCGGGCTCGGGAGGTGCGGTCGCCTTTTTGACCTCCTCTTGCAGGGAGAGGATCTCGCCGGAACTTTTGGCAAAGCGGGCGGTGGCTTGGGAGAGTCCCTGCAGGGTGGGATCGGGTTGGAAGCTGAGTTCCGAGAGGCGCTGCTTGATCTGGGCGGCGGCGGCGTCATCGAGTTGCTGGAAGTCCGGGGAGCTGATGACGGTGGCGGCTTGTTGTTCCTGAGTGGTCTTGAGCTGGGAGAGCTGCGCTGCGACATAGTCATCGACCCTTTTTTTCAGATCCTCGTAGGTGTGGGTGAGCGAGGGGAGGTCCTTATGGAATGAGCCGTCCTGAACGCGACTGATGGTCTCGGATCCGGCTTCCTCCAATTCTTTAAGTAGCTCGGGGGCGTAGTTCCGGGCTTGGCTCAGGAGGGAGGTGAGCTCCCCAAGGGTCTTTTCTGCGCCGTGGTCGAGGGCGGATTTCAGCTCCCGGGTCCAGAGGAGATCGTCGTGGAGCTCGCTATCCTCCGCACCGAAGATGGCGGGGGCATCGGAGCCGTCGCCAGCGAGGGCATTGGTGAGAGTGGAGCGGAGACGGGAGAGACGGTGCTCGGGGAGACCGAGATTGGAAACACGGTCGGGAAGGGCGTCGATCTCCTTGAGGAACTTTGGAACATATTCGCGAGCGACATCGGAGATGCGCTGGGGAAGGGGGAGGACGTTCTCACCAGTGAGATCGACCAATCGTTGAGCGGCCCGCTGGCGGACCTCGGGGGAGATTTGGTCATTGTTGGGGACGATGACGACGGTATTGAAGGAGGTGTTGGTCTTGAAAGCGGCGAGGGCCTGGTCGCCAATGACGCTGTAGTCGTGACCACCGACCCGGATCTTGATCTTTTGGTCGTAGTAGAGTGCGGCGACGAGGTAGCGGGTGGTGTCCTTGCTCCACCCGAAGGGAGCACGACTGAATTCGTCGAGTAGGCGTTTTCCCTCGGGATTGGGGTGACGGCCAAAAAAGTCCTGAATCTCGGCGAGGGCCGGGTGGGCGCAGTTGACGTGGGTTTTGCTCCCCTGGATACTGACAACGCTGAGAGGGTCGTTCTCGGAGGAGATTTGGGAAAGGTCCTGCGTTTTCAAGAAAGCGGGGGCGACTTTGGCCGGCACATTCTGGTCGGCGAAGGAATACTTGCTGAAGACCTCGGAGGCAGAATCTTGCAATTGGTTCTTAAGAGCATCATGAAGTGACGAGCCACGATTGAGCACCGCATTGGCATCACCGCGGAAGATGATCCAGCCATCGGCGAGAGCCTCCTCCAGGAACTCGCGCACCTTCTGAGAATTAGTCTCGGCCTGATGTTCCTGACCTTTCAGGTAGCGCACGACCTCGGAATCGGAGTCGTTGCGATGGATGCGGGCGATTTCCTCCGACCGGTAGATTTCCTCGGCTAGCTTCTCGATTTTGGGAGGCAGTTCGGCAGCCAGGTAAATAAGGGCGGAGTTCTGCGAGCCTAGGGATTCAGTGACGAGTTTGGATTTCGTTTCTTCCAAGAGGCCAGCCCCAACCAGCTGGATGAGGAAACGGAGGGTGCGGTCCTTGCCGATGACTTCCTGTTCGCGCATTCCGTCGAAGAGGCAGATGCCGGAGTCGATTTTCTTGGTGCCTTGGAGATTGACCGAGGGGGTGCGCTGGAAGAGTTCGCGCATGAGGCGGCTCTGGATCTGAGCGCGATTGGTTGAGGTGACAATGAGGCCGATGCGCTCGGACTCTACCTGGGAGACTTTCTCGCTGAGGAAGGAATAGCGGCCTTCCTCATCCTCGCCGATTGGGATGACAGGGTCAGCCTTGAGGGTATCGAGCGCCTGGCTGACGTGGTCAGTGATTTCCGGGCTGGTGGCCGAGGGATGAAGGAGAGCGCAGAGATTTTTTAGGGAGATGGGGAAGCCCTCGATCTGCTGCAGGTGAGGTGGACCCCGAAAATCGGGCCAGGGGTTAAGCGATAATTTTGGTGGTGAGGAGCGGCGAAAAACGCCAAACCCAACCAAATAAAATGAAA